>NZ_DASUIS010000114.1:0-8329 GCF_036279675.1 Aquabacterium sp. | reverse complement strand
CATCCCTGGGTGGTGCTGGTTTTTGCGGCCCTGATGGTGCTGCTGGCCTTGTCGATGTTCGGCCTGTATGAGTTGCAGTTGCCGGCTTCGGTGCAAAGCTGGCTGGGGGCAGGCTCCAACAAGTTGCCGGGCGGCAAGTTCATCAGCGTGTTTGCGATGGGCGTGGTGTCGGCCCTGGTGGTCAGCCCCTGCGTGTCCGCACCGCTGGCGGGGGCTTTGCTCTACATCAGCCAGACGCACGATGTGGTGCTGGGTGGCGCCGCCTTGTATGCCATGGCCTGGGGCATGAGCGTGCCCCTGCTGCTCGTGGGTTTGTCTGCGGGCAGCCTGTTGCCGCGTACCGGTCCCTGGATGAAGGCGGTCAAGGCCCTGTTCGGCGTGCTGATGCTGGGTATGGCCGTGTGGGTGGCGCGGCCGGCCTGGCCGTATCTGCAATCCCTGGCAGGCGCTGCACCGGCGGCCTCCGTGCGCCACAGCGCCTTGCCGTTCGAGCGTGTGCGCACGGTGGCCGAACTGGACGCTGCCCTGGCTCAGGCCAAAACGCAAGGCAAACCGGTGATGCTGGATTTCTATGCCGACTGGTGCACTTCCTGCCTGGAGATGGAGCACGAGACTTTCTCGGATCCGCAGGTGCAGGCGCGCCTGAGGGGGGCGGTGCTGCTGCAGGCCGACGTGACCGTCAACACGGCGGATGATCGCGCCCTCTTGCAGCGCTTCAAGCTTTTCGGCCCGCCGGGGATCATCTTCTTTGATGCGCAGGGCCAGGAACGCACTGCAGCCCAGGTGGTCGGTTTCCAGAAGCCGCAGGATTTCCTGCGCAGCCTTCAGCAAGCCGGGTTGTGAACCATTCCGAGCGTAATGGGAGGATAATCGCGCCCGTGAAGTCAGCCAGACCGCCGCTGGTGCAAGGATCGAAAGGTCGCACTGGAGGAAGGTCCGGACTGCACAGGGTAGCGTAGGAGGTAACACCTCTCCACCGCAAGGTGAGGATCAGAGCAACAGAGACGAGTCCGGACGGGTTCCGCTGCGGGTGGTCTGTGAGGCGTCGGCGTCAGCCGACGGCCCTTGCGCAAGCAAGGGCTCGTGCGAAAGCACGAACCGAGCAGCACCCCAGGCGGGCAAAACCCGCCTGGGGTGAAACGGGCAATCTCTACGCGCAGCAACACCAAATAGGCACACATTGACCTGTCCCGGGGAGTGTGCGGGTAGGTGGCATCGAGCCGTTCTGGCGACAGGCGGCCCAGAGGAATGGCGGTCACAGCTCAGCGTCGCGAGACACGGGGCTGCACAGAATCCGGCCTATCGGCTGACTTCACACTTTTTTCACATCGCAGGCATTCAAGTTCGGCGTTTTACTGGCCGAAATCTCCGTCGTATTGCGGAGAGTCGATCATGATGGATGCGTTGCGTGTACGTTTGGCCCAAGTCTTCACCCTGGCTGCCAGCATGGCCCTGGTCATGGGCGCCTATGCGGCAGACGGGCATGGGCATGGGGATGCGCCTGCCGACGGCGGTGACGCCAAGGAGGCGAGCATCAAGCCCTCGCTCAAACCCAATCTGAAGGCCGAGGCGCAGAACGCCGAAGGTCGCCGGGCCGAAGGTCGATCCGACGAGCGTGCGTCCGAGCCCAGAGGCGAGTCTGCTCGCAAGGGGGAGGGCCGAGGCGAGGCCCGGGACAACCGGCGCGAAGCGCCCTCACGCAGCGAGAGCGCATCGGATGCGCGCTCCAACGTCTCCATGGCCGAGTTGCGCGATCTGATCGATCAGAAGATTGCCGAGGTGCGCACCAAGCGTGAGCCCGCCCCTGTGGTGCGGTTGAGGCCCAAGCCCGTGACCAAGGCTCGCCCGGCACCTGGGCACGGGGCCGTGGCCACCAATGATGCGCACGGCGCCCTGCTGCCTCAGGATCCCCATGGTGTCCCAGGTGGCAAAGCAGGTGCCGGTTCCCATTCCCCCAACCCCAATGGCCACGATGTGCACTGGGCCTACAGCGGTGATACCGGTCCCGAGAGCTGGGGGCGCCTCAAGCCCGAGTTCCAGCAATGCATGCTGGGCAAGCGTCAGAGCCCCATCGACATCCGCGAGGGCATTCCCGTTCAACTGGACCCCATCCAGTTTGACTACCGTCCTTCCAACTTCCGCGTGATCGACAACGGCCATACCGTGCAGGTCAACGTGGAGCCGGGCAATGGCATCACCGTGATGGGGCGCCGCTACGAGTTGCTGCAATTCCACTTCCATCGCCCCAGCGAAGAGCGCATCAATGGCCGCCAATACGAAATGGTGGCCCACCTGGTGCACAAGGACATGGATGGCAAGCTGGCCGTGGTGGCCGTGCTGATGGACCAGGGCAAGGCCCACCCCGTGGTGCAGCAGGTCTGGAACAACCTGCCGCTGGAGAAGAATTCGGAGCAAGGCGCCTTGAGCCAGATCGACCTGAGCCAGTTGCTGCCCGAGCAGCGCCAGTACTACACCTATATGGGCTCGCTCACCACGCCACCATGTTCGGAGGGTGTGCTGTGGATGGTGATGAAGCAGCCGGCAGGCATCTCGCGCGAACAGATCGGGGTGTTCTCCAAGCTGTACCCGATGAACGCCCGCCCGGTGCAGTCGGCTGCCGGACGCCTGATCAAGGACGGGCAGTAAGTCCGTCTGCCAGCCGTTACCCCTGTAGCAAATACCCGGCTGTCTTTGGTTCATTAATCGAATACCATGCGTTATCTGGGTGGCGTTGTTCGCCTGGATCATCAGATTAATAAACCAAAGGGAAAAACATGCTTCAAGCTCAGGGGCGACGTGCGCGCGCCATCCTCAAATCCAACCTCGCCGCCACGGTGCTGTTCGCACCACTTATGGCGTCTGCGCAGTTCTCGCTGGTCAGCCAGAGCGCACATGTCGAGGCGTATGCATACCCAGGCTACGCGGTCGACGACACCGCCCCGACTGGCGCCACAGGCAATCTGTCACTTCATGTCATTGCGGGTGACTACAACACCGTGACCAGCAATGCGAACGTGGACACCACGGTGGAGTCCGGGCGCATCGGCCTCAGTGTCGGCGTCGGGGGGAGCAGTTTTGATCGCAATTTCGCCTGGACCTGTGGCACGACGTACTACAGCGGGGATTGCGTCAGGCCAAGTGCCACGTCAACCGCTCGGGGCGAGTTGTACTTTGACGTGAGCCAGTCCACGCAAGTCGCTGTGGATGTGTGGAGCGCCTATTCCGGCTATACCAGCGGCCGAGGATTTCCCTTCGCATTCGAGAAGCTGGCGGCCGATGGCAACTGGGTGTCCGTGGGTGCACCGGGGCAAGTGAAGGTCATTCAGGACTACCCAGGGTTTCGTAACAACTTTACGGGCGAACTGGCGCTTGACGAGGGCCACTATCGGATGGCTGCCTCCTACTACGGGAGCAATGTCTGGGGCGCGCCAAGCTATTCCTGGGGAGGCGCCTACATCAAGCTGACGGCGGTGCCTGAAGCGGGCTCCATGGTGATGATGGGCATGGGCTTGATGGCTTTGTCTCTTTTGAAGCGAGGCAAGCGGCGTCAGGCTCGTACGGCGGCCTGAAGTCAGTAAACGCGCCCGCCCTTGATCTGGGCGTGCGTGCGGCGTGACAGGTCGGTGGCCTTGGCCATCTGCGCCATCGCATGCCCGGCATGCGCGTGGCAGATGGCCAGCCCCAGCGCATCGGCGGCATCGTTGTGCGGTTCGCGCGGCAGGTTCAGCAGGCGCATGACCATGTGCCGGATCTGGGCCTTGGCTGCGTGACCATGGCCGACCACCGCCTTTTTCATCTGCAAGGCGGTGTACTCCGCCACCGACGGCGATGCCGGCGTGGACAAGAGGCCGGCAATGGCCGCACCCCGTGCCTGGCCCAGCAGCAGCGTGGACTGCGGGTTCACGTTCACGAACACGATTTCGACCGAAGCCTGCTGGGGCTCATAGCGGCCCACCACCTCACGCACGCCTTCGAAGATCAGCTTCAGGCGCGTGGGCAGATCCCCTTGTGCGGCCTCTTTGGTCTTGATGGTGCCGCTGGCCACGTAATGCAGGCGAGGGCCATCGGATTCGATGACGCCAAAGCCGGTGGTCTGCAGACCGGGGTCGATGCCGAGGATGATCACGTTGGAGCCGAGACGGTTCGGAAAAAATGCGTGTGCGCCACTCTAACCGAGGCCTTCATCAATGGCGCAACTCGATGCTTTGCAGGCGACGTGTCCGCCCGAGATCTTCGTCGAAGCCGAATACATCGATCCCGACTTTGCCGCTGCGGTGGACGCGAACCTGCGCCCAGGCGTAGAAGCGATCAAATGGCTGGCGGCCCATCGCATCGGCCTTGACGTCAAAAGGCGAACCGCCCGAGCCCAAGATGACTTGCCAGGCCTGGCTGCGTTGTCCATCTGGTTTGATGGGTTGGCGCATGTTGAACACATGCTGGTGTCCACAGAAGTAGGTGGCCAGGTGTTGTTCGATCACAGCCCAGAAGGCATCACGTGCAGCAGGCACCATGTCCAGGCCGTTGGCGCGGCCCTGGTTGCCGGCGAAGTCGTAGCTGAAGGCGGGCTTGTGCCCGAAAACGAAGAGGTGTCGGGCGCCGCGCTGGCGGGCGGCAGACAGATCCCTGGCCAACCAGGCCGTGGGGGCGGTGCTGTCCGCGTCTGCCGGGTCCGTGTTGATGATGGCGAAGTGATGCTGGCCGATGTCGAAGCTGTAGCTCAGTTGATGTTGGGGCGAACTCAGCTGATCCAGCGTGGCGTGGTCGTCCACATCGATGTGATGGACGCGTTGATCAGGCGGCAGGACGGCTTGCAGACGCGGCACGTCGAGGATGAGATCGCCCATGTTGGCGCGCCAGGCCGCCTCGTTGGCGGCGATCGCATTCTTGCCGCCTCGCCGTGTTTTCAGGTCCTGCCCGCTGGCATCGGTGCAGACCGTGCCGGCACTGCTGCGGCATTGCACTTCGTGGTTGCCAGCCACTGGCACGACGTAGGTGCCTTGTGCCATCAGCGGCGTGACCATGCCACGCCAGAAAGCGTACTGAACGTGATGCCGAACCAGCCCAGAGGCCAGTACGGTATCGACGTCGGTGGCCGAGACCGGGCCGGCATTCCCGTAGCCCATGATCATGTCGCCATTGAAGAACAACAGGTGTGGGCGCGCCTGACCCATCTCCTTGAGGATGCGGGCCCAGGCCTGGCTGTTTTGCAGCCACAGGCGGTCTTGCGCCGTGGCGGCCAGGTCCGGCTCCTGCCTTGAATCGCCCACGGTGCTGAAGCGTAGGACAACGGGGTCATGGCCGGAGCTTGTGCGCCCCTGGCTCACCAGGGGCAGGGCGAGCAGCAGGCCGAGAAGAGGCACTTGGACGATGGCAGCGAGCAGGCGGAGCATCCCAGGATCTTAGCGATCTATTGGCCGGCGCCCCGAATGCGAAACGGCCCCGAAGGGCCGTTGGTCATCCAAGTAGGAGCCGCACTGGCTCTACATCAATGCGATCAATGACGGAAGTGACGTGTACCCGTGAACACCATGGCGATACCACGTTCGTCGGCGGCGGCGATCACTTCATCGTCGCGCATCGAGCCACCGGGATGGATCACGCAGGTCGCGCCAGCGTCCACCACCACGTCCAGGCCATCGCGGAACGGGAAGAAGGCGTCCGACGCCACGGCTGTGCCTTGCAGGGTCAAGCCAGCGTGGCCAGCCTTGATCGAGGCGATGCGGGCCGAGTCCAGGCGGCTCATCTGGCCGGCGCCCACGCCCATGGTCATGCCGTCCTTGCAGAACACGATGGCGTTGCTCTTGACGAAGCGGGCCACGGTCCAGGCAAACAGCATGTCCTTGAGTTGTTGCTCGGTGGGTTGCAGCTTGGAGACGACCTTGATGTCGCCCACCAGGTCGATGTTGTCAGCCGATTGCAGCAGCATGCCCCCGCCCACGCGCTTGAAGTCCAGTGCGTTGGACAGGCCACGTGTGGCATCGGTCAGGGGCACTTCCAGCAGGCGCACGTTCTGCTTGGAGGCATAGGCGGCGCGGGCAGCGTCGGTGAACTTCGGTGCGATCACCACTTCCACGAACTGCTTGTTGGCGTTGATGGCTTCGATCACATCGGCGTCCACCGTGCGGTTGAAGGCCATGATGCCGCCGAAAGCCGAGGTCGGGTCGGTCTTCAGGGCCTTGGAATAGGCTTCCAGCGGGCCGGCACCGATGGCCACGCCGCAGGGGTTGGCGTGCTTGATGATCACGCAGGCAGGCACGTCAAAGGCCTTGACGCATTCCCAGGCCGCATCGGCGTCAGCAATGTTGTTGAAGGACAGTTCCTTGCCTTGAATCTGCGTCCAGTTGGCCAGGGTGCTGACCACGGGCGAAGCTTCACGGTAGAAGGCTGCCGACTGATGCGGGTTCTCGCCGTAACGCATGCCCTGCACCTTTTGCAGTTGCAGGTTGAACACGGCGGGGTAGGCTTCCTTGGCGGGCACGGCTTCGGTCTTCAGCTCCGAGCCGGCTTCCAGCGAGGTCAGGTAGTTGGTGATCATGCCGTCGTAGGCGGCGGTGTGCGCGAACACCTTCTTGGCCAGCATGAACTTGGTCGAACGGGTGATGCCGTCAGCCTTCATCTCGGACAGCACCTGCTCGTAGTCCACCGGATCAATGATCACGGCCACGTCCTGCCAGTTCTTGGCGGCCGCGCGCAGCATGGTGGGGCCGCCGATGTCGATGTTCTCGATGGCGTTTTCCAGCGTGCAGTCAGCCTTGGCGGTGGCTTGCGCGAAGGGGTAGAGGTTGACCACCAGCATGTCGATGGTCTCGATGCCGTGTTCCTTCAGGGCAGCCATGTGCTCGGGCAGATCGCGGCGGGCCAGGATGCCACCGTGCACGCGCGGGTGCAGGGTCTTGACGCGGCCGTCGAGCATCTCGGGGAAGCCGGTCACTTCCGACACTTCGGTCACGGGCAGGCCCTTTTCAGCCAGCAGCTTGGCGGTGCCACCGGTGGACAACAGGCGCACGCCCTGGGCGTTCAGGGCCTGGGCAAATTCAACGATGCCGGTCTTGTCGGACACGGACAGCAAAGCGGTCAAAGCCATGGTTTTTCCTTCAGTTCAAAAATGTCACTTGATGAGCTTGTGCTCGAGCAGCTTGCGACGCAGGGTGTTGCGATTGATGCCCAGCCACTCGGCGGCCTTGGACTGGTTGCCCTCGGCACGTTGCATCACCACCTCCAGCATGGGGCGCTCCACCGCGTTGACGACCATGTCGTACACGGCGTTGGGCTCGGCGCCACGCAAGTCATGGAAGTAACCTTCCAGGTTGTCTCGGATGCAGTCTTGGATGTTCTTCTTGCTCATGATGCTCGGGTCAGTTCGCCGCACAGGAAGCAGCGCGGGCTTCCTGGGCGTCGTCTTCTTCGTCGATGGCGAGCGCCGCTTCCGGCAGGCGGTCGTGGTGCAGGCCGAGTTCGTCGAAGAAATGGGTCACGGCCTGGATCTGGCTGTCGATGCTGTCCAGGGTGTTCATGTGGGCACGGAAGTCTTCACCACCGGGCAGGGCGCGAACCGCCCAGCCGATGTGTTTGCGTGCCGTGCGCACGCCGGCGAATTCGCCGTACAAACCATAGTGTTCGTGCAGGTGCTCGATCAGCCACTGCCTGACTTGCAAGGTCAGGGGACGAGCGCGGTGCGTGCCGGTGGCCAGGTAGTGGGCGATGTCACCGAAGATCCAGGGGCGGCCTTGCGCGGCGCGGCCCACCATGATGGCGTCTGCGCCGGTGAGTTGCAGCACCAGCCGGGCTTTTTCGGGTGAGGTGATGTCGCCGTTGGCCACCACGGGCACCTTCACCGCGGCCTTGACGGCGGCGATCGTGTCGTACTCGGCCTGACCCTTGTAGCCCTGCTCTCGGGTGCGGCCGTGCACGGTCAGCATGGCCACACCGGCACTTTCGGCGGCGCGGGCAATGCGCACCGCATTCTTGTTTTGCTGGCTCCAGCCGGTACGCATCTTCAAGGTCACCGGCACGTTGTGGGGGGCACAGGCGGCCACGACGGCCTCCACGATCTCCAGTGCCAGGGCCTCGTCCTGCATCAGTGCCGAGCCAGCCCACTTGTTGCACACCTTCTTGGCGGGGCAACCCATGTTGATGTCGATGATCTGGGCGCCGCGGTCGATGTTGTAGGCGGCAGCTTCGGCCATCATGGCCGCATCGGTGCCGGCGATCTGCACGGAGATGGGCGCCGTTTCACCCTCGTGGTTGGCGCGCCGCGAGGTCTTGAGCGAGTCCCACAAATCCGGTCGACTGGTCACCATCTCACTCACCGCATAACCCGCCCCCAGGC
>NZ_DASUIS010000113.1:0-35622 GCF_036279675.1 Aquabacterium sp. | reverse complement strand
ATGGCCTCGATGGCGACGGGGCCTCGCTCGGACTTGCCGATCATCGAGATCAGGCCGGTCTGCGACAGCATCATCTCGGTGAACTTGTCCATGCGGGTGGCCGTGGTGGGGCCGGCAGGGCCAACCACTTCGTCGCGCACGGGGTCCACGGGGCCGACGTAGTAGATCACGCGGTTGGTGAAGTCCACGGGCAGCTTTTCGCCCTTGGCCAGCATGTCCTGGATGCGCTTGTGGGCGGCGTCACGGCCGGTCAGCATCTTGCCGTTGAGCAGCAGGGTGTCGCCGGGCTTCCAGCTGGCCACTTCTTCCTTGGTCAGCGTGTTCAGATCCACGCGCTTGGACTTGTTGTAGTCAGGCGCCCAGTGCACGTTGGGCCACAGGTCCAGGCTGGGAGGATCCAGGTAGACCGGGCCGGAGCCGTCCATCACGAAGTGCGCATGGCGGGTGGCCGCGCAGTTCGGGATCATGGCGATCGGCTTGGAGGCAGCATGTGTGGGGTAGGTCTTGATCTTGACGTCCAGCACGGTGGTCAGGCCACCCAGGCCTTGCGCGCCAATGCCCAGGGCGTTGACCTTCTCGTACAGCTCGATGCGCAGCTCTTCCAGCTTGTTCTGGGGGCCGCGCTCCAGCAGTTCGTACATGTCGATGTCGTCCATCAACGATTCCTTGGCCAGCAGGGCAGCCTTCTCGGCCGTACCGCCCACGCCAATGCCCAACATGCCGGGCGGGCACCAGCCGGCGCCCATCGTTGGCACGGTCTTGAGCACCCAGTCCACGATGTTGTCGGACGGGTTGAGCATGTAGACCTTGGACTTGTTCTCGGAGCCGCCACCCTTGGCTGCCACGGTCACGTCCACCTTGTCGCCGGGCACCAGTTCCATGAAGACCACGGCAGGCGTGTTGTCCTTGGTGTTCTTGCGCTCGAAGATCGGGTCGGAGAGCACCGAGGCGCGCAGCTTGTTGTCGGGGTTGTTGTAACCCTTGCGCACGCCGTCGTCGATGGCTTCCTGGATGCTGCGGGCACCAAAACCTTCCCACTTCACACCCATGCCGATCTTCAGGAACACGTTGACGATGCCGGTGTCCTGGCAGATGGGGCGCTTGCCTTCGGCGCACATGCGGCTGTTGGTCAGGATCTGCGCGATGGCGTCCTTGGCAGCCGGGCTCTCTTCACGCTCGTAAGCGCGGGCCAGGTGGGCGATGTAGTCAGCGGGGTGGTAGTAGCTGATGTATTGCAGCGCGGCTGCGACACTTTCAACGAGATCGTCGTAGCGAATGGTCGTCATGGCAGTGGCCTTTTTGAGGCGATTTTGGGGCGGGAGAGGGTGAAACGGTAAAACCGACATTGTGCCAAGGACCGGCGCACTTGGCGCGCCGGCGGCCTGTCGATCAATGTTTCTCGTGCGATTCGCCCGCGGGGTGCAGGATGCGGTCCGTCATGGCAATGGCCATGGCCGACAGCAGGAAGGCGATGTGGATCGCGGTTTGCGCGATCAGGGCCTTGTCCGAGTAGTTCTCGGCATTGATGAAGGTCTTGAGCAGGTGGATGGACGAGATTCCGATGATGGCCGTGCCCAGCTTGACCTTGAGTACCGAGGCGTTGACGTGGTCCAGCCACTCGGGCTGATCGGGGTGCCCGTCCAGGTTCATGCGAGACACGAATGTCTCGTAACCTCCCACGATCACCATGATCAGCAGGTTGGAGATCATCACCACGTCGATCAAGCCCAGCACGACCAGCATGATGGTGGTTTCGGTCAGGTGATCCGGGACGTTGCTGCCGTGCTGGCCCGACGCTTGGAATATGACCTTGAGTGCTTCCTGGTTACCCAGCGCCGCCTCCACGAGGTGCACCAGTTCGACCCAGAAGTGATAGACGTAAACCACCTGGGCCAATATCAAACCCAGGTACAAGGGCAATTGCAGCCAGCGACTGGCAAAGATAAATGACGCCAGAAATCCGACTTTGGGTGATTTGTGATTCGTGCTCATCGGTTTGTGATGCTTGAGAAAGTGTGGCGCATTTTAATGATCGCTGGATGGTTGCGCTGCCATCACAGGATCAAAAACCTGTCAACAGGGCGGGTGATCGGGGTGCGGACCCCGCTGCGTGACAATTTTCCGCAAGTCACGACAGTCTGTAGTGACATGGCGTGCAATCAGGCTCGCATCCATTCAAAATGAAAATGCAAATCATCGGTGCACAGCCATATTCGATATTGATTTTTCAGGAATCACCACCTTGTCAGCAGTACAGCACGCCACCGTCAACGTCCATTATCTGGACCACGTGATGACCGTGGCCGAAGAGCGTCAGGTCGAGGCCACGGAAGATATCTATTCCGAAAATGGCATGAAACTGGTGGCAAAAGGGTATGCCATCAACCGTTCCATGCGTGATCGGCTGATTGAACACAAGTTGATCAAGCCGCTGGAAGACTGTATGGCCGTGTCGGATGGCGTGACGGGCCGGCGTTGCGCCGAAACCGCGCAACGCATGCTGGACACCTATCCGGTGCTGCGTGCGATCTGTCTGTCCGACAAACGCGCGAGCCCTGTCAAGCTCATGGAAGAGAGCACCTTTGCCGGGCGCCTGCAGACCCTGTTGACCGTCTACACGGAACATCAGGCCGGCAAGCTGGATCACGCGGTGTGTGTGGCGCTGCTGGCGCTCAGCCTGGCTCAGCGCATGATGCCTGGCGAGAACGACATCCTGAGCGTCCTGCTCGTGGCCTCGCTCAGCCATGACGTGGGTGAGCTGTACATCGACCCCAAATACCTGCAAAAGGACGCGCAACTGGGCCCCAAGGAGTGGCGCCACATTGCCGCGCATCCCGTGATTGCGCACGGCCTGCTGAAGGACCTCACGGGGCTGGCCAAGCCCGCGAGTGCACTGATTCTGGATCACCACGAACGTCTGGACGGCTTTGGCTACCCCCAGGGGCGACGCTCGGGCGAGGTGCCTGAGAGTGCGCAGATTCTGGCTGTGGCCGAGATGCTGGGCGGCATGCTGGACAAGGGCAGTGGCCTGCTGCAACAGGCCGAAGTGGCGGTTAAGCTGATCCACGGCGAGTTCAGCCGGCCGGTGATCGACGCCGTGAGCAAGACCTTCCGGGAGTGCCGCGAAGTGGATGCCGCGTCGGAGGGCGAAGCCTTGCGCGATGCCTTGACCCGGTCTCGTGAACTGGGTGAGCGCCTGGGGCGCATCGTGCATGTGCAGGATGCGTTCAAGCCCATGTTCGACCGCGCGAGCCCGCCGTTCAAGAGCTTGTGGGCGCATGCGCAGGAGCGGTTCGAGAGCATCCGCCGCGCCTGGTCCAGCACCGGTCTGGATGTGCAACCTGATGGGGTGTGGTTGCAGCACGAGTCCCCGACGATGCAACGCGAGGTCGCCATCATCCTGCGGGAGATCAACTGGCGACTGGGCGAACTGGAGCGAGAGTTGCATGCCCGCGTCATCCGACATGCGGCGGGCGATCTGCCTGTGCTGGAGCGCTATCTCACCGAACTGCGCGCCACAGCAGCCCGACAGGATGCGCTGACGGCCTGATCCAGATCCAGCGCGTCAACGCCCGAGCCGGAGCGAGACATATGTCTCGCAGGCTTGAAAAATCTCGCAAATATCAGTTCCTGACCTGATTTGTGGCTTGGGGATAGTCCTTAGTAACAAGCTGTTGAGATGGGCGCATGGTGGCGAGTTGGCAAGGTTTGTTTGCAACCCAGGCAAACTTGACCAATTGAAACCGCAGCGCCACAAGCGCTGCCAGCTGGAGATCACAACATGACTGGCCCGACTGAAACTACAACTCAGAGCAAGCAATATCCCGTTCCGGAAGCCTTCGCCCGCACCGCCCACGTGGGCAGCAGAGCCGCTTACGACAAGCTGTGTGCCGATGCACAAAACGACTACGAAGGCTATTGGGCCTCACTGGCCAGGCAGTTCGTGTCCTGGCACAAGCCGTTTACCAAGGCACTGGACGAATCCAACGCGCCGTTCTTCAAGTGGTTTGAAGATGGCGAGTTGAATGCCTCCTACAACTGCCTGGACCGCAACATCGAAGCGGGTCTGGGCGACAAGACCGCCATCATTTTTGAAGCCGACGATGGCCAGGTCACGCACTACACCTACAAGGCCTTGCTGTCGCGTGTGTCGAAGCTGGCCAATGCGCTGAAGGCGCAAGGCGTCAAGAAGGGCGACCGCGTTGTCCTGTACCTGCCCATGTCGGTCGAGGGCGTCGTGGCCATGCAGGCCTGCGCCCGTATTGGCGCCACGCACTCGGTGGTGTTCGGTGGCTTTTCTGCGCAAAGCTTGCGCGATCGCATCGAAGACGCCGGCGCCGTGCTGGTGATCACGGCCGACGAGCAACTGCGTGGCGGCAAGGCACTGCCCCTGAAGGCCATCGTGGACGAGGCGCTCACCCTGGGTGGTTGCGACAGCGTGCGTCAGGTCATCGTGTGGCAGCGTACCGGCGGCAATGTGCCCATGGTGGCTGGTCGCGACGTCTACCTGAGCGATGTGACGGCATCCCAATCCGATGTGTGCCCGCCGGAGTGGGTCTCTGCCGAGCATCCGCTGTTCCTGCTGTACACGTCTGGCTCGACCGGCAAGCCCAAGGGTGTGCAGCACAGCACAGGCGGCTACCTCCTGCACGCAGCGGTGACCACCAAGTGGACGTTCGACCTCAAGCCGGACGACGTGTTCTGGTGTACGGCCGACATCGGCTGGGTGACGGGCCATACCTACGTGGCCTATGGCCCTCTGGCCAATGGCGGCACGCAGGTCGTGTTCGAAGGCGTGCCCACCTATCCGGACGCCGCGCGCTTCTGGCGCATGATCCAGGCACACAAGGTGTCGATCTTCTATACGGCACCGACGGCCATCCGCGCCCTGATCAAGGCCGCCGAATCCAACGACGCCGTGCACCCTCGCAACTTCGATCTGAGCAGCCTGCGCCTGCTGGGCACGGTGGGCGAGCCCATCAACCCTGCCGCGTGGGAGTGGTACCACCGTGAAATCGGTGGGGGGCGTTGCCCGATCGTCGACACCTTCTGGCAGACCGAAACGGGTGGTCACATGATCACGCCGCTGCCCGGTGCTCATGCCTTGACACCAGGCTCCTGCACCTTGCCATTCCCCGGCATTGACGCGGCCGTGGTCGATGAAACCGGCAAGGAAGTGCCTTGGGGGCAGGGCGGTGTGCTGGTGGTGCGCAAGCCCTGGCCTTCGATGATCCGCAACATCTGGGGCGATTCCGAGCGCTTCAAGAAGAGCTATTACCCGGCTGATTTCCAGGGCAAGTATTACCTCGCCGGTGACGGCGCCATCCGCGACGAGCAGACGGGCTACTTCACCATCACGGGTCGCATCGACGACGTGCTGAACGTGTCGGGGCACCGCATGGGCACGATGGAAATCGAGTCCGCACTCGTGTCTCACCCCTTGGTGGCCGAGGCCGCCGTGGTGGGCCGTCCTGATGACCTGACTGGTGAAGCCATTTGCGCCTTCGTGGTGCTCAAGCGGCCCCGTCCGACAGGCGACGAGGCCAAGCAACTCGCCAACGAGTTGCGCAACCACGTGGGGCATGAGATCGGCCCGATTGCCAAGCCCAAGGACATCCGCTTTGGCGACAACCTGCCCAAGACCCGCTCAGGCAAGATCATGCGGCGCCTGTTGCGTGTGGTGGCCAAGGGTGAGGCCGTGACGCAAGATACCAGCACGCTGGAAAATCCGGCGATTCTCGATCAGCTCTCGCAGAGCAATTGAAAACTCTGATTTTCAGATAATCAATTGAAACAAAAACCCGGTGTCATATGGCACCGGGTTTTTTATTGTGCTGGTGAAAACCCCAGGCATGAATATGTGTAATAAGTCCGACAACTAAGCATTCACCCTCATTACATTTGATAACAACCCCCCCTAGATTGAGGGGTGAGCATGCCACAAGCGTGCTCACTTCTGTAATGACGAGGAGCTCACACCATGGCAAGCAGCGTTTCCCATGCGCCCATGACAGCTGAGGAGAAGAAGGTCATCTTCGCTTCCAGCCTAGGCACAGTTTTCGAGTGGTACGACTTTTATCTATACGGCTCGTTGGCGGCCATCATCGCCAAGCAATTCTTTGCCGGGCTGGACCCCACTTCGGCTTTCATCTTTGCGCTGCTGGCCTTTGCTGCCGGCTTCATCGTGCGCCCCTTCGGTGCCCTTGTCTTCGGGCGGCTGGGCGACATGATCGGCCGCAAATACACCTTCCTGGTCACCATCCTGATCATGGGTATGTCCACGTTCATCGTGGGCGTCCTGCCGGGTTACGCCAAGATCGGTGCCGCCGCTCCGGTGATCCTGATCGTGCTGCGTCTGCTGCAAGGTCTGGCGCTGGGCGGTGAGTACGGCGGTGCGGCCACCTATGTGGCAGAACACGCGCCTCATGGTCGTCGTGGTGCTTACACCGCCTGGATCCAGACCACGGCCACGATGGGCTTGTTCCTGTCGCTGCTGGTGATCCTGGGCGTGCGTACGGCCATCGGTGAAGAAGCCTTTGCCGACTGGGGCTGGCGTGTTCCTTTCCTCGTGTCGATCGCCTTGCTGGCCATCAGCGTGTGGATCCGCATGAGCATGAACGAAAGCCCGGCCTTCAAGAAAATGAAGGAAGAAGGCAAGACCTCCAAGGCGCCGCTGTCCGAGTCTTTCGGTCAGTGGGGCAACCTGAAGATCGTGATCCTAGCCTTGTTCGGTCTGGTCGCGGGTCAGGCAGTGGTCTGGTACACCGGTCAGTTCTATGCGCTGTTCTTCCTGACACAGGCATTGAAGGTCGACGGTGCAACCGCCAACATCCTGGTGGCCATCGGCCTGCTGATCGGTACACCTTTCTTCGTGGTGTTCGGTTCGCTGTCTGACAAGATCGGTCGCAAGCCCATCATCCTGGGTGGTTGTCTGATCGCAGCGGTGACCTACTTCCCGCTGTTCAAGGCACTGACTGAAGCTGCCAACCCCGATCTGGCGCGTGCTCAGGCTTCTGCGCCCGTGACCCTGGTGGCCGACAGCAGCGAATGCTCGTTCCAGTTCAACCCGACCGGTACAGCCAAGTTCACCAGCTCCTGCGATATCGCCAAGCAATTGCTGGCCAGCAGTTCCGTGAACTACGAGAACGTGTCCGGTGCAGCTGGTGCGACCGCGGTGATCAAGGTTGGCGAAACAGTGATCAACAGCTATTCGCCCACCAAGATCACGGACGCTGACATCCCCGCTGCCAAGGAAGCTGCCACCAAGGCCAAGGAAGCTGCCTTGAAGAAGGTGGAGGACATGAAGGCTGCAGGCGTGTCCGGCAAGGAGGCTGAAGACAAGCTCAAGGATGCCGAGAAGGCCTTGAAGGAAGCTGGCGCCACGCTGGCGGCTTTCGACAAGGACGGCAAGGCTGCCGCGACCAAGGTCATCGAAGGGCAGTTCAAGAAGGCTGTGGGCGCTGCGCTCAAGTCCGCTGGCTATCCGGCCAAGGCTGATCCTGCCAAGTTGAACAAGCCTGTGATCGTCGCGATCCTGACGCTGCTGGTCATCTACGTGACCATGGTGTACGGCCCGATTGCGGCCATGCTGGTTGAAATGTTCCCGACCCGCATCCGCTACACCTCGATGAGCCTGCCGTATCACATCGGTAACGGCTGGTTCGGCGGCTTGCTGCCCACCACGGCGTTCGCCATCGTGGCGCAGACCGGCAACATCTACAACGGCCTGTGGTATCCGATCATCGTGGCAAGCATCACCTTTGTGATTGGCCTGCTGTTCGTTCGCGAAACCAAGGATGTGGACATCTACGCTGGCGACTGAGAAGGACGCCGGCCCACAGTCGGCAGGTGCCACAAGCACTTGTCGGCCTTGAATGACAAAGCCCCGCTCACAGCGGGGCTTTTTTTATCGGTGCATGCCGCGTTTATTTCAGCGACAGGATCCAGGTCACCAGTTGCTTGGCTTCGGCTTCGTTGACCTGTGGGTTGGCAGGCATGGGTACTTCACCCCAGGCGCCCTTGCCGCCCTTCATGACCTTTTCGACCAGTTTGGCTTCAATGCCCTTCTGGCCCTTGTACTTCTTGGCCACATCCTTGTAGGCGGGGCCCACGACCTTGTTGTCAACCTGGTGGCATGCCAGGCAGGCCTTCTTCTGGGCCAGTTCCAGGTTGGCCATGGCTGGGGCACCAACGGCTGTCAGCGCGGCTGCAACCAGGATGGAGGGCAGGAGTTTCATGGGGATCCTTCCACAGTGGGGGTGAATTACAGTTGAGGCTGGTTTTATAAACGTTCTGACCGTGCCTGTGGGTTGACAAGGTCTTCTTTTTTCCTTCGGCGGAGTCCAAAAGGGCAGCAATCATGTGGTTTGTGGCAATTGGCGTGTTGGTGCTGATCCTGAACATCGCGGGCATCGGCCCGGTCGGGGCGTGGACCTGGAAGGAACACTGGTGGATCATGTTGTCGCCCTTCGCGCTCGCCGCGTTGTGGTGGGCATGGGCGGACTGGTCCGGTCTGACCCAGCGCAAGGCGATGAAGAAGGTCGATGACAAGCGCGAGGCCCGCCGCCAGAAGTCGCTGGATGCCCTGGGCCTGCAAAGCCCCAGGAAAGGTAAGCGCTGAGCGACGGCGGTTAGGTGCCTGGCCGGGGACGGGATAAAATCGACGTCTTTGGAAAACAAGCCCACCCGGAGCCGCTTCATGCCTCAGTATCGTTCCCGTACCTCCACCGCCGGTCGCAACATGGCTGGCGCTCGTGCCTTGTGGCGTGCCACGGGCATGAAGGACGGCGATTTCGAGAAGCCGATCATCGCGATCGCCAACAGCTTCACGCAGTTCGTGCCCGGCCACGTGCACCTGAAGGACCTGGGCCAACTGGTTGCCCGCGAAATCGAAGCAGCGGGTGGCGTGGCCAAGGAATTCAACACCATCGCGGTAGACGACGGCATCGCCATGGGCCACGGTGGCATGCTGTATTCGCTGCCTTCGCGTGACCTGATCGCCGACAGCGTCGAGTACATGTGCAATGCCCACACCGCTGACGCGCTGGTGTGCATCTCCAACTGCGACAAGATCACGCCGGGCATGCTGATGGCCGCCTTGCGCCTGAACATCCCCGTGATCTTCGTGTCGGGTGGCCCGATGGAAGCCGGCAAGGTCAAGCTCGAAGGCAAGGTCATTTCGCTGGACCTGGTCGACGCCATGGTCAAGGCTGCTGACAAGAGCTGCTCCGACGAGGAAGTCGCTCAGGTCGAGCGCTCGGCCTGCCCGACTTGCGGTTCATGCTCCGGCATGTTCACTGCCAACTCCATGAACTGCCTGACCGAGGCGTTGGGGCTGTCCCTGCCGGGCAATGGCACGACACTGGCCACGCATGCCGATCGCGAGAAGCTGTTCCGCCAGGCAGGCCGCACCATC
This sequence comes from Aquabacterium sp., assembly GCF_036279675.1. Taxonomy (GTDB): domain Bacteria; phylum Pseudomonadota; class Gammaproteobacteria; order Burkholderiales; family Burkholderiaceae_C; genus Aquabacterium. The sequence continues at coordinate 26,207 of NZ_DASUIS010000113.1, read as the reverse complement.
GTGTCGCTGGCCAAGCGCTATTACGAGCAGGATGACGAATCCGCGCTGCCACGCAACATCGCCAACTTCAAGGCTTTCGAGAACGCGATCAGCCTGGACGTGGCCATGGGCGGCTCGACCAATACCGTGCTGCACCTGCTGGCGGCAGCCAAGGAAGCCGGAGTGGACTTCACGATGCAGGACATCGACCGCATCTCGCGCCGCGTGCCCTGCCTGAGCAAGGTGGCGCCCGCCGTGCCGGATGTGCACATCGAAGACGTGCACCGCGCTGGCGGCATCATGGCCATTCTGGGTGAACTGGCCCGCGGTGGCTTGTTGCATACAGATCTGCCCACCGTGCACAGCAAGACCATGGCCGACGCCATTGCCCAGTGGGACGTGACCGTCTCCAAGGACGAGTCGGTGCACGAGTTCTTCAAGGCAGCTCCTGGAGGCGTGCCTACGCAGGTGGCTTTCTCGCAAGACAGCCGCTGGAAGGCTCTGGATCTGGACCGCGCCAAGGGCGTCATCCGCAGCAAGGAGCACGCCTTCACGGCTGACGGCGGCCTGGCCGTGCTGTACGGCAACATCGCCGAGAAGGGCTGCATCGTCAAGACCGCCGGTGTGGACGAATCCATCTGGAAGTTCACTGGCAAGGCCCGTGTGTTCGAAAGCCAGGAAGATGCTGTGGAAGGCATCCTGGGTGAAGTGGTGCAGGCAGGTGACGTGGTCATCATCCGCTACGAAGGCCCCAAGGGTGGGCCAGGCATGCAGGAAATGCTATACCCCACGTCCTACTTGAAGAGCCGTGGTTTGGGCAAGCAGTGCGCCTTGCTGACGGATGGTCGCTTCTCGGGCGGCACGTCGGGCCTGTCGATCGGTCATGCTTCGCCTGAAGCTGCTCAGGGTGGCGCGATTGCCCTGGTCGAAGATGGCGACACCATCGAGATCGACATCCCCAACCGCAAGATCCACCTGGCCGTGAGCCCCGAGACTCTGGCCAAGCGCCGTGAAGACATGGAAGCCCGTGGCACGCATGCCTGGAAGCCTGCCAAGCGTGAGCGTTATGTGTCGGCCGCCTTGCAGGCCTATGCCTTGCTGACCACGTCGGCCGATACCGGCGCCGTGCGCGACCTTTCGCAGATCAAGCGCTGATGCGCATCTGATCGCGCTGAACGCAAGAAGGCCCGCTGATGCGGGCCTTTTTTTCTGGTTCGGCGCGCGAGTTGCCTGGCTTCAGATCAACTTGAAGCACAGCAGGGCCACGATGGTGGGTGGCAGGGCCGCCAGTAGCAAGCCCCCTGCGTGGATGGCCTGGTCAGGGAACTTGCCCTTGAGGATGGCCGCACCTGCCGGGTTGGGGGCGTTGGCAATGATGGTCAGGCCACCTCCGGTCACGGCACCGGCTACCAGCGCGTACTTGAACTCGTCGCTCAGGCCTGGCACCAGCGAACCCAGGTAGGTCAGTGCGGCGTTGTCGGTGATGGCGGTCAGGGCGGTCGCACCAAAGAACACGGCATTCGCATCCATCTTCAGGAGCAAGGGTTCCAGCCACCATTGCTGTTGCCCGCCCAGCACCACGAGGCCAGCCAGGAAGAAGGCCACCAGCAAGCCTTCGCGCAGGATCAGTGGCGATTGATAGCGCTCATAGGCGGCCGTGAAGCCCAGAAAGAGCATGAACAGACCCAGGAAGACGGACGGGTGGTGAGCGAACACCACGATGCCGGCGAGGAAGAGCACGTGAATCAGCGTGATGGTCAGGGGAGGTTGCGCCTCGGTCGTTTGCGCCGGAGGCGGCAGGGCCTTCAGTTCACGTCCAAACAACAGGATCAAGCCTGTCGCATTGATGAAGACGGCCAGGGCGGCCTTGTCGCCGAAATGCAGGAACATGAAGGCCAGGTCCCAGCCCCAGGCTGAGGCCACCATCAGCACGGGTGGGGCGGCATAGGGTGTGAGCGTGCCGCCAATCGACACGTTGACGAAGAGCACACCCAGGACCGCATATTTCAGCTTGTTGGAAATGGTCTGGCTGTAGAGCCCGTCGCGCAAGAGCAAGGCTGCCAGTGTCATCGCTGCGGGCTCGGTGATGAAGGAGCCCATCAGCGGCACCAGGGTGAGCGTGACCAAGGTGAAGGACCAGCCCGGGGCCAGTGGCAAGCTGCGCGCCAGCGTGCGTGTCACCCATCCGGCGCCTTGCAGGATGGGCTTGCTTGCGGCCGCCACCATGATGGCGAACACGAACAGTGGCTCCGTGAAGTTGCGCGTGTCCAGGTAGTGCGTGGCGGCCGTTTTGCCCTCCGTGGCAAACATGGCCACCATCAGCACGGCGGCCCAGAGCCCGAACACCACCTCGACTTCACCCAGCAGGTGCCACAAGCCGGCGTGGGCTGGTCGCGTGTGGGCCAGTTTTTCGAAGAACTTGGTCGAGAAGGTGTGCAACACCGCCACCGCAAACAGGCTGGCGCCAATGATCTGGATGTTCGTGGGGTTCATGCCTTGATCCTAGCAGCCCAACATATCTTCACAGTCCATGCGGCCATGTGGAAGGCCACATCGGTTATCGTTCGCGCCATGCTGATACATCCCCAAATTGACCCTGTTGCCGTATCGCTGGGCCCGCTGAAGGTGCACTGGTATGGCTTGACTTATCTGGTGGCATTTGTCGCTGCCTACATGCTGGCGGCCTATCGGGCCACTCAGGTGCCCTTTGTGAACCGAGGCTGGACCCGGCAGCATGTCGAAGACCTGTTGTTCTTCTGCATGTTGGGCGTGGTGCTGGGGGGGCGTCTGGGTTACGTGCTGTTTTACAAGCCCTCGTATTACCTGGCGAATCCCATCGAGATCTTCTATGTATGGCAGGGCGGCATGGCCTTTCATGGCGGCTTGCTGGGTGTGATCACGGCCATGGCCTTGTTCGCAAGGCAACAAGGCCGACACTTCTTTGAAGTGGCCGATCTGGTGGCGCCATGCGTGCCTGTTGGCCTGGCCGCAGGTCGCATCGGCAATTTCATCAATGGCGAACTATGGGGCAGGGCCGCGGATCCGGCCTTGCCTTGGGCCATGGTGTTCCCGGAGTCGGGCAGCGATGTCGCTCGGCACCCGTCACAGCTCTACCAATTCGGGCTGGAGGGCATGCTCCTGTTCGTGTTGCTGTGGCTGTATGCACGCAAGCCGCGTCAGCAAGGGGCCGTGGCGGGGATGTTCCTGCTCGGGTATGGGCTATTCCGCTTCATCGCGGAGTACTTCCGGGAGCCGGACAGCTTCCTGGGCCTGCTGGCACTCAATATGAGCATGGGCCAGTGGCTGTGCCTGCCCATGATCGTTCTGGGTGCACTGTTCTGGGGCATGGCAAAAAAAGACGCCTTCCAGGCCTGAACCTGGAAGGCGTTAAGAGGTCGGTGGAGTTTTCGCGGACCCACTGACCCCCGCTGAGGAAGACCGCCTGGCTCTGGCGATTCAAGCGGTCATTTATTCTCATGCAAGGGGTGTGCCAGCTTTTTTCTGTCGACCTCTGTTTGCTCCTCGGTACGTTATCGGGGTAACCGGGTCAGGCGGCTTTCTTGTCGGCCACGCCGTGGCGTGTGTACAGGAAGTCCAGCACGGCCTTGCGGCAATGGATGTAGGTGGCGTCTTCTGCCAGCTCCACGCGGTTGCGGGGGCGGGCCAGTGGCACGTCCAGGACCTCGCCGATGGTGGCGGCCGGGCCATTGGTCATCATCACGATGCGGTCTGACAGCAGCACGGCCTCGTCCACATCATGGGTCACCATGACCACGGTGGATTTGGTGCGGGCCACGATCTTGAGCAGCTCGTCTTGCAGGTGGGCGCGGGTCAGGGCGTCCAAGGCGCCAAACGGCTCGTCAAGCAACAGTACCTTGGGTTCCATGGCCAGGGCGCGGGCAATGCCCACACGCTGCTTCATGCCCCCCGAGATCTCGTTGGGGCGCTTGTGCGTGGCGTGGGCCATGTTGACCAGCTCCAGCGCATCTTGCGTCCGCTTCTTGAGTTGTTCCTTGTTTTCCTTGGCGCCGAACACGCGCTCCACGGCCAGGTAGACGTTCTGGAAACAGGTCAGCCAGGGCAGCAGCGAGTGGTTCTGGAACACCATGGCGCGCTCGGGGCCGGGGCCGCCGATTTCCTTGTTGTCACAGATCAGGCCACCGCTGGTGGGCATGAGCAGGCCGGCGATCAGGTTGAGCAAGGTGGACTTGCCGCAACCGGAGTGCCCGATCAGGGCAATGAACTCGCCTTTTTCAATGCCCAGGTTGATGTCGCGCAGAGCGTGGAACTGGCCCTTCTTGGTGTTGAACACCATTTCGGCCTGGCTGATGTCGATGAAGTGGGACATGAGTGACTCCTGAGATGGTGAGAAGGCTTATTCGAAGCTGAAGCGCTTGGCCACGGCAACCAGTGCGTTTTCCAGCAACAGACCGACGATGCCGATCACGAAGATGGCGATCAGGATGTGGTGCACATTGAGGTTGTTCCACTCGTCCCAGACCCAGAAGCCGATGCCCACGCCGCCTGTCAGCATTTCAGCCGCGACGATCACCAGCCATGCTGTGCCCACCGACAGGCGCACGCCAGTCAGCATGTAAGGCAGCACGGAGGGGAAGAGGATCTTCTTGACGATGGTCCACTCGCTGAGGTTGAGCACCTTGGCCACGTTCAGGTAGTCCTCGGGTACACGCTGCACGCCCACGGCGGTGTTGATGATCATCGGCCAGATCGAGCAGATGAAGATGGTCCAGATGGCAGCGGGGTCAGCCGACTTGAACACCAGCAGGCCGATAGGCAGCCAGGCCAGTGGCGACACAGGGCGCAGCAGGCTGATGATGGGGTTGAGCATGGCGCTGGCGATCTTCGAGCGACCGATCAGGAAGCCCATCGGGATGCCAACCAGTGCGGCCAGACCGAAGCCCATGGCCACGCGCTTGAGCGAGAACAGGATGTTCCAGCCAATGCCCTGGTCGTTGGGGCCATTGCTATAGAACGGATCTGAGAAAAGCTTGACGGCTTCTTCCCAGGTCGCCAGCGGCGTGGGGAAGGTCGTGCTCTTCATGGTCAGCAGGGCCCAGATGGCAATCAGCAGGGCGATGCCAGCCAGGGGGGCCAGCGTCTTGAGTGCCAGGCCGGCCCAGTCGACGGGCGCCCTGGGCGTGGCAGTTGGGGATGATGCTTGCCCTGTCGAGAGGGGGGCTGCGGCAGTGGAAGTCATGGGATTCGATGTGGGCTTGCCGGCTGCCTTGTCTGCGCGCAAAGCGTCGCTGGCATCCGAGGGGCTGTGAAAGACGGCGCTGACCATGTGGGACTCCTTCAATGGGGCCTGAGAGGTGTGAGCGAAGCGCAGGGGCCTGCCCGATTCGTTGTGTCTGCAAAAAAATGGCCAGCGGGGTCATCCATTCAAGTGGATGCCCTGGTCTGCGATGGATGAATCCATTTGCAGCCGGTGCCATCAAGGGCACCCCGTCGGGCCGGTCTCAGCGGGACTCAGTTGGTTTTATTGGCGAAACTCACGAATCGGGCAGGTTGCACAAACCTGGTGCCTGGTCTCTTCGAGAAGAGACTCAAGCCTTGATCTTGAAGCTGTCGGCGTATTTCTTGGGATCCTTGCCGTCCCACACGGTGCCGTCGATCATCTTGCTGGTACGCATCACATCCTTGGGTACGTTCACACCCATGGCGCTGGCTGCCTGCTTGTACAGGTCGATCTTGTTGACCTGCTTGGCCACGGCCAGGTAGTCGGGGTGGTCTTTCAGCAAACCCCAGCGCTTGTGCTGCGTGAGGAACCACATGCCGTCCGACAGGTAAGGCATGTTGACCTTGCCGTCGTTGAAGAACTTCATGTGGTTGGGGTCGTCCCAGGTCTTGCCCAGGCCGTTCTGGTAGCGACCCAGGATGCGCTGGTTGATGGCCTCGACACCCGTGTTCACGTAGGACTTGGAGGCGATGGTTTCGGCCATCTTCAGCTTGTTTTGCAAGCCTGCATCGATCCACTTGCTGGCTTCCAGTACGGCCATGATCACGGCGCGGGCGGTGTTGGGGTACTTCTTGACGAACTCGTCGGTGCAACCCAGCACCTTTTCGGGGTGGTCCTGCCAGATGTCCTGTGTGGTGGCGCCCGTGATGCCGATGCCGTCCACGATGGCGCGGTGGCCCCATGGTTCACCCACACAGTAGCCGTCCATATTGCCCACGCGCATGTTGGCGACCATCTGGGGTGGTGGCACCGTGATGACCTTGGCGTCCTTCATCGGGTTGATGCCGTAGGAGGCCAACCAGTAGTACAGCCACATGGCGTGCGTGCCGGTGGGGAATGTTTGCGCGAAGGTGTATTCACGCTTGTCTTTTTGCATCAGGGTGGCCAGAGATTGGCCATCCACGGCGCCGGCATCTGCCAGCTTCTTGGACAGCGTGATGGCCTGACCGTTGTGGTTCAGGTTCATCAGCACGGCCATGTCCTTCTTGGGGCCACCAATACCCAGTTGCACGCCGTAGATCAGGCCGTACAACACGTGCGCCATGTGCAGGTCGCCGTTCACCAGCTTGTCTCGCACGCCAGCCCACGAAGCTTCCTTGGACGGCACGATCTTGATGCCGTACTTCTTGTCGAAGCCCAGCACCGAGGCCATCACGACTGAGGCACAGTCGGTCAGGGGGATGAAACCAATCTTGACCTCTTCCAGTTCAGGCTTGTCGGAGCCAGCAGCCCAGACAGCCGATTGGAGACCAGGCACAACCCCGACGGCACTGGCGGCGGCTGCGGTTTTCAAGATGGAGCGGCGGGTCATTTTCAGATCCTGCGAGTTCATGGTGCAAAGCTTTCCCGTTTGAAAAACAAAAAAGGTGTCGTCGACACGCGCATCCGTCACGAGGACAGACTCACGTTTCGATGACACCTTTGTCGGAAGCTCGGGACCCATCGTCGGGTACCCAAGGCACGCAAAGTCGCCGTTGACTTTGCTTGAGACAAGTAATGCAAACGGTGTGCCAGGTGTTTTCCCCGCCTGGCGTGCATCAACTGCGCCGCAAACGTGCAGATCGCGATCGATGATGGGGCGAGTCAACCCAGCATGGGGCGCGTGCGTGCACATGTCACGCGCATGGCAGGCCGAGAGTCAGCCCAGCAGGTCGGCGGCGTCGATCAGGCGCTGAGCCACTTCCGCCAGCTTGATACCCTTGTCCATTGCTGCCTTGCGCAGGCGGGCATAGGCCTCCTGCTCGCTGAGCCCTTGTCGGGTCATGAGCAGACCTTTGGCGCGGTCGACGACCTTGCGCTCTTCCAGTTGGTTGCGCGCATCTGCCAGTTCGCTGCGCAATTTTTCTTCGTGCTCGAAGCGCGCCATGGCCACATCAAGCACCGGCTTGATGTGCTCGGCAGGCGTGCCCGCCACCACGTAGGCAGATACACCCGCCGCGATGGCCTTGCGCAGGTAACTGGTGTCTTCGTCATCGGTGAACATCACGATGGGGCGGCGCTCGTCGCGCGTGGCCATCACGACGTGCTCCAGGATGTCGCGCCCTTGAGACTCGGCATCGACCACCACCATGTCAGGTTGAATCTGGGCAAGCCTGTCCGGCAGGAAGCGGTCTCCGGGGAGCGTGGCCACCACGTTGTAGCCCGCTTCCAGCAGCGCAATGCGCAAGATGCGCGTGCGCTCTACCTCAGCCACCTCTTCATCATCTGGTTCGATGGACAGAGGGACGGGCAGGACGATGACAACGCGAAGCTGCTGCGCTTGAAGGCTCATGGGCGGAATCATGCAACAAATAAGCCTGCGGGTTCAGTCAGGTATGCCAAAACGTGCGGCGGTGTGTCGGCTTATCACCCAATCCCCGCCTTGTGGGAGTGCTTGTCCTATTCAGGATGTGACTTTTCGCATCTTAAAGTGCGTGGGACGCCTTGATATCGTCATGCAAAAAGGCGGGCGTATGCAAACAGGCATGTACGAGCACGACGTCCTGATAGTTCCATCTTCTAACTGAGGGATCCAACATGGCGATTTTCAAAGGTACATCGGGCAATGACGCGCTGGTGAGCAAGTCCAGTCTGGCCGACACCCTGTATGGCTACGACGGTGACGATACGCTCGACGGTGGTCTGGGCAGTGACAGGCTGGTAGGCGGGCGCGGGGATGATCTCTATATCCTGAGCGGCGCCGGCGATGTGGTGCTGGAGTTGGCTGATGAGGGTATCGATGCCGTGCAGGCCAGCTTCAACGTGGATCTGCGCAAGACTGCATACGCGCATGTCGAAAATGTCCTGCTGACGGGGCTGGCCAGTCGCGCGGATGGGTCCGGGGTGGCCAACACGCTGTGGGGCAACGCATCGGCCAACGCCTTGTTTGGCTATGGTGGCAACGACAGCCTTTATGGCTACGACGGTAACGACACCCTGGATGGTGGCGAGGGTGACGATGCCTTGTACGGAGGCAACGGTCGTGACTCGTTGCGCGGTGGCGCCGGGCAGGATCATCTGGATGGCGGTGCGGGCATCGACACCATGCTGGGCGGTGCAGGCAATGACTCCTATGTGGTCAACCTGGTTGCCGACGTGGTGACCGAGGCCGTCAATGGCGGCGTGGACACCTTGCTCTACGGCGTCGAGGGCCACGCTGACCTGTCCCGGTATGCCAACGTTGAAAACCTGACCCTGACCGGCGTCGGCAACTGGTCCATCAAGGGCACCGATGGCGCGAATGATCTGCGCGGCACGAACCAGGGCACCAACACGATCTATGGCTACGGTGGCAACGATACCTTGGCTGGCGCGATGGACAACGAAGCCGACTATGGCGCCGCGGACGTGTTGATTGGCGGCACGGGCAACGACACCTATCTGCTGGATAACACGAGCGTGCAGGTGGTGGAGCAGGCAGGTGAAGGCTATGACACCCTGGTTCTGAACCAGGGCAGCTACACGATGGCCGACAACGTGGAGGCACTGTTCGTGACCTGGCAGGCATCCATCAAGGGCAATGCGCTGGACAATTACATCCGCGGCGGCGATGCTGGCGACGAGCTGGACGGCGGTGCTGGCATCGACACCCTGGTCGGTGGTTTTGGTGACGACATCTACACGATCGATACGCTGGCGGATCGGGTTGTGGAGTCCTCCGATGGTGGTTACGACACCATCCGATATGCTGCAACGGCCGACATTGATCTGGATTACTGGCTCACCGTCGAGAACTTCGACCTGCTGGGTGATGCCGCCGTGAACGTGCGCGGCAATGCCGACTACAACGTGCTGCACGGCAACGCCCAGGCCAACGCGCTGTATGGCCTGGATGGCAATGACACCTTGTGGGGTGGGCAGAACCTGAATTCGGCGGTCTCGGACACGCTGGTGGGCGGGCAAGGTGACGACACCTATCTCTTCAAGCTCCACGATGGCCAGGTTCATGTTCAGGAAGAGGGTGGCGAGGGCGATGTGCTTGCTTTCCAGGAGGGTATTGCCTATGACCAGCTGTTCTTCAGTCGTACCGGTGACGATCTGCGTGTGCAGGTGCTGGACGGCAGTGGCGCCTTCATGGACGAGCAGCAGGGTGTGACCGTGGATGGCTGGTTTGCATCGGGCGATGCGCAGATCGACACGATCACGGCGGGTGGCGCCACCTTGTATCGCGGGCAGGTCGATGCCCTGATCGCCGCCATGGCCTCGACATTTGGCGGCAACGCCATCCCGGCAGGTGTGGCGGGCAATGTGGCGAACGGTCTGGTTGTGCTGAACCATCAGGTTGTTCAGCCCTTCTGGGCTGTCGATGTGGCCGCCTGACCCTCCTGTCATTCGATGCCTTGAAATGCGCCCTGTGGCTGATGCCGCCTGCAGGGCGCCTACACTTGCGGGATGTCTGAACGATTGATCCTGGGTATCGAGTCATCCTGCGACGAAACGGGCTTGGCTCTGGTGGCGTTGCCGCAGAGCGGCGCGCCCAGATTGTTGGCCCACGCCCTGCACAGCCAGATCGACATGCATCAGGCCTATGGCGGTGTGGTGCCCGAGCTGGCTTCCCGCGACCATATTCGCCGTGTCGTGCCCCTGGCTCGCCAGGTCTTGAGCGAATCTGGCAAGACCATGGCGGATGTGGATGTGGTGGCTTACACGCGTGGGCCGGGCCTGGCCGGGGCCCTGCTGGTGGGGGCTGGGGTGGCTTGTGCCCTGGGCGCAGCTCTGGGCAAGCCCTTGCTGGGGGTGCATCATCTGGAGGGGCACCTGCTGTCGCCTTTTCTGTCGGCCGATCCGCCTGAGTTCCCCTTCGTGGCCTTGCTGGTTTCCGGTGGCCATACGCAGTTGATGCGCGTCGATGGGGTGGGGCGCTATGAAATGCTCGGTGAAACGGTGGACGATGCCGCGGGTGAAGCGTTCGACAAGTCGGCCAAGCTGATGGGCTTGCCTTATCCGGGTGGCCCGCACTTGTCCAGGCTGGCGGCGTCAGGCAAGTCGGAGGCGTTCGACCTGCCTCGGCCGATGTTGCACTCGGGTAATCTGGATTTTTCGTTTGCCGGGTTGAAAACCGCAGTCCGCACGCATCTGGTGCGTTTGAACCTGCTGGATCAGGCTGACAAGCTCGCGGATCCGGCCAATCTGCCCGTGCTGGCCGATCTGGCCGCTTCTACCCAGGCGGCCATTGTCGAAGTGCTGGTCAAGAAGTCGCTGGCGGCCTTGAAGGCCACGGGGCTCAAGCGTGTCGTGGTGGCCGGTGGCGTGGGGGCCAACAGGCTCTTGCGTGAGCAACTCGATCGCGCCTGTGCCAGGCGTGGCATCCGCGTCCACTACCCGGAATTGCATCTGTGCACGGACAACGGCGCCATGATCGCCCTGGCTGCGGCCATGCGGCTGCAGGCCGGGCAGGCTGCACTGACCTCAGCGCCTGCGTTTGACGTCAAGCCGCGTTGGGATCTTGCTCAAATCTGATGCCATGAGGCTGGATCGGTCGGCAGGCTGTCGCCATGTGAAAATTTGAGGCGGACGGTCGCCGCGGCGGGGGCGTTTCCTGGCTGAGATGCGTGCCTTGCCGAGGCTTGTCGGCATCTGATATACTGGCAAGCTGTCCTTTCAGCCTGATTGGGCAATTTCGCACGACCTGGGTTGGTTTCACCCGGTGTCGCAAGTTCAACGCAGAAACCGAAGGTGCGGGGCCTCAGGCTCTTGTTGCGCCAACGGCCTGCATCTGTTTACAGGAAACACCATGTCCGTCGCAGACATCAATACCGCAGCCATCATCAAGGACAACGCCCGTGCCGCCAACGACACCGGCTCTCCTGAAGTGCAAGTGGCCCTGCTGACCGCTCGCATCAACGAACTGACCCCTCACTTCAAGGCCAACAAGAAGGACCACCACGGTCGTCGCGGCCTGCTGCGCATGGTCAGCCGTCGTCGCAAGCTGCTGGACTACCTGAAGGACAAGGACTTCAGCCGCTACTCTGCACTGATCGCCAAGCTGGGCCTGCGTAAGTAAGCACCGCATGACAACAAAAAGCCTGTCTGGTTCCCTCCAGCACAGGCTTTTTGTTTTTTAAAAGCCACGCACTCGACAAGCGAACGCTGTGTCATTCCAACGGGGTTGAACCCTGTCAGCTCCGCTGGAATGGCATCGCGACTGAGTGACGGCATAACCGAAGGGTGCCTTGCTGCAAGGCCGGGCGCCGATACATAAACCGGAGATCACTTCCATGACCATGTTCAACAAAGTCACCAAGACCTTCCAGTGGGGCAACCACACCGTCACGATGGAGACGGGTGAAATCGCCCGTCAGGCCACCGGCGCCGTGCTGGTTGACATCGAAGGCACCGTCGTGCTGGCCACCGTGGTGTGCGCCAAGACCGCCAAACCCGGCCAGGACTTCTTCCCCCTGACCGTCGACTACCTCGAAAAGACCTACGCCGCCGGCAAGATCCCTGGCAGCTTCTTCAAGCGTGAAGCCAAGCCTTCCGAGTTCGAGACCCTGACCTCGCGTCTGATCGATCGCCCGATTCGCCCTCTGTTCCCCGAAGGCTTCTACAACGAAGTCCAACTGGTGATCCATGTGGTGTCCCTGAACCCTGAAGTGGCTTCGGACATCGCCGCCATGATCGCCTCCAGCGCTGCGCTGTCGATCTCCGGCATCCCGTTCAACGGCCCGATCGGTGCCGCACGCGTGGCCTACATCAATGGCGAATACGTGCTGAACCCCAGCCCGTCGCAAATGTCCGAGTCCAAGATGGACTTGATCGTCGCTGGTACCGAATCCGCCGTGCTGATGGTGGAATCCGAGGCCGATCAGCTGTCTGAAGACGTGATGCTGGGTGGTGTGGTGTTCGGTCACGAGCAAGGCAACATCGCCATCCAGGCCATCCACGACTTCGTTCGCGATGCCGGCAAGCCCGCCTGGGACTGGCAAGCGCCCGCCAAGGACGAAGACTTCATCGCCAAGGTCAATGGCCTGGCCGAAGAGGGCCTGCGCGCCGCTTACCAGATCCGCTCCAAGCAAGCTCGTACGCAAGCCTGCCGCGAGACCTACGCTGCCGTGAAGGCTGCGCTGACCGCCGAAGGCGTGGCTTTTGACGCCGTCAAGGTGGAAGGCCTGCTGTTCGATATCGAAGCCAAGATCGTGCGCAGCCAGATCCTGGCCGGCGAACCCCGTATCGACGGTCGCGACACCCGCACCGTGCGCCCCATCGAGATCCGCACCGGCGTGCTGCCTCGCGTGCACGGCTCGGCCCTGTTCACCCGTGGTGAAACCCAGGCTCTGGTCATCTCGACCCTGGGCACCGAACAGGATGCGCAGCGCATTGACGCCCTGACCGGCGACTTCCGCGACACCTTCCTGTTCCACTACAACATGCCTCCGTTCGCCACTGGCGAAACCGGTCGTGTCGGTAGCCCCAAGCGTCGCGAAATCGGCCACGGCCGTCTGGCCAAGCGTGCCCTGGTGCCGCTGCTGCCTCCGAAGGAAGAGTTCGCCTATACCCTGCGCGTAGTCTCTGAAATCACCGAATCCAACGGCTCTTCGTCGATGGCTTCCGTGTGCGGCGGCTGCCTGGCGCTGATGGACGCCGGCGTGCCCATGAAGGCGCACGTGGCTGGTATCGCCATGGGTCTGATCAAGGAAGGCAACAAGTTTGCCGTGCTGACCGACATCCTGGGCGACGAAGATCACCTGGGCGACATGGACTTCAAGGTGGCCGGTACCACGTCTGGTATCACGGCGCTGCAGATGGACATCAAGATCCAGGGTATCACCAAGGAAATCATGCAGGTGGCACTGGCTCAGGCCAAGGAAGCCCGTCTGCACATCCTGGGCAAGATGGTGGAAGCCATGGGCTCGGCCAACACGGAAGTCTCCGAGTTCGCGCCTCGCCTGTACACCCTGAAGATCAACCCCGAGAAGATCCGTGACGTGATCGGCAAGGGCGGCGCCACCATCCGTGGCCTGTGTGAAGAAACCGGCTGCCAGATCAACATCGCCGAAGACGGTGTCATCACCGTGGCTTCGACCGATGCCGAGAAGGCCAACTTCGCCATCAAGCGCATCAACGAAATCACGGCTGAAGTGGAAATCGGTGCCACCTACGAAGGCGCGGTGACCAAGCTGTTCGACTTCGGTGCCCTGGTGAACCTGTTGCCTGGCAAGGATGGCCTGCTGCACATCAGCCAGATCGCTCACGAGCGCGTCGAGAACGTGGGCGACTATCTGAAGGAAGGCCAGATCGTCAAGGTCAAGGTCCTCGAGACCGACGAAAAGGGTCGCGTCAAGCTGTCCATGAAGGCCTTGCTGGAGCGTCCTGAGGGCATGCCTGAGCGCGAAGAGCGTGGCGACCGCGGTGACCGTGGCCCGCGTGGCGATCGTGGTGGCCGTGACCGTGGCGATCGTGGTGGTCGCGACCGTGGCGATCGCGGCGATCGCGGTGACCGCGCTCCCCGTGCCGAGCAGGAAACTGGTGCTCAAGGCGGCGACGCTGAAGGCCAGGCTCAGCAACAACAGCAACAGTGATCCGAGCCATGAAGAAGCTGGTTGTTGGTAACTGGAAGATGCACGGTTCACGTGCATCCAATGCCGAGCTGATCAAGGGTCTGCTGGCGGCCGATCTGGCTGCCACGGCGCCCAAGGCTGATGTGGCTGTGTGCCCGCCTGTGGTGTTTCTGGCCGATGTGGCCGAGTTGCTCAAGGGCTCGGCGATCGCCTTCGGTTCTCAGGACCTGTCCGTGCAGGCGCAAGGCGCTTTCACGGGTGAGGTTTCCGGCCCGATGGTGCGCGAGTTCGGTGCAAAGTACGCCATCGTGGGGCACTCGGAGCGTCGCAGCTATCACGCCGAGAGTGACCAGCTGGTCGCTGACAAGGCCAAGGCGGCGCTGTCGCACGGTCTGATCCCCATCGTGTGCGTCGGCGAAACGCTGGCCGAGCGCGAAGCAGGGCAGACCGAGGTGGTGGTGGCGCGTCAGATGAAGGCCGTGATCGACACGCTGGGTGCGCAACTCGCCCAGATCGTGGTCGCTTACGAGCCCGTCTGGGCGATTGGCACCGGCAAGACGGCTTCGCCCGAGCAGGCGCAGGCTGTGCATGCTTTCCTGCGTGCGCAACTGAAGGCTGCTCAGCCTGAAGCTGCCAAGGTGCCGCTGCTGTATGGCGGCAGCGTCAAGCCTGACAACGCCGCCGAGTTGTTCTCGCAAGCGGATATTGATGGCGGCCTCATTGGCGGCGCATCGCTCAAGGCTTCTGACTTCGCCGCCATCGCGCGCGCAGCCTGATGGCCTTGAATGAACAAGAGATCTAGGAGTTTTCTTTCATGCAACAAGCTTTGATGACGGCGGTGCTCTTGCTCCAGGTCGTATCGGCCCTGGCCATGATCGGCCTGGTGCTGGTGCAGCACGGCAAGGGCGCTGACATGGGTGCGTCTTTTGGTAGTGGTGCGTCGGGCAGCCTTTTTGGTGCAACCGGTAGTGCCAACTTCCTGTCGCGTTCGACGGCCGTGGCGGCTGCGGTGTTCTTTTCGAGCACCTTGGGCCTGGCTTATTTCGGTAACCATCGCGCGAGCGCAGCCGAGCAATCCAGCGTGCTGGAGCAGGCTGCCAGTGCTGCTGCGGCTTCTGCAGCCTCTGCGGCAGCTGTTCCGGCTTCCGGTGCGGCATTGATTCCGAACAAGTGACGAAATCACGACAGAAATTCGGTTTAGAATAAGAGGCTTCGGTGAGCCATCCTCAAGCAATCCGAAGCAAACAAATGAGCGGGCATCACTGCCCACTTGCCGACGTGGTGAAATTGGTAGACACGCTATCTTGAGGGGGTAGTGGCGAAAGCTGTGCGAGTTCGAGTCTCGCCGTCGGCACCATAAGATTTCAAACGAGTCTTTGTGCCAATCCCATGATCAGCGCCGGTTGTTTCTCCCAAGCTGATCGTGAAGGATGTTGGAGCTGCCTTCCGTTGGGTGGGTTCAGCAGTACGAAGTCCTCCGGTGGGCGCGCTGTGGATGCTGTCATCTCGGGTTCAAATCCGATTGATCGTCATCCTGGCGCGCTTTTTGTTTTGTCTGTGTGGTTCAATCACGCGTCTTGTTCGTTCTGAAAGCCCTTGGCCATGAACATTGAGCAATATTTGCCCGTCATCCTTTTCATCCTGGTTGGCGTAGGTGTTGGCGTCGCGCCACAAGCCCTTGGTTTTTTGTTGGGCCCTCGTCGCCCTGACGAAGCCAAGAACTCCCCTTACGAGTGCGGTTTCGAGGCCTTCGAAGACGCACGCATGAAGTTCGATGTGCGCTACTACCTGGTCGCCATCCTCTTCATCCTGTTCGACCTGGAAATCGCATTCCTGTTCCCCTGGGCCGTGGCGCTCAAGGAAGTGGGCATGACCGGCTTCCTGGCCATCATGCTGTTCCTGGGCATCCTGGTTGTGGGCTTTGCCTACGAGTGGAAGAAGGGCGCGCTGGACTGGGAGTGATCCTTTTTTGCCAGCACACCTTTTTCGCACGGGAATCTTCAAGAGGTAATTGATATGGGTATCGAAGGCGTCTTCAAAGAGGGCTTCATCACCACCTCGGCTGACACGCTGATCAACTGGTCGAAGACCGGTTCGCTGTGGCCGATGACGTTCGGTCTGGCCTGCTGTGCCGTCGAGATGATGCACGCTGGTGCAGCACGTTACGACATCGACCGTTTCGGCATGCTGTTCCGCCCCAGCCCTCGTCAGTCCGATCTGATGATCGTGGCCGGCACGCTGTGCAACAAGATGGCGCCTGCCTTGCGCAAGGTGTACGACCAGATGGCCGAACCTCGCTGGGTGTTGTCCATGGGTTCGTGTGCCAACGGTGGTGGCTACTACCACTACAGCTACTCGGTGGTGCGCGGTTGCGACCGCATCGTGCCGGTGGACGTGTACGTGCCCGGTTGCCCCCCTACGGCTGAGGCATTGCTCTACGGCATCCTGCAGTTGCAGGCCAAGATCCGCCGTGAAAACACCATTGCACGCAGCTGATCAGGAGCCACGCGAATGACCCAAAAACTCGCCAACCTGGAAGTCGCGCTGCAAAACGTGCTGGGCGACAAGATCAAGCGTCTGGACAAGGACCGCGGTGAACTGACCCTGACCGTGTCTGCCGCCGACTACCTCGAAGTGGCCCGCACCTTGCGTGATCACGCCGATCTGAAGTTCGAGCAACTGATGGATCTGTGCGGCATGGACTACTCGGCTTACAAGGATGGTGCACCCAGCATCTATTCGGACGGCCCGCGTTTCTGTGCCGTGAGCCATCTGCTGTCGATCACCAAGAACTGGCGTCTGCGCCTGAAGGTGTTTGCGCCTGATGACGACTTCCCCATCGTGGCTTCGGTCAATGGCATCTGGAACTCGGCCAACTGGTTCGAGCGCGAGGCATTCGACCTGTACGGCATCGTGTTCGACGGTCATGAAGACCTGCGTCGCATCCTGACCGACTACGGCTTCATCGGCCATCCTTTCCGCAAGGACTTCCCGACCACGGGCCACGTCGAAATGCGTTACGACGAGCAGCAAAAGCGCGTGATCTATCAGCCGGTCACCATCGAGACGCGCGAGATCACCCCGCGCATCATCCGCGAAGACAACTACGGTGGTCTCCACTGATTGATGCAGGAAGGTTGAACCATGGCAGAAATCAAGAACTACACCCTGAACTTCGGTCCGCAACACCCGGCCGCGCACGGCGTGCTGCGTCTGGTGCTGGAGCTGGACGGCGAAGTCATCCAGCGCGCTGACCCCCACATCGGCCTGCTGCACCGCGCCACCGAAAAGCTGGCCGAATCCAAGACCTACATCCAGTCGCTGCCCTATATGGACCGGCTGGACTACGTGTCCATGATGTGCAACGAGCACGCCTACTGCCTGGCCATCGAGAAGATGCTGGGCATCGATGTGCCTGTTCGTGCCCAGTACATCCGCGTGATGTTCGCCGAGATCACCCGTGTGCTGAACCACCTGCTGTGGTTGGGCTGTCACGGCTTCGACTGCGGCGCGATGAACATCCTGATCTATTGCTTCCGCGAGCGTGAAGACCTGTTCGACATGTACGAGGCCGTGTCCGGCGCGCGCATGCACGCGGCTTATTTCCGTCCGGGCGGCGTCTACCGTGATCTGCCTGACACGATGCCGCAGTACAAGGTCAGCAAGATCAAGAACGCCAAGACGATCGCTCGCATGAACGAGAACCGTCAAGGCTCGCTGCTGGACTTCATCGACGACTTCACGCAGCGCTTCCCCAAGCTGGTCGACGAGTACGAAACCCTGCTGACCGACAACCGCATCTGGAAGCAGCGTACCGTGGGCATCGGTGTGGTGTCGCCCGAGCGTGCCATGCAGATGGGCCTGACCGGCGCCATGCTGCGCGGTTCCGGCATTGTGTGGGACCTGCGCAAGCACCAGCCCTATGACGTCTACGACAAGCTGGACTTCGACATCCCCGTGGGCACCAACGGCGACTGCTACGACCGCTATGTGGTCCGCGTGGAAGAGCTGCGTCAGTCCAACCGCATCATCAAGCAGTGCGTGGACTGGCTGCGTGCCAACCCGGGCCCGGTCATCACCGACAACCACAAGGTGGCCCCGCCTTCACGCGTCGAGATGAAGTCGTCCATGGAACAGCTGATCCACCACTTCAAGCTGTTCACCGAAGGCTTCCACGTGCCTGAATCCGAGGCCTATGCCGCTGTCGAACATCCCAAGGGCGAGTTCGGTATCTACCTGGCTTCCGATGGCGCCAACAAGCCTTACCGCCTGAAGATCCGTGCCCCTGGCTTCCCGCACCTGGCTGCGCTGGACGAAATGTCCCGCGGTCACATGCTGGCTGACGCCGTGGCCATCATCGGCACGATGGACATCGTGTTCGGTGAGATTGACCGTTGATAGCGACCGCTGAGTGACCCAAATCATGTTGAGCGAACAAACCAAAGCGCGCTTCGACCGCGAACTCGCCAAGTACCCGGCTGACCAGCGCATCTCCGCTGTGATGGCCTGTCTGTCCATCATCCAGCAGGAACGCGGCTGGGTGTCGCCCGAGAGCGAGCAGGAAGTGGCCGACTACATCGGCGTGGCCCCCATGGCCGTGCACGAAGTCACCACCTTCTACAACATGTACAACCAGCAGCCCGTGGGCAAGTTCAAGCTGGCTGTGTGCACCAACCTGCCTTGCCAGTTGCGCGACGGCCAGAAGGCACTGGAGCATGTCTGTCAGCGTCTGGGCGTTGAAGCGGGTGGCACCACGGCGGACGGCGTGTTCACCGTGCAGCAGTCGGAATGCCTGGGCGCTTGCGCCGATGCACCCGTGGCCCTGGTCAATGACCGTCAGATGGTCAGCTACATGAGCAACGAGCGCCTGGACGATCTGCTGTCCACGCTCAAGGCTCAAGCGAAGTGAGGCAAAGACAAGATGCTTGATCTTTCCAAATTCCAGGCGACCGGCAAGGAAACCGTTTTCCACGGCCGCCACATCGAACCTCAGATCTATGCCGGCATCGACGGCAACAACTGGGGTCTGAAGGACTACGAAGCCCGTGGCGGCTACGCAGCCCTGCGCAAGATCCTGGGCAAGGACGGTGGTCCTGGCATGACGCAGGATCAGGTCATCGCCGAAGTGAAGGCCTCGGCCTTGCGCGGCCGTGGCGGCGCCGGCTTCCCCACCGGCCTGAAGTGGAGCTTCATGCCCCGCGCCTTCCCCGGTCAGAAGTACCTGGTCTGCAACTCCGACGAGGGCGAACCGGGCACATGCAAGGACCGCGAGATCCTGCGCTTCAATCCGCACACCGTGATCGAAGGCATGGCCATTGCCGCCTATGCCATGGGCATCACCGTGGGCTACAACTACATCCACGGCGAAATCTTCGAGGTGTACGAACGCTTCGAAGCTGCCCTGGAAGAGGCCCGCGCAGCCGGCTACCTGGGCAACAACATCATGGGCAGCGACTTCACGTTCCAGTTGCACGCTCACCATGGTTTCGGCGCCTACATCTGCGGTGAAGAAACCGCGTTGCTGGAGTCGATCGAAGGCAAGAAGGGGCAGCCCCGCTTCAAGCCGCCTTTCCCCGCCAGCTTCGGCCTGTACGGCAAGCCCACCACGATCAACAACACCGAGACATTTGCCGCGGTGCCCTGGATCATCCGCAACGGTGGCGAAGCCTTCCTGAACGTGGGCAAGCCCAATAACGGTGGTACCAAGCTGTTCTCGATTTCCGGTGACGTCGAGCGTCCCGGCAACTACGAGATCCCGATGGGCACGCCTTTCGCCAAGCTGCTGGAGCTCGCCGGTGGCGTGCGCGGTGGCCGCAAGCTGAAGGCCGTGATCCCCGGTGGCTCGTCGATGCCCGTGCTGCCTGCTCACATCATGATGGAGTGCACGATGGACTATGACTCCATCGCCAAGGCCGGCTCGATGCTGGGTTCGGGCGCCGTCATCGTGATGGACGAGACCCGCTGCATGGTCAAGAGCCTGCTGCGCCTGTCCTACTTCTACATGCACGAATCGTGTGGTCAGTGCACGCCTTGCCGCGAAGGCACGGGCTGGCTGTGGCGCATGATGGACCGCATCGAGAACGGCAAGGGCCGTCCCGAAGACATCGATCTGCTGAACTCCGTTGCCGACAACATCCAGGGCCGCACCATCTGCGCGCTGGGTGATGCTGCTGCGATGCCTGTGCGTGCCTTCATCAAGCACTACCGCGAAGAGTTCGTGCATCACATCGAACACAAGACCTGCATGGTCCCGGCCTACATCTGATCGACTGGGCAACACATATGGTTGAAATCGAAATCGACGGACGAAAAGTCCAGGCCCAGGAAGGCAGCATGGTGATCCGTGCCGCCGAAGAGAATGGGACCTTCATTCCGCACTTCTGTTATCACAAGAAGCTGTCTATCGCGGCCAACTGCCGCATGTGCCTCGTGGACATCGAGAAGGCGCCCAAGCCCATGCCGGCCTGCGCCACACCGGTCACGCAAGGCATGATCGTTCGCACGAAGAGCGAGAAGGCTGTCAAGGCTCAGCAGAGCGTGATGGAATTCCTGCTCATCAACCACCCACTGGATTGCCCGATCTGCGACCAGGGCGGTGAGTGCCAGTTGCAGGACTTGTCCGTGGGTTACGGCGGTTCGTCTTCCCGTTATCAGGAAGAAAAGCGCGTGGTCTTCCACAAGGAAGTCGGCCCGCTGATTTCGATGCAGGAAATGAGCCGTTGCATCCAGTGCACGCGCTGCGTCCGCTTCGGCCAGGAAATCGCCGGCGTGATGGAGCTGGGCATGGCCAACCGCGGCGAGCACTCCGAGATCCAGACCTTCGTCGGTCGCTCGGTGGACTCCGAGCTGTCGGGCAACATGATCGACATCTGCCCCGTCGGTGCCCTGACCAGCAAGCCCTTCCGCTACAGCGCCCGTACCTGGGAACTGTCGCGTCGCAAGAGCGTGTCGCCCCATGATTCCACCGGTGCCAACCTGATCGTTCAGGTGAAGAACGGCAAGGTGATGCGCGTGGTGCCGCTCGAAAACGAAGACGTCAACGAGTGCTGGATTGCCGACCGTGATCGCTTCAGCTACGAAGCGCTCAACAGCGACGCCCGCCTGACCAAGCCCATGATCAAACAGGGCGGTCAGTGGAAGGAAGTCGACTGGACCGTGGCTCTGGAATACGTGGCCAATGGTTTGAAGGGCATCAAGACCGAACACGGTTCGAATGCCATCGGCGCGCTGGCGACCGAGCACAGCACGGTGGAAGAGCTCTTCCTGCTGGGTCAACTGGTGCGTGGCCTGGGTTCCGACAACGTCGATACCCGCCTGCGTCAAGCTGATTTCACGACGGGTGCCGGTGCACGCTGGCTGGGTCTGCCAATCGCCGAGCTGTCCACGCTGGACCGTGCGCTGGTCGTCGGCTCCTTCCTGCGCAAGGATCACCCGCTGTTCGCGTCGCGTCTGCGTCAGGCTGCCAAGCGTGGTGCGCAGATCAGCGCCATCGGTGGTGCCCATGATGACTGGCTGATCCCCCTGGCCCAACGTGTGACCGTGGCCCCGAGTGCCTGGGCGCAAGCCCTGGGTGATGTGGCCGTGGCCGTGGCCAACCAGCTCAATGTCGAGATCCCTTGCAACGGTACCGCTACCGATGCAGCCAAGGCGATCGCCGCTTCGTTGCTGTCGGGCCAGAACAAGGCCATCCTGCTGGGCAATGCCGCCGTGCAGCATCCCCAAGCCTCGTCGCTGCAGGCGCTGGCACAGTGGATCGCCGCTCAGACCGGCGCCAAGGTGGGCTTCCTGAGCGAATCGGCCAACTCGGTTGGCGCGCAACTCGTGGGTGCTCAGCCGCAACAAGGTGGCCTGAATGCGGGTCAGATGCTGGCTGGCAAGGGTCTCAAGGCTGTCGTGCTGATGGGCGTCGAGCCCGAGTTCGACACCGCCAACCCGAGCGCTGCCATCGCAGCGGTGCAGGGCGCCGAGATGGTCGTGTCGCTGTCGTCCTTCAAGACCAGCGCCGCCGACTACGCCGACGTGATCCTGCCGATCGCGCCGTTCTCTGAAACCTCCGGCACCTTCGTGAACGCCGAAGGCCGCGTGCAAAGCTTCCACGGCGTGCTCAAGCCTCTGGGTGACGCCCGTCCGGCCTGGAAGGTGCTGCGCGTGCTGGGCACCATGCTGGGCCTGGAAGGCTTCGCCTACGAGACCTCGGAAGAAGTCAAGGCGCGCGCCCTGGGTGACCTGGCTGCGCTGCCTGCGAAGCTGAACAACGCCACGTCGGCTGCCATCAACCTGAGCGCCTCGACCGGTGGTCTGGAGCGTCTGGCCGATGTGCCGATCTACGCTGCCGACGCCCTGGTGCGCCGCGCTGAATCGCTGCAAGCCACGGCGGACGCCAAGGCGCCTGTGGCCAGCCTGCCGCAAGCGCTGTGGGCCGAACTCGGCCTGGCTGCTGGTGCCCAAGTGAAGGTGTCGCAAGACGGTGCGAATGGTGCAGTCAGTGCTGTGCTGCCCGCCGTGCTCGACGCCAGCCTGCCCGCCAACGTGGTGCGTGTGCCTGCCGGTACCCCGGCCACCGCAACGCTGGGCGCATCTTTCGGCGCCATTCGCGTCGAAAAAGCCTGAAGGGTAGGGGAGACAAGCAATGATTGACACCCTGTACAACGCCGGAGCCGCCAACCTGGGCGCAGCCTGGCCCGTGGTCTGGTCGCTGATCAAGATCGTGGCGCTCTTGCTGCCGCTGCTGGGCTGCGTGGCCTATCTGACTCTGTGGGAGCGCAAGGCGATTGCCTGGTCGCAGATCCGTCCGGGTCCCAACCGCACGGGCCCGCTGGGTCTGCTGCAGCCTATCGCTGACGCGGTCAAGCTGATCTTCAAGGAAATCATCCTGCCCTCGGCTGCGAACAAGCCTTTGTTCCTGCTGGGCCCGATCATGACGATCATGCCTGCGCTGGCTGCCTGGGCGGTGATTCCTTTCGGTCCTGAAGTCGCACTGGCCAACGTCAACGCCGGCCTGCTGTTCCTGATGGCGATCACCTCGCTGGAAGTCTATGGCGTGATCATCGCCGGCTGGGCGTCGAACTCCAAGTACGCCTTCCTGGGTGCCATCCGCGCTTCGGCTCAGATGGTGTCCTACGAAATCGCCATGGGCTTCTGTCTGGTGATCGTGCTGATGACCGCCGGTTCGCTCAACATGACCGACATCGTGATGAGCCAGGCCAAGGGGCAGTTCGCCGACATGGGCATGAGCTTCCTGTCGTGGAACTGGCTGCCGCTGCTGCCGATCACGGTCGTGTACTTCATCTCCGGTCTGGCCGAAACCAACCGCCACCCCTTCGACGTGGTGGAAGGTGAATCAGAAATCGTGGCCGGTCACATGATCGAGTACTCGGGCATGGCTTTCGCGATGTTCTTCCTGGCCGAATACGCCAACATGATCCTGGTGTCCACGCTGGCTGCCATCATGTTCTTCGGTGGCTGGCTGTCGCCGGTGGCGGCGCTGGACTTCATCCCCGGCTGGATCTGGCTGGGCATCAAGGCCTTCATCATCGTCACCATGTTCCTGTGGGTGCGCGCGTCGTTCCCACGCTTCCGCTACGACCAGATCATGCGTCTGGGCTGGAAGATCTTCATTCCTATCACCTTGGTCTGGCTGGTGCTGGTCGGTGGCTGGATGATGTCTCCCTGGAACATCTGGAAATAAGGGGCACACGAATATGTCTGCTACGTCCCTCAAGGAATTCGTTTCCAGCTTCTTCCTGCTGGAAATGTTCAAGGGCATGGCCCTGACCGGTCGTCACTTCTTCAAACCGTACGTCACCGTGCAGTTCCCTGAAGAGAAGACGCCGATGTCGCCACGCTTCCGCGGTCTGCATGCCCAACGCCGTTACGACAACGGTGAAGAGCGTTGCATCGCCTGCAAGCTGTGCGAGGCCGTGTGTCCGGCGATGGCCATCACCATCGAGTCGGCCGTGCGTGATGACGGCCAGCGCCGCACCACGCGCTACGACATCGACCTGACCAAGTGCATCTTCTGCGGCTTCTGCGAAGAAAGCTGCCCCGTGGACGCGATCGTGGAAACCCACATCTTCGAATACCACGGCGAGAAGCGCGGCGATCTGTACTTCACCAAGGACATGCTCCTGGCGGTGGGTGATCGCTACGAAAAGGAAATCGCAGCCAACAAGGAGGCGGACGCGAAATACCGCTGACCCGATATGGACACCTTTAGCCTACTTTTCTACATCTTCGCCTCGGTGCTGGTCTTCGCGGGTTTCCGCGTGATCACAGCCAAGAGCCCCGTGAGCGCCGCCTTGCACCTGGTGCTGGCGTTCTTCAGCGCCTCGTGCGTGTGGATGCTGCTGCAGGCAGAGTTCCTGGCCATCTCCCTCGTGCTCGTGTACGTGGGGGCGGTCATGGTGCTGTTCCTGTTCGTCGTGATGATGCTCGACATCAACATCGACTCGATCCGCCAGGGCTTCTGGAAGCATTTCCCGCTGGCCGGCGGCATCGGCGCAGTGATCGCCGTGGAAATGGCCTTCGTGCTGACCCGCGGCTTCGACCTGCCGACAGCCAAGCCTTTCCCGCCTGACGTGGCCAAGGTGCCCAATGCCAAGGCACTGGGTATCGAGCTGTTCACGCACTACCTGTTCCCCGTGCAGATCGCGGCCGTGATCCTGCTGGTGGCGATCATCGCTGCCATCGCACTGACCCTGCGCAAGCGCAAGGACTCGCACTTCCAGAGCCCCTCCGAGCAGGTGCGCGTGAAGAAGGGTGATCGCCTGCGCGTGGTCAAGGTGGCCCCGACCATCGAAGTGCCCGCTGCGCCTGCCGCACCGGCTGCTGACGCTGCCACCCCGACCGGAGGCCAAGCATGACCACGACCATCACACTCGGACACTTCCTGTCGCTGGGCGCCATCCTGTTCGCCATGTCGGTCATCGGGATCTTCCTGAACCGCAAGAACCTGATCGTGCTGCTCATGTGCATTGAACTGATGCTGCTGGCCGTGAACCTGAACTTCGTCGCTTTCTCCCACTATCTGGGTGACATGGACGGTCAGGTCTTCGTGTTCTTCATCCTGACCGTGGCGGCTGCAGAGTCCGCGATCGGTCTGGCCATTCTGGTGACGCTGTTCCGTAATCGTCAGTCGATCAACGTCGACGAACTGGACACGCTCAAGGGCTGATCGGGAGAGTGACAACAATGACAACAGAACTTTCTCTCAACACGCTGCTGGCGGTGCCCCTGGCGCCGCTGGTCGGCTCGATTGCCGCCGGCTTGTTCGGCAAGGCGATTGGCCGCAAGGGCGCGCACGCACTGACCATCCTGGGCGTGCTGATCTCGTTCATCATCTCGGCGATGACGCTCAACGCCGTCGTCGACGGCGCACGCTTCAACCAGACTGTCTATGAATGGATGACGCTGGGTTCGCTGAAGATGGAAGTCGGTTTCATGATCGACGGCCTGACGGCGATGATGATGTGCGTCG
Source organism: Aquabacterium sp. (assembly GCF_036279675.1). Taxonomy (GTDB): domain Bacteria; phylum Pseudomonadota; class Gammaproteobacteria; order Burkholderiales; family Burkholderiaceae_C; genus Aquabacterium. The sequence continues at coordinate 796 of NZ_DASUIS010000113.1, read as the reverse complement.
TGACCTTCGTGTCGCTGATGGTGCACATCTACACCATCGGCTACATGGAAGAGGATCCTGGCTACCAGCGCTTCTTCAGCTACATCTCGCTGTTCACCTTCTCGATGTTGATGCTCGTGATGAGCAACAACATGCTGCAGCTGTTCTTCGGCTGGGAAGCCGTGGGCCTGGTGTCCTACCTGCTGATCGGTTTCTGGTTCAAGAAGCCCACGGCCATCTTTGCCAACATGAAGGCCTTCCTGGTCAACCGTGTGGGTGACTTCGGCTTCATCCTGGGCATCGGCCTGATCCTGGCCTACACCGGCACGCTGAACTACACCGAGATCTTCGCCAAGGCGCCGGATCTGGCCAAGTTGGGCTTCCCGGCGACCGACTGGATGCTGATCACCGTGATCTGCATCTGCCTGTTCATCGGGGCCATGGGTAAATCGGCGCAGTTCCCGCTGCACGTGTGGCTGCCCGACTCGATGGAAGGCCCCACGCCCATCTCCGCGCTGATCCACGCCGCCACCATGGTGACGGCCGGCATCTTCATGGTGACCCGCATGTCGCCGCTGTTCGAGCTGTCTGACACCGCGCTGAACTTCATCCTGGTGATCGGCTCCATCACCGCGCTTTTCATGGGCTTCCTGGGCATCATCCAGAACGACATCAAGCGCGTGGTGGCTTACTCCACGCTGTCGCAGCTGGGTTACATGACCGTGGCGCTGGGTGTGTCGGCCTACAACGTGGCCGTGTTCCACCTGATGACGCACGCCTTCTTCAAGGCCTTGCTGTTCCTTGGCGCAGGCTCGGT
>NZ_DASUIS010000112.1:0-9025 GCF_036279675.1 Aquabacterium sp. | reverse complement strand
GGTCACGGTGATGAAGAACGGCGAGGAGGTGAAGATCTCCAAGCGCGCCGGCAGCTACGTCACCCTGCGCGATCTGATCGAGTGGACCAGCAAGGACGCCGTGCGTTTCTTCCTGATCAGCCGCAAGGCCGACACCGAGTTTGTGTTCGACGTTGATTTGGCACTCAAAAACAACGACGAGAACCCTGTTTTCTACGTGCAATATGCTCATGCCCGAATGAGCAAGATCATGCGCGATTGGGTATCTGGGCATGCGGGCGATCTGGCAACTCTTGCGGCGGCCGACCTGTCACTGCTGGTGGCATCCACCGAGCTGTCTTTGATGGCCAAGCTGGCGGAATTCCCTGACATGCTGACGCAGGCTGCCAAGGGTTTGGCGCCACATGACGTCGCGTTCTATTTGCGTGATCTGGCTGGTGCGTTCCACAGTTATTACGCCGATCAGCGCGTCTTGGTTGATGATGTCGAGCTGGCTCGTGCTCGTATTGCGCTGCTCAAGGCAACCGCGACGGTGTTCCGCAATGGCTTGACGATCTTGGGTGTGAGCGCGCCCGAGTCCATGTGAACTCTTGGCGTACAAGCTGACTCTCAAACCTCTCAGTAGAGGATGGATTCCAATATGAATTCCCAACGCGGAGGCTTTTTCCTCGGCATGATCGTCGGCCTGTTGATCGGGCTGGCGCTCGCCCTGGGCGTGGCGCTCTACATCACCAAGGTGCCGCTGCCCTTTATCGACAAGGTGCCCCAGCGCACCGCCGAGCAGGATGCGGCCGAAGCCGAAAAGAACAAGAACTGGGATCCCAACAGCCCGCTGTACGGCAAGAACCCGGCCAAGCCGCATCCCGTGCAGGTCGAGGCCCCTGTGGCGTCTGATGCGGCTGCTTCAGGTGTTGCACCTTCCGTGGTGGAGACGCCCGTGGCGCCCACCGCCCCGCCGGCGCCTGTGGCGTCCGCTGCCAGCTCGGCCAAGGAAGCCAAGGCGGCGGCCAAGGCTGCCAGCGCCGCCGCATCGACCGCGCGCAACCCGGCCGCCATCCTGTCTGGCGAAGCCGTGTCCACCAATCCGGCCTCTGACTCGTTGAGTTACCAGGTGCAGGCCGGTGCTTATGGCAGCCAGGCCGAAGCCGAAGCACAACGCGCCAAACTGGCCATGATGGGCTTGGAGCCCCGCATCCAGGAGCGTGAAGTCAACGGCCGCACCATGTACCGTGTCCGGATCGGGCCATTTGCCCAGCGTGAACAAGCCGACGAGGTTCGTGTCAAGCTGCAGGCCGCTGGCGTCGAGTCGGCCCTGGTTCGAGTTCAGAAATAAAAGCTTGGGTTTACCGAAAGGACGTGTTCCATGAATCGCCGTGAGTTTTCGCTTCAGACCTTGAGTGCTGCCGTCGGGGCCTTTGGGCTGGGCATGGCCGCCGTGTCGCCTTCCCAGGCGCTGGCGCAAGGCGGTCCGGTTGAGGGCACCCATTTCTTCAAGTTGTCGCAGGCGGTCCCTTCGGGGGCGCCTGCAGGCAAGATCGAAGTGCTGGAGTTCTTCTGGTACGGCTGTCCTCACTGCAACCATTTCGAGCCAGCTTTGGCGGCGTGGGCGGCCAAGCTGCCGGCTGATGTGGTGTTCCGTCGCGTTCCTGTTGTCTTGCGCGAGAACCCCGGCGCCATCCACCAGCGCCTGTTCTATGCGCTGGACGCCATGGGCTTGCTGCCCGCCATGCACGCCAAGGTCTTCCATGCCTTGCATGAAGAAGGTTTGCGCCTGGATTCGCCCGAAGCGATTGGCGATTTCGTGGCCAGGAATGGCGTCGACAAGGCCAAGTTCATGGGCGCGCTCGATTCCTTTGGTGTGCAAAGCAAGTGCAAGCAGGCGCGCGCACTGGCCGACGCCTACAAGCTGGATGGCGTGCCGACCGTGGGTGTGGGCGGTCAGTACTTCACTTCGGTGGGTCTGAACGGCACCAACGAAAAGACGCTGGCTACCGTCAACGCCTTGATCGACAAGGCGCGCAAGGGCAAGTGATCGCCCTGTCTGAGCGAGGGGCGATGCCCCCTCAACTCAGTGTGTGCAAATCCGACCGTGGTGCGCCGAATTCGCCAAATTGACCACCACGGCGCAGCGCTTCATGGCTACAATGAATGCAAAATTCATGCCGAAGATGCTGCTGATTTACCCTAACCGCTCTCGTCTGATCCTGGTTGCTAGCCTGCTGGCTGCGCTGTGGGCTGTGCCCGCACAGGCCGAGAAAACAGATCGTGCCCAGCCGCTCAATTTTGCGGCAGATTCAGCCCGGGTGGATGACGCCCAGCGCCTGAACATCCTCAGCGGCAACGTCGAGATCACCAAAGGCTCCATGACGGTGCATGCCGATCGCGTCGAGGTGCGTCAGAACGCGGATGGCACCCAGACGGCGACTGCACTGGGCGGCCCTGGTGGGCGCGCGTACTTCAAGCAAAAGCGCGAAGGTCTGGATGAATCCATCGAGGGTGAAGCCGAGAAGGTGGTCTATGAGGGCAAGGATGACACCGTCCGCTTCACCGGTCGTGCTGTGATGCGCCGCCTCAAGGGTGTCACCTTGACCGATGAGGTCACCGGCCAGGCCATCGTCTACGACAACAAGACTTCCGTCTTCCAGGTGGTGGGCACGTCTGGCAACACGTCCACCACGAAGGGGCGTGTGCGAGGTGTGATCACCCCGCGCGGCGCCACGGAGCCCGCACCGGCGGTCAAGGAAAAGGGCGCCAGCCTGACGCCGGCGGCCACCTTGTCGCAACCAGAAGGTGGGCGTTGAGCATGAGTGTGGCGTCGCCGTCGGTCAACGTTGAAACCAGCCAGCTGCGCGCTGAAGGCCTGAAGAAGCGCTATGGCGCTCGCACCGTCGTTCATGACGTGCATGTCGCCGTGAAGGCTGGCGAGGTGGTCGGGCTGCTGGGCCCTAACGGCGCTGGCAAGACCACCAGCTTCTACATGATCGTGGGTCTGGTGCGCGCCGATGCGGGCCTGATCGACATCGACGGGCAGCGTGTTGAAAAGCTGCCCATCCACCAGCGCTCGCGTTTGGGGCTGAGCTACCTGCCGCAGGAAGCCTCCATCTTTCGTCAGCTCAACGTCGAAGACAACATCCGTGCGGTGCTGGAGTTGCAGGTCGACGAGAACGGCAAGCGTCTGAGCAAGCCCGTGATCGACGAGCGCCTCAACACGCTCCTGCATGACCTCAGCATCGAGAAGCTGCGCACCAGCCCTTCGCTGGCCTTGTCGGGCGGCGAGCGTCGCCGTGTCGAAATCGCCAGGGCCCTGGCCACGCAGCCTCGCTTCATCCTGCTGGACGAGCCTTTTGCAGGTGTGGACCCGATCGCCGTCATCGAGATCCAGCGCATCATCAGCTTCCTGAAAAGCCGTGGCATCGGCGTGCTGATCACCGACCACAACGTGCGCGAGACCCTGGGCATCTGCGACAGGGCCTACATCATCAGCGAGGGTCGGGTGCTGGCGGAAGGCCGCCCGGCGGACATCATCAACAACGCCGAAGTCCGCAAGGTCTACCTCGGCGAACATTTCCGCATGTAAGCGCGACCCGGCAGGTAGCAGCCATGAAGCCCTCTTTGCAGTTCCGGCTGTCTCAACATCTTGCGCTCACCCCGCAACTCCAGCAGTCCATCCGACTGCTGCAGCTGTCGACCCTGGAATTGCACCAGGAGGTCGAGCAGATGCTCGAGCAAAACCCCTTCCTGGAGCCGGAAGAGGAGTTCTCGCCGCTCGAAACAGCCGCCACCGCCGAGTTCGAACGCCAGCGCAACGAGCGCACCAGCACGGAAGACAGCGGCGCGGATCGGGAAGGCGGCACCGTCGAAGCTGAAACGCCCGCGCTGGATACGGCCGATCTCGGCACCACCGAACGCGACGACTGGGAAAACGGCACCGAGCGTGATGACTTCGATGGCATCAGCGAAACGCCTTCGCGCACCAGCAGCGGCAGCGATGATGATGATTTCGACCCCCTGGAGCGCAACAGCGTCTCGATCTCCCTGCAGGAGCACCTGCGCCAGCAACTCAATGGCACGCGTCTGAGCGAGCAGGACATGGCGGCGGTGGACATCCTCATCGAGTCGCTCAACGAAGATGGCTACCTGGCCGATCCCCTGGAAGAAATCGCCGAAAGCCTGACGCCCGAAGAGGCCGACGAGGAGTTGCGTGATGAGATCCTCTCGCGTCTGAAGTGCGCACTGGGCTGGTTGCAAAACCTGGAACCTGTCGGCGTGGGTGCCGCCAATCTGTCCGAGTGCCTGGTGCTGCAATTGCGCACGCTGCCGGTCAGCGAAGCGCGCCAGGTCGCCATCCTCATCTGTCAGCAACACCTCGAATTGCTGGCTCGCCGGGACATGAAAAAGCTCGCGGCGGCCACGGGTGCGGAAGAGTCGCTGATCAAGGAAGCACAAGGACTCATCGTCACGCTGGAGCCCAAGCCGGGCCGGGCCTTCACCCGCGCCGAAGCCAACATCATCGTGCCCGATGTCATCGTGCAGAAGTCGGGGCGGGGCTGGAAGGTTGTGCTCAATCCGGATGTGATGCCCAAGCTGCGCATCAATGACCTGTATGCGCAGGCTTTGCGCTCGTCGCGTTCGCCACGCGGCACAGCGGCCACCGAAAGTCACACCGCGCTGAGTTCGCGCCTGCAGGAGGCCCGCTGGTTCGTCAAGAACATCCAGCAGCGCTTCGACACCATCCTGCGTGTGTCGCAGGCCATCGTGGATCGCCAGAAGAACTTCTTCACCCACGGCGAAATCGCCATGAAGCCACTGGTGCTGCGCGAGATCGCCGACGAACTCGGCCTGCACGAGTCCACCATCTCGCGCGTGACCACGGCCAAGTACATGAACACGCCTTTCGGCACTTTCGAGCTGAAGTACTTCTTTGGTTCTTCGCTCAACACCGAGGCGGGTGGCAATGCATCGAGCACCGCCGTGCGTGCGCTCATCAAGCAGCTCGTGTCTGCCGAAGACCCCAAGAAGCCCTTGTCCGACAGCCAGCTCTCCAGCATGCTGGAAGAGCAGGGCATCCAGGTGGCGCGCCGTACCGTGGCCAAGTACCGGGAAGCCCTCAAGATCGCGCCTGCCAATCTGCGCAAGGATCTTTGATCTGGCCTGATCCGTTTAAGCTTGGGTGGCGATATCAGGTGCGTGATGCGCCTGATGTCGCCGTTGCCCGAGCCTCCGCCATTTCCTGCAACCATGCCGACCTCGTTCTCGCACCTCATCAGCATCCTGCCCTGGCAGGACTGGGCCGCCCTCGCCTTGTTCTTCTTTGGCTGGGTGGGCTATGCCCAGTTCGCCAGCCACCGCGCCAAGGTGGAAAGTACGCTGCTGGCCAGCACCAACCACTATCGCCGTCTGTGGATGGTGCAGGTCACCCACCGTGATCAACGCATCGTCGATGCCGCCGTGACGCAGAACCTCGCCAGCAGCCCCAGCTTCTGGGCTTCCACCACCATCCTGGTCCTGGGTGGTTTGCTGGCCGTGCTGGGCACGAACGAGCGCGCCAGCGAACTGGTCAAGGACCTGCCCTTTGCGGCCCGCACCTCCATGCTGGTGTTTGACGTCAAGATCATCGTGTTGCTGGCCGTGTTCGTCTACGCCTTCTTCCGCTTCACCTGGTCCATGCGTGTGTATTCGTTCGGTGCCATCCTGGTGGGTGCGGCGCCCAATGTCGATGTGTTCGACAGTGGTGAGGCCGATCGCAAGGCCTTTGCCGAGCGGGCCGGCAAGCTCATGGGCGCAGCCGCCGAAAGCTTCGCCGACGGCCTGCGTGCCTACTATCTTTCTTTTGCCGTGATTGGGTGGTTTGTCTCGCCCGCCGTTTTTGCCATCGGCACCCTGGCTGTGCTGTGGATCCTGTATCGGCGAGAATTCCGCTCCGACGTGCTGGCCATCCTGCGTCCGGACGCGTCCTGATCTTTTCCTGATTGCTCACCATGCCCATCAAGCCCCCCCGTCGTCCCGTTGTGTCCTCGGCTACCGGTCGCCCCTCGGGATCCCGCGAGGGCGATGCGCCCCGAGGCGAGCGTGCCGACCAAGGTGCCGCACCTCGTCCTGGTTCATCCGGGCCGGGTCGTGGGTATGACCGCCCGGTGGGCCCCAGGTCTGATCGCCCGGCGCCTTCGCGCTCCGCCGTTCGGCCCGAAGATCGTCCTCGTCCCATGGTGCCTGTGCTGGCTGCGGATCGCCCCATGGCGCTCTACATGTCCTGTGCTTCGGGCGTCGAGTCCTTGCTGGCGCAAGAGGTCGACCGCATCCTGGATGGCAAAGGGCAGGTCGTCGAATCCCGTGGTGGCGTTGAAATCCAGCCGCCTGCTCAGCTTCGTCAACCCGGCGAACGCCATGCCGCCATGGCTTACTTCGCCATGCGCCTCAATCTGGAGAGCCGGCTGGCGCAGCGCGTGTTGTGGCGCGTGGCATCGCGCGTCTACCGCAATGAAGACGACATCTATCACCTCGGCCGCAGCGTCAACTGGTCGGACTGGATCACGCCTCGTCACACCCTGCGCGTGGACGTCACCTCTCGTCGCAGCCACCTGCAAAGCCTGAACTTCGCGGCCTTGCGCGTGAAGGACGCCGTCTGCGACGACCTGCGCGAACGCACGGGCGAGCGCCCCAACGTCGACACCCGCTACCCCGATCTCAGCCTCGTCCTCTACATGGACGACATGGAGGCCACGCTCTATGTGGACACCTCCGGTGAGGCCTTGTTCAAGCGCGGCTGGCGTGAAGACACCGGCGAGGCCCCGCTCAAGGAAACGCTGGCAGCGGCGATGCTGGCTGCGGCTGGCTGGCAAGGTCGCCCCGAAGACGGCGCCTTGCTGGACCCCTGCTGTGGCGCAGGCACCATCCCCATCGAAGCGGCCCAGATTGCCTGCGGCATCGCGCCTGGCCTGCAGCGCCGCTTTGCCTTCGAGAAGCTGTTGCCGTTCAGGTCCCATCTGGGCGAATGGCAGGCCATGAAGCAGGCTGCCCGCGAACGCCAGCACCCGCCGCAAGTGGCCATCTACGCGGGCGACGTCGCCTTTCGCATGACCGATTTCGCCACACGCAATGCCGAGCGCGCAGGCGTGAAGCAGTACATCGAGTTCAAGACCGCTGATGCGTTGCAGCGCCCCGTACCTTGCGAGCGTGGCGTGCTCATGTTCAACCCCCCTTATGGCGAACGGATCGACACCAAGGGCTCGGTACGCAATGCCTATCGCGCTCGATCCGAGTCGGAGTCCGACGAAGACATGCCTGCCAGCAATGTCAGAGTGGGGCGCGAGCAGTTCCAGGATGACGAGGCTGCGACCTTCTTTCAGCGCCTGTCATCGCACTGGAAGAAGCAATACACGGGCTGGAGTGCCTGGATCCTGAGCCCTGACATGAAGCTGCCCAGCGCCATGCGCCTGAAGGAGAGCCGTCGCGTGGTGATGTTCAACGGCCCGATCGAATGTCGATTGTTCCGATTTGATCTGGTGGCGGGCGGCAACCGTCGTGCCGCTGCCGCGTCGGCGGATGCACCTGCCGAGCCTGGTCAAGCTGACGCATCCTGATTTCTGTCGCTCTGTAGCTCCCGGTAATCAGGGGTGCCTGACTGCTATCGAGGGTGGTCACTCGAACGTCGCACCGATCACACTCAAGGCTGCCAATGGCGCCGTGTCCGCCCGCAGGACGCGAGCGCCCAATGTGATGGCCGTCCAACCGGCGTCCAGTGCGGCTTGCTCCTCTGCCGGCGACAGACCGCCTTCCGGGCCACTCAGGAACATGAAGCCAAGGTCGTCACCCCCAACGCTTTGATTGAGTTGGCCTTTCGCCCGTGGTTCTGCCGTTGGGTCGACCTTGTCATGTAGCCAACGGCGCAAGCTCACGGCATCTCGCAGACTCAGTACGCCTTTGTGCCGCGCCGTGCCATCCGTGCCCTCTGCCGCATCCCGCAGCCAGCTCTGGAGTGTTTGCACCGCGTGCACCTGTGGCACCACCGCGCGCCCCGACTGTTCGCATGCTGATACGGCCACCGCCTGCCAGTGCGCCACCTTCTTGGCGGCGCGCTCTCCGTCCAGTCTCAATACAGAGCGCTCGCACACCAGCGGTTGAATGGCGCTCACGCCCAGTTCAGTGGCCTTTTCTACCAGCGCATCCATCCGATCGTTGGCAGGCATCCCCATGGCCAGGGTCACGCGGACTGGCAGCTCGCGATGGTTGGGCACCTTTTCTTCAATCTCGACCGTTACCTGCTTGCGTCCCATCTCGGTGACACGAGCCCGGTGTTCCCGTCCCTGCCCGTCAAACAGTTGAATCAGCCCGCCCGGCTGCATGCGCAGCACCTGCACGTGTCTGGCGGGCCCATCTGGCAGTTCGCAGACGGATCCGGGCTGCAAGGGGAAGTCTTCTCCGACATGAAAACGGGGCAACACGGATGGGCAACCTTTCTGGCGTGTTTGTCTGTGCTCGTTTGCGGTGGTCATGCCGCCATTGACTGGTGCATCGATCCGCAGCAACTGACATTGTCCCTTCTCGTTGCGCCTTGGATGATCCCGAAGAGCGTGGGCGTACGCGCCGGGCCACACGCCATGACGCCTGCGGCCACCCCATCTCGACCTGCGCGCCGAGGGTCTCTCGCAGGTGCAAACAGTACTTTTTCAACTTTTTTGCAAAAGGGCTTGCGCAGGCTGTCAAATCAGTGCCATAATTGCGTTCTTCGCTGCTCACGACGACAAACAAGTCGGCCAAGCAAAACAAGCGAAAAGTTCTTTAAAAATTAACAGCCGATAAGCGTGGGTGTTTGGATGAAAGAAGCCAAATACTCACGGATAGATAGAGACGAAATTCACTTGTAGTGAAGATCTGATCAATTCCGTTTAGTGAGTGAGTTTTTAAACAGAGATTAAACTGAAGAGTTTGATCCTGGCTCAGATTGAACGCTGGCGGCATGCCTTACACATGCAAGTCGAACGGCAGCACGGGAGCAATCCTGGTGGCGAGTGGCGAACGGGTGAGTAATATATCGGAACGTGCCCAG
>NZ_DASUIS010000111.1:0-4895 GCF_036279675.1 Aquabacterium sp. | reverse complement strand
CTGGCCTTGCGCGAAGTCGCGTGCGGCGTCGCGCACCAGGCGCTGGTCTTCGCTCAGCAGGGCGTCCATGTTGCTCATGTGGGTGCCTTCTTACTTGGCCGCCATGCGGATGCCGCCGTCAATGCGGATCACCTCGCCATTGAGGTATTCGTTGTCGACGATGCTGCGCACCAGCGCGGCGAACTCGGCGGGCTTGCCCAGGCGCGAAGGGTGTGGCACCGAGCGGCCCAGCGAGTCCTGCACCTCTTGCGGCAGGCCCAGCAGCATGGGGGTCTCGAAAATGCCGGGGGCGATGGTCATGACGCGTACGCGGTCCCGGGCCAGCTCACGTGCGGCAGGCAAGGTCATGGCCACCACGCCGCCCTTGGAGGCCGAGTAGGCCGCCTGGCCGATCTGGCCATCAAAGGCTGCCACGGAGGCTGTGTTGATGATCACGCCTTGCGAGGCGGTGGCATCGCTGGCACCACCTGGCGCGCCCGAGTTGATCATGGCCGGCACGGCCAGACGCATCATGTTGAAGGTGCCGATCAGGTTGACCTGGATGGTGCGGGTGAAGGACTCCAGCCGGTGCGGGCCGTTCTTGCCGTGGATCTTTTCGGCAGGGCCGATGCCGGCCGCGTTGACCAGCACATCCAGGCGGCCAAAGCGTTGCAAGGCGGTCTGCACGGCGGCCTGGCCGCTGTCTTCATCGCACACATTGGTCTTGACGTAGACCACGTTCTCCGAAGGGGCAAACGTGCCTTCACGCGGTTCGGCCAGATCGGCGATCACCACACGGGCGCCCGCCTGCAAGGCCATCTGCGCGGTGGCGGCGCCCAGGCCGGATGCCCCGCCGGTGATCAGGAAGACACTGTCGGATACTTGCATGGTTTGTCTCTCTCGGTGGCTTGGGTAAGGTTGATGGCTGGGCGCTCGGCGCCTTGAACCGATCCTAGGCAGACGCCGCCCTGTTTTCGATGCCCAAATCCGTCAATATCGCTGCACGTTCCAGCCAGTCACTCGGTGCAATCCCTTGGGGCGCAGCCGTCTCGCGAAGGAGCCCGGCATGAAGCCCGAACGCGGCACCATCTCCATCCACTTCGTGCAGGAGGCGCTGCGCTGCGTGCAGGGGCGTGGCCTGGCGATGGACGGCTTTCTGCAGCGCGCGGGGATTCCATCGGCGTTTGTGAGCGAGCCGCTGTCGCGCGTATCCCCTGCGCAGTTCGGTGCCTTGTGGCGCGACATCGCGCGCGAACTGGACGACGAGTTCTTCGGGCTGGACAGCCACCCCGCACGCCAGGGCACCTATGTGCTCATGTGCCACAGCGTGCTGGACGCCCACACCCTGGGCCATGCCCTCAAGCGCATCTTCAGGTTCATGCGCCTGGTGCTGGATGACATGCATGGTTCCCTGGAGGTGGAAGGCGAGCAGGCCGTGCTGCAACTGCATGACCGCCAGGGCCCCCAGCGCCTGTTTGCTTATGCCACCTTCCTGATCATGGTCTATGGCCTGGCCTGCTGGTTGACCGGGCGGCGCCTGCAGCTCACCGAAGGCGCCTTCCGTTGCCCCGAGCCGGACGCATCGCCCGAGTACCGCGTGCTGTTTTGCGAGCAGCTTGAGTTCGATGCCCCGCAGACGCGCCTGTGCCTGCGCGCGGTCGACCTGCAACTGCCCATCGTGCAGAACGCCAGCACGCTGAAGTCCTTCTTCAAGGATGTGCCGGACAACTTCCTGGTCAAGTACCGCAATCCCAAGAGCCTGGCGGCCCGCATCCGGCGACGTTTGCGTGAACAGCCGCCTGGGCAATGGCCCGATCTCGCCGTGCTGTGCACCGAGCTGCACTTCACCGAGGCCACTTTGCGGCGCCGTTTGAAGGAAGAAGGCCACAGCTACCAGTCTCTCAAGGACGACTTGCGGCGCGACATGGCCATCACGCGCCTTCAGGACAGCCGCCGCAGCATCGAAGACATCGCCATCGACCTGGGCTTTGCAGAGCCCGCGGCTTTTTACCGCGCGTTCAGAAAGTGGACGGGCGCCAAGCCCTCAGATTACCGGATGGGCCGGGTTTGAACTCGGCAGGCGCGGCCGGTCTGTCTTATGCTGGCGGCATGTCCACGTCGTCCTCCGGCGCACTGCCTTCGCCTTGTCCCAGCCCTTGCGTGCGCCTGTGCACGCTCAACGAGCAGGACGTTTGCCTGGGCTGTGGCCGTACCCTGGTTGACATCACCGGATGGACCAGGATGAGCGACGCTGACAAACAGGCCTGCGTGGCACAGGCCCGCGCCACGCTGCAGCAGATGGGCAGGCCTCTGCCACCTTACCCGCCGCCCAATCTGCCTTTGCCGCAAGCCTCTCGGCGTCGCTGAGCGAGCTGGCAGGTTGCCTTCGCCAGGCCTTGATCACAGCGACATGGCCGCCACGTACCCTGTCATCTCCAGATAGCCTGACCCCACCGGGCGGCCCTGCGCGTCCAGCAGATCGCTCAAGCCTTCCCAGTACACGCCGCCCGTGCTTTGCCGGCTGTCGAGCTCCTGGTTGTCCATGCGGGCGCGCACTTCGTAGCGTGTGCCGGCCACATCCACCAGCCAGCTCACCGGATAGCGCGCCGCCGTGGCGGGGCTGGCCCATACACGGCCAGGTGTGAACCGCACTTCGTCGGGCTTCAGTGAACGAGGCACTTCGCCTGGGCGGCGCAAGCTGCCACCGCTCCACAAGGTGCTGCCATCGGCGCGCCGCAGGCGAAAGGCGGTCAAGGCGCCACCGTCGAGCAGGTTCATGCCGATCCAGTCCCAGCCTACGGCATCAGCCTCCAGGAATGACTCACCCCATTCGTGGTCCAGCCAGGCTCGACCTTGTACCTGCGTGGTCTCTTGTTGCTGTCGGATCTGGCCTTGTACGGCCAACTGGGGGTGCGAGTAGTAGTGCGTGGCTTTGTCGGGGTGCGGTCCCTTGCGGGAGTAGCCCGCCTCGCCCTGAAGCAGCACGGGCTGCGTCTGGGTGAAGCGCAGGTCCAGCGTGAAGTCTCGTGCGGCAATGTGGCTTGTGTAGCGGCTCTGTGCGGCGGGGCCCTCGCGCTGCAGTGTCCAGTTACGCAAGGCGATGCGGGTGTCGCCCTGAGCAGCCTCGGCCAGGCCAAAGCCTTCGCGGGCAATGCGCTGATCGTGCAACAGGCGCCCCTGGCTGATGTCGCTCAATGCGGCGTGCGCGAATACGAGTTGCCTGGCCGCAAATTGGCTGGCGCTTTGCGTCGCCACATCCACGCGCGTCCGAAAGAAGGTGATCTGGAAGCCGACAGTGCGCCGTGGTGCCGACACCGTTTGCAGCATGCCGGTGATGTACCACCACTCGGTACGGAACGCGGGGTGCGCACCATGGTCCTGCGGAAAGCGCAGCACATCGGTGGGGCGTATCACCGGTCTGGCCTGGTCGGGCGACAAGGCGCGCGCCCACGGCGGCAGCAACAAGGCGGCACTGGCGAGCATCTGACGTCGAAGGCGGCTGTTCATCTTGGTGGCATCTCGCTTGGTTGGGGCATCACCAGTCTTCCTTCACGGCCATCACGGCGTCTCGGCTGACCGCTGTGCGCCCGGCCAGCAAGGCCGTGACCGTGCCTGCAGCGATCACGCTGCCGCACAAGGCTGCCAGCCGGGGCCAGGGCAGCAGCATGTCCATCGTCCAGTGAAAGCTTTGCGGGTTGACCACGTGCACCAGCACCAGGCTCACGCCGATGCCCAGCACCAGGCCCATCAAGGCACCCACGCTGCTCAAGGCCAGGCCTTCGCCTGCCACGATGGCCAGCACCTGTCGCCGTGTGAAGCCCAGGTGGCTGAGCAAGCCGAACTCCTTGCGCCGCGCCAGCACCTGCGCCGAAAAACTCGCCGCCGTGCCGAACAGGCCAATGCCGATGGCCACAGCCTGCAGCCAGTAGGTCACGGCAAAGCTGCGGTCGAAGATGCGCAGGGTGGTCTGGCGGATCTCGCGCGGTTCGGCAAATTCGATCAGCTCGCCGTTCAGACCTTGTGAGGCGGCGCCTTGTCGAATGGCTTGCTGGACATCGGCGGTGCGTACGTCCTGGTCCAGCCACAGCGCCAGGTCATTGATGTGGGTGTCGCCGGTCAGGCGCTGGTAGTCGGCCTCGTCGATCACGATGGCGCCTTGCTGACGGGCGTAGTCGCGCCACACGCCGCGCACATGGGCCATGGTGGGCGGCTGATCCGTGCGCAGCGGCAAGGCCAGCAAGGTACCGGGCCGGGCGCCGTACAGGTCTACCATGGCCTCGCTCACGAACACATTGATGTGGCCTGCATGAGCCGGCAGGAGCGTGCCCACCAGGGGCAGACTGCGCTCGGCCGCACCCGCGTCCTGCCCGACGGGACGAGAGATCAGGGCCACCGCAGGTTGATCGGTACGCAGGCTCAGATTGCTCACGCGGATGCCCACGGCACGCTGCACGCCGGGGAGCTGCCGGATGCGGGCCAGCAGCGCTGGCGTGAGGTGCTGGTTGTCCGTGCCGCCCGAGGTCTTCGATGTGCGCGCGTACAGATCGGCTGGCAGCACGACATCCAGCCACGCGGTGACCGAGCCCCGAAAGCTGGCCACCATCACGGTCAAGGCCACCGACAGGCTCAGGCTGGCCACCACACCGGCCATGATCACCGTGGCCGTGTGTCGCATGCGCCGGGTACGTTCCAGCGACAACATCAGCGAGGCATGCCGCATCAGGCTGCGTCGGGGCCACAGGCGCAGCAAACCACCCACGGCAGCCGGTACACAGGCGATGCCGCCTACCAGCAGGCACGCCACGGCGATGTAGGCCCACAGCGGCACGCCAGCCACGGGCGGCAGGCGCGTCAGCCCCGCACCGAGCAGCAAGAGGAGGGGCCCGAGCCACCAGCGGCCAGCGCCGTGCAGCGCA
>NZ_DASUIS010000110.1:0-47948 GCF_036279675.1 Aquabacterium sp. | reverse complement strand
CGGTGGCCTGGCGGCCTTCTCGCAGCTGGACGTACACCACGGGCACCTCGCCCGCATGGGCATCCGGCCGGCCCACGGCGGCGGCCAGTGCCACGGCGGGGTGTGTGTGCATCGCCTCTTCAATCAACTTGGGGTCGATGTTGTGGCCGCCGCGGATGATGAGCTCCTTCTTGCGGCCGGTCAGCCAGAAGTAGCCATCGGCATCTTGCCGGCCCAGGTCGCCGGTGTTGAGCCAGCGCTCGATCACGCCGCGCTGGTTGGGCCGGTCGATCCACAGGCCCTTGTTGTGATCGGCATGCAGATAGCCTTGGAAGAGGTTGGGCCCCCGTATGACCAGCACCCCCACTTCGTTGCAATCGGCATCGCGCAGCCATCGCCCCTCGTCGTCCAGCACAAAGGCCGCCATGTCCTGCCATGGCAGGCGCAAGCCAATCGAGCCCAGTCTTGCCTCACCGTGAGGTGGGTTGAGGCTGGACACGCAACCGCCTTCGGTCAGGCCGTAGCCCTCCAGAATCTTGACGCCGGTTTCCTTCTGGAAGCGGTGAAACAGTTCCACTGGCATCGGTGCCGCGCCGCACACGCCGTACTTCAGCTCGCTCAGATCCTGCCCTTTGGGCGGATGCTGCAGCAAGGCCGAGTACACCGTGGGCACGCCCGAGAAGAACAGGAAGCGGTGGTGGGCGGCGATCTCCCAGAAGCGAGGGATGAGCCCTGGCGCCCGGTAGCCTTGCGGTGTACCCAGCACCACATGCGCACCCACTGACCAGGGTGTCAGGCCGGTGCCGATCTGCGCATTGACGTGGAACAGGGGCAAGCCACAGAACACGGCGCGGCCTGCACCTTGAATCTCCGAACCGAAGGTGGCGGCCAGTTCAAGCGCGTTGGCCACCTCGGTTCGGTGCGTGCGCACGGCGATCTTGGGCAGACCGGTGGTGCCACCCGTGCAGAAGTACGAAGCCCTGTCGTCCAGCGATGGGGGGGCAAAGCTGAGGGCCTGTGATGAGGCTGCATCAACCAGCGGCAGCAGCGCTTGCACCTTGGCCTGAGCCACCTTGCCCGGCGTCTTCAGGCGCGCCACCCAACGCAGCAGCGGCGCCAGGGGGTGGCGCAGGTAGGTCAGGGGGCTGACGGTGAGCACGTGCCGCAAGCTCGGCACCTTGGCGGCGGCCTGCGAAGCCTTCTCCCAGATGTCGGCGCCTGGCGTGGGGGCCAGGGTGACCAGCACCGTGGGACGCGCGGCGTTCATGAGCTCCGTCATCAAGGCCGGCTCCAGCAGCGGGTTGATGGCAAAGACGATGCCCGCCGCCTCGCCGCCCCAGATCGTCCAGTGTGTTTCCGGCAGATTGGGCAGGATGAAGGCGACCACGTCGTGGCGGTTCACGCCAAGCTGGCGCAAGGCGTTGGCCGTCTGGGTGATGCGCGCCATCCACTCGCGGTGTGTCCAGACCACCGGGGTGGTGTGATCTTCCGTGCGCAGAAAGAAACTCAGTGCCGGCGCATCCGCTTGCAACTGTGCACCGCGTTGCAGCAGCTCATAGGTGTTGCGCACCTGCCCGATGGGGTCGGGCTCGCAGGCCTCGATGGCGTGAACATCGTCCAGTTGGCGAACGCCCGCAGGCGCGCCGGGCTGAACAGGTCGCAGTGAGGCGACTGAAGGCATGGGTGTCTCCGATACAGGTGTGTGACAGGAATGCACGCACGCGCCGGGGCCCACCCAGGCGTGCGATCAGGCGAGCGTGGCGTTCGGCCGTGTCCGGGCCAGAAGTGCCTGCTCAGGGAACTCGACGTGGGTGATGGGGCTGCTCACGAGCTTGCGGGCTTGCGCCTTGGTCATGCCCAGGCCGAGCAGCAGGTGGTAGGTGACTTCTTCAGGGTAGTTGGCAGGCAGGGATGTGGACACGGGGGCAGGCAGGGTCATGGCCGCGATGGCTGCATGCGCGGTGCCCAGTACGAGCACCAGGCCGACCTGGATCGATGCGAGGTTGAAGCGGCCACTGTCCATGGCGGCCTGGATGTCTCGCGGCAGATAGGCCATGGCCAGGCTGTTCTGGGCAGCCATGGCCAGGCCGGAACGCGCCACGAACTGCGCCAGCAGGGGGTGGGCGCGCATGGTGTGCAGCGCCATCCGCACACCCGTGGCCAGCCGTTCGGCCGGGTCCTTGCACTGGATCACCACGACCTCGACCAGGGCCAGCAACTCGTTGCCCAACTCCTTGACGACCGCGGCCAGCAACTCTTCGTTGGTGCGGAAGTAGTTGTAGAAGGTGCCGCGCGACACCTCCGCCATGGCGATCACGTCTTCGATCACGGCCGCGTCCGCGCCCTTGTGCGCGAACACATGCAGCGCGCTTTCGATCAGACGCATGCGCATGCGCTCACGCTTTTCTGCGGCAACTCGGGTGCGGTGATCCAGGGTATTCATGGGGGTCAAGGCATGTGGAAATGGCAGAAATGTCTCACGAGCTTGTGGTTCAGTTCACGCCATCCCGCAAATTGACGTTGATGTCATAATGACAATTGTGTCATTATTGCTGAACAGCGCAGGGTGCGCAAGCCCTGATGTGTGTTCAACCTGTGGATGCCATGACCTCACCAACCGTTCTACGCACGGCACCGGAGTATCCGGAGAACCAGCGGCCCGACTTCGTGCAGCGGCTCAATCGACCGACGCCTTTGATGAAGGCGCGCGAGCTCGCCTTCCTGATGTTCGAGAAGCGCGATCTCGCCCGCGCCGAGCGCTTCTGGGTGGACTTCGGCCTGATCACCGTGTCGCGCACGGCAGACAGGCTGGTCATGCGCGCAGCAGGTTCGTCGCCCGCCGTGCTGGTGGCCACCCGTGCTGCGCGCTCGCGTTATGTGGGCGCTGCTTTCGTGGCACCCGAGGGCTTTGACATGGCGAGCCTGGCCAGGCAGATGGGCGGCCAGGCCGTGCCGCCTGAGGCGATACCTGGGGGCGGGCGCGCCATCAGCCTGCGCGATCCGGATGGCCACCTGGTGTGGCTCATCCAGGGCTGGTCACGGGTGGACCCTTTGCCCGTGCGCGAGCCGCTCACCACCCAGATCAACACCTTGACGCAGACCCCGCGCGTCAACGCCACGATTCGCCCCCCCATCGAACCAGCGCGCATCGGGCGCCTGGGCCATGTGGTGATGCAGACCACCGACTTCCACCTCATGGTCGACTGGTACATGCGCGTGCTGGGCATCATCCCCACGGATGTGCAGTATCTGCCTGATGGCGCGCCCCTGCTGACCTTCTTCCGTCTGGACCTGGGGGCGACCCCGGCCGATCACCATACCGTGGTCATTGCGGGTGGGCTGGAGCCCAAGTACGAACACAGTGCCTGGGAGGTTGAAGACCTCGACGCACTGGGCCAGGGACAGCAGGTGCTCAAGGCCAATGGCCATCGGCACATGTGGGGCATTGGCCGCCACGTGCTGGGCAGCCAACTGTTCGACTATTGGTACGACCCGGATGGCTTCGAGTTCGAGCACTACACCGATGGCGACGTCTTCACCGCTGATCACGAGACGCGCTACGTGCCTTTTGCCCCCGGCAGCATCTGGGCCTGGGGCGAGGACGTGCCCGCCACCATGCTCCCCAGGAAGGGGCCGGGCATCGTCTGGAAGCTGTTCAAGCTCTGGCGATCAGGTCGGCTCGATCTGGGGCGCCTGCTTCAGGCCGGCAAGGCGCTGGACATCCCGGCGCGGCCCTGGCTCTGAGCGCCATCGTCTCTCTCTCTCCATCCCCACCTTTCTCAACCTCGGAGCAGCATCCCCATGGCCACTTCCGTCATCCGTTTCCAGCTCAAGGCTGGCGCCACCTCCATCCCCACCGGCGCCTCGCCACAGTGGGGTGTTCTGTTTGACCGCCGCATTGCCGTGTTGCCCGTGCAGGCCACCACCACCGGTGAGTTCGTCCGTCAGGGACTGGCTCAGGCGCGTGCCGCCACACGTGCGCAAGCCACCTTGAGCCTGGACGACGTGAAGTTGCTGTCACCAGTGACCACAAACCAGCAGTTTGTCTGCCAGGGTGTGAACTACGAAAGCCATGTGCGCGAATCCGGCCTGGATCCGAAGAACTTCCCCTTCAACACCATTTTCACCAAGGCCTCGTCGTGCATCACGGGCCCGACGGACGACGTGATCCGGCCGCGCCACGTGCACCTGCTGGATTACGAAGTCGAGCTGGGCCTGGTGCTGTCGGAGGACCTCACTCAGGCGCGCGAGGTGCGTGCCGATCGCCTGCACGAAGTGATCGCCGGCCTGACCATCGTCAACGATGTATCGGCGCGCGACGTGCAGTTGCCCCAAGGCCAGTTCTACAAAGGCAAGAGCTACCGCACGTTCGGGCCGGTGGGCCCCACCTTGTTGCTGCTGGAGCCTCACGAGTGGGCGCTGTGGCCCAGCCTGCGCATGAAGCTCACTGTCAACGGCGGTGAACGCCAGAACGATCTGTGCGGTTCGATGCTGTTCAAGCCGCACCAGACCTTGACCGAGCTGTCGGCCATGCAAGACCTGCACGCCGGTGACCTGATTGCCACGGGCACACCAGCGGGGTGTGCCGCACGCTCGCCAGGCAAGCTGCCCATGTTCATGGCGCGGCACTTCATCTCGGACGCCACGAAGTGGAAGTTCTTCGTGCGCAAGGGCATGAAGGACCCGCTGTTCCTGCAACCCAATGACGTGATGGAGCTCAGCATCCGCACGGACGATGGCCGTCTGGATCTGGGCGTGCAGCGCAACAAGGTGGTGTCGGCATGAGTGCCACGATGGCCTTGATGTGTCGGGTGGCCGACGCATCCGCTTCACGTGTCCTGCGTTGGTTGCCGGTCGACCCGCTTGCCTTGAAGCCCGACGAGGTCCGGGTGCAGGTGCAGGTGGCTTCGGTCAACCCGATCGATGTCAAACGCGCCAGTGGGTATGGCCAACGGGTGCTGTCGCTCATGGGCGCGGGTGGGCGTGATCTGATCCTGGGCAATGACTTTGCGGGCGTGGTCACGGAAGTGGGGAGCGATGTGTTGCACGTGTCGCCGGGCGAGCGCGTCTGGGGGCTCGTGCCCACGGGGCCGCAAGGTGCGCACCGCAGCGAGGTGTGCGTGTCGTCGCGATGGGTGCGGCCTCTGCCTGCCAGCACGCTCATGGTGTCAGCTGCGGTGGTGCCTTACACCTTCACGACGCTCTGGCGTGCGCTGAGGGCGGTGGGCTTGAACGAGCAGAACGCCGCCGGGCGCCATGTGCTGATCAATGGTGGCGGTGGCGCCTTGGGGCAACTGGCGATTCAGTTGCTGTCTCGATGGGGCGCATCCGTGACGGCCGTCTGCGGTGGCGCCTCAGCGGCGCGTTGCCTGGCGCTTGGTGCAACACGCGTGGTCAATCGACACGCCACGCCGCTGGCCGATCTGCCTTCGAACTGTGACGTCACCCTGAACTTCGGCGCCTGGACCGATGAGGCCGACGTGATCGGCCGGCTTCATCGCACGGCCTTGGGTCACGCCACCACGGTGCACCCCTTGCTCGGCGAGATCGATACGCGTGGATGGGTGTCCGGCGGGTTGGCCTGCTGGCGTGCCTGGCGCGCCATGCGTGCTCGCCTGCGTGCGGTCGCACCAAAGGCGCGTTATGCCTGGACGGTCTTCAAGCCGGATGAAGACGCCATGAAGGCGATTCAGGCCAGTTTGCTCTTTCGGCCTTTGCTGCTGGAGGTCGCGCACCGCGCCTCGTTCGAGCAGGCCGAGAGCGCTTTTGCACACGTGGGTCAAGGCCTGCCCACACGGGCGGTGCTGATGGCCCAGCTTTGAACTTCGCACAAGGACACGACATGAACTTGCCAGATCAGACCGATGTATTGCTGGTGGGCCTGGGCCCGGTAGGCGCAGCCCTGGCCAACCTGCTGGGCCAGTATGGCGTGAGCGTGCTGGCCATCGACAAGGCCACCGAGATCTTCAGGGCCCCTCGGGCCATTGCGCTCGACAACGAAGCGCTGCGTGTGCTGCAGATGTGCGGCCTGCACGATGGGGACATCGACACCATTGCGATCCCGGAGGTACGCATGCATTCTCCGCACTTCGGTTTCTACAGCCGGGCCAATACAGCCGGTGCCGTCGATGGCCACCCCAAGCTGGTGACCTTCTATCAGCCTCAGCTCGAAGAGGTCTTGAGAACACGCCTGAAGGCATACGAGCACGTGCAGGTGGCGCTGGGTGCGAGCCTGTCGGGCTTCGAGCAGGATGCATCGGGCGTGCGCGCCCAAATCAAGGATGCTGGCGGCGTGCAGCATGAGGTGCGCGCCAGCTACATCGTCGGCGCCGACGGGGCCAACTCCCTGGTGCGAAGCCTGCTGGGCCTGGATTTCAAGGGCAAGACCTATGCAGAAGACTGGCTGGTGGTGGACGCCAGGCGACTGCCTCAAGCCATTGACCACGTCGAGTTCATCTGCGATCCGCGGCGACCCACACCCCACATGGTGGCGCCTGGCGATCGACAGCGCTGGGAGTTCAAGCTGCAGCCTGGTGAGACCCGGGAAGAGATGGAGCGGCCTGAAACCGTCCGGCGCTTGCTGGCGCCATGGGCGCAAGGTCAGGAGATCGACATCGAACGTGTTGCGGTCTACCGCTTCCATGCGCGCGTGGCCGACACCTTCCAGGTCGAGCGCGCCTTCCTGGTGGGCGATGCAGCGCACATCACGCCGCCTTTCGTGGGCCAGGGCCTGGTGGCGGGGCTGCGGGACGTGGCCAATCTGGGCTGGAAGCTCGCCTGGGTGATTCAAGGCCGCGCGCAGCCGGCCTTGCTGCAAACCTACAGCCGTGAGCGGCAACCACATGCCCGAGAGATGATCCAGCTGGCGCAGTGGATGGGGCGCCTGGTCATGCCGGGCAATGCCGTGCAGGCCTGGCTGACGCACGGCCTGATGAAGACCATGTCTGCCATCCCTCGGCTGCGGAACCTGTTTGAAAACCTGGAGATCAAGCCCGCGAACCGCTTCAAGACGGGCTGCTTCACGCCGGGCAAGACCTGTGCGGGTTTGATTCGTGGCGGTCAACTGCCACAGGGCTGGGTGCGCTCACTCACAGACCGCGAGCACATCCTCAGCGACGATGCGCTTGGCCAAGGGCTGATGCTGGTGGGCTTTGGCGTGGACCCCGCCGCCAGCCTGCCCCAGGCCGTGCGCCAGAAGTGGCGTCAGGCTGGTGGGCAATTCATGCGGATCGCGCCGCGAGGGCAACCAGCCCATCAGGCGAGCGTACCGACCTGGGAAGACCTCGACAACTCGTTTGGCTCACACAAGGTGCCAAGTGGCTGGGTGGCGGTCGTGCGGCCTGATCGGGTGATCATGGCCGATGGCCCCTTGGCAAGTGCCATGCAGCTTGCACAGCAGAGCCTGGCCATGTTGCATACGGCATGAAGGGCAGAGGCGTGACCGACACGTCCGATGGGCTGCCCGAACGGCGCGGTTACGTTCCCTAACGAACAGACGTCAGCATGGGGATGCGGGAGCATGGTGCTCGTCGTCGGCATTTATCGCAATGTCATTGCAGATGCCACGCGATCAACCGAAAGCACCCCATGACATTTGAACGTCAACTCAGTACCCTTGCGATCATCCTGGCCGGCGCCACGGGGCTGGCCCATGCGACGCCGCTCCCCACGGAGATCCCTACGGCCAATGTCGATATCGTGCCAGGCTTCTTTGGTGGAACCTTGCTTGATACGGCCATCACCAACATCAGCAATGCCAGCTACAACGGCATTGCGCGCGCCGCGGTCTATGACACAGGCACCGGCCTTGACTTCTACTATCAGTTCAGCAATGACGCCAGCTCTGTCAATGGCCTTGAGCGCTTTAGCGCCTACAACTTCAGCAGCGTGGGCAGTACCACCGTATTGGATGTCTACCAGACGGCGGCGCCATTTGGTGTCTTCGTCACGGGTACCGAGCCTTCGGATTATGCGGACCGCACGGCATTCGGTGTGGTGGGGCTCAGCTTTGTGCCCAATGGCGCCTCGAAGATCAACCCTGGCACGACGAGCTATACCCAGATCATCCGCACCAATGCGCGGGCCTACACCGGCGGCAACTTTGGTCTGCTCGATGGCATTGGTGACAACGCGCGCGGGTTCTCTACCACCGCTGTGCCTGAGCCCTCGACCAGTGCGCTGATGTTGACGGGGCTGGCGGCTTGCGTGTTCTTCATCCGTCGCGGGCGCAAGACCGGTCACTGATCTGATCCCTTCGTGCCGCCGGAGGACCTGGTTTCTCGGGCGGCGCCGCGATGGTCGCTCGCCATCGCATCAACAGACGGCCGTGGCGGTGGTGCTCGCGGTCAGATCCATCAGGATGTCGGCATACCACGCCACATTGAGCCCCAGAGACTCGTCGATCTGCCGGTTGCGCGTGCCGACATCGACCCGAGATGAATGCACGCCCAGCAGCTTCCATGGCAAGTAAGCGCAGGCCTTGTCATCGGCGCTCGCGCGGATCACGACGGGTGAGCCGCTGGTGCCACTGTGCATCCTGGCATCGGTCAGGAACATGCCCTGACCCTGAAAGCGCAAGCCAAATGAAGAGGCGATCACCGCCTGTCTGACTACCGGCAGGTGATGAAGCGCGTCATGAAAGCCAAGCGGGAACCCGACGATCAGCAGCGCTTGTCCCACTTCGATGTCGCTCAGCGACTGTTGCAGGTGCGCTGGTGTGAAGGCGCAAAAATGGGCTGCAGGCATGTGCCCCTGGTCCACTTCTATCACGGCCACATCGACATCGTCGTTCGGGTGGAGGCCCTGCCTCCAGACGCGTTCACCCTGGCTATACAGCAGGATGGACAGCCCGGTGGTCTGCGTGGCGTTGTTCTGGTTGGTGTGCAGGGTGATCTCAATCCGATCGGGGAAGTGCCCGGCGGCGGCATCGAACAACACATGGCGGCTGGTCACCAGATACAGGCGTCCGGCTCTCGAGAAGAAGAAAGCGCTGGCCTGAGTCATCGGCCTGTGGCCCTTGAACGTCAGGATTCGGGTGGTCGTGAGGAGCAGGGGTTCGATCATGGCCGTGCAGTGGATCGGTTGAGGTCAGATCTCGCCACGGCTATTGGCCTTGATGTTCACGTTGATGCAAGGGTTGGCTGCGCCCTTTGGCCTTGACGACATGGTCTCTGACGCGCCGTCGATCCAATGGCAAAGGTGCTGCACTGCCCTGGGTCGTCGTGCTGGATTCGTCTGCGTTCGACTGGGCCCAGTTTTCCGTCGTTTTGTCCACAACCCGCTTCAGGTTGTCTCTGATTCGATCGGCAGCCATGTGAGTCTCCACAATCTGATGATGTCCTGGTCTGGCAGAGCGCAAGGCGTTGCGCCCATGTCAGGTCACGATCAAATATAGAAAATCCCGGCGCAAAGATCGGTGCGGTAGCGCACGGCCATCTACCGTTGGCACCTTCGTGTCAATTGTCGGGATTGTCGATGCCTGAGGGGCGGCAACCCGACAACTTCACGAACGGTCAGAGCCGCTTGAGACCCTCTTCGTAGCTGATGACTTCGTAGGTCTGCTCATACTTGAGCGCGCCGTCGGTCAAGGCGTCCAGCTTTTCTGCCGTACTCATCTTCTTCATTCTGGTCTTGTCGAGATACAGGCAGTCGATCAGTTCGTTGTAAACCGAGGTGTCGTCAATCGGCAGGATATAGAACGATGCACCATGGAACTCGATCTGATAGCGCGATGCGCGTTCGAGATCGGATACGTAGATGAAGTATTTGCCGCCCACCTTGATGGTGCCACCAAGGGCCTCGATCAGCGCAGGCAGGTGCTTGTAGGTCGTGAGTGCGCCAGCGATAAAGCACAAGGCGGCCTCTCCGTTGTCTGATGCGGCAAAGGCCTGTTCCAGCATGACGGGTGGTTCTGTGGTCAGCGCCAGTTCGCCGCGAAAGCCGAAGCGGCCCGGCACGGAGGTCGGCCCTGTGTGGGCGGGCTTCAGCAGGCGCCCTTCAGTCTCAAGGCGTTGAAAGGCCGGCGATTCGATGAGTGTGGTCATGGCGTGTCCATGCCATCCGTCGTCACGCTTGCACGCGTGAACGGATGACGCTTTCGTGGAGGGGGAGTGGGGGAAGGCGAGCAGAAAGTGGTCGCCAGGCACAGTGGGTTGACGCGTCAATCGACGCGCACTTCGCTGTGCTCATGCATATATCAGGCCCGCAGTGCGGCCGACAGGTCGGCAACCAGCGCCCGCAGCTCTTCGTGCAGCCGCAAGGCGGTGGCTTGGTGCGTCGTAGACGGTGGCATGGCTTCGCTCAGTTCCAGCTCGAAGCTGTGCAGGCGATCGGCCAAAGCCAGTGCGCCAACCGTCGAAGCCGCGCCACGCAGCGAGTGGCACGCCTGGCGCCAGGACGCCGTCGAGCCATCTCCTGGTACATGCAGGAAGGTCGGCTCCCCTTGTGCATAGACCTGTACGAAGTTGTGCATCACGCGCGCGAGCAAGGGCCAGCTGCCACCCACGTTGAGCAGCGCTGCGTCAAGGTCCAACCCCTTGATGCGCCCCAGGCTTTCGGCCAGGCGCTGGTCGTCGCTCAGGCCTGGTTGAGTGGTATGGTCGGCTGGATCCGTGGGCTCCGATTCCCGCTGACGCAAGGGCAGCCAGCGCAACAAGGTTGCGTAGAGTGCGCGCGGGTCCACTGGCTTGCTCACGTGGTCATTCATGCCGGCATCCAGGCAACTGCGGCGATCTTCCACAAACGCATTGGCGGTCATGGCCACGATGGGCAGCTGCTCGCCCAGGCGCGCGCGTATCTCGCGTGTGGCGCTCAGGCCGTCCATCACCGGCATCTGTACATCCATCAATACCAGATCGTAGGTGCGCGACAGCACCAGCTCGATGGCCGTGGCGCCATCTGATGCTGTTTCGACCACCAGGCCCGCCTTGGTGAGCAACTCGCAGGCCACTTCCTGGTTGATGGGGTTGTCTTCGGCCAGCAGGATGCGCTGGCCTGCATAGCGGTTCTGGAGCCTGGCCTGCGCGTCGCCGGGATCAGGCAACGAGGTGTGCTGTCTGGTGGCTTGTTGCCGCAACACACGTGCGAGCGCATCCTGTAACGCCGATGCCGTGATGGGCTTGACCAGTACCGTGTCGCAACGGATCATGCGCGCCTGCTGCCGCATCTCCGGCTCGTCAAACGCGGTCACCAGGATGCTGGGTGGCATGCCGGCACCCAGTTGTGCCGACAGCCGACGCAGTGTGTCGATGCCATCCATGGGCTCCATGCGCCAGTCGATGAGCATGACGTCATAGGGACGGCCTGCGGCCATCTCGGCGTCCACCTTGTTCAGCGCCGCCTGGCCACTTTCCAGTGTGTCAACCTTCATGCCCAGCATCTGCAGCCGGTCATCCAGTGCCTTGCGCGCTTCGGCGAGGTCGTCCACCAGCAAGGCCCGAAGCCCATCCAGTGCAATGGGCGCCGCCATTTCGCTGGCACTCTGAACCCGCCCCAGTCTTGCCGTGAACCAGAAGGTGCTACCTGCGCCGGGCGTGCTGTGCAGGCCGATCTCCCCACCCATCATCTCCGCCAGACGTTTGGTCAGCGCCAGGCCCAGTCCGGTGCCACCGTGTCGTCGGGTCAGGGAGGCGTCAGCCTGTTCGAAGGCCTGGAACAGGCTGGCCTGCCGATCAAGGGCGATGCCTTCGCCAGTGTCCTGCACCTCGAAGCGCACATGCAGTTGCTTGCCTTCACGCGCCAGCAACTCGCCACGCAAGCGAACCCAGCCCTTGGTGGTGAATTTCACGGCATTGCCCAGCAGGTTGATCAGGGACTGCGCCAGGCGTGTCGGGTCACCGCGCATTCGTCCGGGCAAGTGATCGGTGTCCACGATCAACTCCAGGCCTTTGTCATGGGCTGGCACGCGCACGAGTTCGAACACCCGGGTGAGCAGATCGTCCAGCGAGAACTCGATGTCCTCCAGCTCCATCTTGCCCGCCTCGATCTTGGACAGATCCAGAATGTCGTTGATCACGTGCAACAGGTGTTTCGCGGCCTGATCGATCTTGTCGAGGCGTTCGCGAAGCAAGGCATCGCGGGTGTCGCGTGCCATCAGGTAGGTCAGCCCGATGATGGCGTTCATGGGCGTGCGGATCTCGTGGCTCATGTTGGCCAGGAAGGAACTCTTGGCCAGGTTGGCTGCTTCGGCTTGCTCTGCGCGTGTGGCCAGTTCCTCGTTCAGTGCCGACAGGCGCAGCTCGGCCTGTCGGAGCGCGGTGACATCGGAGACCACAACGTTGAAGCCGCGCACCTCGCCGTTGACCACATCGGGGATGAAGCTGGCCAGCACGTGGCCCTGGCCGCCATCCGCCTTGGTCAGTGTCTGCACCGCGTCCTGACGTTGCCCCATCAGTACTTTCCGGATGCGGGCCTCTTCCATTGCCCACAGGTCCGGCCCCAGTACGTCACGCAGGTGCTTGCCCAGCATGTCTTGGGGCTGCTGCCCGAACCAGGTCAGGTGGGCGGCATTGGCAAAGCGGCAGCTCAGGTTCGCATCCCAATAGGCAATCATGCCGGGCATGCTGTCGGTCACCGTGCGAATGAAGCGCTCTTGTTCGGCCAGGCTGGCGTTGGCGCTTTCCAGCTGCCGGGTGCGCGTGGCCACGTGCGATTCCAGATCCACGTTGAGTTCGGCCAGATGGGCCTGTGCACGTGCCTGATCCTGTCTGGCCTGCTCGATGCGCTGCATCATGTCAGCGAGGCTGTTGGCCAGCATGCCGATGTCGTCATGCGAGCTCGATGCCAGTGCCAGCCAGTCGGCCTGTTCCCTGGATCCTTCGGCTTGCCCTGGGGCGTCGGCGAAAGCTGTTGCGGCCTTGCGGAGTGCTTGCAGGCGTTGCGCCTGCTGGCGGATCCAGCGACCCAGCACGAACCAGCCCAGCAGGATGTAGCTGGTGCCGCACACGGCCAAGGCCAGCAGCCAGTGGCCGGGCGACAACGGCGCTTCGAATTGCCGGTTGATCTGCAATTGAGGCGCGTTGGGCAGGGAGTCCCATGGCAAGAGTTGCTGCGCTTGCAGGATCTCGCTGGACGTTCGGGCCTGCGAAGCCACGGGGGACGAGTTGGCCGTCACCGCATTCTGGTGGCGAAGGAGCAGCGATGTGCTGGGATAGGTCAGGCGTCCCAGCAGGGCATTGTCGAGTGGCACGTAAACCAGCATGCGTGCGGGCTCGTTCCGGTAACGAACAGGTCCTTCGATGACCCGATAGATCGTGCGGTCGAGTTCGCTGTAGGCCCATCCCAGTGCACCGATCGCCTGTGTGCCATCGGCTGACATGGGCCTGGCGTCGGGCATGTCTTGTGACCGGGAGCCAAAACGGAAGAGGGTGTGGCCTCGCAGATCCTGTATGGCGAGATGCGTGAAGTCGCTTTGATCCAGCAGGGTGATGAGCAGGGTTCGCATGCGTGCGTCATGCACATCACGAGAGGCCGGTTGCGCGCCCGATTGCCACAAATCCAGCTGCTGGGCCAAGGCATAGGCATTGTTGCGCCAGCCTTGATCCAGTTCAGCCAACCTGGCGGAAAAGTGCGCTCTGGAATCGCTCAGCTGCTGCGTGCGCTCTCGTTCAATGCCTGCCCGAGCCACGAAGGCAAAGCCTGCGGCCACCACCACGAAGATCAGCAGCAGGATGGCCAGTAGCCTGAAGGTCAGCGCTGCGCCCGATCGATACGATGTCGCGTCTGCCTGGCTCCGCTCCATCACGGCTTGCGTCCAGCCCAGCGGGCATCGATCATGTTGTTGAAACGATAGCCTGTGGCCTGTGGCGACGCACCAGCGCTTTCACGGAAGAACGCATCGGTCTGTTGAATCTGAGCGTCAGAGAACTTGCCATCCTCACTGAACTGGTTCGGGTATTGTTTGAGCATGGCCAGAAAGGCAGATGCCTCGGCACCACTCAGCCCCAGTACGCTCACGATCTCCTGGGCCGTGTGCGTCTTGCGCCAGGCCAGTGTGCGTTGGATCACCTTGACCATGCGTTGCACTGCTTGAGCTTGTGCGTCCACCAGGCTGCGTTGCGTGATGAGCGTGCCGCGCAGGAAGCCTTCGCCTGGCAAAGGCTCGCGGCTGTCAGACGTGCCCAGGCGAACCAGGGGATAGGCCAGGCCTTCCTGCTCCATGCGCAAGCCGAAGGGCTCTTCGGACACGACGGCGTCCACCACCTGGCTACGCAGCGCGCTGGACTGGGTGTCCCATGACTGGCCGGCCGCCACCTGCTTCACGCTGTCTGCTGCGACACCATGTTGGCGTAGCAGCAGGTTCAGGAATTGCTGACCATTGGTGGTGGTGCTCAGGGAGTTGCTGTGGATGCCTACCACGCGGCCCCGCAGATCTGCCACGCGCTTGACCTGTCCCGCCAGCCCGTTTCGCACCATGAGGGACAAGGGCGCGCGGTTCTCGACCGCCGACAAGGCCACCAGACGCGGTTCACGCAGGTTTTCGTTCATGGCGGCCGTGGCGCCGAACACGCCAAAATGGGCGTTGCCACTCAGCACCTCGCGGATGGCGATGCCGCCTCCACCGACGAACTTCAGGCGCAGTGACACGCCTTCGGCCCGGTCTGCGCCAATCTTGACGGCCAGCTCCGGGATGGTGGACACGGAACTGCCAGGGCCAGGGGTGGCGAGCACGAGGTCCATGAGCTCTTGGACCTGGGCATTTGCGGCGCGCGGGAAAGCGGACAGGGAGGCCAGTCCGGCACCGGCCAGCAAGACAGTGCGACGGCGTAGCCAGAGCATGTGTGGGGTATCCCTGTGATGGCTTTGTGGGTTTGCGGGGCAGTTTGCCATGAAGCCAGAATCAGCGTCAACCGAGCCTGCCCAGGCAAGGCTTTTGGCCGGCAGGTAGACTGTTTCGCAGCTTTTGGTGCCTGGAGACCCATGCATGACAGACCCCTCCGCTTACACGCCGCCCGCCATCTGGACCTGGCAGAAGGAAAACGGCGGCCAGTTCGCCAACATCAACCGGCCCGTTGCCGGCCCCACGCATGACAAGACCTTGCCGGTTGGCAAGCACCCCTTGCAGTTGTATTCATTGGCCACGCCCAATGGTGTCAAGGTCACGGTGATGCTGGAAGAGTTGCTGGCGCTGGGGCATGCCGGTGCCGAGTACGACGCCTGGCTGATTCCGATCAAGGAGGGCGCCCAATTCGGCAGCGGCTTCGTTGACGTGAATCCGAACTCCAAGATCCCGGCCTTGATGGACCGCAGCGGCCCGGAGCCCATTCGTGTTTTCGAATCCGGCGCGATCTTGCTGTACCTGGCCGAGAAGTTCGGTGCCTTGTTGCCGACCACCATGCCCCAGCGTGCCGAGTGCCTGTCGTGGTTGTTCTGGCAGATGGGCAGTGCGCCCTTCCTGGGAGGCGGCTTCGGCCACTTTTACGCGTATGCGCCCATCAAGATCGAATACGCGATTGACCGCTACGCGATGGAAGTCAAGCGTCAGCTGGACGTGCTCAATCGCCGCCTGGCCGAGAGTCCCTACCTCGCGGGCGAGGACTACACCATCGCCGACATCGCCGTGTGGCCCTGGTATGGCGCCCTGGTCAAAGGTCAGATCTATGGCGCGGGCGAGTTCCTGCAGGTGCAGGACTACACCCACGTGGTGGCCTGGGCAGACAAGATTGCGCAACGCCCGGCCGCCAGACGTGGGCGCATGGTCAACCGCAACTGGGGTGACCCTTCCAGCCAGCTGCCTGAGCGCCATGACGCCGGCGATTTCGACAAGGTGCCAGCCCGATGATCACCCTCTACGATTGTGCGACCGCGCCAAGCCCTCGCCGAGCCCGCATCCTGCTGGCCGAGAAGGGTATCACCCATGACACCGTGCAGGTGGACTTGCGCACCGGCGAGCAGCTCAGTGAGGCTTTCCGTCAGGTGAACCCGCAGTGCACCGTGCCGGCCTTGCGTACCGAAGAGGGCCTCGTGTTGACGGACAACGCCGCCATCACCGCCTATGTGGAAGCCCGCTACCCTCAGCCTGCCTTGCTGGGTGACACACCCGAAGAGAAGGCCGAGATCGCCAGCTGGAACTGGCGCATGGAGTTCGAAGGCCTGCTGGCCATTGCAGAGGCCTTGCGCAACAGCACGCCCGCCATGGCCAACCGGGCCTTGCCCGGGCCCGTGAACTACCCGCAGATCCCGGAACTGGCGCAACGTGGGCAGGCCCGTGTGCAGCAGTTCTTCATTGACCTCAACGAGCGGCTGGCGGGGCGCGAGTTCATCGCCGCCGGGCGCTTCAGCGTGGCTGACATCACGGCCGTGGTGGCCGTTGACTTTGCACGCGTGGTGAAGGTCAAGCCCGGCGAGCAACACCCCCACCTGCAGCGGTGGCGGGCGGCCATGGCCTTGCGGCCATCCATGTCGCTGTAGGACTCAACGCTTGATGCGCGAGATCTTGGTGCCTTCGATGCTCACGCTCACCATCAGGCCTTGCTGGTCGAAGATGAAGGCATAGGCATCGTCCTTCAGGGTCGACGAGGACAAGTTCTTGGCGATGCCTTCGTTGACCACGACCACGGTCGGGCCCACACCGATCTCCCAGCCCTTGGATTCCTCCAGGTAGCGTACGGCCTTGTCACTGACGAGGAAGACCACGTACCCGTAGGATTCGGCGCCCAATTGCCAACCCCAGGAAGCCGACACCGAGTTGTAGTACTCCGTGACGCCGTTGTTCTTGTTCAGGGTGCCTTCACCATAGCTGCCACCAAATACCAGGCCTGCCTTGATGATCTTGGGGAACACCAGCACGGCCTTGGCTTTCTTGGACAGCTCCGCGGCCAAAGGGCTGGTCTTGTAGAGCGATTGCAGGGCCTGGGCTGCATCCTTGTTGAGGTCTTCTGCCGAAGCCGCCACGGCCGCGCCGTTGAATGCCGTCAGCGCGAAGGCCGCAGCGGTGATGCCGATCATCTGGACCATGGATCGGCGATGAATCGCCTTGTCGTTGCATGAAGTTGAGGTGGGCTGATGCAGCATCGTTGTTCTCCAGAAAAGAGTTGAGTCATTGACGGCCCCTGTCATCGACGCCGCCTTGCCGGATGGCAAGTGCGCGGTGTCGATCGGGCACCTGTATGCAGACTAGGCATATCGCCCCTTGATCACAGTTCGTTAGCGCACAGACATGGGCGTAGCGCGAGCCCAACCTGAACCACTTTGCATATAAGGAGTGGTTCATGGAAACCCAAGACAACCCCCGCGTCCAGGCGCTGGTCGGCAAGTTTGGCCTGTTGGCGGCCGTCATGGTCACCGGGGTATGGGTGGCCGCCTGCGCCACCACGCCACCACCCACCGAGCAGTTGGCCGTTTCCACGGCGGCCCTTGCTCGCGCGGTCACGGCGGGAGCGGGCGAGGCAGCACCGATGGAGATGCGACTGGCGCGCGACAAGCTGGAAGGTGCGCGTATCGCGATGCAGGGCAAGGACTATGAGGTCGCCCGCAAGCTGGCACTGGAGGCCCAGGTGGACGCCCAACTGGCTGAAGCGAAGGCGCAATCCAGCCGAGCAGGCAAGGCCGCCGGCGTGGTTCAGGAGGACAGCCGCGTACTGCGCGAAGAGCTCGAACGCAAGAGCAAGTGAACCCGCATCAACAGGAGTAGACATGATCAACTTTCGAACACTCACGCTCACGGCCCTGACCTTGGCTGTGCTGGCCGGATGCAATACCCCGGCAGGGACCAATGTGGCCCTGGATCAGGCGCGCAGCGATTACAGCGTGGCAGAAGGCAGCCCCGCTGTGGCACAACTGGCTGCGGTAGAGCTCAAGCAGGCCAGCGACGCGCTGGAGCGCGCCAATGAGGCCGCGCGCAAGTCCGCTGACCCCAGCGAGATCAACCATCTGGCCTACATTGCCCGCCAAAGGGTGGCCATCGCAAGGGAGTTGGCCAATCAGCGAGGCTCGGATGCCGAACTGTCTCAGGCCCGCTCCAGGCGGGATCAGATCCGCTTGCGCGCCCGCACGGACGAAGCCGACATGGCACAGAAGCAGGCCGAGGCTGCTCAGCAGCAGGCCAGCGCCGCCACATTGCAGGCAGCCACATCGCTTCAGCTCAGCCAGGATGCGCAGGCACGCAACCGCGAACTGGAGGCACAGCTGAAGGACCTGAACGCGAGGCAGACAGCGCGTGGCCTGGTGATCACCATCGGCGATGTGCTGTTTGATACGGATGCCGCCAGCCTCAAGGCCCGCGGTGTGCGGGACCTCGAGAAGTTGTCCAACTTTCTGGCGCAGCATCCGGACCGCAGGCTGTTGATAGAGGGCTTCACCGACAGCACCGGCACCACCGAACACAACCAGCTTTTGTCCCGCAGGCGCGCTGATGCGGTGATGGCCGTGCTGGTGCAGTCGGGTGTGGCGCGTACGCGTATCGATACGCATGCCTACGGGGAAGCCTATCCCGTATCGGGCAATGGTGACGCGCAAGGCCGCAGTCTGAATCGCCGCGTCGAGATCGTCCTGTCGGGTGAAGATGGGCGCATTGCCCCTCGTTGAGTTGCGAGATGTCCACCGTGCCGATCAGTGCGGGGACATCGGCAAGGGCACCACGTAAACGGCGTGTGCGGGTGCTGCCCGCCAATCCAGCGCTTCACCGGCTTGCAACTGCAGGTGTTCGCCGTGAACGGATGCCGGCGCGCGGCTCAGGATGAAGTGCAGGGCGCGCCCCTCTCGTTGCAGGGTCAGCTCGGCTGTTTGCCAATGCGGTGGGAGGCAGGGCATGAAGCTGAGGGTGTTGGCTTTGATCTGCAGGCCGAAGATGGCCTCGATGGCCGCTCTGTGCAGCCAGGAAGCCGAGCCGGTGTACCAGCTCCATCCACCTCTGCCCGTATACGGAGGCTGGCTGTATACATCGCCGGCCATGACATAGGGTTCGATCCCGTAAGCCGGGCCATGAGTTGGATGAGCGGCTCTGTGCGCGGGGCTCAGATAGGTGAAATAGCGGTACACCTTGTCCGCCAACTCGCCTGTGGTATCGAGCTGGGGATGCTGCCTGATCAGTTCCGCCAATGCCATCAGCGCCCACACGCCCGCATGAGAATACTGGCCGCCGTTTTCTCGCACACCTGGCGGATAGGCCTGGATATACCCTGCACTGGGCCTGGCATGTACCAGCGGCGGTGCCAGCAGCTTGATGAGGCCGGCTTCGTGGTCGACCAGATGCGTGTCCACCGATGCCATGGCCACGTATTGCAGCTCTGGCAGTGCCGCACCTGACAGGACAGCCCAGGCCTGTGCGATCAGGTCAATGCGGGCTTCTTCGTTCAAGTGTGAACCCAGCGCCTGCCCATCGTCGAAGTAGGCCCGCTTGAACCACCGGCCATCCCAGGCCGTGTCGTTGAGCGCGCCCTTCCAGCCCTGCGCACTGCTGGCCCAGCGCCGCGCACGTTCGGTGTCACCGCGTGCTTGTGCCAGTGGGATGAAGTCTGAGACCACGCTGCACAGCAGCCATCCCAGCCATACGGATTCACCTTTGCCCTCGTGCCCGACGCGGTTCATGCCGTCGTTCCAGTCGCCGGTGCCCATCAGGGGCAAACCATGTTGCCCCAGTGCCAGGCTGTGATCGATGGCCCGCGCAGCGTGTTCGTAAACCGAGGCGCGCTGGGTGCTGATGCCAGGTGTGTAGTAGGCGTCTTCGGCACCTTCCGGTATGGCCGCGCCGTTCAGGAAGGGGACGTCCTCAGACAGCAGGCTGGCGTCGCCCGTGGTGCGCAGGTAATGCGCACAGGCATAGGGGAGCCAGAGCAGGTCATCGGAAAAGTGGGTCCGCACGCCGGCGCCACCTGGCGCATGCCACCAGTGCTGCACGTCACCCTCCACGAACTGGCGTGAGGCGCACAGCGTGATCTGGTTGCGCAAGCGATCCGGTGCAGCCCACGACAGCGCCATGGCGTCTTGCAACTGATCGCGAAAGCCCGTGGCACCGCCGGCCTGATACAAGCCCGACTTGGCCCACAGCCTGCACGAAACGGTCTGATACAGCAGCCAGCGATTGACCATCACGTCGAACAAGGGGTCCGGCGTCTTCACGGTGGTGGCGTTCAGCAGCGTGTTCCAGCGCGCCTGCGATTGCAGCAGACGGCTGCGGGCCGACGAGGCTGTGGCGGTGTTGGCGAGCTGTACGGCTTCATGCAGTGACGACGCGTAGCCGATCAGGAAGGTACGCGAGACGGTTGCGCCTGGTGCCAGCGTGAAATGGCTGGACAGTGCAGCGCAGGGATCCAGCCCCTTGCCGCTGCGTCGGCCGAAGTAGGCCGGCAACACAAGGCGCCCGGAGGTGTCAAAGCATTCACGTCGGTCGCAGGTCCAATCGTCGGCTTCGCCTTCGGGTGTGAGCAGGGCCAGGAAGGCCGTGCCTTGGCCAAAGCCAGTCTGGCGTTCCTGTTGTGTCGCCATCAGGGCGGTGAGTTTCTCGCCAGCATTCATCTGGCGATGTGGCGAGGTGTGAACCGAACTCCGGTCCGCGCGGCCGGCACCCATCTGCCATTCGACCAGGCCGATCAGCCTCAAGGCGCGTGCCTCCCGTCCTTGGTTGACGAGCGTGATGTGAACTTGTTTGACCGATGCGGTCTCGTCCACACACCAGACAACATCAATGGCCAACCCGTCGTGTTCGTGCTGGATGCGGCTGTAGCCTTGTCCGTGGGTAACCCGGTATGCGGCGGGGGCTCCCCAGGCAGAAGGCGAGAGGCTCCTTGCCTCCATCGTTGCGCAGTCCTGCAGCAGCCACGACTCCGAGGGTGGATCGCCAACGGGGTCGTTCGCCCACGGTGTGATCTGCATGGAGCGGCTGTTGCGCGCCCAGGTATAGCCGCCGCCTGCTTCCGAGACGTGCGTGCCGAAGTCCGGATTGGCGATGACATTGATCCAGGGGCGTGTTGGTCGCAGGCGCATGCTGACGTCGAACTCGAATTCACCGCTGCTGCCTGCGAAGTGCCCTGTGGATGGCGTGACGCGAAGGGGCGTGCCTGTCGTGACCGGGATCGTGGTGATGGCCACGTCGGTGCGGTCGGCCTGAGCTTGTTCGTGTTCAGTGGTCCATTCCAGCACATGGTGCTGAAGCGGTCTGCCATCGGCTTGCAGACGCAGGCGAGCCAGGCTTTCCAGGGTCTGCCGCTCGTCGGCGGAGAGTTCATCGGCGTGCAGCACGTGGTAGCCGTTGCGGGGCTGGCTCGAGGTGGCGGGCGCCGTGCCCATCTCATTGAGATAACGATCCCGTTGTGCCGTGAGTTCATGGTGCAACGGCATGAAGTAGGAGTTGGCCTCGCCGTTGACAATGACCAGATCGCAGGCCACACCTGCCCAGGACCATATGCGCAGGCCTTGTGCCAGGGCACGTAACAGGCTCTGGCCCTGCATCACGCCGGCAGAAACCAGAATGATGGGGCGATCGCCCGCAATGCCCAGACGCCACAGGAGACTGCGGTCCTGCGCACCAGGTGCCTGTGCTCCAGCCTGAGGCGTTCGCAAGTGTGGTCTGGTGAGGTTCAGCAGCAAGGCGGTGCTCAGGCTTTGAATGGCCGCGAAGTTCTCCGGGGTGACCCGCAAGGCGCGCAAACGGATGCTGGTCAAGGTGGCAGACATCATGGAGGCCCGCTTGACGTGGCTGTGCTGGCGGTACTTGTCGATCACCGCATGCAGCGTGGCGTTGCTCTCCGAAGCGGCCGTCGCAAAGGTCAGCACGGCCTTGCCATGGGGGGGCAGGCGCAGCCTCACGCTCAAGGCGCAGATGGGATCAAGCCCGGTGTCGCACGTCCTGGTGTTCTCACCTTGCTGGTGCGGCTGCAAGGGCTCAAATGCGGCTGCAGCCTGGCTCACGTGGCGGTTTCTCCCTGACCAGGCCTGGCGGTCTGTCAGCGTGTTCACGCTCAGTACTTGCGGGTCGGATTCGGCCAGAAAATGGGCGGCCACCAGGGTCTGCTCGGTGGGCAGGCGAGGGCGCCGCTTGAAAAACAAAGCCTGTTGATCGACATGCCATCTCGCCTGCACAAAGAGATTGGCGAAAGCCGGGTGCGCTTCGTCTGCACGAGCCGCACTCAGGGCCACTTCGAACATGGACATCAATTCGATGTCGAGCACACCGTCACTGTGGCTGCGCAACTCGACCTGCCGAAACTCGATGTTGTCCTCCGGGCTCACCCATACCGTGGTGTGGACCTGCCATTGCGACCAACTGGCCTCGAAGCACACCCGGTCAGCGTGAAAGGTGCAGTGGTATTGGGCTTGTGGATCGGGGGCGGGGTGCTGCGTGAGTGACACGGGTGCCGAATCCGAAGCGCGTCGCAGGAACAGGAAGTTGCCATAGGCGTCGCGCAGGGCGTCGTCTCGTGATCTGGTGATGTCGACGACGCCCAGTCGGCTTGTTCCAGCCCCGTTGGCGCGCAGGCTCACATGGTAGTCACCGTTGGACAGCAACTGGGTGGGCTCGATCGCCCTCTCTCCGGGTGTGATGCTTCTGAGCATGCCGGGCTGCCGCTCCTGGAGCACTTGAGTGGCGGGGCCGTTGCGCGGCGCGTAGAGGTTGGAGATCTCGCGGGGCATGCGTTCGTGCAAAAGCGATGACACCGCTTCCATCTGCACATGGGCCATGCCCCAGCGTTGGGCCACGCCATCCAGCAAGACATTGGCCAAGGACACAATGGTCATGCCTTGATGGTGGGCCATGAAGGTATGGACCAAGGTACAGGTGCCGCCATCGGCTTGCTGGCCCGGGGAGTAGTCCAGCGCCTCGATGAAGCCGTATCTGGCTCTGGCCCCCAGTTCTTGCAGGGCCTTGAAATTCATCGTTGCACAACGTGGCATCAGCTGTGCGGCCAGCGCCGTGGCGTAGGGTGCGATCACCAGTTCATCGGGGGGCGTGCGCCTCAAGGCCAGTCGGGGTACGCCGTGTGGCGCGTACTGATACGCCAATGTGTGGTCTCGGCCCGCGTGAGCAGACTCGGAGATCCCCCAGGGGATGCCTTGCCTGCTGGTGAAGGCCATCTGCTCCTGAAGGGCCGTGTGGCAGGCACTGCGCAGCACGCTGCCGTAAGGCTGGTCCATCACCAGGCCGGGCATCAGGTACTCGAACATCGAGCCAGACCAGGAGCGCAGGCCGATGTCCGTGCCCAGCGCGTAATACGGTCGGCCCAGTGCAGACCAATGGCTCACGGGCGCATCGCCCTTGGCGATGGCGAGCAGGCCTGTCAGGCTGGCCTCCGACGCCAGCAGGTCATAAAAGCCAGCATCGAGCTGCTGCTCGGCGACGCGCAAGCCAAGGTGAAAGAGGTGCCTTCTGGGGTGGTAGAGCAGTTTGAAGTCCGCCTCCAGGGCCAGTTGCTCGAAGGCATCGGCCAGTGCCAGCAGGCGCGTGCGGCTCGGCGGGCGCTCCGAAGTCTTTGCATTTTCAGTCAGCCGGGCTTGCGTGTCCTTGCCAGCGCTGCGGGTGGTGTTGCGGTGATCGGCCAGGAGCCAGGTGAGCTCGTCGCGCATGCGTTGTGAGAGTTGGGCTCTGGCAGCCAGAAACGGTGCCAGCCTGGCGGTCGATGCCTTGACCGCCTGTTGTGACGCCGCCTTGTCATAGGGCGCGTCGGCGAGCTCCCTGCAGGACTGAGCCACAGCAAGCAGATGCCCGCACAGGTTGCCGCTGTCCACGGTGGACAGATACATCGGCAGCAAGGGGGCCAGCGTCTGAGTGTCGTACCAGTTCAGGAAGTGGCCATGGTGGCGAGCCAGCGCGTGCATGGTGCGCAGCGTGGACTCCAACCTGGCAATCAAGTCTTCCGTGCCGATCCAGCCAAATCGGCGTGCGCAAGCCACACTCAGGAGATACAGACCGATATTGGTGGGCGAGGTGCGGTGTGCGATTTCATCGTGTGGCGCGGTCTGCAGGTTGTCGGGTGGGAGGTGGTTGTCTGCGTGGCCGACGCACCGCTCGAAGTAGCGCCAGGTATCGCGCGCAATCCCCTCCAGGTAGGCTGCCTCTTCGCCCGACAGGGCTGCTTCGCTGCGTTGAGGCCGGGGCCGGCTGACCCACCAGGTCGTCAAGGGTGCGCAGGCCCACATCAGGCACAGCGCGCCCGCCAGCGGCAAATGAGCGGGAAAGAACAGCGCCAGGCCTGTGAAGAGCAGCAGGGCAACGACGGGTTCTCGCCGGTGCTGTGCCAGCACATCGCGGCAACGGATGCGCGCACCGCTGGCCGCTGCGGCGGAGGTGGTCCACTGCAGCAGGTGCCGGTGGCTGATGGTCATGCGAAACAAGGCGCGCGCGATGGCATCCGCTGCCATCAAGGCATGCTGAGGCAGTTGCACCAGATGCCATGCGCCGCCGAGCAGCACGCGCAAGACGTCGATCCAGGCACGGTGGAGAAAATGCGGGACGGCCAGGTCATACCGGCTGGGCGACAGCCCTGCCAATGCGCCCATCATGGGCCCCGCCGATACCGCGAGGGTGATCAGGAGCAGCGCGGCCCATGGCGACACGATGAACCCGCACAGCGAAAGCACCAGCAGGCCCAGGCTGGCAGGTGCCAGCATCGAGCGCCGCAGGTTGTCGCACATCTTCCAGATGTTGATGGGGCGCAGGTGATAGCGCCAGGGCTGCAGCAGAAAGGGCAGCAACTGCCAGTCTCCGCGTGTCCAGCGGTGCAAGCGAGAGGCCGCCACATCGGCGTGAAAAGGCGACTCCTCGATCAGCGTGATGTCCGTGACCGAGGCGCAGCGGGCCATGGCGCCTTCGAGCAGATCGTGGCTCAGAACCTGCCCTTCAGGCAGGCGATCAGACAGCACGGCATGCATGGCCTGCACGTTCAGCAGTCCCTTGCCATTGAAGGAGCCTTCACCGAAGAGATCCTGGTAGACCTCGGAACTGGTCGTGCTGTACGTGTCGATGCCGCACTGGCCCGCGAACAGCCAGTGGTAGAGCGTGATGTTCCACTGCGAAGGCAGGGGCGGCACGGTGCGTGGTTGCAGGATGGCGTAGCCCTTCACCACCTGTTGCCCCGTGCTGTCCAGCACGGGCTGGTTGTGGGGGTGGGCGGCAATGCCGACCAGCTCGCGCAGCTTGCCGGGTGGCAGTTGCGTGTCGCTGTCCAGCGTGACGATGTAGCGCACGTCGCTGGCCATGCGGGAGCTCTCGCCCAGGTTCAGGAAGGCGGCGTTCGTTCCTTCCGCCAGCGCCGAGATCAACAGCGCGAGCTTGCCTCGCTTGCGCTCCCAACCGATCCAGCGCTGTTCGGATGGGCTGAACAGACGCTCGCGGTGCAGCACGATGAATCGGGCTGCATCGCCCGTCTCCGGCTGTTCCGAAAGGGGCCGAGGATGGCGCGCATTGAGTGCTGCCACGCCTTGGACCGCCAGATCGAGCAGGGCCTGGTCCGTCGCGCAGTGCACGGTGTCTGCGTCACCCCAGTCGGTGAGCAGGGCGAACTGGGCCTGACTTTCCGCGTTGGCGAGAAAATGCAGATGCAGCCGATGCACCAACGCCTTCACGGAAGCCTCGTCTGTCAGCAGGGCAGGTATGACGACCATCACCCGGTGAGCTGCAGGGATGCCAGCCGGCATCGCCAGTCTGGGTAGGTGCCGGGGGCGTGCCGATTCGCTGATGAGCCGGTTGAGGATGGCCACCACGGTTTCGGAAGATGGTACGGCCATCAAGGCGATGCCAAGCCAGGTGAGCCACTCAGGCGGCGGTGCGCCGGTGTGGGCAGCAGGCATCCGAACCCACAGATACAGGGCGAGTCCGATCGTGCCTGTCACCATCGCCCCCAGATAGGCCGGCAACGCCAGCCGACTTCGCGCCGCGTACCACCAGACCGCCATGCGCTCGTGCATGCCCAGCGCCTGAACCAGGGTTCGTCGCCCTTCACCCATCAACCAGTGGCTGGCTACCGAGGTAGAGGCCGCGCCCGGTATGTCCGGATGCATCAAGCCCAGGAGTGTGTGGGCAACGGCTACTTCGCTGCGCCCACTGCGCCGTGCCAGCTGCTCGATGGCGTGCAGGGTCTGGTCTCTTGTTTGCGCATGCTCAGCCTTGAAGACTGGCGAGCTCAACATCAGTTGCATCATGGCGCTGGTCTGGCTCACGATGTCGGTCCACTCCGCATCGGTGATGCTTCGCAGGGAAGTCACGGCGTTGCTGACGCTGAGGTTGTCGGCTGCCTGATCGGCGTTTTGCTGGGCTTGCGCGGCAGCGAGATCCGGCAAGGCGTTGCGCAGCCAGGCGTGATAGCGCGCGTGGTGTGCGCCGTCAGCCGGGGATCGACGATCCTGCAGGCGCTGTGCCATCTGCACCAGAAAGACCTGCCCCGCACCTCGCATCCGGATCAAGGTCAACAGCTCGTCGAGCGCATGCAGGGTGTAGGTCTCGATGCGATCGCAACAGAGGTTGGCGGCCTCTCGGGCTGCCTTGCTGGTGGCCACGCGTTCCGCGAGCCGCCGCAAGTTCTCGATCAGCACCACGCGCAGCGTGGTGGGCAGGGCCCACATTTCGCTGAGGTTGAGCTCCCGGGTTTCCTGGTAGGCAAGCAGAAACTGCGTCAGCAGATCTTCATCAAATGCACCATCGGTGTGGGCCACGAAAGCCCAGGCCACACCATAGACGCGCGGCAAGCCGGCCAGTGGCGCGTCCACCAACATGGGCAGTGACCTGAAGTAGCTGCGTGGCAAGCCCTCGTGTACTTCCTTGAGTTGGGCCTCGATCAGATGGAAGTTGTCGAGCAGCCACTCTGCAGCCGGGCTGATGTCATAGCCTGTGGCTGCTTGCTCGCCGATGTAGCGCTGCGCTTCTCTCAAGGTCTGTATGTTGTCATGCAGACGGGGAAAGAAGTTGGCAGCGCGAGAGCTGGCCAGTGCCGCTCGGTGTGTCTGCCCCAGGCTGCGTCCGTGTTGGGCAAAGCGCACAGGGCCGAATATCTCGGATCTGATGGGAGGCTCGACCGGCCCTCGCTTGCCGTCCAGCACGTGGCACAAGACTTCGGGTGCCTGGGGTATCAGTTGTCGAAGGGCAGATGGCGTCATGTTCTACAAAATGACCGATGCAAGTCCGATCACCAGCACGAACAGGACCAGTGTGGTCACGATCCGTGATGACATGAAGCCCTTCATGGACTCCGCATGACATTGCAGCAAAAACAACTTGCCACTGGCTCGCCTGCACAGATCGAGATGGGCGCCCAGTGTGGCCAGCTCGCCTGCCGAGGTATCGGAGCCGTGGCCAAAGGAAGATGTGCTCCAGCTGGGCGATGACAGATTGCCTGTGTTCATGATCATGCCTCCTTCATCGTGTACCGACCACTTCGATCTCGACTCGGCGATCTGGTTGCAGGCACTCGATCAACCGGGCTGTGGGCTTGCTGCCCTTGCAATCCTCGGGCTTGGTGATGGGCATCGATTCGCTCTTGCCCGTGGCGGATATCTTGCCGGCATCGACCTTGCCGGTTTCCACGAGATAGTTCTTGACGGCCTCCGCGCGTTGCTCCGACAGGTGTTGGTTGTAGGTCTGCGAGCCCAGTCGATCGGTGTGCCCTTCCACGTTGATCACGCTGAACAAGGTGCCCTCCAGTTCCTTGGCGAAGCCATCCAGTGCACGTTTGCCATCAGCTTGAACCTGCGAGGCGTCGAAACCGAAAAGTGACTCGGCAGAGAAGGTCACCCGCTTGCGCTCTGGCGTTGCCACGGCCATCACCATGGGTGGGGGCGTGCCGGCAGCAGGCGCCTCGGCGGGCATCGGGATGGGTGCGACATAGGCTGGTTCGGCCAAGGCATGCCTGACCGGCGGTGATGAGCGGCCAAACGGGAACACCAGGCTCAGCGAAGCCACGTTGACGCCATTGCGGTTGCCCATGCCATCGGCCACGCGATAGCGTTCCAGCTCGCCTCTGATCAGCATGGATGGCGTGATCGCGTACTGCAACCCCGCGCCAAACTTGTAGCTGGTGTGGCGCTCGCTGGGGCTGGGGTCTGCCGGCACCACGGCGCCAGTGCCGCGGAATTGATCGCTGGCCTTGGTGGAATGCACGCCCACACGGGCCAAGCCGGAGAGCGAGGGGGTGAAGGGCATCATGCCGATCAGATCGAGGTTCCAGCCTTGCAGCTTGACTTCTCCGTGGAGGGTGCCAGCGGGTGAGGTGCTGGCCGTGAAGTGGGGCTTGCCAAGCGTGAAGTAACCACCCTCCATGGCGTAGAACTCGTTGAACTGGTAGCCCGCGAACAGCTTGTAGGCGGTGTCACGCTCATTGCGGCTGATGTCCGTCACCGTCAGGCTGTTGCCGGTCTGACTCTGGGTGATGTGGTCTTCTTCAAGGTTGGTTTGTGACTGGCCGACAGACAGGCCGCCATAGTAGAAGGATTGCTCTTGTGACTGCGCTTGAAACGCCAGCAGTCCCAGCCCTGATAAACCCAGGGCGCGCCACGTTGGGATGGATGTCATGGTGTGCTTTCGTGATGAGGGTTCGGTTGTAGGCGAGACCTCCACTTGTGTCTGTTCGTTGCCGTACCTAGTCCGTGTGGAACACCCGGTCCCAGAAGCTGTTCGTCACGCCATAGCACGCGTGAGGAGAGTTGGGCCGATGGTGCAGCGCGTGCCGGTACTTGCGATGCTTGAGCCAGCGGTTGTCGGTCCGCCAGTGGTGTATGCCGTGGTGCGTGATGGCGTAAGCCAGATAGCCTGCCAGGACGCCGAATGTCAGTGCGATGGCGTGCCACAGGTTCAGCGTCAACAACGAGGGGACAAAGATCAGTCCGCCTATGAGGGTGGCGCTGATGATGGTGGGCGTGCAGATCAACGCCGTGGGCCGCTCGTGGTGCGCAGCATGCATGGCCTTGAATAATGGCCATGCGTGCAAAACAACGCGATGCAGCGCATACTCAAGCAAGGACCAGCTCATGAGCCCCACGAACGCGAACAGCGATGCGCTGCGCCTTTGTGGAACGG
This sequence comes from Aquabacterium sp., assembly GCF_036279675.1. GTDB lineage: Bacteria > Pseudomonadota > Gammaproteobacteria > Burkholderiales > Burkholderiaceae_C > Aquabacterium. The sequence goes on along the minus strand of NZ_DASUIS010000110.1, from coordinate 19,033 downwards.
GCGTGTAGAAAACCAGAAGCAAGGCCATCCCCAGCACGACGAGGCCATAAAGACAGAAGTCGGCGATATAGGCCGTTCGGCTGTGTTCAATGTGGAAGAAGCGCATGGCTTGTCGATCCCTTTCATGGGCACAAGCTAGGTTCATCACATGCCGGGGTCTGTGCGTTGGCGAACATACCGATTCATCGCCGCTGCCTATAGTGACATGGGTGACATGGGTGACATGGGTGACATGGGTGACACGGTGAGTGCAGAGTCAAATTAGAAAGTTATGGATGGCGATGAATCCTGATCCGCGCAAGAATCACTTGTTGGCGGTGTTGCCCGAGCCTGAGTGGCAGCGTCTGCGGCCTCATCTCGATTTTGTCGAGATGCCACTTGGGCAGGTGATTTATGAGTCAGGGGGCACGCTGCGACATGTGTATTTCCCTGTGACGGCGATCGTGTCCTTGCTCTATGTCATGGAGAACGGTGCCTCGGCGGAAATCGCTGTGGTGGGCAACGAAGGTGTTGTCGGCATCTCGCTGTTCATGGGAGGGGACTCCACGCCCAGTCGAGGTGTGGTGCAAAGCGCTGGCTACGGCTACAGGCTGGGAGCCCATGCATTGAAGGCCGAGTTCAATCTGGGCGGCCCCGTGATGCATGTGTTTCTTCGCTACACGCAGGCCTTGATCACCCAGATGGCCCAGACCGCGGTCTGCAACCGGCACCACTCGCTGGAACGTCAACTCTGCCGGTGGCTTCTGCTCAGCCTGGATCGCTTGAACAGCAATGAATTGGTGATGACGCAGGAGCTCATTGCCAACATGCTGGGTGTGCGGCGAGAAGGTGTGACGGAGGCCGCACTCAAACTGCAGAAAATGGGTTTGATCAGCTATGCGCGCGGTCGTATCCAGGTGCTGGACCGAGCCGGCCTGGAAGAGCGGACGTGCGAGTGCTACGCCGTTGTCAAGAAGGAATACGACCGCCTGTTGCCCAATCGCATGGCGGTGTAGGCACGCCGTCTATTTCTTGTTGGGATCGACCTGATTGCCGATCACGCCGCCCACAGCGGCGCCCCCGATGGTGCCCGCCGCGCTGCCGCCGGTCAGGATGGCACCTGCGGCCCCACCAACAGCTGCGCCGCCTGCCGTGTTGCGGTCTCGCGCGGACATGCCACTGCAACCGCCCAGGTAAACCAGCGTCGTGGCCATCAACAGCCATGCGGGCATTTGTTTGTTCATCTCGTGCTCCTGTAGTGCTGTGCCGGTTGTAGAGGCAGGCATCGAGCATGTCTGTGCGCCAGCAAACACATGCATGCGGCAAATCAGGCAAGCATGGCCTTTGTGCGCTATCAGACAGTCAGAGGGGGCGGTGCTGATCAGACTGGCATGAACGTCGTTGTCGACATACCCAGGAGAAGGCCATGAGCCTCGCCACTGTTTTGCTGATTGTCTTGATTCTGATGTTGATTGGCGCGATGCCGACCTGGCCTCACAGCCGAGGGTGGGGCTACTTCCCCAGTGGGGGGCTGGGCCTGTTGGTGCTCATTGTCATCATCCTGTTGGTGACAGGGCGTTTGTAGCCCGTCGCGGTTCGCTTTGAATCGCGCTGAAAAGGAAGGGCCATCATGCTCAATCATTCTGAAGATGCCTTGCCACAGGGCAGGCTTACAGCGACCGGCGCACCACCGTCGTGGGGCCCTGAGACCAAGCCCGCACCCAGACCACTCGCAGTGCTGTCCCCGGTGCTGACATGTGCTCCCATGGCGGCTTCTCCTGCCACGTGGTTTGATGCGCTCAAGCACAGGCTGAAGGATCTGGAAGAGGGCGTGAGGCACCCGGCGTGTGATGACGCGATGCAAGCGTGGATGCGCAGCCTGGCCCACGATTGCGTGGTCTCGCTGGACCGCCTGCAGGAGCTGGTGATGCATGAACACGCCAGGAGGTGGCAGCTGGAGATGCACGCGTTCGACGCCCGGGCCGATCTGGCCAAACTCAGGGCAGAGCTGGCAGGCAGCCAGGCGGGCATGATGGTGGCGCATCAACAGGCCATGCATGACAGCCTGACGTCGCTGCCCAATCGCCATCATTTTCACCAGCGCTTGAGTCTGGCCTTGGAAGTGGCGGCCGAACGACACAAGAGCCTGGCTGTGTTCTTTGTGGACCTGGACGGTTTCAAGGGCGTGAACGACAGCTATGGACACGCCGCGGGTGACGAGTTGCTGGGCATCATCGCGGCGAGGTTGTCCCGTGCCGTTCGTGCGGACGACGTGGTCGGACGGGTCGGCGGCGATGAGTTCGCATGCCTGTTGCTGGACGTGAAGGACAGACGGCATCTCAGTCGGCTGGCCTGCAAGGTGTATGACACGGTGTCCGCTCCTATCCGGATCGGCGATCTGCTCGTCACCATTCACCCGAGCATCGGCATCGCCATATTGCCTGGCGCTGGCAGCACGACCGAGGCCATGCTGCATGGTGCCGACATGGCGATGTACCAGGCCAAGAGAGAGCTGACCGGCTATGCCTTTTTCGAGTCCGAGGATCAGCACGGACCAGAGGGGCGCCATCCGTGATTCGCATTGCCATCGTGGATGACCACGCGGTGGTCCGAGCTGGCCTGCGCCACATTCTGGGCTCGCAGCCTGACTTTCAGGTGGTGAGCGAGGGCAGCAGCGGGCAGGAAGCACTGGACATCGCACGCGCGGCGCCACTGGATGTCATGGTACTGGACATCGCCATGGCGGGATGTGGCGGGGTGGATGTGCTTCTGGCGATCAAGGCGCGCATGCCAGACCTGCCGGTGTTGATCCTCAGCGGCTTGCCCGAGGAGCCTTACGCGATGGCGCTACTGAGACATGGGGCCAGTGGTTACCTGAGCAAGCGCTGCGAACCGGCAGAGTTGATAGGGGCCATTCGAACCGTTGGCCGAGGCCGCAGGTACATCTCGGCATCCGTTGCAGAGCAACTGGCCGAAGGGTGGGCCTGTGAGAGCCGAGCCTCTTTGCATGAGCGCTTGTCTGACAGGGAGTTCCAGGTGTTCCTGCACCTGGCGGGTGGCGCCACGGTGGGCCGCACGGCAGATGGCATGTCCCTCAGCGTCAAGACGGTCAGCACCTATCGCACACGTGTGATGGAGAAGTTGAAGCTTGCATCCAACAGCGAGCTGACCTACTACGCCATGAAGAACGGCTTGATGCAGTAGGCCGCAGTGTGCGTGAACAGCACGCCACGCGCCATCAGCGACTTGCGCGACAGCGTGCAGGACTGATCCGGCGGCAGGTAGGCGCAGTCCTACATCAGGTCGCGGCCATGTCTGCTGGTCATGGGGGGTGGAAACAAGGAGCATGACTTTGTTTCATCACCAAGGACCATCATGAAAAACATCATCAACGCGAATCTGTCTGTGGCCGTCGTGGCATTGCTTCTCTGCCCATTGGTGCAGGCAGCCACCATCAGCAAGGCTGACTTCCAGGCGGGCAAGGCGCGTATCGGTGCGGACTACAAGAATGAAAAGGCCGCATGTGGCGCCAAGGCTGGCAATGCCAAGGACGTCTGCATCGAAGAAGCCAAGGGCAAGGAGAAGGTTGCTCTGGCCGAGCTGGAATATGCGCGTACGGGCAAGGTGTCAGACGCTACCAAGATCAAGGTGGCCAAGGCCGAAGCAGCTTATGAGATCGCCAAGGAAATGTGCGATGACAAGGCTGGCAATGCCAAGGACGTGTGCGTGGAAGAGGCCAAGGCCATCGAAACCAAGGCGCTGGCTGATGCCAAGCTGGGCAAGGAGATCGGCGAGTCAAGGCACGATGCCGCATCAGACAAGCGCGATGCCGACTACAAGGTGGCCACTGAAAAGTGCAATGCCCTCTCGGGTGATGCCAAGTCCAACTGCGTGGCTCAAGCCAAGGCGCAGTACGGCGTCAACTGAGTTGAGCGTGCCGCGAGACCTCAGAACTTGAACAAGGTCAGGCCGAAGCCCAGGCTGGTTTGCTTGAAGTTGTAGTCGATCAAGGTCTCGCCAAAGCCCTCGAAGGCCTGGATGTACCAACGCAGGCCATCCGGGCGGTCGTTATAGACGGGGTAGGTCCAGTCCAACTGAATCAGGCCTCGCCCCCTCAGCGAGGGGCGCCACAACAAGGCGGCAGTGGAGCGGCCTGGCGACCATGTCAGCTGCGTTTCCACACGGCCCATGAAATCGACGATGTCGGGGTTGTCGTCACTCTGGCGGCTGCTCTTTTCAAGACGTTGTTCCAGCCTCACCTGTGCCGTGACATCGGCTCGCTCCAGCCCGATGGCCGCGTAGATGCGGTTCCAGCTGCGAGACAAGGCGCCCGTCTGGCCGTTGGACTGATGTACCAGGCCAAACTGGGCCATCTGCCACTTCCATCCCATCGGCCAGGTGCGAAGCGCGCCAGGCGTGGGTAACACGTAGATCAACTCGGGCTGGAAGTCGCTGTTGCGAAACGGTGCGGAGGCTTGTTGGTTCCACAGTTGCCACATGGACTGCTGCGTATAGGCTACCCACAGGTCGGCATCCGGCAGGAAGGCTTGTTCCATCACCTTGGTGCGCATGGACAGTTGAAACTTGGTCTCGCTATGCTGGTAGTGCGGCAGGTCAACCGTCGTGCCACGCGTGGGGCTTTCCGGATGCTGGTTGACCGATCGCATGGCCCGCAGGGGCAGGTAGTAGTTGGGGCGGTAGGCGGTGTAGTTGAAGGTGCCGCGCTTGTCCTGGCTACCCAGTTCCCAGTACCGTGACAGGAAGCTGTCCGATGTGGCGGTGGCCGTGATCGGGGTGTCTTGCTTGACTGCGGCTGATGTGGGCAGTGTCACCATGGCCTGTTGCCCGGCTTGCTGGTCGTAGCAAGCCAGGCGGGCTGTTGCATCGGGTATGCCCAGGCAAGCGCGCATGTCGACTTGCGTCTGCGCCATGCTGGCCTGGTGGCCGGCGATGCAGGCCACCAGGGCCATGCATGTGATGCGGTACGGTTGGTGTGTTCGGGTAAGGCGCGGCACCTGGTCAGTGCTCCGCACCGGCGGGCATTGGCATCAGGGCCACGATGTAGTGGCCCGGGTTTGCCGGGTCTGCACTGACGGCTGCCAGCAGTGGCCTGGCTTCGTGGTTGTCGGTCAACAAGGCGGTGTGCCAGGACCTGGGTGTCAGGCCGTGATCAATGGCCTGGATCTGTTGGTGCAGGTCGGCAGAGCCCAATGGCGGTGTGTAAGCCCCCAGCGTCTGGCCTTGCAGATACGCCTGATCAAGGCCCAGCCAATGCGCTGCGATCTGGTTGATCGCCAGCAGCCTTCCGGATGCATCGATGTTGACGCAGGCGACGGGCATGGCGTTGAGGTATTGCACTTGTCGCTGCAGCGCGGCGTCAGCCTCCGCCAGCGCGGCGCGCAGATCCTCCGATTGCATCTCGATCTCGACCTGATGGACCTGCAACTCGTGCAACAGTGCCAGTGCGTCGGCGGCTGTTTCCGGTGAAGACGCCAGCTCGTGCAAGACGCCCAGTGCCGCGGTGGCGCTGGCAGCGAGGTTGGCCGAGGGCGTGAGCCCGCTCAGACGGGCATGAGCCCGTTGTCGCAAGTCGCCCAGGCGTATGAGTTGATTGGTGGGTGTGGTCATGTTGATCTCGGCGGGGGCGTGCGTCATGCGTGTGATGCCTTGTTTCCGGAAAGCCTAGTCCATCAGGCGGCCAGGGTCGGTGCGGTAGCGCACATACCGGGCCAGCGTGGGACAACTCAACACACGGCGGTGGCCAAGTCAATCCCCCACCCCATTTCCTTGGCTGTGCGTTTGCGTACATAGGCATCCCGCAGAGCTCACTACACTGCGCTGGCCCGTCGACGCAATGGGCCTGAAGATGGTGTAACTCTCACGGGGCAAGCAGATGGCCATTTCGTCCGATACCCGCAGAAACCTGCTCCTGGCAGCCTTGCCGGATGAGGACTGGTCACGCTGGTTGCCACACCTCGAACCGGTAGATCTGCCGCAAGGGCAGGTGTTGTATGAGTCAGGTAGCCACGTGAAGCATGTTTACTTCCCGGTCAGCGGCATCGTGTCCAAGATGTATGTGACCTTGAACGGGGCTACCTCCGAGCTGGCGGTGGTGGGCAAGGAAGGTGTGATCGGCACCACCTTGTTCCTCGGCGGCGACACCACGCTCAACCAGGCTGTGGTGCTGAGTTCAGGCAAGGCCTTTCGCATGAGTGCGAAGGTGCTGTTGGCGGAGTTCAAATCGTCGACCCTTGTACCTCATCTGTTGTTGCGTTACACGCAGGCCTTGATGACGCAGATGGCCCAGACGGCCGCATGTAATCGCTTGCACACGCTGGACAGGCAGTTGTGCCGCTGGTTGTTGATGATCACCGATCGAACGGGCAGCGATGAGATCCTGATGACGCACGAGACCATCGCGAACATGTTGGGCGTGCGGCGCGAGGGGGTGACCGAGGCGGCCATCAAACTCCAGCGTGACGGTGTCATCCGGTATGCACGGGGGCGCATCCTGGTGCTGGACAGGACAGGCCTGGCCACACGCAGTTGCGAGTGTTATGGCGTGGTCAAGCGTGAGTACGACAGGCTGCTGATGATTCGGTATGAGCTGCCTGCCACTTCTTGATTGATCACCGTCCTGTGCGATAGCGAACCGACGGCTGTGTGGCGCGTGCCTATAAAGGTTGGGCGTCCTGCTCCATTCCGAGCAGAGGCACATGGCTTAACCAACTCGTGAGGTTCGATATGAACAAGACACCAACCAAAAGCAACAGCGCCCCTGAAACCGGTCAGCATCAAGCGAAGCCTGGCCAGCGTGCGGACATCAATGCGCCAGGCGCCAGCGTGCCGCCCAAGCAGGGGCAGAGTCAGAAGGGCAAGGGCGGTGTGAGTACGCCTGCGCCGCACAAGAACGCCGGCACGACCCCTTGATGGCGTGAGGGTGGTGGGGTGATGGCAGCGCTGTCGCCTCTTCCTCGGTGAACGTCCAGCAAGGCGTTCGGATTGACTGGAGATGACGATGAACTACTTTGAGCGCGACAAGTTCGGCATTTACAAAAACAAAGGTGCCAATCAGGCAGGTGGTGTCGAGCACGATGGCGCATGCCCTGATCTGATGGGCGCCGAGACCTTGATCGGCACGGACGTTTACAACCAGAGCAAAGAGGACTTGGGTGAGATCAAGGAGATCATGCTGGACATGCGAACCGGCGCGGTGAGTTACGCCGTGCTGTCTTTCGGTGGCTTCATGGGTATGGGCGGCAAGCTGTTTGCGGTGCCTTGGTCCGCCTTGACGCTGGACGTGGATGACAAGCGCTTTGTCCTGAACGTCGAGAAGGATCGTCTTGAGGACGCCCCGGGGTTTGACAAGAACAATTGGCCGGATATGGCCAATCCGGTGTGGGCCAGCAGCATTCACGCTTTCTATGGTGTGAGCAAGCCGGTGTCTGATCAGTTGCACAGCTAGTCACGTAGATGAGGCCATGTCTCGCAAGGCATGGCGCGGGGAGGACAGGCCTTGGCTTCAGCCAGGGCCTTTGTCATGGTGCGCATAGGGCAGCAAGGCCTTTGCAGCCTCAATGCGCAGGGCCAGTGCCACGGTGGTGTCGTTCATCACGTTCAGCAGAAAGCGTCTCGGGTCGTCATGGTTGTCTGCTCGAGCGGCGTTCGTGCCTGCTGATGCCTGCGATCGCGGGATGTCATGTGGTGCGGATGCGCCTTGGGCAGGTTGCCGACAGGTATCCAGGGCCGCCTGAAAAGCCTCGGCAGGGATGCTGTGCAGCCGAGACAGCAACTCGGCTTGCCCCTCCATGCTGGGTTGTACGTCCAGCCAAGGGGTCTCGGCAAACACCGGGGCAAGATCCTGCGCGACAAAAGCGGACCACTGATCGGCCTGTACGGGCACGCCCGGCATCCAAACAGCATGCTGGCTTGCCTCGGTTGATGCAGTGTGTGTGTTGGGCATCAGGCGGAGCCGATGCGGCGCCACATCCGGCAGATAGCGCCCGCACAGGGCGTGGAGCACCGCCGAGGCCTGGGCAAGCTCGACAGGCGTTTGCAACGAGAACCACAACTGATAGCCATCAATCCCATTGATCGCGATGGCCGGAGCAGGCCAGCCCAGATCGGCCTGTACGCCGTGCCACAGGGTAGCCAGTGGGGCCCATTCGGCCGGGCGAGACAGCTCCAGCACCATCGCACGGGCCTGGCCCTGGGCATCGGTCAGCTCGATGGAGGCCTCGGGGCTGGTGTCGATCTGGTCAGCGTTGGCCTGTGAGGCATACAGGCGGTGCCATTGAGTTTGCAGTCTGGTCATGGCCTGGCGTGTCGGGGTGTGAAACGAATCTGCGCGAACTCTACCTGAGTGCATCAAGACAGAGGTGCTTGACACGGTTCAATAATTCAATCATTATTGAACAATGGAAGAAAGCGCCGTCATCAAGTCCCTCGCCGCATTGGCTCAGCCACTGCGTTTGCGGATTTTCCGCGCCCTGGTTGTAGCGGGGCCGCAAGGCATGACGCCGGGCGATCTGGCGGTTGCCCTGGATGCGGCCGCCACCACCTTGTCTTTCCATCTCAAGGAGCTGACCCATGCTGACCTGGTGACCCAGGAGCGGGATGGTCGCCATCTGATCTACCGCGCTGCGTTCGACCACATGGATGGCCTCCTGGGTTACCTCACCGAGCATTGCTGCCAGGGCCAGCCCTGTGCACCAACCGTCGATTCATCGACTGGCAAGCCTGCGCGCAAGCGGGCTTGCGTCACCTGCTGAAGGAGCAAATCATGAAGCGTTTTCACGTCCATGTGCATGTCACCGATCTGGCCCGCAACGTCGACTTCTATTCGAAGATGTTTGGCGCCCAGCCCAGCCGCCTTGAAGCGGACTACGCCAAGTGGATGCTTGACGAGCCGGCAGTGAACTTCGCCATCTCCACGCGTGGCCATGGCCATACCGGTGTGGATCACCTGGGCATCCAGGTCGACAACGCGGCGGATCTCCAGGCCATGAAGGCGCAAGCTCAAGCCGCCGACCTGTCCTTGATCGACGAAGGGGCCACCACCTGCTGCTATGCGCGCAGCGACAAGCATTGGGTGGTCGATCCACAAGGCTTGCCCTGGGAGCACTTCCAGACGCTGGGCAACATTCCTGTCTTCCGTGAAGGCGAGCCTGCACAAGCCGATGAGGCGGGTGCCTGCTGCACCCCCACGGCCACGCCCAAGGTTACGGGCAAGCCCATCGGCATTCCTGTCAAATCTTCCTGCTGCTGAGGTGGGTCATGAGCGAGCAGTTGATGAACGTGCTGTTTGTTTGTACGGGCAACTCGGCACGGTCGATTCTGGCTGAGGGTATCCTCAACGCATTGGGGGCTAACCGCTTCACGGCGTATTCGGCGGGCAGCCATCCCAAAGGCGAGGTTCACCCTATGGCTCTGGATGTGCTGCAGCATCTGGGTATGGCCCAAGAAGGCTATCGCAGCAAAAGCTGGGACGAGTTTGCGAAGCCTACCTCACCAGCCCTGAGCTTCGTCTTCACTGTCTGCGACAACGCCGCTGGCGAGGTCTGCCCCATATGGCCCGGCCAGCCTCTGACCGCTCACTGGGGGGTGTACGACCCAGCAGGGGTCGATGGCGATGAAGCCAAGCAGCGCCGGGCCTTCCATGAGGTTGCGCATATTCTCAAGCGTCGCATTGAACTGATGCTGGCCTTGCCGCCCGAGAGCCTCCATTCCTTGGCCATTCAGTCCCAACTCAACGCCATCGGCAAAATTTGAAGTCCGTCATGACCACTCACGTTCTGATTCTGTGCACACACAACTCGGCCCGCAGCGTGCTCTCTGAAGGCATGCTCAACCACCTGGCGGCCAAACTGGGCAAGGATGTCAAGGCGCACAGTGCGGGCAGCGCCCCCAGCGGGCGTCTGAACCCCTTTGCCATCGAAGCGCTCAACAACGCAGGCATCGACACGTCCGCTTATCGCAGCAAGAGCTGGGACGAGTTCAGTGCCGATGGCGCGCCGCCTTTGTCCATCGTCATCACCGTGTGTGACAGCGCCGCCGCCGAAGCCTGCCCCGTGTTCTTCGGTGGCAAGGGGCAGCCCGTCAAAGTGCATTGGGGCTATCCGGATCCCTCCAACGCCGAGGGCGGCGATGAAGGCAAGCGCCGCGCGTTCGAGCTGACGCGTCAAGCCATTGGCTACAAGATGCTGCAGCTTCTGGCGCTGCCACTGGAGACCATGAGCCAGGAGGCCTTGCTGCAGGCCTTGAATGACATTGCCCGTAGCTGACAAGAGCACAACATGACCAAGTCCACTGCCGCCCCCATGAGCGTGTTCGAGCGCTATCTGACTGTCTGGGTCTTTCTGTGCATCGTGATCGGCATTGCACTGGGCCAGATATGGCCTGGTGTCTTTCATGTCATCGGTCAGATGGAGGTCGCCAAGGTCAACCTGCCCGTGGGCGTGCTGATCTGGGTGATGATCATCCCCATGTTGGTCAAGGTGGACTTCGCCAGTCTGTCGCAGGTCAAACAGCACTGGCGGGGCATCGGCGTCACGCTGTTTGTCAACTGGGCCGTCAAGCCGTTTTCGATGGCTTTGCTGGGATGGCTCTTTGTGCGGCATCTGTTTGCGCCGTATCTGCCTGCGGAGCAGCTTGACAGCTACATCGCAGGTTTGATTTTGTTGGCCGCTGCGCCCTGCACGGCCATGGTGTTTGTGTGGAGCCGTCTCACCGGTGGCAACCCGCTTTTCACCTTGTCACAGGTGGCGCTGAACGACACCATCATGGTGTTTGCCTTTGCGCCCATCGTGGCCCTGCTGCTGGGATTGTCCTCTATCGTGGTGCCCTGGGACACCCTGGTGACTTCCGTGGTGCTCTACATCGTGATCCCCGTTGCCCTGGCGCAGATGCTGAGGAAGTTCTTGCTGGCTCGGGGGCCGGCGGCACTGGATGCCGCCTTGGCCAGGATCGGTCCGTGGTCCATCACGGCCTTGCTGGCCACCCTGGTGCTGTTGTTCGCCTTCCAGGGTGAGGCCATCATCAAGCAGCCGCTGGTCATCGGCATGCTGGCCGTGCCCATCCTGATTCAGGTGTTCTTCAACTCTGCGCTGGCTTACTGGCTCAACCGACGACTTGGCGAGACCCACGATGTGGCCTGTCCTTCAGCGTTGATTGGCGCCAGCAACTTCTTTGAGTTGGCTGTCGCCGCGGCGATCAGTCTGTTTGGCTTCGAGTCCGGGGCCGCCCTGGCCACCGTGGTGGGGGTGTTGATCGAGGTGCCCGTCATGTTGCTGGTGGTTCGCGTGGTGAACCAGAGCAAGGGATGGTACGAGCATCAATAGGCTTGCCGCCATGAACACCTTGCCTCAGACGACGGCCGAAGCACTCAACAAGCATTGTTACTGCCGAACGCTGGACGCTGGCAAGTTGCAGCAACAGTTGGCACAGGATCCCGGTCTGGCCAGCATGGCGGGCGACTGGGCGTTGACCCGACCGCACTTGTTTTCGTCAACGGTGGTCTTTCTTGCCCAATCTGTCGTGGCGCAGATTGACGCTGCGGTGCAGGCGCTGGAGCGCGTCATGGCCCTACCCGCCTACCAGGCTCAGGCATTGGCCCGTGCGCCGGCACTGGCTGCACACGCCTTCGGCCCGGTGGGCATGTTCATGGGGTATGACTTCCACCTTGACGCGCGAGGGCCCAGGCTCATCGAGGTCAATACCAATGCGGGCGGTGCGATGCTCAATGCGGTGCTCGCACGCGCGCAGCAGTCCTGCTGCGAAGGCATGGATTGGGCGTTCATGCCTGATCCGGCTCGCTTGCGCCTGGACGACACATTCATGGACATGTTCGCCAGCGAATGGCAGCTGCAGAGGGGGCAGATGCCTTTGCAAAGGGTGGTCATCGTGGACGATGAGCCCGCCGCGCAGTACCTGTACCCCGAATTCGAGCTGTGTCGTCACCTGTTGATGCAGCGTGGCGTGCAAGCCCATGTGGTGTCGCCGCAAGCGTTGCAGTGGCACGATGGGCGCTTGATGCTGGGTGGTCAGGTGATCGACATGGTCTACAACCGCCTCACAGATTTTTACTTGACCGAGCCAGGTCATGCAGCCTTGCGTCAAGCGTATGAGGCGGGTGCGGTGGTGATGTCTCCCCACCCGCGTGCACATGCCTTGTATGCGGAAAAGCGCAACCTGGTGACGCTCAGTGACGCGGCCTTGTTGCAGGCGTGGGGTGTGTGCGAAGCAGATCGACGGGTGCTGGCTGCGGTGGTGCCACTCGCGCTGCAAGTCAACGCAGACAATGCGGCAACACTATGGGCGCAACGCCGTCAGTGGTTTTTCAAACCCGATTCAGGTTATGGTGGCAAGGCCGTCTACCGTGGCGACAAACTGACGCGGCGTGTATGGGCCGAGATCACCGCCGGCGGATACGTCGCTCAGGAGATCGTGCTGCCGGGGGAGCGTCTGGTCGATGTCGATGGCGTCTTGAGCGACCTCAAGTTTGATGTTCGTGCCTACGCCTATGCTGGGCAGGTCCAGTTACTGGCAGCTCGCATGTACGCAGGCCAGACAACCAACTTCCGCACGCAGGGTGGTGGCTTTGCGCCCGTGGTGGTGGTGCCCTGAGCCTGAGCTCAAGTTGGGCCTGTTTCCGTTTCAACGTAAGGATCATCGACATGGAAGTCACCGTTCTGGGCCTGGGCTGCAGCAAGTGCCGCGCCACCATCGAGATGATCGAGCGCGTAGCCAGCGCCGCTGGTGTTCCTGTATCGATCAAGAAAATTGACCAGCCCCAAGACATCCAGCGCCTTGGGGTAAAGGCGACGCCAGCCGTGATGATCGGGGGCCAGGTCGTGCACAGCGGTGGCCTGCCTTCGCATGAGAAGGTTGAAGCGTGGTTGCGGCCAGACCTGCCGGGTTTCTTGAATCGACCAACCAGGCACCTGTTCTTCACGGGCAAGGGCGGTGTGGGCAAGACGTCCCTGTCAACGGCCACAGCCTTGACGCTGGCCGATGCGGGCAAGAAGGTGTTGCTGGTCAGCACCGATGCCGCATCCAACCTGGACGAGATGCTGGGCATCGAATTGCGCAACGTGCCGGTAGCGGTGCCTGGTGCCCCGGGGCTGTCGGTGCTCAACATTGACCCCGACGTGGCGGCCGAGACCTACCGCCAGCGCGTGCTGGCGCAGATGAGCGAGCAAACTACCGAGGCTGAACGCGCCACGGTGCGAGAGCAGCTGTCTGGTTCCTGCACCACCGAGATCGCATCGTTTGACGAGTTCGCCAACCTGCTGGCGGGTGACGCGGCCGATTACGACCACATCGTGTTTGATACGGCGCCCACCGGGCATACCTTGCGGCTGCTGAGCTTGCCCAAGGCCTGGAGCGGCTTCCTCAAGGACAACGATCGTGGCGCGTCATGCCTGGGCCCCCACTCGGGCTTGAAGATGCAGGAGACCCGCTTCAATGCCGCCTTGAAGGCCTTGTGCGACGAGACCCTCACGACGATCGTGCTGGTGGCGCGTGCCGACCGCAGCGCGCTGGCCGAGGCGGCGCGCACCTCCGACGAGTTGCGCGTGCTGGGTTTGAACCAGCAGCGCCTGGTGATCAATGGCGTGTTCAAAGCCAGTGATCCACACGATGAGGTAGCCCAAGCCATCGAGGACCTGGGGCAACAAGCCCTGGAGGCCATGCCTGATGCCTTGCGGGCCTTGCCCCAGTCCGTCGTGCCCCTTCGTGCCTTTGATACCGTGGGCCTGCCCGCCTTGCGTGCCCTGTTGAATCCGGCCGCGGCGCAGCCCGACAAGCGCACGACCGCAGGTGAAGATGCACAGCTGCCAGCCGATCACATCGACAAGCTCGTGGACGAACTGGCCGCAGCAGGTCGCGGCCTGATCATGGTGATGGGCAAGGGCGGTGTCGGCAAGACCACCATCGCCGCGGCACTGGCGATCGGTCTGGTAAAGAAGGGCCATGCGGTGCACCTGAGCACCACCGACCCCGCCGCGCACCTGGCCATGACGCTGGAAGGCGAGTTGCCCGGTCTGCAGGTGGGGCGCATTGACCCCAAGGTGGAAACGCAACGCTATATCGACAAGATCATGGCCGCGCGCGGGTCTCGCCTGGACGCCCAGGAGCGGGCCTTGCTGCTGGAGGATCTGCAGTCGCCTTGCACGGAAGAGGTCGCGGTGTTTCATGCGTTCTCGCGCACGGTCAGCGAAGCGCGCAGTGCCTTTGTGGTGCTGGACACGGCGCCCACCGGACATTCGCTGTTGTTGATGGATGCCACGGGTGCCTATCACCGGCAGATGACGCGCGAGTTTGAAGGCAAGGCCGCCGTGCACATGGTCACACCCCTGATGCGCCTGCAGGATGCGAGCTACACCCGCATCATTCTGGTCACGCTGCCGGAGGTGACCCCGGTATCGCAAGCCGCGGCCTTGCAGGATGACCTGAGGCGCGCGCACATAGAGCCCTATGCCTGGGTGGTCAACAAATCCATCCTGGCCGCCGGCACGCATGATCCCTTGCTGCAGGCTCGGCTGGCAGGCGAGCAAAGGCAGATGGCCAGACTGAACGGCGGATTGGCAAAGAAGACCTTTGCGGTGCCGTGGCTGCCTCAGGCGCCAGTAGGTCTGGCGGCCTTGTCGGCATTGCTGTCGTCCTGATCAACGCCCGGGCGCTGCCTTGGCACCGAAGGGGCAATAGTTGGGCCTGGGCCCGACCTGCGGGTGTTTGCGGCAGGTGTTGGGCCGCTTCTCATAGACCTTGCAGTGGCGCGTGGTCGCGTCCAGAAAGTGGCAGTCGCCATTGGCGCGACGAGCCAGGGTGAAGATCTCGTACTTGAAGTTGAAGTGCTGAATCAGGCCGGCCTTCATCAGGCGCTTGGCGATCTGCTTGGGCGCTTCATGTTCTGCCTCGAACGGGTCCACCAGCTCCAGCCTGACGAGATCGGGCAGCTTCACCTCCACCGGCATGGTGCAGCAATTGGCCACGCAGTTGTCGCACAGACCGTTGCGGTAGCGGGTCCAGGTGTCAGTGCGGTCAACGTCGACGAGGTAGATGGAGGACTTCATGGCAAGGGGCGAAACGCGGCAGGCTGTATTGTGCCCAAGTGAAGGCCTTGCAATGCCTGCATACTGTCTTCACCTGTTTGTCCTTTGCATTTGTACCCATGACCGATTCCACCTACGCCCGTCAGCAGCTTGACCAATTGCGGCAGTTGATGGAGCTGCGTGCCGCAGGCCACGATCACTTCCTCGCCCAGAGCGACAACATTGGCACGCCGGCCGTGTTCGGCGGGCAGGTGCTCGGGCAGTCCTTGCAGGCTGCTCAGCTGACGGTTGATGCGGACAGGCCCGTTCACTCCCTGCATGCCTACTTCCTGCTGCCAGGCGAGCATGCCCCGATCGACTACGAAGTCACGCGTGTGCGTGATGGCCGCAGCTTCAGCATGCGGCGCGTGGTGGCCCGCCAGGGTGACAACATCATCTTCGAGATGAACGCGTCTTTTCAGACATCGTCTGATGGTGTCGAGCATCAGGCGGCCATGCCACAGGTGGCGGGCCCGGAGGGGCTGCAAAGCGAGCATGCCTTGCGCCAGGCCATCATCCCGCATCTGCCGCCGTACTTTCATGACAAGACCCTGGCGCCACGGGGCCTGGAGTACCGCCCGGTTGATCCTGTGGATCTCATGAATCCACCCAAGCGCGAAGGGCAGATTGCCCTGTGGGTGCGCGCCATGGACACCTTGCCCGATGACGCGGCCTTGCACCGCGCCTTGCTCGCCTACGCATCCGATCACGGCTTGTTGCTGGCGGCCATTGCGCCGCATGGGCTGAGTCTGTTCCGCGGTGAGGTGCGCATGGCCAGCCTGGATCACGCCATGTGGTTCCACCGTGATTTCCGTCTCGATGACTGGCTGCTCTATGTGTTTGATTCACCCAGCGCGAGTGGCGCGCGAGGCCTGTGCCAGGGGCGCTTCTTCACCCGTGATGGCAAGCTGGTGGCGTCGGTGATGCAGGAGGGCATGGTGAGGCCCTGGATCCGAAAGGCCTGAGCCAGCTCGCTCATCATGGGCGCATGGGTGTGAAGCGCGCCTGTTGCGCTGGCTGCCCCGCCATTGTCACGCTCACGATGGCTTTGATATCGGGCGTGGAGGCATAGCTTGCCTGAGCGATCAGCTTGTTGTCGCCATCAGGCTTGAGTGTGGCGGTGACCTTGGTCTTGCCATACAGGATGGTGATGGTGCCGCTGGCGCCTGCTGTTGCTTGGGTCTTGCCGGCATGGTCCGTCACGTATACCTCGATGGGCTTGTCCTTGGCTTCCACAGGTGTCTTGCTGAGGACCAGCTCCAGGTGCACAGGGCCGGCCATGCGCAGTTGGCCACCATGCGGTGCTTTCACGGTATCGAGGTAGGCGTCGTCGTGAGCCCATGTGGGCGCGCAGGCCATGGCACCGATCAATGAAGAAGCGGCGATGGCTTGCAGGATGTGGCGGCGATGCATGAAAGTGCGGGTCATGTGGTTCTCCTTGGATAGGGCGAGGCTCAGAAACTCGTGGTGGATGACGTTGTGGATGTCGTTGATGTGGCCTGAGTGGCTTCGGCCTGCAGTCGCGCCAGTGGTGCCTGGCCCCACAGCCAGAACATCACCGGGGTCAACAGGGTGTCGAGCAGGGTGGCGCTGATCAGCCCGCCGAAGATGACGACGGCCACGGGATGCAGGATTTCCTTGCCCGGCGCCGATGCCGACAGCAGCAAGGGCAGCAGCGCGAAGGCGGCCACGAGCGCGGTCATCAACACGGGTGTGAGGCGCTCCAGCGAGCCCCGCACGATCATGCGCTGGCTGAAGGTCTCGCCCTCATGCAGGCACAGGTTGATGTAGTGGCTGATCTTGAGGATGCCGTTGCGCGTGGCGATGCCCGTGAGCGTGATGAAGCCCACCAGTGCGGCAATCGACAAGGGCTGCCCCGACCACCACAAGGCCACCACGCTACCTACCAGTGCCAGCGGGATGTTGCACATGATGATGGCGCTCAGCACGGCCGAGCGGTAGCGGCTGTACAGCACCATGAAGATCAGCAGCATCGAGATGGCGCTCAACCAGGCCATGCGTTGCGCGGCTTGTTCCTGCGCCTGAAACTGGCCTTCCAGCGCGGTGAAGTAGCCTGGCGGCAAAGGCTGAGCAGCCAGCGCGGCGCGGATGTCCTTGATCACGGCGGCCTGGTCGCGGCCTGCGGTGTTGGCCGATATCACAATGCGTCGGCGGGCGTTCTCGCGGCTGATCTGATTGGGGCCGTCGCCATCTTCGATGCGCGCGAGTTGCGACAGCGGCACGCGGCCGTTGGGTGTTTCAATCAGCACGGATGCCAGCTGGGTGGCCTGGCGCTGCGCTTCAGGCAGGCGCATGACCATGTCGAAGCGTCGGTTGCCTTCCAGCACCTGGCCCAGCTTTTCGCCTTCGATCAGCTCCTGCAGGGCGCGCAGGACCTGGCCAGGTGGCACACCCAGGCGCGAAGCGGCTTCGTAATCCAGGTGGATCTTGAGTTGCGGGATGAGCACCTGCTTTTCGATCTGCAGATCGGTGAGGCCCGGGATGGCCCTCAAGCGACCTTGCAGATCGGTGGCCAGGCCACGCAGCGTGTCCAGGTCATCGCCATAAACCTTCAGGGCGATCTGGGCACGCACACCAGACAGCAGGTGATCCAGCCGGTGCGAGATGGGTTGCCCGATGCTGATCACCGCGGGCAGGACGGCCAGGCGTTCGCGCATGTCACCCAGGATCTGGTCGCGGGTACGGGCCGAGTCGCGCAGGTCTACATCGATCTCGGACGCATGTACGCCTTCGGCATGTTCGTCCAGTTCGGCGCGCCCTGTGCGTCGCCCGACCTGGGTCACCTCAGGCACGCTGGCGATGAGTTGCTCGGCCAGGCGCCCGATGCGATCGGACTCGGCCAGCGAGGTGCCGGGGTTGAGTTGCAGGCTCAGCGTCAAGGTGCCTTCGTTGAAGGGCGGCAGAAAGGCGCGGGGCATCCAGGCCAGTGACACGGCGGCCACCACGGTGGCCAGGGCCGCGAGGGCCAGCAGGGCGCGGCCGTGCTGGAAGGACCAGTGCAGCAAGCGGGTGTCAGCTTGTTTGAGATGGCGCACCAGGGGCGTGTCCTGGTGCTGGTCGGGCATGCGCCTGATCAAGCCGGGCAGCAGGTAGTGCGCCAGGACGGGCGTCACCGTGATCGACACGATCATGCTGGCCAGGATGGATACGATGTAGGCCAGGCCCAATGGCGTGAACAGGCGCCCCTCGATGCCGGGCAGCGCGAACAGCGGCACGAACACCAGCACGATGATGAAGGTGGCGTACACGATGGCCGAGCGCACCTCCAGCGTGGCTGCTGCAATCACCTCGATGGCAGGCCTGGGCACCGCCAGCAGGCGGTTGAGCTGCAGGCGCCGCAGCACGTTCTCCACGCCCACCACGGCATCGTCCACCAGTTCGCCAATGGCAATCGCCAGGCCGCCCAGTGTCATGGTGTTGATGGACAGGCCCATGTAGTGAAACACCAGTGCGGTCACCAGCAAGGACAAGGGAATGGCCGTCAGCGAGATGAGCGTCGTGCGCACATTGAGCAGGAAAAGGAACAGCACCACGGCCACCAGTACCGCGCCATCGCGCAAGGCCTCTTCCACATTGCGCACCGAGTGTTCGATGAAGTCAGCCTGCCTGAACAGGAACTGGGGCGATGCCATACCACCGGGGCGCGAGCGGGCGAGTTCGGCCACGGCTTGCTCGACCCCTCGCGTGACCTTGACGCTGTCCGTACCCGGTTGCTTTTGCACGGACAGGATCACGGCTGGTTTCGTCTGGTAGCTGGCATCACCCCGTTTGTTGGCGGGCGCCAGGCTGACCTGCGCCACCTGCATGAGCGGTATGGGCTGGCCGCGCACGGTGCCCACCACGACCTGCTTGAGGTCATCAAGGCGGTTGGTGCGGCCGATCTGGCGCACCAGGTATTCGCGGCCATTGGCCTGCAGGAAGCCACCGCTGGTGTTGCTGCC
>NZ_DASUIS010000109.1:0-15700 GCF_036279675.1 Aquabacterium sp. | reverse complement strand
CTCCAGTGCCAGGCCTTCATCGCGGCTGGCAGGGCTGCCACGCTGGACGGTCTTCTTGAACCAGTATTGCCCGCTTTGATGCAGGCCGGGGTCGGTGGCCAGGTAGATCTGGGTTTCAGCGCCCTTGGCTTCCGAGATGAGCGTGGGGCCGATCAAGGCATTGAACAAGCCGGGCGTGCTGCGCCAGATCTCCGACTTGACCGGGCCGGGGTGGAAGGCGTTGACCAGCACATTGCTGTTGCGCAGTCGGTGCGCCAGTTCCCTCACGAACAGCAGGTTGGCCAGCTTCGATCGCCCGTATGACAGGAAGGGCATGAACATCAGGGCCGTGCTGCTGGAGGGTTCGCGCAGCGTCTCGAAATTGAAATCACCACCGAAGAAGTGCGCCACCGAACTGGTGACCACGATGCGGCCGTTGCGGCTGGCCTTGACCTGCGGGAGCAGATGGTGGGTCAGCAGGAAGTGACCCAGATGGGTGGCCGCGAACATGAACTCGTAGCCGGCTGCATTGGTGCGCAGCTTGGGTGTGAACAGGCCCGCGTTGAGGATCAGGGCGTCGATGGGGTGGCCGCGCTCTTTGATGTGTTGCGCAAAACGGATGACATCGGGGAAGCTGGCCAGGTCCACCTGCATGAACTCGACCTGGGCGCCGGTGGTCTCGCGCTTGATCTGCTGCACCAGGGCATCGCCCTTGGCCTTGTCCCGCGCCGCGATGATGACTTCATAGCCTTGCGCGGCCAGATGCCGTACTGTTTCCTTGCCGATACCGGCGCTGCCGCCTGTGACCAATGCTCTTTTCATCCAGGTGTCTCCTTGAGCTGTTTGACAAACGTGCCCTGCAGTCTGTAACAGCATGTTTGCGCAGGCAATGGAGAATCGCGACAGAAAGAGGGACTTGGTGACAGCGCCGTGGCTGCCCCCGGGCCTCACTGGTTGAGGTATTCCCGCTTGTACAGACGCGGCAGGAAGTAGGGCAGCATCTGGAACTCTCGCAAGGCGTGCGAGCCCAGGTCATCAAAGAAGGTGGGGTTGATGACCAGCGCCAGCGCGGTGTTGACGAAGGTGCTGGTGAGCACCACGCCGTCACCCGTGGCATTGGGGCGCCATTGGTGCGTCAGCGAGTTGTTGGGCAGGATGCTGGCCAGCAGCGTCAGGTTGGTGCTGGCATAGAAGTAGCCCGGGTCAGTCAGAGGCACGGGCGGTGGCGTGACCTTCGGGTCTGCGCCGGTGATGTTGAGCGTCAAGGCGGTCTTGCCGATGTACTCCTTGGCCTTTTGCACCGCGCCGATGTCGTACATCAGGTCGGGGCTGTTGGGCGGGATGGTCCACTCGAACGAGACGTGGTCTACCGGTTGCCACAGGCGATAGCGGGCCGTGTTGCCGATGTGGTCCCACCACCAGGCCAGCATCTGTGGCTCGATGCCCTTGATCTCCTGCACGATGGTGAGCTTGACGTTGAGCTTCTTGTCCACCTGGCCGACGTTGTAGTAGCCGCGCTTCTTGAGGACCGCATTGAAGTAGCGCTCGCTCAGCGCGTCCATCAAGGTGGGCTGCAGGCCGGTCAAGGTCTTGCGCAGGTGGTTGACATAGGCCTGCGCCAGCAGGGGATCGGACGCAGCCGTGGCCTGGATCACGAACTGGCTGTCGCTGAAGGTGCTGCCCACGGGGTTGTACTGGATCAGCACCGTGAAGGGCGGCCTGCCATCGACCGACACGCTCTGCGCCAGAAAGCTGTAGGGCTTGATGCCCAGGTAGTTGTCGGAGGCCACGCGGCCGCGCATGGTGTCGGGATCGAGGTAGCTGACATCGACCGTGTGCACGCCCAGCCCGAAGGCCGCCAGGGCGCGGTAGCTCGCGCCGGCCGAGTAACCCAGGTGCTGCGGGCTGGAAGGGGCCTGCAGCCAGCAGAAGGATTTGTTCTCGCTGTTGGCCGCGGTGAGCATGGCCTGGTCGGCGTTGTCCCAGAACCAGCTGAAGGCCTCGGGGCGCACGCCCTTGACCACGAACTGTGCCGAGGCATTGATGCTTTGTGCGTGCGCCGTGCCCGTCATGCCGGCGATCAGGCAGGCAGGTTGCAGCAGGGCAGCTGCGCCGATGGCCAGCAGGCTGGGGGCGCTCACACCCAGAAGGCGAAGGGATCTGAACAGGCGATGAGGATGAGGCACAGTGGGCTCCTTGATTATCTACAAATGTAGAGTGGTGCGAAATCTACATTTGTAGAGAGGTGCCCGACCAGATCGAAAACCCTGGGTAGACTGGGCCCCAGATGGACAAAGACCGCAAAACCCTGATTGCCGATGCCGCCATTGCCTTGCTGGGCAGTGCGGGCGCCAAGGGCCTTACGCACCGCGCAGTGGACGCCGAGGCCGGCTTGCCCCTGGGCTCCACCTCGTTTTACTGCCGCACCCGGCATGAGTTGCTGACCCTCGCCCTGTTGCGGCACGCGGCGCTGGATCTGGCTGATCTGCAGGCCGACGCGCCCCTGATGGCCAGGCCCGACTGGGGGCTCGATGACTTCATCGACCTGCTGGTGGCGCGCGTGGCAGATTGGTTGTCGCCGGCCAAACGGGCGCGTCTGGTGGCCCGCTTCGAGTTGTTCCTGGTGGCCTCTCGTGAGCCGGAACTGGCCGACATCGTGACGCAGCAACGCCAGCGTTTTCTGGCGGCCACCGAGGCGGCGTTGAGCAAGGCTGGCGTGACGCACGCGGCCAGCCTGGCGCCTCGCTTGCTGGTGATGGTGGACGGGGTCTTGCTCGATCAGGTGCGCACCAACGGGGCGGTGCTCACGGGTGCGCAGCAAAAAGCCTTGTTCAAAGCGGTGCTGAAGCCCTAGCACCTTGCGGGTCTCCGGCCTGTTCCACGACCTAATCCCGCGTGCTTCGATCAGGATGCTTGGGTTGGCAGGCTGCAGGCGTTACCGTAGGCGGATTCATCCTGACCGCCTGCCATGTCCTCCGCTCCCGCGATCTTCACCGCCTCCTTGCTCGCCAATTTCTTTGAGGCAGGCTGGTCGATCCAGGTGCTGCTCAGTGACATGGACAGGGCGCAGTACGAGGCTTCACGCCTGGCGCGCCCGCACATCGAGCGGCACCTGAAAACCATGTCGGATTCAGCTCGTGCCCTGCCCGAAGACGTGCGCCAGCTCATGCCCAAGGTGGATTGGCAAAGCTGGGAGGAGCTCGGCGAACACCTGCCGCCCCGCAACGAGGCCGATCAGACGCTGGTGTGGGTGGCCATCAGGGACTGGTTGCCACCAGCCGGTGCCGAGTTGCGGCGCTACCGGCGCCAGTTGCCCGCGTTGTGGCGCTTTCAACTCTGAGCGGCTGATCAAGCGGCTGCTCAGTGATCGATCGCGTCCAGATCGCCCTCAGCGGCTGCGATTTCGGCCCGCAAATCGTCCATGTCGATCAGGCGTGCCTGTTCGATGAGCTTTTCCAGCGCATGGGCGGGCAGGGCGCCACTCTCACGAGCCACCAGGATCTTTTCCCGGATGATCATCAGCGTGGGCACGGAGCGGATGCCGAAGGCCTCCGCCAGGCTTTGTTCTTCGTCGGTGTCGATCTTGCCGAAGACCAGGTCCTGGTGCTTTTCGGATGCGGCTTCAAACACCGGCGCGAACTGGCGGCAAGGCCCGCACCACGTCGCCCAGAAGTCGAGCACGACCATCTCGTGCGTCTGGGTGATCTGACTGAAGTTGTCTTCGGTGATGTGAAGGGTGGCCATGGCAGAACGTTGGGGCTGAGGTGACGGTTTGGCGCTGGTGGGTACGGGCGCTTCAGCGACCACCACCGCCCATGATGAGGTTGAACACTTCTCGGACCAGACCCAACTCCACAGGCGCGCTGCCGCGAAGCTCGCTGATGGGCTTGAACACGGCTTCATGCGCAGCCAGGGCGGGTGCCGGCGCTTCGAAGGTGGTGAAGCGCAGCAGGTGGATGCGCACGGGCCCGTCTTCCGTCTGCACCCACTGGTTGAAGTCAGCCACGTGGACGAGGTCGTCCGGGTTCAAGCCGTATCGGCTGACGGTGGCTTGCATGACTTGCCCGGCATCGTGCTCCGGGCCCGCTTGTTCAGGGGCTGCGGTGTTGACGGCACCAGCCGGCAATGGCTCTGGCAACAGCAGGCTCCTGTTCGGCCAGCGTGCAAAGAGCAGGGCGGTGCTGTAGCTGTCGAAGTGGCAAAGAATGACCTTGTTCCTTGCGAATGGTGCATCGGTGTTCATCGGCGGCCCGATCAGAGTTGGCGAGATTGGCGAAGGGCGCCGACGCTGATGCGCTCACGTCATCAAGCCAGCCCTTGGATGCTACGGGGCCATGTGGTGCGGCGCCTTGGCAGGCGCAAGTGCCCGACTGAATCGCATGATTGATCACCCATGTGCAGTATTTTGATATTCAAAACCCTGGATTTGACAGTAATATCTCAATATTGATATTTCCTGCCAGCTTGATGGATTCCGCCTTGTTTTTGCAATGTCTGCCAATGCGTGAATTTTGAAATGGCAGAGATGGATAAATTGCCTTGCAGTGAGCCTGACGTGTATATGTGGGTGGTATGGATTCAGGGTATTCCTGTGGTGGCTTGTTATTGTTTTTTGAGAACTATCACCGCTTGATCAAGGGGTATGGATGACGGCATGGGGTTCCCCATAAGTCGGGTATCCGACATTTATATGGAGAATATCCACATGCCCGCTTGCCCTGGGGTGTGAAGCAGATCAGCCCTCTGCAAAACGGCGAGTCAAAGGAGTATTTGATAATGTCAACCGTTACCCGTTATTCAAAATGTCTGGTGTTGTCGGCGGCGTCCCTGCTGGCATCGGCGCCTGCCATGGCTCAGATGAAAATCATGATCAACATGTTTTCAGCTGACTCGGTCCAGAAGTTTTCTGATGACGCTGTTTTTTCATTTGATGCAACTGGCGTCGTCATGGTCCCCAAGGGTAATGCCAGCCAGAAGGCCGACGGGGTTCATTTCCCCATCACGGATATCACCCTGGGCCCGAGCAAATATCTCGGTCTGGCACCCGCCACGGTGAAAGGCAGCTCCAGCGGGTCTGCACTGGAGATCTCGTCAACCGACGAACTCACAGGCAAGAAGCTCGCGCTGACGCTGGCCAACTTCAAGATCGACTACCACGCCAAGAAGGTGCTGGCGGACGTTACGCCACTGGGCGGTGTCACCATGAAGGACACGCCACTGTATGACTTCACGGTGCTCCGGCCGTTGGTGTTCCAGCAGGTGCCTGGCAAGATCGTGCTGCAGGAGGTGCTGGGCAAGCTGATGATGACCCAGTTCATGCAGGACACCTTCATGCGGACGCTGCATCTGCCGGAGTTCGCCTCCACCGTGTTGCCCGTCATCGACTTCGGCACCCTGACTCAGACCATCGATCTGACCCCACGCGCCACCACCAACCCGACACCCTATGTGCCGGCGCCGTGATGCCCTGTGTGCGTACTGAACTTAGTCAATATCGAGGTGTAGCCATGACTTTCAATTCGACAACCCGCCACCCCCTGACGTTCAAGGGCAAGGCCCTGGCCCTGGCGGTCACGCTGCTGGCCAGCGCCGCATGCCACGTCACCGCCTTCGCTCAGACAAGCTATAAATGGACCCAGACCGCACGCTGGAAGGAAGATGCCCGCCTGGAGGCCAGTGGTGTGGTGGTCTATCCGCGTGAAGCCTATCCGGGCAAATCGTTTGACGTGCGCCCGGCGCAGCACACGCGCAAGATGTTCCCGGGTGCGATCGTGGGCGACGGCAACAACAAGGCCACGAGCAACAACCTGTGGTCCGCCTTGCTGGCATCGCGCCATGTGGTCGGCAACTCGACCACACTGACCCGCGCTCGCGATATCTCCGAAGACTGGGACATCAATTTCATCGATCCGCAGTACCCCACGCGCAACTACTGGTTCGACTTCTACGTTGACAACTACGCAGAGGGTGTTTACGTCGGCTTTGCCCAGACCATCCAGAACGGCCCCCAGAAGGGCGCGGCCGTGCTGGGCAACAACAACCTGCTGGCCATGGGCGATGACCGCGGGGCCTGGCTGGACGCCGACGGCTCCTTGAGTTACTACTGGCGGGAAAACGGTTTGCTGGATTACGACTCGACCCGCACGACCTTCAACGGTGGGCCCTGGGCCGGGGCGAGCCTGCGCAGCCAGTTGCGTTTCATGATCGGCTACGAAGAGGGGCGTCTGTATTTCCTGGAGGGCGACCACTTGCTGCACGTGTTCGATCGTGATCTGAAGCATCTCCGCACGGACGAGATCTACCTGGACGGTGAACTGATCGACGCCTCGCTGGGTGACGTGGTGGACGGCAAGGTGTCGGGTGTCCGTTACCTTGGCTGGGATCTGGGCCCGGTGATCGCCTTCGTGCCTGCTCCAAGCAACTGATGGATTGACGCTTTCTGGTGGTGTGTTCAAGCGCCTGTGCGGCAACGTGCGGGCGCTTTTTTTTCATGCTTCCTGCTGTGAACGTTAAACTGAGCCTCTGCCTATCCTCCTGCGGGTGCTGCCTCAGCATCACACAACATGAAATGGAATGACGTCAGCGACATGCCGTGCTCGGTGGCACGCACCTTGTCCGTCATCGGTGACCGCTGGACGATGCTCATCCTGCGCAATGCCTTCATGCGCATGCGCCGCTTTGACGATTTCCAGTCCAGCCTGGGCATGACAAGGCACCTGCTGGCCAGCCGCCTCAAGCGCCTCGTGGACGAGGGCATCTTCGAGCGCGTGCCTTATCAGCCATCGCCCGTGCGGCATGAATACGTGCTGACGGACAAGGGCAAGGCGCTTCACCCTGTGCTGATGGCGCTGGCCAACTGGGGTGATGACTGGATGGACAAGGGCATGGGCCCACCCCTGCTGTACCAACACCGCAGCTGTGGTCATGTGATGCGCCCTGTGATGGTGTGCTCGGAATGCCATGAGCCCCTGGTGGCCAGCCAGGTCACGCCCCTGCCAGGCCCTGGGCTGACGGCCACGATCAGCGCCACAGTCAGCGAATCGGCCCGCGACAACACCCAAGTGGATGCCAAGCCCCCGCGCAAGAAGAACACGACCGCTGCGGCCGAGTCGTCCAAGGTCACCAAACCTCGCCAGCGTACGCGCACGGCCTGATCGCCGGGTGAGGGCGGGCTGCTCTGTCCTGACTTGATACACATTAGTTCCTTTTTGGAACCTATAATGCCGCCGAGCAACGCTGGGCATCACCGAAGGGGCGCGCCATGACCGACACGAACACCGAGTGGAAGAAGACCGCTTGCATCCTGTGCAGCATCAACTGCGGGCTGGAAGTGCAGACGGGTGGCGAGGGCGGCCGGCACATCATCAAGATCCGCGGGGATGACGATCACCCGGTGTCGCGCGGTTATATCTGCGAGAAGTCGCAGCGCATGGACTTCTATCAGAACGGCGCAGACCGCCTGACCTCGCCCATGCGCCGCAAGCCCGATGGCAGCCATGAGGCCATC
Organism: Aquabacterium sp.; assembly: GCF_036279675.1. Lineage (GTDB taxonomy): Bacteria > Pseudomonadota > Gammaproteobacteria > Burkholderiales > Burkholderiaceae_C > Aquabacterium. The sequence goes on along the minus strand of NZ_DASUIS010000109.1, from coordinate 8,214 downwards.
AGCTGGGACACGGCCATCAGCGAGATCGCCCGCAAGTTCAAGGACATCAAGACCAGGCACGGCGGCGAGAGCATCCTCTACTACGGCGGTGGCGGCCAGGGCAATCACCTCGGCGGTGCCTATGCCGACAGCTTCCTGAAAGCCGTGGGCAACCAGTACCGCTCCAACGCACTGGCGCAGGAAAAGACAGGCGAGTTCTGGGTGCAGGGCAAGATGCTGGGCACCGGCGTGCATGGTGACTTCGAGCACTGCGAGGTGGCTGTTTTCATCGGCAAGAACCCCTGGCATTCGCACGGCTTTGCGCGCGCTCGCGTGGTGCTCAAGGAGATCCAGAAGGATCCGAACCGCAAGATGATCGTGATCGATCCGCGGCGCAGCGAAACCGCTGCGATGGCTGATTACCACCTGGCCCTCAAGCCGGGCACCGATGCCTGGTGCCTGGCGGCCTTGCTGGGCATCATCGCGCAGGAAGGTCTGTGGGCCAAGGACTGGGTGGCGCAGCACACAGGGGGCCTGGACGAGGTCTTGCCCGGTTTGATGGCCATCGATGTGGCACAACACGCTCAGGTCTGCGGGGTGGATGAGGCGCTGCTGCGAGATGTGGCGCGCTGCATCGCCAAGGCGAAAAGCGTGTCCATCCTGGAAGACCTCGGCCTGCAGATGAATGTGCACTCCACGCTGGGCAGCTATCTGCAACGCCTGATCTGGATTCTCACGGGGCACTATGGTCGCCAGGGCACCAGCAATGCACCGGTGCCTTTGCTGTCCTTGTCTAAAGCCAGCAAGGGGGAGTCGTCGGTGGGGGCGAACTCGGCCAAGCGCGTGGAGCGCCGCAGCCCGGTGGCCAATGCCAAGATCATCATCGGCCTGATCCCCTGCAACGTGATCCCCGAAGAGATCCTGACCGATCACCCCAAGCGCTACCGTGCCATGCTGATCCAGAGCGGCAACCCGGTGCACTCGCTGGCAGACAGCCAGCGCATGCGTGAAGCCATGCGCGCACTGGAACTGTCCGTGGTGGTGGACGTGGCCATGACGGAAACCGCGCGTCAGGCCGACTACGTGCTGCCGGCCAGCAGCCAGTTCGAGAAAGCCGAGGCCACCTTCTTCAACCTGGAGTTCCCGCGTAACGTCTTTCACCTGCGCCAGCCCTTGTTCGAGCCGCTGCCTGGCGCCTTGCCGGAGGCCGAGATCTATGCGCGCCTGGTTGAGGCCATGGGCGAACTGGGCGACAAGGACTATGCGCCCTTGCGCCGTGCCTTGAAGTTCGGCCGCACGGCTTTTGCCTTGACCTTCCTCGCGCAGAGCCTGCGCAAGCCCAAGGTGATGAAGTACGCTGCGGTGATCTTGTACCGCTCGTTGGGCGCGCAACTGCCCAAGGGCATGGCGTCGGCCGCTGCCTTGTGGGGCGTGGCGCAGCTGTACATCCAGGGCAACCGCAAGGTGGCGTCCAAGGCGGGCTTTGGTGGCTTCCCGATCTTTGCGGCAGAGCGCTTGTTCCAGGCTTTGCTCAAGGGCCGATCCGGTGTGGTCTATGCCCAAGCCGATCATGAAGACAGCTGGCTGGCCGTGGGGCACCCGGGGCATCGCATCAACCTGCATATCCCTGAGTTGCTGCCGGAGCTGGCCAGGCTGAAGGATGAACAGCCGAAGCAGGATCCTGACTACCCCTTCATCCTGGCCGCAGGCGAGCGCCGGGCCGAGACCAGCAACACCGCCGTGCGCGATACCGCCTGGCACAAGCGTGGTTCGTACGGCACCTTGCGCATCAACCCGCAGGACGCGCAAGCCATTGGTTGCCAGGATGGCGACGTCGTGCGCCTGAGCACGCGCCGCGCGACGGTCGAGGTACCTGTCGAGATCACCGACATGATGCAGCCTGGCAACATCTCCCTGCCCAACGGGCTTGGACTGGACTACCAGCAGCGCGATGGTCAGGTGGTCCGCAAGGGCGTGGCGCCCAACGAGTTGACCGACTGCACACAGCGCGACTTCCTGGCGGGCACGCCATGGCACAAGTACGTGCCGGCGAGGGTGTCACTGCTGGCTTGATTGCGCCTGGTCATCCCGCCTGTCATCAAAGGTTCTAGACTGATCGAAGATCATGCGATGACCAGACAGGTTCACAAGGAGGATGACGTATGCAATTCGCAGCCAAGGCCATTCCACTGAGTCGCCAGGGGCTGGCTGCCGCGCTGGATGTGCTGCATCTCGGCGCGGGCGAAGCGGCTGCCCTGTGGTGTGTGTTCGAGGTCGAGACGTCCGGTGTCACGCAGGGTTTCGGCTTCCGGCCGGATCGGCGCCCGGAGATCCTGTTCGAGCGACACAAGTTTCGCGAGTTCACCGCGGGGCGCTTCAACCAGTCCCACCCCGATCTGTCGGGCAGCCAGGGTGGTTATGGCACGCTGGCCAGCCAGTACGACAAGCTGGAGCGGGCACTGAAGCTGAGCCAGGAAGCGGGCCTGGGTGATGAGCCCGCACTCAAATCGGCCTCATGGGGTATCGGGCAGGTCATGGGCTTCAATCACCAGGCAGCAGGTTATGCCTCTGCCCGGCAGATGGTGGAGGCCATGGTGCAGGACGAAGACGCGCAGGTCATGGCCGTGGCCCGTTTCATGGTGCATGGTGGCCTGGACAAGGCCTTGCGCAACAAGGACTGGGAACGCTTTGCGCGGCTGTACAACGGCGCGACGTTTGCGAAGAACCAGTACGACATCAAGTTGCAGGTTCAGTATGCTCGCTTTGCGGGTGGTTCACTGCCCGACCTGGAGATGCGTGCGGCCCAGGCGGCCTTGCTGCTGCTGGGCTACAGCCCCGGCAAGATCGACGGCATTCTGGGGCGCCGTACACGCGACGCCCTGCGAGCGTTTCAACTGGGGGCCGGGTTGTCCGCTACGGGCGAGCTCAACAGTGATACTTACGCGGCCTTGTGGAACAAGGCGTTCGCGTGATGCCGAGCACCAAATGGAAAGGGCCCGTGAGGGCCCTTTTTCTTGTCGGCGGATATGTCGACGATCAGGCTTGACGACGGCGACGCAGCAGCGTGCCAGCCACCAGCAACCCACCGATCACCATGGCATAGCTTTCGGGTTCTGGCACGGCACTGGTCTTGCCGAAGGTCACGTTGTCGACCGCGAAGGCGAAGGTGCCTTGGTTGGCAGGGTTGCCGATCAGCACGCTGTCGATGGCCGAGCCCGTGAAACCGAAGAACGTCAGGCCGCTGCCAGCGGAAGCGTCGAAAGTCTGAGTGGTGTTGTCGGTGAACTTCAGGGTCACTTGCTGCACACCGGCCAGCAAGTTCGTGTCGAAACCGAAAGCGGTCACGGGCTGGTCGAACTTCACGGTCAGCTTGCGGTCAGACAGACCACCGTAGAACCCATCCAGGAAGCCACCGGTGAAGCCGCCACCTGCGTCAATGTTGAAGAAGAAGCCGTCGCCGATGGGCGTGGAGTACGTCACGCCTGGCTTGATGCTGCCAGCGTGAATCGCCGCACCATTGCTGACCACCAGCTCCGTCGTGCTGTTGAGCACGCCGGTAGAGATCGGGAAGCTGTAGGAGTCACCGAAGGTTTCCACGGTGAAGGGGCCAACCAGCGAGGCTTCGAATGCCGCACGGTCATTGGTGAGCGTGGCGCTGCCGGCGTGGGCGTTGGCGGTTGCCGTGAGCGCGATGGCCGAGGCGACAAAAGGCAGGAATTTCATGTTGTGATCCTCTGTGAGAAATTTATGAGCGGGAGTTTCCGAAATAAACATCCCTGCGTCATTCCCCCGATTAAGGGTTGGTTGGCACGTTTGACGATGGTCATATTCCGTAGTTGAACTCCATGGGGTGGGCTCGTTCCAGGCGCTTCTGGCGCTGCAGATAGCGGATCATCTGATCGACCTTGTAGCGCGCCAGCGGCCAGGGCCCGAAGCCCGACTCGGTGTTCACGTGGCCTGCCTGGCCCAGGTTCTGAAACCCCGCGCCCCAGCGCGTGGCCCACAGTTGCGCGTGCTCAAGCGGCATCCAGGGGGCGTTCTCGCTGCCGACCAGCGTGGCGGGCACACCCAGGCCATCCTGAGGTAATTGGTCCGTCAATTGGAACTTGCCGGGGTCGGCCGGTGCCACCATCAACGCAGCCCGAATCCCGTCTTGTCGGGCTTGAGAACCGGTGCGTTGACGCGCCAGATGGTGAGCCAGTGCCAGGCAACCGAAACTGTGTGCCACGGCGATCCATTGCGTGTCAGGTGCATAGCGGGCCAGCGTGCTGTCGATCTGACGAGACCATCTCTGCAGGTCCGGTGCATCCCAGTCTGCCTGCGTCACGCGTGCGGCACCCCTGTACTGGGTCTGCAGCCAGCTTTGCCAGTGCCCGTGGCCGCTGTTGCGCAAACCGGGGATGATCAGCACGCGCGTGATGGCGAGCTTGCGCGTGTCCAGTTCTGCGGCGTGCAAGGAGGACAACATCTCAGCGGTGCATTCAAAGGGCTGCAATCGCGACTTCTGTAGCCTTGACGAGCGCGATGACCTCCTTGCCCGGCTTCAGCCCCAGTTCATCCAGCGAGCGGGTGGTGATCACGGACGTGACGACATGGCCCGAGACTGTCTCAATGTCGACGCTGGAGACCACGGGCCCTTCGATGATCTCCCTGACTCTGCCTCGGAACTGGTTTCGGACATTGATGGCGCTGATGCTCATGGCGGTGACCTCTTTGATGCGAAATCGCACAACGACATGTTGCGATGGGGCCGCGATACCGGCAACGAAGGAATGCGCAGATGCATATCCGCTTCATGTCGCTTGGCAACTCAGCGCGCATCGGCTACGGTAGGCATCTCGCCCACATCGAGGGCCGTTGACCTGAGGAAGAGCATGAGCAATCCAAACTGGAAGTTCGAGACCCTGTCGGTTCACGCTGGTTATTCGCCGGATCCGACCACCAAAGCCGTGGCCGTTCCGATCTACCAGACGGCAGCCTATGCGTTTGACAGCGCGCAACACGGTGCAGATCTGTTTGATCTCAAGGTGCCGGGCAATATCTACACACGCATCATGAATCCGACAACCGATGTGCTGGAGCAGCGGATAGCTGCCCTTGAAGGCGGCATCGGTGCGTTGGCATTGGCTTCAGGGCAGGCCGCCGTGACCTACGCCATCCAGACCATTGCTGAAGCGGGCGACAACATCGTGTCATCCACGGCCCTGTATGGCGGTACATACAACCTGTTCGCGCACACGCTGCCTCAGTTCGGCATCACCACACGCTTTGCCGACCACCGCGATCCAGCCAGCTTCGAGCCCTTGATCGATGAGCGCACCAAGGCCATCTTCGTCGAGTCGCTTGGCAACCCATCCGGCAACATCACGGACATCGCACGCATCGCCGAGATCGCGCACAGACATGGCGTGCCGTTGATTGTCGACAACACGGTACCGTCGCCTTATCTGAGTCGGCCTTTCGAACATGGCGCCGACATCGTGGTGCATTCGCTGACAAAGTACCTGGGTGGGCATGGCACGACCTTGGGCGGGGCCATCGTGGATTCGGGCAAGTTCCCCTGGGCGCAGCACAAGGCCCGATTCAAACGGCTCAATGAGCCTGACGTGAGCTATCACGGTGTGGTTTACACGGAAGCTTTGGGTGCAGCCGCCTATATAGGCCGAGCCCGCGTGGTGCCTCTGCGCAATACCGGTGCGGCCTTGTCGCCCTTCAATGCATTCCTGATTCTGCAGGGTATCGAAACGCTGGGGCTGCGCATGGACCGCATCAGCGACAACACCTTGAGGGTGGCGCAACATCTGCAAAAGCACCCCCGCGTCAAGTGGGTCAACTATGCCGGCCTGGAAGACCATCCTGAGAACCCGTTGGTCAGGAAGTACCTGTCAGGCAAGGCTTCCGGCTTGCTGACCTTTGGTGTACCTGGCGGTCGGGAAGGCGGTGCGCGTTTTCTGGATGGCCTGAAGTTGTTCACGCGCCTGGTGAACATTGGCGATGTCCGTTCTCTGGCCACGCATCCTGCGTCCACCACACACCGGCAGCTGTCTCCCGAGGAACTGGCCAAGACCGGTGTCGCGGAGGATACGGTTCGCCTGTCGGTGGGCATCGAGCACATCGATGACCTGCTGGCCGACCTGGACAGTGCGCTTTCTCAAGCCTGAGCGAGGGCGAAAGGCATCTGCGTTTTCTGCATAAGCAGTTGCAGAAAGCGTCGTTTGCCTTTCTGACACGCGTCTTTAGCATCGGAGGCCTTGAAGTTGATGGCCTCCACACATGCTGTTTTCGTCCTTGTTGTTGCGTCGGCGCTCGGTGCTGCCGGGATTCGATCTGGCCATGGGTCTGACACTGACCTATCTGTGCCTGATCGTCCTGATCCCCTTGAGCGCCGCCTTTTTGCGAACCACGGAACTGACCTGGCCCGAGTTCGTGGATGTGGTCACCTCTCCTCGCGTGGTGGCTTCCTACAAGCTGACCTTCGGCGCTTCGATCCTGGCTGCCATCGTCAATGGCGTGTTCGGCCTGCTGGTGGCATGGGTGCTGGTGCGCTATGACTTCTTCGGGCGCCGCGTGGTGGACGCTCTGGTTGACTTGCCCTTCGCTTTGCCTACCGCTGTGGCCGGCATCACCTTGACCGGTCTGTACTCCGGCAATGGCTGGATCGGCCAGTATCTGGAGCCGCTGGGTATCAAGGTGGCTTTCACGCCTGTTGGTGTATTCGTGGCCATGACCTTCATCGGCCTGCCCTTCGTGGTTCGCACGGTGCAGCCGATTCTGGAAGACTTGGCCTCCGAACTGGAAGAGGCTGCAGCAACGCTGGGTGCCAGCCGCCTGCAGACCTTCTACAAGGTCATCCTGCCCATCCTTACCCCTGCCTTGCTGACAGGCTTTGCGCTGGCTTTTGCTCGCGCGCTGGGTGAATACGGCTCCATCATCTTCATTGCGGGCAACATGCCCATGATCTCCGAGATCACACCCTTGCTGATCATCACCAAGCTGGAGCAGTACGACTACGCCGGTGCCACCGCCATTGCCGTGGTGATGCTGGTGATGTCCTTCGTGCTGCTGCTGGCCATCAATGCACTGCAAGCCTGGGCGCGCAAGCGTCAGGGCAAGTGATCGGGAAGACAGGTGTCAACATGAGTGCCGTTCTCAATTCGAATTCTCAAACCATCGCCCCGCCTGATGTGGTGGGTGCCACCAAGGAGCCGGTGTGGGTGCGCTGGGTATTGACCAGCATCGCCCTGGTCTTCCTGACGCTCTTCCTGTTTGTGCCCCTGGCCTCGGTGTTCTTCGAGGCGTTCAAGAAGGGCGTGGACGTCTATCTGGCCGCGGTGACCGAGCCCGATGCCGTGTCGGCCATCAAGCTGACATTGATTGCGGCGGTCATTTCCGTGCCCCTGAATCTGGTATTCGGCGTGGCGGCAGCCTGGGCCATTGCCAAGTTCGATTTCCGCGGCAAGAGCGTGCTGCTCACGCTGATCGACCTGCCGTTTTCGGTATCGCCCGTGATTGCCGGGCTGATTTATGTGCTGGTATTCGGTCTGCAGGGCTGGTTCGGTGAGTGGCTGCGTGACCACGATCTGAAGGTGATCTTCGCCGTGCCTGGCATCGTGCTGGCCACCATTTTTGTGACCTTTCCCTTTGTGGCCCGCGAGTTGATCCCCCTGATGCAGGCCCAGGGCCAGGAGCAGGAAGAAGCCGCACGCGTGCTGGGTGCATCGGGCTTCCAGACCTTCTGGAAGGTCACGTTGCCCAACGTGAAATGGGCGCTGCTGTACGGCGTGATCCTGTGCAACGCGCGCGCCATGGGGGAGTTCGGTGCCGTGTCCGTGGTGTCAGGCCACGTGCGTGGGCAGACCAACACCTTGCCCCTGCACATTGAAATCCTTTACAACGAGTACCAGTTTGCCGCGTCCTTTGCCGTGGCATCCTTGCTGGCCAGTCTGGCACTGGTCACCCTGGTCCTGAAATACATTGTCGAACGTCAGGTGCAGCGCGAGCTGGCCCAGGCCAAGGATGTCGGAGTTGCCGCATGAGCATTGAAGTCAAGAACCTCGTCAAGCGTTTCGGTTCGGTCACCGTGTGTGACCAGCTGAACCTCAATATCCCTTCCGGTGAGCTGGTGGCTTTGCTGGGCCCTTCGGGCTCGGGCAAGACCTCGCTGCTTCGCATCATCGCGGGCCTGGAAACGCCCGACAGCGGCTCCGTGCTGTTCAACGGTGAAGATGCCACCCA
>NZ_DASUIS010000108.1:0-25412 GCF_036279675.1 Aquabacterium sp. | reverse complement strand
TCTTGGCTGCGGGGATGGTCCACAAGGCCGCGGCGGTGTCAATCTCGGCCCACTCCATGGCCCGGATGTTCCCCGGTCGCTGGAACAACAAGGCCGACAGCATCAAGGCCGCCCGGGTGATGGGCTGGCCGGAATACGAGTGAATGGCGCGCAGCAGTTCGCCCGCCCTACCCGGCTCCAGTACGGCGGCCATGTGCGTGACCACCACCGGGCGTAGCGCTCCCTGCAGATCTGGCGCTGGGCTGCGCTCACACCGGCCGGTCTGGATGCCAAAGCGGAACACCTGGCCAGCCGTCTGCCGAAGGGTGTGGGCCGTCTCGATCGCGCCCCGCTTCTCTACCCGGCGCAGTGCATCCAGCAGGATGGGCGCGCTGATGTCGGTCAAGGCCATGGACCCGATGTAGGGGAACAGGTCTTTTTCCATGCGCTCCAGCCACCTGGCCGCATACCGATCGCTCCACCCGCCGGACTTGTTCTTGTGGAACTCCCTGGCCACAGCCTCGAAGCTGGTGTCCTTGGCCACCTTGTTGGTGATCTTCTCGACCTTGCGCTTTTGCACCGGGTTGGCGCCAGTCCGGCGCACCGCCTTGGCCTCGTCGCGCGCTATCCGGGCAGCCTTGAGCGTAACAACCGGGTAGCTGCCAAGCGCCAGGCGGGACTCCTTACCGTCCGGGTAAAACTTCCAAAACCACCGCTTTGACCCGTTAGGGGCAACCTCCAGATAGAGGCCGCCACCGTCCGTCAGGCGGCGGCGTTTCATGCCTTCTGGGCATGTTGCATTGCGGCAATCGGCATCGGTCAACATCGGGGCAATCTCGGGCTGGCTACCGGGGCATGACACCGGGTAACGTTCCCCGGTTTTCTGCTTTGCCCCGATTCGTTCCCCGACATGTTCCCCGGAAATCTTCCGGATGTCAACGGACCAAAACGAACCATTTCGACCGATATTTGGCTCGATCTCCTAGGGAAACGTCCATTTTCTGAACAGTTCTGAACGCTAACGGATGATCGGCTGGCCTGCCCGGAGGGACTCGAACCCCCGACCTACTGCTTAGAAGGCAGTTGCTCTATCCAGTTGAGCTACGGGCAGCCAGACCGCCAGTTTAAGCGATACGCGCGGGCCGCCAGCGAGACAGCCACAGTGCGTTGCTCACCACACTGACGCTGCTGAGCGCCATGGCCGCACCGGCCAGCATGGGATTGAGCCCGCCAAACGCAGCCAGCGGGATGCCCACCACGTTGTAGCCAAACGCCCAGGCCAGGTTCTGCCAGATCTTGGTCGAGGTGCGGCGGGATATCTCCAAAGCCGCGGGCACCAGCATCGGGTCACCGCGCATCAAGGTCACGCCCGCTGCCTGCATGGCCACATCGGTACCACCTTCGGGATTGGCCATGGCCATGCCCACATCGGCCGCCGCCAGCGCAGGGGCATCATTGAGCCCGTCACCCACCATGGCCACGACCTGGCGCTGCCCATCCTCGCCTTGCTGCAGGCGCTGGATGTGATCGGCCTTGTCGCCCGGCAGGACCTCGGCTATCACCTGCTGGATGCCGAGCTTGCGGGCCATGGCCTGGGCGGCGCCCTGGTTGTCGCCGGAAATCATCACGGTGCGCACATTCAAGGCATGCAGACGGGCCACGGCTTGCGCGGCACCCTGCTTGAGCTCGTCGCCGAACGCCATCACGGCCATGACTTGCCAGGCTGGCGCGGTGCCAGCGGCCTCGTCGTAGGGCGGCTGGTACATCAGCCACGACACAGTGGCGCCCTCGCTGGCCCAGGCTTGCGCCTTCTGAGGCAAGGCCCCTTCGGCGTGACCCACCAACTCCTGCATCCACCGCGTGCTGCCCAGTCGCCACTCACCGGCCCAGGCGTGAAGGCCATCTGCCGGCAACACCCCACTGACACCGCGCCCGGGCACCGACTGGATCGCCTGGGCAGACCACGCGTCCACCGCCGGCTGCCCGGCCTCTGGTGCCAAGGCCTTCAGGGCCTCCAGCACCGCCTTGGCCAAGGGGTGCTCGCTACCCGCTTGCAGGCTGGCCGCCACACGCAAGGCCTGGATGCGATCCCAGCCCGCAGTCACATCGGCTGCCCCGGGCACCTGCCAATCCAGCAACCTGGGATGGCCCTGTGTCAGGGTGCCTGTCTTGTCGAAGGCCACGATCTGAACGCGGTGCGCCATCTCCAGCGCCTGAGGATCCTTGATGAGGATGCCCTGCCGTGCCGCCGCCCCCGTTCCCGCCATGATGGCCGCCGGCGTAGCCAGGCCCAGCGCACATGGGCAGGCAATGACCAGCACGGCCACCGCGCGGATCAAGGCCACATCGCCGCCCTGCCCTGATAGCCACCAGCCCAGCCCGGTCAGCAAGGCGACGACCAGCACGGTGGGTACGAACACCGCAGAGACCCGGTCGACCACGCGCTGGATCGGCGCCTTGGCGGCCTGCGCATCGACCACGCGACGGATGATGTGAGCCAGCATGGTCTGGCTGCCCACCGCCGTGACCTGCATCACCAGGCGCCCTTCGGCGTTGACCGCACCGCCCGTCAGGCGATCGCCCTGCGTCTTCGCGACGGGCAAGGGCTCACCGGTGAGCATGGCCTCGTCCACATGGCTGCTGCCCTCCGTGATCAGGCCATCCGTGGGGATGCGCTCGCCAGGGCGCACGATCAAGGTGTCGCCCACCAGCACTTGCGCCAGGGGCACGGTCACTTCACCTTGCGGGCCCAGGCGACACACGGTGTCCGGGCGCAAGGCCTGCAAGGCACGGATGGCCGCGGTGGTCTCACGCTTGGCACGCGCCTCCAGCGCCTTGCCCAGCAGGACCAGGGTGATCACCACGGCCGCCGATTCGAAATACAGATCAGGCGCCTGGTGTGCGGTGTGCGCCGCATGCTCACCGTGTACGCTCTGGCTTGCCTGCGCATGCGACCACCACAACCAGCACGACAGCCCCCACGCGGCACTGGTGCCCAGCGCGACCAGTTGGTCCATGTTGCCACTGCGATCCTTGAGTGCCGCCCAGCCCGCCCTGTAAAAGCGCGCGCCCAGGCCGAATTGAACCGGCGTGGCCAGCGCAAACTGAACCCAGGCGGGCCAGAAATGGTGTGCGCCCCAGAACATGGGCAAGACCAGTGGCAGGCTCAAGGCGCCGCCCAGCAGCACCCCACCCCATACCTGCCACCAGGGCAGGACCTCTTCCTGAATCGGTGCATCGGCCTCCTGCACCTGAGCGTGATAGCCCGCGTCCTCGATCGCTGCCACGAGGCCCGACGGGTCAAAGGCACCGGCATCGGGGACCAGCGTCACGCTGGCGGTCTCGGTCGCGAAATTGACCTGAGCCTCCTGCACACCCGCTACCTTGCCCAGGGCGCGCTCCACCCGCCTGACGCAGGCCGCACAGGTCATGCCCCGCACGGCCAGTTGCACGTGGCCATCTGAGAGTGATTGAACGTTGGCAGACATGTTCGGCCCGGCGAATTGGAGTGGCAATGATGACAGTGTGAACCTTGACACCATGGCAAGGTCAAATTGATCCCGATCAGCTACCCTGCTCTTGACCTTGCCATCATGGCAAGGTTCAGACTGATCGCGTTGACAATGCGATCACATGCAAAGGATCTCCATGAGCGAAGCCACCAGCCATCAACTTCAGGTCAAAGGCATGACTTGCCAGCACTGCGTGAAAGCGGTAACCAAGGCCATCCAGGCGCTGGATTCAAGCGCCACCGTGTCGGTTGAACTGCCTCAAGGCCACGTGACGGTGCAAACCACCCTGAGCCGTGAAGACACGGTCAAGGCCATCAGCGATGAAGGCTATGACGTCCAGGCCTGAGGCGATTCAGCCCATCAACATTGGCGAAGCGTCGAAGCAGACTGGTGTGTCTGCCAAGATGATTCGCCACTATGAAGGCCTGGGCCTGCTGCCACCACCGCCGCGCACCGACTCCGGCTATCGCCTGTTTGATGCCGATGCGGTGCACACCCTGCACTTCATCCGCCGCGCGCGTGACCTCGGCTTCGGTATGGGGGACATCGCGCAGTTGCTCGACCTGTGGCGCAACCGGCGGCGCTCCAGTGCCGCGGTGAAGAAGCTCGCCATGACCCATGTGGCCTCGCTGCAAGCACGCATCGAGGCACTGGAAGCCATGAAGCGCACGCTCAGCGATCTGGCCGAACAATGCCATGGCGATGACCGCGCCGGGTGCCCGATTCTGGATGACCTCGCTGGTGCCGACAAACCGCTCGCCTCTGCCTGCTGCGACGCCGACCGCCACTGAGTCGGTCCGTCGCATGAGACCCGACGCACCGGCGGCTTTGGGTGCATGATCGCGGTCGAACCCCAACAGAGGAGACCGACCATGCCCCACACCACCGACAAGGAGTGGCCCTTGCAGCAATCCAGCCTGAACGCCTGCGGCATCAACACGCGTGTGTTCCAGGGCGGGGTCAACCTCAAGGCCACGGAGGCGGTGGTCTTTGTTCATGGCAACCCGGGCTCCAGCGAAGACTGGCGCGCCCTGATGCAGGCGGTGGCGCCACACGGTCGCGTCATCGCCATGGACATGCCCGGCTTTGGCCAGGCAGACAAACCCGCCGAGTACCCTTACTCTGTGGAAGGTGGTACGGCCTTTCTGACGGAGGCCTTGCGCCAGCTCGGCGTGCTCAAGGCGCACCTGGTGCTGCATGACTTTGGCGGGCCCTGGGGCTTGATGTGGGCGGCCATGAACCCCTTGGGCCTGGGCAGCCTCACCTTGATCAACACCGGCGTGCTCAAAGGCTACCGCTGGCACTACATGGCGCGCATCTGGCGCACACCCATCCTGGGTGAGCTGCAGCAATTGATCACCAACCGCAGTGGCTTCAAATGGGCCATCTCGGTGGGCTGCCCCAAAGGCCTGCCGCTGGCATTCGTCAACCGCATGTATGACGACCTGGACTGGGGCACCAAGCGCGCCATCCTCAAGCTCTACCGCGCCACGGGCGATCTGGACAACCGCAGCCAGGCGCTGGGCAAGATGCTGGCGCCGCTCAACCCACCCACGCTGGTGGTATGGGGCGCCGCAGACCCCTACTTGCCGGCACGCTACGCCGAGCAGCAGAAGGAAACCTTCGCCAAGGCCCAAGTGGTGTTGCTGCCGCAAAGCGGGCACTTCCCGTTTGCGGATGATCCCCAGGGTGTGGCCGACGCCGTGGTGCCCTTCTTGCGCCAGCAGCTCTCAGCAGCCTGAGGTCTCTACGGTGATGATGGGCAAGCCGCCATCTGTCTGGGGTGAGGTGTAGCTGACCGAGCAATTGGCCGCCTGTGGTGCGCCATCCTTCTGGAACACGGTGCGATCAGCCACGTGCACGGCGGTGAAACCCGAGAGCTGCAAGGCGTTTTCGATGCCGGATGGATCGCCGCCTTGTGGGTACCCGCGCTCCATGTGTACGCGGCCATTGGGCAGGTTCAGCACCGAGCGCCCCGCGGAAAGCTGGCAATCAGGCTGGGTGGCGCACTTCACGTGCATCAGCACGCTGGCGGACTCCACTGCACCATCCAGCCCGGCGATGACCGACTTGCGCGCTTCACCAGGCAGATCCACAAATGCCGGCAAGGCGGTGGCTGACACACTGCCCATGATCGTGATGGCACAGACCATTTCGAGCAGTGAGGTTCCTCGCTGGGCGGCTAGAGAAGAAGGGATACGGCGCATGAGTGGCGAACCTTCACTGCGTGTGGCGAAGGTTTGTCGTCTGGTGAAATCAGTGAGCAATAGGTCTCACTGGATTCTAGAAGGCCGTGCGCACCCTGCCCACCTCCGGATGAGTGGCCCTCAATCCGGACTGCGCTCGATGTCCGCCATGATGGCCACGATCTGTGCAGCTGTGGGCAAGGAAGGCGAGCGGTACACCAGGGCGCCTTTTCGGTTCACGAAATAGACCTGGCCAGGATGGGCATCCAGAGAATCCCCCTTGGCCTCGCCACCTTTGCTCAGCAGATCCTGCATCGCCTTGACATCGTCCACGGACGGCACGGCGGCCAGCCACTGGGCTGTGGGTTCGTAGGGCTTGATCCAACGAGCCAGGGCCTGAGGCGTATCCGACAAGGGGTCAATGCTCAAGGACAGGAACTGCGCCTGTGGTGACAGCTTGCCCGCGGCCAGCTTCTGGGCCTGCGCAAACAAGGCCCCCTGGATGGGGCAGATCGCCGAACAGTTCGTGTAGACCAGCTGGATGGCCGTGACGTGGCCCATGCACAAGGCGGCCAGATGGGTGATTCGGCCCTGATGCGTCTGAACAGGCCAGGCCGGCAAGGGTCGCACGGGCAACACCGGCCCGAAAGGGAAATGCTGGCTGACACGCTCGGCAGCAGCCTGCTCCTCCGACTTCTTCGTTGCACGCTTGAGGCCCGGCTTCTCAGCAGCAGGGGCGGCCAACGCAGCGCGCCAGGCCATGCCCGCCATCAGGCCCAGCAACACGTGGCGCCGTCTCGTGAGCGTGGCACCGAAGTCCGCAGCTTGTCGGCGCGTCATCGTGAAGTCAGATAAGTCCACAGTGCGGCACATTGTGCCTCGGTGGCCTGGTAGCGCGGCATCACGGTGCTGACCATGATCATGGCGGGATCGACACCAGTACGCAGCAACTGACACAGGCTGCGGGCGTCATAGACGGTCTCGGGCCCCCCATGACGCAAGCGAGCCTGCTGGAGCCACATGGCGCTCAAGGGGCTGGCATAGGTGCGCGCAGACACCGCGGAAGCCGCCTGATCCGACAAAGGCACAGGCTGGCGCGCCTCGTGGCAATTGCTGCAGCGCGTGGCCACCGCAGGCAGGCCCATCGACTGACCGGCCAGCGAAGCGTTCATGGCCTGCTCGCCACGAAACAAGGCCTCGCCCTCGGACAGTTGTGCTCGCCGCTGCCACCACGCATAACCCCCCGCCAGCGCTGCACCGATCACCAGCAGGATCAGCAACAACCCCCAGCGTGACAAGCCCGCATCAGAGCGGACCATAGATCACCCCGATGGCATTCAGAGAGGTACCGGCATTGCCCGCAAAGCCCAGCACGCGGTTGCCCGTGGGCACGGTGTAATCGAAGGCGGTGGTGCCGGTCTGCCCCTGGCCTGTGCCGTAAGGGCCCAGTACACGCCCCGTGTTGGTCACGAAGTTGAGCACCGAGATCACGCCGGTTGAGCCCACCTTGCCATAGATGCGAACCAGGTACTCGCCAGCCGGCCAGGTCACGGTCTTGGCGCTACCGCCTGTGCCACCGTGTGAAGGCAGGTTGGCTGGTGTGGCCAGCCCTTGAATGGCATCCAGCCACCACCCTGAGCGCACGATCACGCCAGTGAGCTTCTGCCCAGCCACAACAGGATCGGCAAAGGGCGTACCGATCGTGGTCTTGCCGAAGATGGTGCCGGTTGTGTAGGGCAAGGGGGCGGCACCTTCCTCACTACCGATCTGGCTGAGGTAGGTCACCAGGTTGCCCATGTCGGTGCTGTTGATCACCGCACCATTGAGGCTGGCGCTGTTGTGGGCGCTGACCGCATCGGCCAAGGTGGCCGCAGAGCCATCGTGCAGATAAGGCCCCGTTGTCCACACATCGCGTAACGTGGGAACGTCGATGCCAGGCAAGGCGCCACCCAGACGGGTACCACTGCTGGCCTTGATGCTGCCGATGTCCTTCAACAGGCTGGCGTCACCGCTGCTGGTGAAGTCATTGCCTGCATGGCACCTGGCGCAGTTGAAGGCCTTGAACACAGCCTTGCCCGCCACCGCAGCGGCAGTCAGGGTGCCATCGGCATTGCGGTTGGGCGATGGTGCGAAGGTGTTGAGCGAGGCCACGTAAGCGGCCATCGCATCCAGATCCGCGCTGACGCCGGCCTTCTTGTCCCCCAGGGACTGGCTGCGTGTGCCCAGCTTGAAGTCAGCATCGTTCATCAGACCCGTACCGCCAGCCAGACCGCGAATCTGGGCTTCGAAGTCCTGTACCTCGTCGAAGTTGGCGCTCCAGTGCAGGAAGCCATCGGCCATGCCACCACGGCCACGCAAGGTGATCGTGTTGCGCAGGCCTTCACCCAGCCCGGTCAGGTCCCACACGCGGCCATCGTGGCCACCGTCGTTGTGGCAGCTGGCACAGCTCATATAGCTGTCGCGTGCCAGACGAGGGTCGCGTGCGTCATAGAACAACTGCTTGCCCTTGAGCACCGTGGCGGGCAGCTTTTCCGTGGTGATGGCATTGAGCGTGGCTTGCGCATTGAGCGTGGCCTGGCCGAAATTCACCAGCGGCGCCAGGTCGATGACGCTAACCGAGCGGCTCATGAAATTGCTCACATACAGCTTCAAGCCATCGGCAGACACCACCAGGCCTTGGGGTGCCAGGCCCACTTCGAGACGGAACAGCTCCTGCTTGCCCGCGGCGTCCACCACCGCCACCTGACGGTTGGTTTCCAGCGCGACAAACAGATAGGCGCCCTTGGGATGGAAGGCAGCCGCGCTGGCCACGCTGGACAAGTTGAAGTCCACACGACCGGCCAGGTCCTCGCTGAGGCTGCCCATGTCGATGCGCGAGCTGATGGAGCGCACCGTGTGCTTGAACTCCAGGTTGTTGCCATCACGCAGCGTGCCGCGCTTGATGTTGTCCTGCTTGGAAGGCACCCAGGCCGTTTGTCCATCAGGCGAGATGGCCGCAGCGCCCAGGTAGTTGGGGATCCCCCGACCTGAGTTGGTGCCATCAACACGCTCGCTGTGCGCCAGCACGACGTTCTTGCTCAGGTTCATGGTGCGAGGGTCGACCACCAGCACATCGGCCCCGACAGGATTGCCGGTTGCGTTGGTGGTGCTGACAGTGGCCGAGCCCTCACCCGGCAGCGGCCTGGTGATGAAGCGAGACAGCAGAAGCTTGTCACCTGCAGCACTCACCGCCATGTGGCGCACGTCCATGCCAATGTCCAGTGACGCCAGCTGCGCACCGGTGCTGCCGTCCAGCTTGAGCAGCCTGCCACCAGCCTCCAGCGTGACCAGGGCGGCGCCGTCTGCAGGCGAGAACACGATGCCATAGGGCTGAGACGCACGCGGCAGGCTGATCGTCTGTGCCACCGCCAGCGTGCCGGCGTTGATGACGCTGATGGACGCGCCCGACTTGTTGACCACCCACATGCGGCCATCATTGGCACGTGCGATGCTGCGGGGCGCACTGCCCACATTGATTTCTGCCACGCGGGCATTGGTGGCCGTGTCGAACACGCTGACCGAATCGTTGTCCGCGTTGACCACCCACAGGCGGGTCGACGCACCGGTGCGCGCCTCCAGCGCCAGATTGGATGTGGCGCGGCTCACCGACGTTGTTGCGCCATTGCCCACAGCTTGCAGGAAGCGATATGACGACACGCGACCGTCCACCGTACGCACGGTCAGCACCACGTTGTAGACGCCTGGCGCACTGAAGATGTGACTGGAAGCCGCCGTGGCACTGAAAACTGTGTCACCCGTGCCGTCGCCATAGTTCCAGCTGTACTGCGCGCTCGCGCCGCTGCCCATCACCGGCGCATAGCTGGCTGCACCGCCACTGCCCACCAGAGGTGCAGGCAGCGAGCTGACTGTTGGCACCGCGTCCAGCACCGTCAACTGGAAGCTGGTCGATGCGTTCAAACCACCATCGTTGGCAGCCGTCACCGTGACGTTGAACACACCTGCCGCCGCGGGGCTGCCCTGGATCACACCACTCACCGGCGCGATGCTCAGACCAGCAGGCAAGCCGGTGGCTGTGTATGTCAAGGGATTGCCATCCACATCGCTGGCGCTCACTGCCAGATTGAAGTTGCTGTTGATCAGACCCGTCTGAGCGCCAATGGCGTTGATGGTCGGCGTGTGATAGACGCCAGGGCCACCCCAGACCTGGACTTCCGCCAGATGCAGGTAGTTCTGGCCAATGAACTGCACGCGCACATAACGTCCCAGCCCATTGACCGGGATGCCCATGTTGCTGACCACATTGGTGGCAGCCACCTTGCGCTGGATGACCTTGGGATCGGCCAGCAGATCGGCCAGCGTGCGACCGGTCATGTCAGTCGGCGAGACCAGCACATAGAAGTTCTGCAACCGGCCTGTATTGCTGTCCGTGCGGTTCCACAACTGGATCAGATCGATGCGGCGAAGGGTGCCCAGATCCACCTGCCACCAATCCTGCACCGCAGTGGATGCCGTATGACTCACGGAGCCAGCCGAATAGGTGCCATTGGTATTGCCGTCCACCGCACGGCTGGCGGCCGCGGTCTCATAGGTGGAAGACTGCGTGGCAACCTTGGCTTGTGCCAGGTTGGTGGTCGACGGTGCCACACCTGGATACAAGCGATCGGCAGGCACGGCCACAAAGGCCGTGGCACCGGCTGGCTGCCAGTTCAGTTGCATGGTGGCCCCACCACCTTGTTCGAAATACTCCACGACAACCGCATAGCGCTGGCCGGCCACCATGTTGACCATGGCGGTATTGGTAGTGGGCGCGTGGGCGGTCCAGTTGTCGATCACGAGCTGGTTGTTGACCCACACGCGAACGCCGTCGTCGGTGACGGTCTGGATCTGCGTGGCGCCAGAGCTGACCGCCTCGATCGAGCCGACCCAGCGCACCGAGAAGTTGTCGGCCGGCAGGCCCGTGGCAGGTGCACCATTGCCCCACGCGAAGTTGACGGCCTGCGTCGTCTGCAGCGCCACGATCCCGCTGAGCGTCGTGTTGTTGAAGTACTGCGCCAGCAGGCCTGTGCCCGTGCCAGCGCCGATCACGTCCAGCGTGGTGTCAGTGCTCACGGTCTGGGTACCATTGCTCACGCGAACGGTCACCACATACTTGCCCGGCACGGTTGGCGTCCCAGTGATGGCGCCCGTGCTGCTGTTGATGGTGACGCCTTGAGGCAGGCCTGTTGCGCTGTAAGTCAGGGTACCCGTTGCGGTCGATGCCTTGACGCTGGCATTGACCGTGCCGCCAGCCGTCACCGTGATGGCAGCCTGAGCCGGCAGCACCGGGGCGCCGTCATTGCTCACGGTCACGAAGCGCGCCACGGAAGGCGTGCCATTGGCATTCATCGCAAACAACATCCACTGGCCTGGAACCAGAACACCCGGGTTGCTGGGGATGTTGAGCGCGTAGTGGGTGGCGTCCGTCTGCGTGAACGACAGCGATACACGCCGCTGCCCATTGTTGACCGCGTGCGTCACCGCGCCCAGCCGCACCATGGCAAAGCCCGTGATGGCAGAATCCGTTTCCACATTGGCGGTGCTGCCGTAACCCACCTTGTCGGGCGACACCGTGATGGCCGGGCGTGCAGCCTTGCTGCCATCGGCATTGAACAGATACGGCGGTGACATGATCTCCGCATCGGCATGGTCGGCCGCGCAAGCGCACAGACCGCCACCGCCCACCATCACCCTGGCATCAGGCAGCAACACCGCCACGCTGTGATAGTTGCGCGCCACCTTCATCGGCGGCAACACGGTGAACTTGTTGGTCACCGGATCGAAGATTTCAGGCGCCAGCACGGCATTGGAGTCCGAGAACTCCAGCGTGGTGGTCTGGCCACCGACCACCACCACCTGCCCGTTGGGCAGCACCACGCTGTTGGAAAAGGTGCGCGGGTACGCCATCGGCGCCAGCTTCTGCACATCCACACCGCCATTGTTGGTGTCCAGCAAATAGGCGCCGGCGCTCGATGGTGTGTTGTTGTTCCATGAAGAGCCGCCCACCTTCAGGATCTTGCCGGCCTCGAACATCACCGTGTTGGCGGAGAAGGCCAGGCCATCGTCGCCACGCTGGCCAGCCGGCGTGTAGCTGCCATTGCCTTGCGTGTCGATCCAGTACATGTCCACCGCAGGCGCGGCCAGCAAGACCTTGCCGTTACCCGTTGGGATCAGGTTGTAGTGCGAGTTGCTCTGCCAGCTCTTGAAGGTGCGGTCCATCATGAACTCAGGCACATCCGGCACGCCGCTGAGTTGACGCCACCCTCCCGCCAGCGTGAAGACTTCCGCTCCCTTCGCCCCGGCGGTCACATTGCCCCAGGCACCCCCCAGGGTCAAGACCGAACCATCGGCCAGCGTCGTGCTGCCGGGGTAGCCCCGTGGCACGGTTACTTTGGCCGTGGCCTTCCAGGTGTTGGCTACCGGGTCATACAGCGAACTTTGCGCCGCGTCGTACCCTCCGTTGATCAGCAAGCTGCCATCAGCCAGACGGGCCGTGCCCGGGCAGAACATGTTGTGCGCCGTTTCGGTCACGTTGCGGGACACGGAAGTGCCCGTCACCGGATCGAACAAGGCGGTCATGGTGTTGCCGCTGGCATTGAAGTTGTTCGTCAGGTTGCTGGCCCACACCAGCACCTTGCCATTGGACAGCAGCGCAGCGCCCACCGGCACCACAGGCAGCGAGACGGGCGCATCCCACCGCGTCAAGGCGGCTTGCTCGGGCGTGAGTGCGGCGTAGGTGTTCTGCCCCGACACCAGCGAAGCGCTACCAGACGGGGCCCCCACCGAAGCCGTGTTACCGCTTGCCAGCAAAGAGCCGGTGTCAGTGCCACTCACCAGTTGAGAGGCTGCATAAGCCAGCGCAGATACGCAAGCCACGAGCAGGACAACTCGCTTGAGTTTGTTTTGTCGACTGGTGATGAGAATCTTGTTATTCATGGGCAACCGCTTCCGCCAACACGCCAGCCCACCCGACAAAACATGTCGATAAATGGATGCCGTTCTATATGTTTTGATTTGTTAGCAATATGTCAATTGTTAACAAAGGGCGGATTGTGTTGCGCTGTGCGAAACGATGGCAACCACTCATCTAAATGCCTGAAGCCCCTTTCCCCTTATTCGAATGGCAGCGGCAAAACCACAGGAGGCGAATCACGACAGCCATTCGGCGCGATAAGACAAATCGACGGTTTCACGGTCCAACCAATCCCCTTTGCAAGACATCGGCGTCGTAGAACGCTCACCCCATTTTCTGCAAAACTTAGGGATGGCGTGATAGGTCATTTCAGGACAGCATGCCGCATTTCAACGCTTGCGGCTGATGGGTTGGTGGCGTGATGAACTCGTGGGCAGAAGATCTCTTGACGGCGTTGGAAAACGCGCAGACGCAACAAGGCGTATTTGCCACCATCGAGCGGGCGGCGCGAGCGCTGGGTTTCGAACAATGCGCTTATGGCCTGCGCTCGCCTATTCCCTTGAGCAACCCTCGCGTGATCATGTTCAACAACTATCCGACGGGTTGGCAGCAGCGCTACACCCAGGCTGGGTACCTGGAAACCGACCCGACCGTTCGGCACTGTCGCAAGAGTCAGTCCCCGCTGATATGGAGCGACCAGGTTTTCGCCAGCGCCAAGGAGTTCTGGGCAGATGCCCAGTCATTCGGATTGAAGATCGGTTGGGCCCAGTCCAGCCTGGATGCTTACGGTGGTGGCGGCATGCTCACGCTGTGCCGATCCAGTGAACCCCTGTCGAAGGCCGAACTCGACGACAAGCAGATGAAGATGCACTGGCTGGCCAACGTCGCGCACACGGCCATGACTCGGGCCACGGCACGGGCCTGGTGTGATGAAGACCAGCGCCCCCTCACGCGCAAGGAGACAGACATCCTCAAGTGGTGCGCCGATGGCAAGACCTCCGGTGAAATCGCCGAGATCATGTCCATCTCGATCAACACGGTGAACTTTCACCTCAAGAACGCATCCGGCAAATTGCGCACGGCCAACAAGACTGCCGCCGTGGTACGCGCAGCCATGTTGGGCCTGCTGAGCTGAGCAGGGTTGATGCTCGACAGCCGGGCTCAAGGTACATCCCCTTGACGTGCTCATCGCGAAGCGGGCAAATTACCAATCCCCGGCTTCACGCTGACCACACAGGGACATACGGCCATGATCCAAGAAGATGGCTTCGTTCGCCTATCGCTGGATGAGATGCTGTCCATGCGCCTGCAGCATCTGCTGTGTGGCATTGATGGCGATGTCACCACACGCTGCGGCACCGTCACCTCCATCTCCGGCTACACGGAATGGGTGGGCATCACGGACCCGCAGGTCAGCCTGGGCTGGGACTGGCGGCTGGAAACGATCAACGGCGTGGTGCGCTACGTCAGGGTCGGCCTGCCGCGCAGCAACGTGATGCTCATCGACGAGCGACACCTCGACTATGGCTGGCAGCGCAACTTCCAGACGCTGGCCACGGTCGTCGATGCCCTGCAATGGCGTGACAAGGTGACCCACCTTATAAGTTAGCCCGCGCCACCTCGAACCTACAAATTCTGGTAGTTACGCGCCGGGCACCGAGAGGGTGAAATCACTTCAACTGCATCAAGGAGGTTGAGGTGGAATACATCGCAGGCACAGCTGCCCATTTGACACCTGATCTGATGACCGGTGTGGCACGCTACCGGCATCGCGTCTTCGTTGAAAACCTGGGCTGGGAACTCAATACACATGACGGACTGGAGCTGGACCAGTTCGACGGGCCAGACACCGTGTACATGGTGGCGCGTGATGACGAAGGGCAACTCAATGGCATCGCACGCCTGTTGCCCACCACCAGGCCCTACCTGCTGCAGGAGGTCTTCCCCCAGCTGATGGGCAACCTCGTCCCTCCCCGACAGACTGACGTCTGGGAACTGTCCCGCTTCGCCGCCATGGACTTCAACGAGCACAGCGCCAATCCGATGAGCCAGTTCTCATCGCCCGTGGCCGTGGGGCTGCTGCGCACCGTGCTCGCCTATGCAGCGCAGCACGGCGTCCAGCGCTTGATCACGGTTTCCCCTCTGGGCATCGAGCGCCTGCTGCGGCGAGCAGGCTTTGCAGCACACCGTGCCGCACCACCGGTGGTGATCGAGGGACGCCCCCTGTTTGCCTGCTGGATCGAGGTTCAAGGCCTGCTCGCCTCGTGATGCGAGGCGGTCAATTGGTGCCTGGCAACTACCAGTCCTGGTAGTTGTCCATCTGGTCACCGTGAGCCACAGTGACACATCAAGCCGGCCAACGAGTCGGCAAGAGATTCATTCATCCATAAATAAATCAGGGAGCCCTGTTCACAAGGGCAGATCGCTGCGGCCTCAGCACGCTGGGCAGCATTTGTTCAACCATCCAGGCAAGGGTCCGCCATGCACACGGAATCTGATCCCACATGTCCACCTGACGCGGGGTGGTACCACGATCGACGCTATCGCGTGTTCAAGCAGGCGAAGGCCGAGATCGGCCACCTGCTGGGTTACTTCGAAGCACGCCATTCGCACAACGGCCACACGGTACAGACAGAGACGGGCCAGGAGGTGATCAACTTCTCCGGCTATGACTACCTGAGCCTGTCGCGTCATCCTGAAGTGCAAAAGGCCACACTGGACGCGGTGGCGCGCTTTGGCTCCAGTGCGGGCGCCAGTCGACTGGTGTCTGGTGAAACGCCACTGCATCAGGCTCTGGAAAGGCGCATCGCCGAATTTCTGGGTGTTGAACGCGCACTGAGTTTCGTCAGCGGCCACGGTGCCAACGTCACCACGATCGGCTTTCTGTTCGGCAAGAATGACCTGATCGTGCACGACGCCTACATCCACAACAGTGTGTTGGAGGGCATCAAGCTGTCCGGTGCGGAGCGTCGCAGCTTCAACCACAACGACATTCAGGATCTGGAGGAAAAGCTCAAACAGACCCGCCACTTCAAGCACGTGCTGGTGGTGGTCGAAGGTGTCTACAGCATGGACGGCGACGCGCCTGATCTGCGCGCCATCGTGGCGCTCAAGGCGAAATACGACTTCGTGCTCATGGTGGATGAGGCCCACTCGCTGGGTACAGTCGGTGAGACAGGGCGAGGCATCGCCGAGCTGTACAGGGTCCCGCCAGAAGCCATCGACATCCTGATGGGCACGCTCAGCAAGTCGCTCGTCAGCTGTGGTGGCTACATCGCGGGCAGGCGCGATCTCATCGACTTTCTGCAATACAACTGCCCCGGCTTCGTGTTCAGCACGGGCTTGCCACCTGCCAACGCGGCGGCGGCCCTGGCCGCGCTCGACATCATCGACCGTGAGCCTGCGCTGGTGGAAGAGCTGCAAGACAAGGCACGTTACTTCCTGGACCAGGCTCATGCAGCGGGGCTGGATACGGGCACGGCAGGTGGCACGCCGGTCTTTCCGATCTACCTCGACCAGCACGCGGCCATCCTCGCCTGCAACGCGTTGCGAGAAGGTGGTGTCAACGCCTTCCCCATCATCTATCCAGCCGTCTCCAGGAGCGCGGCACGCATCCGCTTCTTTCTGAACCGGGCACACAGCCACGCACAGATCGACAAGACGATCCGCTTGCTCTCCAGTTACCTGAGCACGCTGTCCGATCCTGGGCTGGCAGCCTGACAAGGCCTCGCCGGTACCCCCTCAACCAAGCCTGTCATCACACCCCATCATGAAAGCACTCAACACACTGCGCCTGGCCTTCAACACCGTCAGGTGGAACATATCCGGCAACTTCGCGGACGTGCAGCGCGACTACGATCAGGCCGCCAGCACCTACGACAGCTACTACGGTCGCTATCTGGGCAGCATCACGGACCAGTTTGCCGACAAGATCCCCCTCAAGGGACAAGAGCGAATTCTGGAGCTGGCTGCAGGCACCGGACGCCTGACCTCAGCCGTGTGCAAGCGGCTCAAGCCCGAGGCCCACCTGACGGCCGTGGACCTGTCGGAAGGCATGCTCGCCGTCAACAAGGCCAAGAACGGCCATGGCGAGGGGCCCAGGGTCGACTTCTGGCATGGCGATGCGCTGGATGCCATCACCGAACGCAGTAATGAATCCCTGGACGCGGTCCTGTGCGCCTGGGGTGTCTGCTACTTCAACCATGACACGTTGCGCACACAGGTCGAACGCGTGCTGCGTCCAGGTGGCATTCTGGCCATCATCGAAAACCGCAAATGCACGCTGGCTGAAGTCAGCGCCTTGTTCGAGCAACTCATCGTCAGCCAGCCTCGCTACCTGCGCAAGGCCATCAAGATCAACCTGCCTGAAGATGCGGGCTACCTGGTCAAGAAGTTCTGCCAGGGGCAACTCGAGCAGATCAACAGCTGGAACGGTACGCTGGACATTCCGTATGAATCGGCCTCCGAGGTACGGGAATACATGCTGAAGTCCGGCGCGTCTGCGGGCTTCCTGGACGCCATCGAGCCCGCGTATCTGGACGAATTCCTTCACGCGTTTGAACAACTGGTCGCTGCCCAGAAGAAGCGCGTGCCGCTGACCCACCAGTTCAGCGTCCTGCTCGCCCAGAAGGCCTGAATCAGGATGCGCCTGTGACTGCGACACAAGCAAGCTGGCAGGTATCACGCAGCGACTGGGACGCCATGACCGCCATGAGGGGGTTGGCGGCCTTCTACGTGATGATCAGCCACATCTGGTTCCAGGTGTGGCCCGCCGTGGCGCCACCGCTGGGCTATGGCCACACGCCGACCGGCGCCTGGCTACAGGCCAGCGCCTGGCTCTACTACGGCCACTACGCGGTGGTGTTCTTCATCGTGCTGAGCGGGTTTTCGCTGGCAGCGGCCTGCCGCATGAGCTTGCCCCGCAACAAGGTACGCGCGTTCTATTGGCGGCGCTTCATGCGCATTGCGCTGCCCTACTACGTCGCCGTGTTGCTGTCCTGCCTGGTGATCTGGCTGACGGGCAGCGAACGCACCGGATCCCAATGGGACATCAGCATCCCCATCACCACATCCGGCGTGCTGTCTCATCTGCTGCTGCTTCAGGACTTTGTGGACAGCACGCAGATCAACTATGCCATGTGGTCGGTGGCCGCCGAATTCCACCTCTACCTGTGTTTTCCGATGATGCTGCGGTTCGCCACCCGCATGCCCTGGTGGTCCATCTTGCTGGTCTATGGTGTGGTGTATGGCCTCATCGCCGCACTGACGCAGCTCGCCATCCCGGACTTTCCGTTGCCTTACCTGGGCCTGATTGCCCACTTCTATGCCGGCATCTGGGCCTGCCAGCAACGCAGGTGGCTGATGGCTGCCGCACACCGCTGGTCGCGCGCACTGGGCCTGCTGGCGTTGGCCGGCTTGATGACGCTGTCACTGCAACTGGGCTTCGTGCAATCGGAACAGTACCTGGCTTATCTGGACGTGCTGTGCACCGCCGCCGCCGTGTTGCTCCTGTGGGCACTGACCGGTGGCACATCAGCCAGCCTGTCTCTGGGTGGCTCGTGGTGGCGGCGCGTGGGCGACTACGCCTACTCGCTCTACCTCACCCATGCCCCCTTGATCTTCCTCATCTGGCTGGGCTGCCGCCACTGGCTGGATGAGCCGCATCTGCAATGGCTGGCACTGTGCCTGCTCTGCCCACCTGTGTGCATGGTGTTTGCCAGGTGGTTTCATCACCGCTTCGAGCGTCCCTTTGTGGCCCACCTCGCCGCCCCCAGCCCCGTTCACATGCCCATTCGTTCATGAGGTTGACCGATGTCGTCTCCCCCCGCCCTGCTCCTGTCTCTGGCCATCGTGGCTGAGGTCATCGCCACCAACGCCCTGCGTGCGTCAGATGGTTTCAAGTACTGGCCGGCCGTGGTCGTCACCGCCCTGGGCTACGTCTGCGCGTTCTACCTGCTCGGGCTCTCGCTCAAGCACATCCCCGTCGGCGCGGCCTACGCGATCTGGTCCGGCGTGGGCACGGTGTTGACGGCAGCCATCGGCTACCTGGTGTTCCGCGACGCCCTGTCTGCCATGTCCTTGCTGGGCATAGGCCTGGTCATCGCCGGGGTGGTGCTGATCCAGCTGGGCAAACCTGCCTTGAATGCGGCCTGACCATGAACACCATTCCCATGGCGAGATGGCATGTTCAGCGCAGCTGGCCCGCACTGTGCGCCTACCTCCTGCTGGTGGACATCGGCCTGCTGTTGTACTGGCTGGTGGCGATGGCAGACATCCTGCCCCCGGCCTGGTTGTTCAAGGGCTACCACGACCCTGTGATATCGGCATGGAACTGGTCCTTTCTGCCACTGGACGTCCTGGCCTCGCTGACAGGCCTGGCAGGCATCGCGTTCACGCGGCAGGCCAGAACGGCCATGGGTGAAAGCCTGATCCTCGTCAGCCTGAGCCTGACCTTTTGCGCAGGGCTCATGGCGCTGTCTTTCTGGGCCCTGACCGCCGACTACGACCTGTCATGGTGGGCGGCCAATGCCTTCCTCATGGTGCCCTCAGGTGCCCTGATCGGCGCGCGCCTGCGCGACATGGAGGCCTGACACCTTGCTGGGACATACAGGCACACGGCTGGCGTTGATCGGTGCCCTGTGCTGGCCAATGGGATGTTGCGCATGGGGCACCCTGGCCGATCTGGACGCACCGCCGGCAGTGGACCAACTCGGCGTCGGCCTGGGCTGGCTTCAAGTCCCACGCTCGCCAGAGGGCACGCACCATCGACAAGGGCTGCTGCCACTTGTCGACTACATACGCCACGATGGCTGGTTCCTGTCGACACAACATGGCGCGGGCTGGCAGACCACCTGGCTGGGGGGCTCGACCGCTGGCGTGAGGCTCTGGCCTCAGTGGGGGCGAGCACGGGAAGACGCAGGCCTCAACGCCCCCGCGATCGGCCCTCGGCTGCAAACGCAGGCGTTTGGCAACGTGCGCATCCACCCGGCACTGTGGTGGCAAAGTGCCTTGTCGCAAGGGGCTGCGCAACACCGTCAGGGCTGGCAGGCCGAAACCGGACTTAGCTCGGGCTGGACCACATCGGCCGGATGGATCGGCATCGGCGTGGCCGTCAGCTATGCCAATGCGGCATTCAAACGAGACTACCTCGGAAGCGACCGCGCTGGCTGGGCAGACTGGTCATGGCGCATCGGCGCCTCGCAGCAGCTCGACAAGTCGTGGCGGGTGGAAGGCCAATGGTTGCAGGCCCGAACCTGGCCAGACGACGATCGCGCTCATCACAGCAGGCGATTCATGATCAACCTGGTGAGAGACATACCGTGACGCTCAACGGTTTGTTCTCCACGCGCCAGACCGGCAGATCGTCACCTCGTTTTGCGGGGATGGCGGTGACTGTGGTGGGCGCAACCGGGGGCTTCGGCGAAGCGCTCGTCGAGGCCTTCACGCGCGAAGGTGCACAGGTCACCGCCCTGGCGAGGAGCCACGATCGCCTGCAGGACCTGGCATCGACCTGGGGATGCCGCGTTTTGCGCGTGGACCTGCTGGCCCTGGAGACCTTGGCCAACATCGCTGCTCAACTGGGTCGGCAGGACATCGTGGTGTTTGCCACTGGCGCCGACGTGCGCAAGCCTTTCCTCCTGCACAGTCAGGATGAGATGGCTCAACTGGTGAACGTCAACCTGCTCGGCCCCATCGTCCTGACGCGTGCACTGGCCGATCGCTGCATGAAACCATACGGCGTGATCGCCCACATTGGTGGCTTTGGCGATGGGCATCTGGCTCTGCCTTACTACGCCGTGGATGCGGCCACGCGATCTGCCCTGGCAAGCCTGTGCCAGGCGCTGCGCAGGGAGTTTCAGCTCGAAGGTCGTGCGCTGACCGTGAGCTACCTGTGCCCCGAACCCGCCGACACAGCTGCCGAGCGACCTTTCGGGCCGCTCTGGGCTCGCATGGGCGCGCCCTTGGTCAGCGTGGACCGGGTGGCCGACTTTGTGCTGACAGCCCTGGCTGCCAACTCGCCGTCTGCGGTGATGGGGCGGCAGACCTGGTGGCTGAGCAAGGCCAATGCGCTGTGCCCCGCGCTGGTCGATCGACTGATGCGGGGGCAACTGGGGCGGCAACTGAAGGCCGCGTTTGGCACCCCGCATCCGGCACAAGGGCTGGATGAGCGCGGTTGACTGACGGCAAGCACGGGAGGTGCAACGGCCCAGCACCAAACACGCACCAAACACGCACAGGACACGCACCGAGCGAACAAAAGGAAACGGGTCAGCTTCTTGCGAAACTGACCCGTTGAATTGGATGGTCGGGGCGGTGGGATTCGAACTCACGACCCTCTGCTCCCAAAGCAGATGCGCTACCAGGCTGCGCTACGCCCCGACGAAGCTGGCATTCTATACTGAAAATTCAGCCCGGTACAGATGTTGTTTGAAAATCATTTCACAGGCACACCGGAAGGCAGGATGGCATGCATGCCTTGGATGGTCTGAACCATCAGGGGCCTGGCCCCGTGCAGACCCAGCCCACGCAGGCGCGCACTCAAGGGATGGGCACCTCCGCCATCACATTGCAAGCGCACCTCACCCCCCAGGCCATGGCGCATGCGCCCTCGGGTGTTGATCACCGTGCGCAGCAATTGCCCCTTGAACAGCGTGTAGGTCATCAGGTTGGGCGCGGACATCTTCACGCCTGCCCCCACACGCCCTGACAGGCGGCACAACAGATCTCGCCCATCTTCGCTGCGCACGGCGCAATCCAGATCACGGTCGCGCAACTGGAAGTCGATGGGCACGATGATCTTGGGGTAGCCCCAGCAATCGTGGCCAGCAGCATGGGCCGCCGCCGTGGTGACGGGCAAGTCCGCCACGTACATCCCGGGCAGCGAGGACTTGCCCCAATGCCAGGCTGCCGTGTCCTTGAACTTCGATGTCACCGGGTGCCCGGCCACGGCCACGCCCATCTCGTTGTAAGGGCCCACCGAGGTATCCACGTACTCGAAGAAGGCCACGGTCACCAGGCCCTTGCCGGGCCGCAAGGTCACAGCCTTCAGCTCGGGCGGCAGCACGGCCTGCGCCTTGTCCTCGTCCACCAGAAAGGAAGCAAACACGGCTGCCGCGTTGTAGTACAGGATGGGCAGTTCCACAGGCCCGACTCGCGTCGGGTAGGTCTGCCTGTCCACGTCAAAATAACTTCTCATGATGTCTGGGTCCTTGTTCACACGCTGATGTGGAGGGGCTCACCGGCCATGCGGGCCAGCAGCTGGGTTTGCATGTCTTCGATCAGGCCCAGCCGGTTGATCTGGTTGGTGCCCTCGAAGATGCGGGTCAGGCGGATGTCGCGCAGCAGCTTCTCCAGGCCGGTGCCCGTGCGCGCACCGTGCTCGGCCATCAGGGCCATGCCCATCTCGCAGATCGCCTGGGCCCGATCGGTGGCCATGAACTTGCTGATGCACGCACCGGCTTGCCTGGCCTGCTGGCTGCCACTGGCTTGTTGCCACAACAGCGAGCGGATCGTGCGGGTCTCGGCCACCATCTGCGCCAGCTGCAGTTGCACCTCCTGATACGAGATCAAGGGACGGCCGCCCAGGCGGGTGTCCATGGCATGGTTCAAGGTCAGCTCGCAGGCACGACGGGCGATGCCCACGGCCATGGCTGCCACCGGATAGCGCGAGGCATTGAGAGTGGCGCGGTTGAGCGCCCAGCCCTTGCGCAAGCCGCCGATCACATCGGCTTCCGGCACGAAGGCATCCTCGAAAGTCAGCTCGGCGGCGCTGCTGGCACGCATCCCCATCTTCAACTCGGTGCGGCGGGCGCGCATGCCAGGGTTGCTGGCGTCCAGCATGAAGCAGGTCCAGGATTCGAAGCCCTCGCCTTCCAGCGCAGCGAACACGGCGACCTTGCGGGCCACATCACCACCGCTGATGTAGCACTTCTGCCCGCTGATCCGGTAACCGCCAGGCACCGCCCTGGCCACCACGCGAGGACGGTTGGTGTGCGCGCCATGGCCATCTTCCGCATCGCTGCCGGCCGTGGGCTCGGTGATGGCGTAGGCAAACAGATGCGGCCTGCCTTGCATGAAGTCCTGGTGCATGGGGCGGATGAATCGCCACATCGCTTGCACATCGCCACTGAGCAGCACGGGCGCCAGGCCCAGGTGATGGGCGCTCAGCAACAGCATCTGGCCCGCACACACGGCCGACATCTCTTCCACCTGAATGGCCATGCGGTAGGCCGGCGAGAAGCGCATCTCCCACCACGAAGCCGAACCCAGCGGGGTCGGCACGACGTTGGACATGTAGCCTGCATGCCCCGCCTTGATCAGCAGTTGCCGCGCAGCCGGATGCAAGGTGCCCGGCTGCGCGTGTTCGGCCTCGTCCAGCAGGCGCACATTGGGTGCCATGTGGGTCTGCGCGAACTGGCGGACGCGACGGCGCAAACGCCCCAATGCGGCCGGCAGGCTGGCCGTGTCCATCTCCCACAAGTCGGCGGGACCATAGTGTGTCAGCGCACGCCCCAAGGTGTTGAGCTCCTTGATGCGCTGCAGGGGATTGAGCATGTGCAGGGGCGCCACATGCCCTTCGATGTGATCCAGTGTGCTCATGCGCCTGCTCCCGCGTTCGCCCCTGAGATCGACGCCCAGTTGGCCGACATCAACTGCATCTCCAGGGGGCCACCGCTTTGCAAACGCAGGTGATTGACATCGCGCCAGCGTTTTTCAATGCCGTTGTCGCGCATATAACCCAGGCCACCGAAGGTCTGCATCGCCACGTTGGCAGCCAGGGCCAGGCCCTCATGCAAACGGTTACGTGCCCTCAGCACATCCGCAAAGCCGGGCTCGCTCAGGCGCTGCCCAGCCAGCACGGTGCGCACATCGGTCAGAGCTGCCTGCATGTCGGCCAACATGTTCTGCACCGCCGGGTGCCCGGCGATGACGCGGCCACCCTGAAAGCGCAGGGCGCTGAACTGCTGGGCCATCTCGGTCATCTGCTGGACGCAGCCTTGCTGGATGGCCAGCAAGCCCAGCCACTCCCGGTGCCAGATGTCGCGAGACAAGGCCTTGGCCTGGTCTGCGGGCAAGCTCACGATACGTGCCTGTTGCGGCACGAACTCACCGTCGTGCAGCTCGTCCAGGCCGTGACCCGGCGTGATGCCATGCACCTCGCCTTGAAGGATCTGCCAGGCCAGCGTACCTTGTGCGAACACGGGCGCCAGCAGCAGGTGAGCCTGCCCGTGCATCAAGCCCGCACAGACTCGACCTGGATCAAAGGCATCGCGCAACATGGCCTCGTCCACAGCCTGCCCGCACCACCAGTTGGCCAGCTCACCGCGACCAATGCCATGGCGGCCATGCAGGTTGACGCAGGGATGGGCCCGCTCTGGCGCCGCCTCGCCCAGCTGTTTCAGCAGGTGAAGCGCCAATGCCGATCGATGCAAACTCAAGGCCAGCGAGGCGCTCACCCTGGCAATCGTGGTGAGGTTGCGCAAGGTCAAGGCCAGTTGGGGTGCTTGTTCGCATCCTTCCCACAAGCCGCATCCATCATCTGATGATGTGTTGACGAAACCCTGATCCACGAACAGATCCAGCACCGCCCGGAACCGGTCTGGTTCACATGTCTGCTCCGGACGTGCGAACAAGTCCTCAGCCAGATCCCTGCAGATGTGCTGCAAACTGTCGCCGATCATGGCGATGTCTTCATCGCTCAATTGCACGACGTCTCCTCGTTGTGATGTACGAGGTGATACTAGGAGGGGGCTGGTCAGGTGTGGATGCTGCGACCGGTCAGGCTACTGATCGATCTGGCCAATTCACTGTCTGGCTGTCTTGGCTTGTTCTGCGTAAATCTGGATGTATGGACCTTCGCTCGCTTCGCGTTTCCACCATGTCGGTGTACCCCCTGCTGCAATGCGCGCTGGATGAAGGCTTGTCTGGCGAACAATTGCTGGCTGGCACCGGGCTGACCGAAGCCCTGCTGCGCGATGCCAACCGCGACATCCCTTTCAGCCACGAGTTGATCGTGGTGCGCAACTACCTGCGCCTGACCCGCGAGACCGTGCCCGGTCTGCGCGCGAGCACCTTCTATCACTACAACAGCTTTGGCACCCTGGGTGCGGCACTGGTGAGCCACCCCACCATGCTGGAGGCCTGCCGCTTCCTGGCCCGCTATGTGGACCTGACCTTCACGCCGTTTCGCATCCTGATGGAAGAAGATGGCGACCAGGTCTGCGCCCGTTATGTGGACTGCATGGACCTGGGCGATTGCCGCAGCTTCTACCTCATGCGGGATCTGGCCTTCATCCGCAACCTGAGCAAGGAGGCGGGCGCCGAGGACTGGGCAGAACTGGTGGACGACATGGACATCGCCATGGAAGCCCCGGCCGATCTGGCATCCGTGCAAGCCTTCTTTGGCTGGCCCTTGCACTTTGGCGCGGTCGAGACCCGCGTGATCGCCCGTAGGCAATCGCTGCTGAAGCCGCTGCGGCTGGCCAACCCGATCACGCTCAAGATCATGCAGGAGCAGTGCGATGCCCAGTTGCTCAAGCGCCAGCAGAACCCCTGGTCGCGGCAGGTCGAGAACCTGCTGCTCAGCACGCACCCCATGCCGGACCTGGGCACCGTGGCCGAACGCCTGCATTGCGCCGAGCGCACCTTGCGGCGCCGCCTGCAAAGCGAATCCTGCACCTTCCAGGATCTGGTCACGCAGGTGCAGCAGCAACGTGCCATCCATCATCTGCGGCACACCCAGTTGCCCATCGAGCTGATCGCCGAGAAGCTGGGCTACAGCGAGAC
>NZ_DASUIS010000107.1:0-4569 GCF_036279675.1 Aquabacterium sp. | reverse complement strand
GGTGCGCTGGATCTGGGGCGTGGGCGGCGGGTTGCTCTATCTGGTTCTGGATGCAACGCTGCGTCACGCTCAGCCGGTACATGTTTTACCCGCCTCGGTGGTGAGTGGTTTGCGGACGTTCAACCTACTGGGCACGTTCTTGATTTTGGGTGCCCTGGCTGCGGTATACCGCGAGTTGTTGCTGCAGGCCGAGTCGGTGCTGAGGTACCAAGCCTGCACCGATCCCTTGACGCAACTGCACAATCGTCGTGCGGTGCTGGATGTGCTCCAGCATGAGGCCGGTGCGTTTGTTCGCCAAGACCGCCCTCTGAGTGTCATCTTGTGTGATGTAGATCACTTCAAGGGGATCAATGACAAGCATGGCCATCACGCTGGAGACACGGTTTTGCGCGCGGTCGCCAAAGTGCTCAGCAATGGTGTGCGCCAGATGGACCGCGTGGCCCGTTGGGGGGGCGAGGAGTTTTTGATCGTGCTGCCTGGCACCGGTGCAGACGAAGCGCAGGCAGTGGCCGAACGCCTGCGTGCGCAAGTGGCTGCCCATGTTTGTCAGTCAGCCAAGGGGCCGATCCCGGTCACCATGACGCTGGGTGTGGCCCTGATGCGAGAAGGCGATGTCGTTGAAGCTTTGATCTCTCGGGCGGATCAAGCCCTGTATGCAGGCAAGCAGGCGGGGCGAAATCGGGTGCAGGTGGCCGCGGTTTAATTGAGTGTGAAATCCGACCTGTTTGAGCTTGTTCTGGTTCGGGCCAACCGCTATACTCCCACGACTCTTTCGAGGAGCGTTGCAAGGTCCGCACGTCAGTCGCGGCCCCAGGCTCGAAAGACTTCTCTATTGCAACGGCGCTCACCCGCATGTGTCCCGCTGGGTGAGTTGTATCTGTCGTGTCCTGTCTGGCACGGCCCGCATTCCCGGTATGCACGGCGGCTTCTGACCGATTTAGGAGCTTGAGCCATGACCCAATCTTTGATCAACGAACACAAAGGCGTCGAGTGCGTCGTTGCTGACATGTCCCTGGCCGACTGGGGCCGCAAGGAAATCAAGATCGCTGAAAGCGAAATGCCGGCGCTGATGGCCATCCGTGCCGAATACGCGCCCAAGCAGATCCTCAAGGGCGCGCGCATCACCGGCTCCCTGCACATGACCATCCAGACCGCCGTGCTGGTCGAGACCTTGCAAGCCCTGGGCGCCCAAGTGCGCTGGGCTTCGTGCAACATCTTCTCGACCCAAGACCACGCGGCGGCTGCCTTGGTGGAAGCCGGCACCCCCGTGTTCGCCTACAAGGGCGAATCGTTGGAAGACTACTGGGACTACACCCACCGCATCTTCGACTTCGGCCCCAAGGGTTCGGAAGGCGAAGGCCCCAACATGATCCTGGACGACGGTGGCGACGCCACCTTGCTGATGCACCTGGGCAAGCGCGCCGAGAAGGACCTCAGCATCCTGAACAACCCCACCAGCGAAGAAGAGCACATCCTCTACGCCTCCATCAAGGCCAAGCTGGCCGTGGACAGCACCTGGTACACCCGCAAGGCGGCCCAGATCATCGGGGTGACCGAAGAAACCACGACTGGCGTGCACCGCCTCAACGAGATGAGTGCCAAGGGCACCCTGCTGTTCCGCGCCATCAACGTGAACGACTCGGTCACCAAGTCCAAGTTCGACAACCTGTATGGCTGCCGCGAATCCCTGGTGGACGGCATCAAGCGCGCCACCGACGTGATGATCGCCGGCAAGATCGCTGTGGTGGCGGGCTACGGTGACGTGGGCAAGGGCTCGGCCCAAGCGCTGCGTGCCCTGTCGGCTCAAGTCTGGGTGACCGAGATCGATCCGATCAACGCCCTGCAAGCCGCCATGGAAGGCTACCGCGTCGTCACGATGGACTGGGCTGCCGACAAGGCCGACATCTTCGTGACCACCACCGGCAACCGCGACGTGATCACCTATGAGCACATGGCCGCGATGAAGAACAACGCCATCGTCTGCAACATCGGTCACTTCGACAACGAAATCCAGGTGGCCAAGCTGGAGCAGAACTGCCAGTGGGAAGAGATCAAGCCCCAGGTTGATCACGTCATCTTCAAGGATGGCAAGCGCATCATCCTGCTGGCCAAGGGCCGCCTGGTGAACCTGGGTTGCGGCACGGGTCACCCCAGCTACGTGATGTCGTCGAGCTTCGCCAACCAGACCATCGCCCAGATCGAGCTGTTCGCCCACAGCGACGCTTACGACAACGGCAAGGTCTATGTGCTGCCCAAGCACCTGGACGAAAAGGTCGCTCGCCTGCAACTGACCACGCTCAACGCCCAGCTGACCGAGCTGACCGACGAGCAAGCTGCCTACATCGGCGTGCCCAAGAACGGTCCTTACAAGCCTGACACTTACCGTTACTAACCTCCCCTACGGCCTGCGGCCGCCCCCCCAGGGGGGCACCGCTGGCGGACCGGCCAAGCCGGATCCGCGGCGGTCGCTGGATTTGTCGTGCACCTTCGGTGGCACTCCTTTGGGCGTGCCGGGGCGCGAGGCGTCCAGTGCCTCGGCCAAGGCCTGTTCGCCTGGCGTGAACTTTTTTCCTTGCACCTCTCGTACATGAACAACATCCTCCTCGCCCGCGCCGATCAGCTCATTCTTGAAAAAGGCCTGGCGCCCACGCGCTCGGCCGCACAGCGGCTGATTGAACAAGGCGCCGTGCAGTGGAGCGGCCCCAAAGGCTGGACCACCGTGCGCAAGGCGGGCGAGCAGTTGCCCATCGAGAGCGAGTTCCAGGTGACGGACGACTCGGAGACCCGCTGGGTTTCTCGCGCCGGCCTGAAGCTGGAAGGCGCCCTCAAGCATTGCGCGTTCTGCAAGCACCCTGTCGATCTGAAGGACAAGCTTTGTCTGGACGTGGGGCAGAGCACCGGTGGCTTCACCGAGGTGCTGCTGTCGCATGGGGCTTCGCACGTGGTGGGGGTGGATGTGGGGCATGGTCAGGTGCACCACAGCATCGCAGAGCATCCTCAGGTTTCGGTGATCGAGGGCGTCAACGCGCGCCACCTCACTGCTGAAGACCTCGGCGAGGATGCGCCCGAGTCGGGTTTCGACTTCATCGTGGCCGATCTGTCCTTCATCTCGCTCACGCTGGTTCTGCCCGCGCTTGTGCCTTTCCTGGCCGACAAGGGTGAGATGCTCATCCTGGTCAAACCGCAGTTCGAGCTGCAACCCGAGCACATCGGCAAGCGCGGCCTGGTCAAGGACCCAGCCAGCTACCCCGAGGTGGAAGCACGCATTCGCCAGGCCTGTACGGATCTTGGTTTGAAAGTCAGTGCTTACTTCAATAGCCCGATCGCCGGTGGCGACGGCAACCGTGAATTCTTCGTTCGGGCGCGAAAAGCTTGAAAAGTGAGCGCTTGCTTACGTTAAAAGCCGCACCAGAACAGATCTTGAAAGCCTTCTATGACGACCTTGACGCGTCTGCCCATCAGCCTGGAGTTCTTCCCACCCAAGACGCCTGAGGGTGTGGACAAGCTGGCCGCCGTGCGCCAGCAGCTCTACCCGCTCAAGCCGGAATACTGCTCGGTGACCTATGGCGCCGGCGGCTCCACCCAGGACGGCACCATCCAGACCGTGCGCGCCATCCTGAGCGAAGGCTTTGATGCGGCGCCTCATTTCTCCTGCATTGGCGCGAGCAAGGCGTCCGTGCGCGAGCAACTGGCTCAGTTCAAGGCTGATGGCATCAAGCGCCTGGTGGCGCTGCGCGGTGACCTGCCCAGCGGCTACGGCGGCTTCGGCGAGTTCCGCTACGCCAGCGAACTGGTGGCCTTCATCCGCGAAGAAACCGGCCAGCACTTCCACATCGAAGTGGGCGCCTATCCCGAAATGCATCCCCAGGCCCGCAACCCGCAGGCCGACCTGCAGGCCTACGTCACCAAGGTAAAGGCCGGCGCCGATGTGGCCCTCACGCAGTACTTCTTCAACGCGGACGCCTACTTCCGCTTTGTCGAAGACGCGCACAAGGCTGGTGCGACGATTCCCGTGATCCCCGGCATCATGCCCATCACGAACTCGACGCAGCTCATGCGCTTTTCGGATGCCTGCGGCGCAGAGATCCCGCGCTGGATCCGTACGCGTCTGGAAGGCTATGGCGACGACAAGGCGTCCATCCAGGCCTTTGGTCTGGACGTCGTCAGCGAGCTGTGCGAGAAGCTGCGCCAGGGCGGTGTGCCCGGGCTGCACTTCTACACGATGAACCAGTCCGGCCCCGTGCTGGCGATCACCCAGCGCCTGGGCCTCTGACAGGGGAAGTTGTCAGATCCGTTGCTCAAACGCATCGCGTTCGTCTGATCTGGCGCAAAACCCCAAGGGTTTTGGAGTATTCGCACTGCTTTGGGCCACGCTGAGTTGATGCAGCACAAGTTTTGGGCGGTCTGATCTTGTTGCAATGGCTGCATGGGTAGCGCCAACACGCTCCCCAGCAACCTAGCCACAAGAAGGATCAATCATGAACGCCACTTCCATCCGCACCCGCCTGATCGCTGCTGCCGCTCTGGCATGCGCCGCCGCTGCGCCCGCTTACGCTGGCGATTTCATGG
>NZ_DASUIS010000106.1:0-35300 GCF_036279675.1 Aquabacterium sp. | reverse complement strand
GCTCCTCCTGATCCATCACGCGAGGGTCGATGCCATCGAAGGGCAGGCCCCAGCGCTCGGCCTCTGATCGCATGAGCTGATCCTGTGTGCGGATGTGCGCGGAGCCGCGGTCGCACACGTAGATGGCGCCGCGGGCTTGTGCCTGCATGCCTGACTTCAAGCCCCCACCCGACAGGGCCACGAGCACATCACACGGCGGCAGTTTGCGCGCCACATGGGCATCCATGGCCCTTTGCCCCAGCCACTCCCATTCGCGCCTGATGGCGGGCGACATGCGCCATGCGACGACCATATAGGGCGTTTGCAACCAGGGCCAGGTCCGGATCTTGTCGGCGGGCAGGCGCTCCTGCTTCAGTTTGAAGCGAGGGTAGCCGCTGAACACGGTGCCCAAGGCGCCGCGTTGATGCAGCTGTCGGGCCAGGTCGAAGGTGTGGAAGCGCCCTGGCGTGCTCAAGACCACTTTCATGCCCAGGCCTCCCGCGGGGCCATGACCTTCTGCAAAGCCCGTACGCACCACAGGGCGCAGGCGATTTCGGCCAGGGCCATGCCTGCCGCGATGCCTTCCACTTGCCAATAGCGCGCCAGGCACCATGACAGCACGAAGCCACCTGCGCTGATCAACACGACGCCCTGTGCCAGACCATCGTGCTGGTTGGTGGCCATGAGGGCCACGCGAGGAATGTGCCAGGCGCCGCATACGGCGGCGTAGAGCAGCAGCCAGGCCAGCAGGGCGTCATTCCCTGGGACGGCGCCATGCGTCCACCAGTGCAGCAGATGCGGCCCCGCCAGATAAAGCGTGCCGCTCAAGGTCACCGAGCCCATCAATCCGATGCGTGCCGCACGGGTATAGAGGCCCAGCATGGCCGGTGCACCACCTTGACCAAACAAGCGAGAGAACTCCGACCACAAGGCGTGGCTGAGTGTGGCCGTGACCTGCACGGCGACGCGGGCGAGGGTGCGATAGGTGTTGAACACGGCGACCATCGCGGGGCCGAGCAGGTGCCCCGTCAAGAGCGTCAGGCCTTGAAAGGTGATGGCATTGGAGACCGGGAAGAGCATGAAGGACAAGGCCGGCCTGGCCATGCTGCGGACTTCCTGGACGTGGGCGTCGTGCACCCCCCAGGTCAGGCCCATGGCCTGGCTGCGACTCCACGCGGCCATCATCACCGTACCGGCGATGCGCCACAGCAAGCCCCCTAAGGCCACCGCGAACAGATCCTGGCTCAGCCACAGGCCGATGATGGAACCGATCCACTCGCCCAGGCGAACGAGGGTGCCCAGGGCGTTGCCCAAGGCATAGCGGTGACTGGCTCGAAACACGGCATCAGCCAGGCCGCCCGCGAAGCTCACCAGGACGCCCAGACACAGGCAGAGCAAGGCGCCGCGTTCGGCCAGCGTATCCACGCCCGGTATGCCCACCACGAGCACAGCCAACACCGACAGGCCCCCCAGCGCACCGCAGGTCAGCATCATGAACACGGTGGCGCTGTGGAAGACCCGGTTGGCCTGTTTGACGTCGCCCCGTCCCATGGCCATGGTCATCCGATTGCCGGCCGTGCTCACCATGCCTGCATCGGCCATGGACAGGTAGGCGGGCATGGCCGACAGCATCAGCCATTGGCCGTACTGGCTCAGATCCCACCAGTGCAGGAACACTGGCAAGGACAGCAACTGGATGGCGATGTTCACGCCTTGCCCCAGCGTGCCAGCCCCCATGGCTGCAATGATGCGGGACATCAGCGGGCTCATGCTCATGGGCGAGTCTGTGCGGGCGGCAGGCTGGCGCCGATATAGAGCTCACGCTGAGCAGGTGTCAGTGCGGCCAGGAACTCGCCAAGAAAGCCGGACTGCAAGGCAAAGGCGTCGTCGCGCGCGGTGATCTCTGACACGCGCACCAGCAGGCCGTCTCCGATGTAGCCACGCAAGGCCACCTCCATGCGAGCCAGGTTACGCGACAGGGAGCTGTCCGTGGTCACGCGACGTGAGTTGCGCACGAAGTAAGTGAGCGGCTCGGATCGGCTGCCCAGGGTGGTGGGTACCTGGCGAACCGGCAGGGATCCCCAGGGCGTGCTCAGATGGGCCACCCGGCTTTCTCCCACTTTGAAGCCTTGCGAGCCGTAGCACATCTCGGGTGTGTGCAGCTGCGTATCGGACGACTGGTTGCGGCCGTACGCGATGGACAGGATCAGCACGCGCCCTGTGGACTTCTGGACATAGCTGGCGGCAACGGTTTCGCTGTAGATGCGCTCCAGCATTTCGGATTGAACCGGGTTGACCACCGCATGCACGCCGAGGTCCGATCGTTGCCAGTCTCCGAAGTGATCGGGCAGCATGCTGGCGTAAACGGGGCTGCCGATGGCCTCGGTCCACAGACGGTTGGGCTGCGCCAGCTTGCCGGCCAGCAAGGCCAGCAGCATGAGGCCCACGACCAACATGAAGCGCCGACGCGGCAAGACGGGTGAGGCCACCCAGGCGTTCAAGACCTGGCTCATGCGCGGGCTCCCGTTTCGGCTGGTGCCTTTGAAATAGACCGCAGGAAGGTGTCCACGCCCATCATCAGCAACATGGCCGTGGCGAACAGCACGATGCCGGCAAAGCCGTGCATGAAGCCCTGGCCGGCTTCATCGCCGAAGTAGAAGGTGATCAGCGTGAGCGCGATCACGCGCAGCGAATTGGCTGTGAAGCTGATGGGCACGATCAACATGGCCAGACCCACGTTGCGCAACATGGAGCTGTGACGGATCACGTTGAGGTAGAAGATGCCCATGGCTTCGAGCATGAACAGGGTGCGCATGCCGGCGCAGGCGTCGGCCACCAGTAGTTGATAGGGGCCGATGGAGAGCACCACGCCCGATCTGGAGATGGGGTAGCCCAGGTTCCACAGCAAGTCGGCGACGACAATGGACACCTGGGTCTTGAACCAGTGGCTGATGCCGTCAATCATGAACGCGGGCAAGGGCACCATGAAGATGCAGAAGAACACGGGGAACTTCAAGGCTGACAACAAGGGCCAGCCGCCACGCAGGACGATGATCCCCATCAGCATGGGGATGAATGAAGCCACCTCGAGATAGATGATGCCCAGCGCGCGCGACAAGGTGTAGATCAAGGCCCCGAGCATCAAGAAGCCCCACGCCGCCCTGAGTTCCGACGACCGCGCGTGCAAGGTGCCATGCATGGCCGCGTATTCCTGCCATCTCGTGTGCGTGAGCCACAGTGCCAGTGCCAGCATGATGGGGCCGTGGCTGTGTTCGCCTTCTCGCCAGAGTGCCCCCGAGCCATCCTGAAACAGCGTCATCAAGGTGGGCACATACATGGCCATCATGGCCAGCGCGATGCCGATCAGGTCGATCGGAAAGGACGCGCTGAGCGGCGGATGGGCAGTGCCAGGTGCGGTGGACATGATCTGCGGCATGAGGGATCAGAACTCGTTGACCAGAATGCCGGCCAGTTTGACCTTGCTCTTGTTCAACATCGTGACAAGCGTCTGCATGCGTGGTACCCGGCTGGCATGCTTGCGCCCGACGATGAGGGCCGCGCCGCAGTGCACGCCAATCACGCGGGCATCGGAGCCCACGGCATAAGAGGGTGTGTCGACCAGCACGTGGTCGAACTTGTCGAGCAGTTCGCGCAAGAGGAAACCGAAGGTGGCCTGTTGCAGCAGTTCAGCGGGGTTGGGGGCGATGGCGCCTGCCGCCATCAGGTACAGATTGGGCATCTGCTTGATGGGGGAGATCGCCTGTTGTTCGTGGTGACCGGCCAGCACGCCACTGAGGCCCGGCGTGGACTTCACACCGAAGATCTGGTGGAGTCGTGGCGAGCGCAGGTTCGCGTCGATCAGCAAGGTGCGTCCCGGCAACTGCGCGAAGGCGATCGCCAGATTGGCTGCGGCAAAGGTTTTGCCGTCGCCCTGATCCGAGCTGGTGATGGCCAGTGCGCATCGGTGTTCCGGGTCACCCATCACGCCCATGACCAGCTGGGAGCGAAGATCGCGAAAGGCCTCGACCTCTTCCACAAAGGGCTGGTTGGCGAGCACCAGATCGGGGTGGAGCTTGCGTTCCGACTCGGGGAGGTAGGGATAGTGAAATTGTTGAGACAGCGCCCACACGACTTCTTCGCGGCGGGCCAGGCCCATGGCCACGACCGCTTCGCCAAAGCGCACGCCGTGTTCGCGCTGGTACTGGAGAGCGAGATTGACCTGCTCGGCGCTCAGGCCCTTGGACTTTTGCAGGATGTCGCCGATGGTCGAGATGCCTGCGGTGTCCACGCGGTCTTGTGCAAATGCGTTCATGTGTTGCTCGGCTCAGGTCTTGGATGTCAACGCCAGCAGGGCGGGGGAGGGGCGAGCGTTCGTCTGGCCGGGCTTGGCGCTGTCCTTGATCAGCTTGCTGAAGCTGGGCAGGCGCCCCAGAACGGGTTGTTGCAGCAGCCACTCGGCTTCTTCCGGAATCCGGAAGCGCCGGTCCCAGGTCTCCAACAGCAAGGTCACCGCGGTGGCCAGCAAGACAGCCAGCAAGGCACCCAGGGCCATGTTGGTGCCCACGCGAGGCAGGTCGGGCAATGCTGGTGCCACAGCGGTTTCCAGCGAGGTCACGTTGGCCTGGTTGGCCTGGCTCTCCAGATTGGTGTTGCTCATGCGGGCCTGCACGCCGTCATAGGTGCGCTGTGCGCTGTCCACGTCACGCTGGAGGATGGCCGCCTCGTCGCGAATCGCCTTCAACTTCATCACTTTGAGGCGCTGGGCCTCCAGGCTGGCCTTGACCTGGGCGACGCGCGAGATGTTCACACTGTTGCCAACCCCGACGCTGCCCGTGACGCGGCGGACCTCCGCTTCCAGCTTGCGAGAGGTGTCCTCGATGCCCGTGCGCAGCTCCTGCACGGCAGGATGGGATTCACCCAGTCGCGTGGACAGCTGTTCCAGCGAGGTCTGCTGGCGCAGCAGGTCGGCCTTGAGCGAGGCCACGAGCGGATTGGCCATCACATCGGGTGAGCGGTCGCCTTGCGCATTGGCGGCGGCTTGCCTGCTGCTGGAGTCAGCCACGGCGGACTGCATCAGCACCAGCTGGTTGGACAGCTCGTTGAGGCGAGACGTCTCCACATCCAGTCGTTCATCGGTGACCAGCAGGTCCTGGCTCTTCTGATAGTCGGACAGGCGCGCCTGCGCGCTTTCCAGCGCCATGCGTGCCGATCGGGCGTTCGCGTCGAAGAAGTCCTTGGAAGCCTTGGCAGGATTGGTGCGCAACTCCAGCACGGTCTCCAGGTAAGCCTGAACGAAGCCATTGGCTGCGGCTGCCGCAAACTCGGGTGACGCGGCCTTGTAGGTCACGAAGATGACGTTGGAGCCACGCGAGGGGCGTGCGTCCATGCTGTTTTGAAGCAGCGTCGCCAGCCAGCCTTGAAAATCGCCCGTGCCTTTGGTCTCCGCTTTCCAGCGGCGGCGCATCTCGTCGGATTCCTGCAGGCGCATGTTGCGGATGACCTTCA
Organism: Aquabacterium sp.; assembly: GCF_036279675.1. Lineage (GTDB taxonomy): Bacteria > Pseudomonadota > Gammaproteobacteria > Burkholderiales > Burkholderiaceae_C > Aquabacterium. The sequence continues at coordinate 29,816 of NZ_DASUIS010000106.1, read as the reverse complement.
TGCCGACGCGCTTGCTTTTGAGGATGTCGACCTGTGTCACCAGGAAAGCTGGCGTGGCCATCGATGGCGAGACCATGCCCACGATGGGGTCTGCGTTCTTGACGTCCAGCAAGACCGAGGCGGTGGCCACATAGGTCTTGGGTGTGGTCCAGGTGATCAGCGCAGCGACCGTCATGGTGAATGCAGCCACGCTCAGGGCCACCCACCAGCGCGCGCGCAGCACGGCCATGATCTGCTTGAAAGTCATGCGACGCTCCCGATCCAGGTGGTGGTGGCAAGCGAGCGATCGGCGATGAGAGCAAGCAGACTGAACGGGGAAGAGGAGGGCATCCCGAGACTCCGGCAAGGGCCTAGTGACCCGATGCGAAGCAGTCTACGGATGGATTATTACAAGACGTAGTCAGAACCGAATGGATCATGCTTTGTGTCACCCCCGATTTGAAAGGGGATCGAACGGACTTTTGTCATGCGCTCGTCACAAGACATCAGGTGAGACGCCTTCAGTTGGTTGCCAACTGGTTGGATCGATCGTTGCGCCTCATGCCGAAGACTTCCATCGCGTCGATGAACGATTCGGCGGTGCGGTCGATGAGGAAGCGCTGCTTGAAGCAGTGTTCGGCATTGATGCGCATGCGGGCCCATGTCTCGGGTGGTGTCTCCAGCCATCGCGTGATCAGGCGCTCCGTGCCTTCCTGGGTATCCACGTCCACCAGACCACCTTCGGCCTGCTGGATCTCTCGCCAGATGTTGACCTGGTTGGAGATCAGCACGGGCAGGCCGCATGCCAGTGCTTCGGCCACGGCGATACCGAAGTTCTCCTGGTGAGACGGCAGGATGAAGGCGTCGGCGCAACGGAAGGCGCCCCACTTTTCGTGACCGCTCAACATGCCTGTCCAGGTCACGTGCTCCTGCAACCCCAGATCGCTGGCCAGAGTCTGCATCTGCTGGCCGTAATCGTGGTCGGCGGGGCCCGCCATGACCAGTTGGACATCGGACAGTTGCGCGGGATCCCGCTGGCGCAGGGCGGCGAAGGCCTTGAAGAGGATGTCCGTGCCCTTCTTCTCATGCACACGCCCCAGAAACAGCAACTGGCGCTTGCCGGTCAGGGCGGGGAAGCGCAGCTCGAAGGCTGCCTTTTGCAGCTCGACCTGATCGGGGGGCGCACTCGTGCCGTAGTTCACGACGTATTCATCGCACTTGTACAGCCAGAAGGACTGTCGCGCCAGGCGTCGCTCGTCTTCGCAGGTGAACATCACGGCGGTGGCATCGCGCAGCACGCGGTATTCAGCCCAGGGCCAGAACAACCACTTCTTGAGATGCTTGAGCGGATAGGTGCGTTTGAACCAGGGGTCCAGCATGCCGTGTGTGAACACGAAGTAGGGCGTCGCCGTGTTGCGCAAGGCTTGCCAGGTGCCGTAGGTGTGGTACTGCCAGATTCCGTTGACGATGACAGCGTCAAAGCGATGCGCATTGGCCTTGAGCCAGGGCACCCAGCGCGGGCTGTACTGATAGCTGCCGATGTAGGTCGGCCCCATGGCATGACAGGGCAGGGGGCAGTCGCGCACCCAAGGGTCATCGGGTTTGTCCAGGCACAGAACCTCGACCTGGTGGCCCTGTTGCTGGTTGATGGTCGACAGTTGCTTGAGACCCTCTATCGGGCCACCTTTTCTGGGGTCGACCGAAGAGATGCAGTGCAGGATGCGAAAAGACATGGGGAGGGGCTCAGCCAACTTGTTCGGATTGCGATCGGTAAGAGGCGCGCGCGTACTGGCGGCGTGCGCAGTCCGGGCAGACCTTGTGATGCACGTCGGCCTGGGCGACTTCGATCAGGTAGTTCTCGAAGGGGCGCCAGTAGCCATCCTGCGCGCCCACGCGCTGGCAGGTGTGGCAGACGGTCATGTCTCCTGTCAGTGCCCTGACTTGCTTGAGCAAGGCCTCTCGGCGTACCTTCAGGTAGCGGATGAGGGCCACCGTCAACATGAAACACACCCAGCGATTCACGGCGTTGACGTAGAGGAACCAGTCATGGCTGTAGCGGTGACCGCTTCCGGTGTCCGCCACGACCCACAGGGCGGTGGCCAGCGTGGCTGTGAGCACGCCAGCCCGCACCCCCAGCCAGCGCGTGGCCAGGGCTACTGGCAGCATGTAGAGCAGAAAGACCGAGACCTCGTAGCCTGTGGCGAGGTCGATGTAGGCGCTCAGCGACAGGGTGAGCAGCACCCCGGCCACGTGACGCCACCGGATCGGCTTGGGGCGAGCGGGGGCGGGGTTGGGCGGGCGGCTTGGCGCGGTCATGTTGGTTCGGATATGAGCAGGTCCTCATGCTCGGGCCTTGTTGTGGCATGGGCTTAAAGGTGTGTGATCCGTTCGGACTACGTTTACAAGGCGGCACAATTTGGCCGAATGCCCCGAAGATCTCATCGCGCTTCTTCATAAAGTGATTCGTGTGCCGACCTAAACAGGGATCGATTCCCGACAAGGCAGGGGCGACTTGCTCATGGGCTTGCTTCACTTCTTTCAGAAGCTGTTTCGTTGCACAGGCAGCCAGGTGGCGCTCGTGCAGCCATCCGTGCGCGTCGAGCCCCAGCAGTTGGCCGTTCCGGTTGTGCACAAGCCTCCCGGCTTGATGCTGTTGCGTGAAGAAATGCTCGACAGCACGGGGCGTCTGGCTGGGTATCGTTTCAGTTGCGGGGTGCCCGAGGACGGTGCCGAGGTCTCGATGGGCCGTTACCTGGCAGCGTTGCACGAGGCACATGTGAAAGCCCTGGCCGAACGCAGAACAGCCGTCATCTCTCTCAGGCTGGAAGATGGCCTGGGTGTGGATTTCACGGAACTGGTGGCGCAGGGAACTGTTTTTCACGTGCTGGCAAGGACGGCGCAATTGGTTGCGCCATCCAGCCTTCCCTCGCTCAAGGCGCTGCGCGACAAGGGCGCCGGCCTGGCCTTGTCGGTCGAGGACATATCGAACCTGCCTGCGCTTGCGCCAGCCTTGGCGTTGGCCACGCATGCCATCGTCGACATCAGCGCGCAGCCCGTCGAATCATTCGAACAACTGGTGATCGCGCTGCAGGAAGCCTGCCCTCATGTGGTCATCGTCGTCGACAACGTGGCAACCTGGCCTGTGCGCCACATGTGTGTGGCCATGGGCATCGAGTTCGCCATGGGCTACTTTCTATCCACCATCGACGAGCGAGAGTACGGCGAGAAGATGTCGGACAGCCGTATGGTGCTGATGGACATGCTCAATCTGGTGCGCAACGACGGGGATGCAGAGGCGCTGGCTGCCGTGGCCAAGCGCGATCCAGGAGTGGCGGTTCACCTGCTGTCGATGGCCAACTCGCCCGCTTACGGCCTTAAGGCGCCCTTGACAGGGATCGATCAGGCCATCGTGGTGCTGGGGCGTGAGACTTTGTACCGCTGGCTGGCGGTGTCCTTGTTCCGCGTCGGCACGGACCAGGCCCGGGATGAGGCCTTGCTGGAAGTGGCGCTGGCCCGAGCCAGCTTCCTGGAAAAGGCGGGCCTGGCGGTGGGTTCTCGTCAGCATGCCGATGAGCTGTTCCTGGTCGGCTTGCTGTCCTTCATCGACACCTTGCTGGGCCTGCCCATGGCCACCGTGCTCAAGGACCTGACCCTGCCGGCGGTGGTGAAGGATGTGTTGCTCAGCAGCGAGGGGCCCTATGGCCGATTCCTCTTGCTGGCACTGGCGGTGGAGCGTTGTCAGGTTCAGCGGGCCATGCAGTTGGCAAGCTCGCTGGGCATCCAGCCAGATGCGCTCACCAGCTATCGCAACGAAGCCCGGCAGTGGGCCGAGCAGGCGGTTCAGGCCGCCTGACCTGCTTCAGACAGCCGAGAGTTCATCGACGGTTTGCTTGATCCATCGGTACAGCAGCATCAACAGGGCTTCCTTGCCATCGTTGGGCCGGAACACAAAGTAGAGCTGTATGGGCAGGTCCATCGGCGCCATGATCGTGTTCAATCGCCGCCCATGCAGTTGGGATGTGCCTTTGGGCATCACCGCCAGGGTGACCCCCAGCCCGGCCTCGGCGGCCTTGATGGCGGCCAGGTCCGAGTCCAGCACCAGGTCGCCTTGGCGTTCCACGCGGGGCAGGTTGGCGAAGCGCGCGACCATGTCCCAGTCGGTGTTGCTGGTGCGTGGATGAATCAGGGTGTGGCGCTTCAGATCGGCCAGTGACGCAACGGGCAGGCGCTTGAGCAGATCGGGCGAAGCTACCAGCGCAGCCTGGCAGGTGCACAGAGGCAGCGCTTCCAGGCCCGGCCAGTTGCCGCTGCCCAGTCTGATCGCCGCGTCAATCGGGTCATGCTCGAAGTCGACCAGCTCCATATTGGCTTCCAGCCGGATGTCGATGTGTGGGTGCACCTTTTGAAACGTGCCCAGACGAGGGATCAGTAGTTCGTGCGTCACGTACACGGAAGCGCTCATGCGCAACACCGGACGTGTGTGCCGATGTAGCAGGTCGGCATGCCCTGCTCGATAAGTATGGAGCGTCTGGCTCACGACCTCGGCGAAGGCCGTACCTGCTTCGGTCAGCTCGACACGTCGGGTCAGGCGCCGAAAAAGTGGCATGCCCAGATGCCCTTCCAGTTGCTTGATCTGCTGGCTGATGGCCGCCGTGGTCAGGTGCAGTTCGGCTGCGGCCTTGCTGAAACTCGAGAGCCGGGAGGCCGCTTCGAAAGCGGGCAGCAACTGAAGCGGCGGCGGTTTCTGCATGCGAAGTGGGCGAGGCGCCCCGTTGACCTGACTCCCTTGATTATGGCTGGTCATGCTGTCTGTGGCGTGCAGGCTGGATAAGCTCGGGCCATGTCGGCCAGGGTGTGGGCCAGGGCCACCGGTTGGCTCAGCGGTGCCCAGTGGGCCGCATCCACATGGCTTTCGCTGTATCGCGTGGCCCACTGCCGGCATCCCTCGAAAACGCGTGGGGGCAGAAAGGGGTCGCGGGTGGCGATCAGGGTATGAACAGGGATGGGCGTGGTCCGGACGGGCTGAGGACGCATCACTTGCTGCAGCAGGTTGGCTCGGTAGATCCCCAGGTAGCGTATGGCGTCGTCTGGCACGCCCTCAAGAGGTTCGTAAGGCAGGTGCTCGAAGCGCTTCATGAAGAAGTGGAACATCTTCATGGCCACACCGGATCGCCACATCAGCTCTGGCAGGATGGGCAGCGTGAAGAAGGTCATCAGACCATTGCTGATCATGGCCTGGTGCAGCAGTTGTCCCAGGTTGCCGGGGCTTGGGTGCAGCAGGCGCTTGCGCATCCAGTGGCCTACCTGATTGAGGCTGGGGGCCATGGTCACGAAGGAGGCAATGTGCCTGGCTGCACGGGGATCGAAGATGGCGTCCCATCCATACAGTGCACCCCAGTCGTGCCCCACCAGATGCACCTTGCGTGTGGGGCTCACCGCCTTGATCACGGCATACAGGTCATTGATCAGCGGGGTGTAGTGGTAGTGGCGGCGGCCCGTGATGGGGGTGGAGTCACCACAGCCGCGCATGTCGTAGGCCACAACGTAGAAGGACGCGGACAGCTGCGCCGCTACCTTTTCCCAGAACACGGCGCGGTCGGGGAAGCCGTGCAGCAAGAGCAGGGTCTCACGCGGTTGCGTGGCTGTGGGGGGCTGACCCCAGGTATGGACGGCCAGGCGGATGCCAGGCGCTGCATCGACAAACAGAGTTGGCTTTTTCATGGGCTTCAACCGTGTTCTCGGCTGGCCTGGCCCAGCACGGCATAAAACATGGCGGCAAACATCAGCGTGCCACATGAGCCAGCCGCCAGCACATAGCCTTGCCCTTGCTGGATGTAGTCCGCGGGGATGGGCAACCATTGCAGCACCCAGAGATTGATCAGCAGCAGCGGCGCGAAGGGCAGCAGGCAAAGCAGGAAGGCCAGGCTCTCCTTCAACATGGCCAGATGGCCCTTGACCAGGTTGCCCGTCAGTACCGCAGAGAACAGCAAGATCAACAGGCCGCTGGTGGTGTAGAGCGTGCCACCAGAGAGCCACTGCTGCGAGGGGGCCAGGCCGATGTGCCAACCCAGGTAGGTGGCGCTGGCCCCTGCCATCATCGACAGCATCAGCATCATGCGCGCCTGGGCCTTCAGGCTGCCCGCCAGCACGGTAGTTGGGGCCAGGTTCAACAATCGATTGAACAGATGCAGGCCAAGCAGCAAGGCCAGGCTGGATGACAGCGCGAAGACGATACGCACCCCGGTGTGTGCTTGCAGCACCAGGCCTTCGCGATCCAGCAGGGCGGCATTCACCAGCTTGCGTGCGCTCTCGGTGCCGGACATGCCCAGGCCAGCGGCAAAGTGCGTCAGGCTGATCACGAGCAGGCCCGCAGCCAGTGCATACCAGAGGGGCATGGCACGCTGGAAGCCTTGCAACAAGGCGCCGGGCAGTGCGGACACGGTACGGCGCGTCATGGCACGGTCGTATTGGCGGTTGGCCTGGATGAGGCCGTAACCAATGAGCAGGCACTCCGGCATCATGATGCCCATGGTCACCAGGCTCAGGGTTTCCTGATCGATGTGCGGGAACAGCCAGGCCAGCATCACCCAGTTCAGGCGCAGCATGGGCGCCACCAGCATGCAGGCGAAAGACAGGGCCATGTAGCCCATGTGCTCGTGGATGCGACGTTGTTTCAGCGCGTGCACGGCCGAGCCAACCGACCAGAGCGCCACCGTACCGAACAGCCACAGCGCTACCCAGGCGGTGAGCCGCGTGTACAGATTGTGGGGCGCCGTCACGGCCAGATAGGCAAAGGACAAGAGCACCGAGATTGGCACGGTCAGCACATAGATGCCGCCGATCAGGCGGTGCAGGCGCATGAAGCGCTGTCGTAAGGCGGGCCAGAACTGCCACCCTCCCAGCAGCATGCAGGCCACACCCGTGAAGATGTGGGCTGTCAGCAGGATCTGGTTGAGGCGGGGCATCCGGGCGAGGTAGACGCCATGCTCGATCAGCTTCGAGTCCACGAAGCGCCGGGCATCCGTCCCTTTGGTCAGCGTGGCCAGTTCGGGGCTGTACTTCTCAATGTTCTCCATCGTGGGGTGTTGCCTCAGCAGTTGTGCCTGCAGGCTGGCCTGTTCGGCCACATGGTCGGTCCTGAACGGCAGCAGGTAGCGTGTGCTGCCTTCGCGCAAGGCCAACCAGCCCGTGCCCGACATGATCAGGGCGATGAGCAGCACGTAAAGCGTGGGCAGCCAGTTGAACGAGGCAGAACGACCTGTTCGAAGTGTGGACGAGGGGGAGGAGAGAGACATCGTTGGTGCGCCTTGGGCAAGCCTCACGACCGAGCTGACCATGAGCGGGCTCGACTCTATGACCCGGCCAAGGGTGTGACAAACGATGATTCCTTGCCTGCGCTTAAGCAGCGCTAAACCATGGCCTGCGTGTTCCTGTTCACGCTTCGCCCTGGCTTGATCAAGCAGGCCTGTTTCTGCATCTCAAGGCCGGGTCTCGCGTGCCGACACCATCTTGTCATGCCTGAATCAGTCACCCATACACAGCCGGGGGATGCCGGTGCACCTCGTGCACGGCGGTTTGTCCTGTCCATGCTGCTGAACGCGGTATTGACCGACGATCCCAAGCAAAGGGTTCGGATTGGCCGCTCCTTGCTGGCCACCTTTGTGTATGCCGTCGGGTGGTTGCTTTGCGAGTTCGGCTTGCGCCGGTGGCAGCTTTCACATGCTGGCGTGCGCGTGTATGAAATCACGAGCTTGCTGATCGCGCTCAGCTACTACGGCGCGCTGCGCAGTGGTTGGAACCGCCGCTTTCAAGATCCGTCGCTGACGGGCTCCCAGATCGTGGCCGCACAGTTCTCGGGCGCGCTGTTCTACGCGGTGATGAGCCCGGTGCGGGGCGCGATGCTGTCCCTGCAGGTCATCATCCTGTTCTTCGCGATGTTCAAGCTCAAGTTGCGCGGACAGTTGTTCGTCAGCGTGAATGCCTTGCTGGTGATGGGTGTGACCACGACCATGCTGGGCATCCTCTGGCCGCAGACTTATGACCCGACGACCGAACTGGTTCACTTCATCGTGCTGTTGACGATTCTGCCGCCGGTGTCCTTGCTCGGGGCGCAGCTCACCAGCATGCGCGCCAAGCTGCACCAGCAAAAGGATGACCTGATCAAGGCGCTGGAGCACATCAAGACTCTGGCAGACCGGGATGAGCTGACAGGTTTGCTCAATCGCCGTTGCATGCGCGACATGATCATGCACCACGTCAAGCTGCAGTCCCGCAACGGCTCAGGGTGTTCGCTGGCCTTGATCGATCTGGATCACTTCAAACGCATCAACGACACCCATGGTCATGCCGTGGGTGATGACGTCCTGCGCCTGTTCTCCCAGGAGGTGCGCAAGGTGCTGCGCGAAACCGATCTGGTAGCCCGCTGGGGGGGCGAGGAGTTTCTGGTCCTGCTGACGGGCACCCAGGTCGATCAGGCCGTGACGGCCATGGAGCGGGTGCGTGACGGTCTGGCGAAAGCGGCAGGCCCGCAACAGGCGCCTGATCTGCGTGTGCAGTTTTCAGCCGGCGTGGCCGAGTTGATGCCGCTGGAGGCGATGGACAAAGCCATCGAGCGGGCGGACGAGGCGCTTTACCGGGCCAAGGCACTGGGGCGCAACCGTACCGAACTGGCGTTGGAGCCAGCGCTCACCGGTGGCGCGATGGGCGCCTTCAATGTCAACAGTCCGTCTTGAGGCGGGCGGTGTAGTGCACGGCCTGGTCGCCGCGGCAAAAACCGTATAGCGCCAGGCCTGTGCTGAAGGCCAGATCAATGGCCATGGACGTGGGCGCGGAGATGGCCGCCAGGGTGCCAATGCCGATGCGCGCGCATTTGCTGACCAGCTCGTGGCTGGCCCGACTGGTGATCACCACAAACCCCTGATCAGGGGCCCAGGGCGAACGCGCCAGCTTGCCGATGAGCTTGTCCAGGGCGTTGTGGCGGCCGACGTCCTCGCACACCAGCTGGACCTCGCCTTTCAGGTCAGCCCAGGCCGCCGCGTGGCAGCCGCCCGTGTCGGTTTGCAACGCCTGCCTGGCTTGCAGGGCGCCCATGGCTTGAAGGATGAGGTCGGCAGATGGGTTAGCTGGCCTGCCCGATCTGGAAATGGGCTCAGGGAGCTGGCCCTGCAGTGTTTGCAGGCTGTCGAGGCCGCACAGGCCGCAGCCCGTTCGGCCGCTGAGCGTGCGCCGGTGTGCCTGCAGGGCCGCGAAGGCGCGCTGGCTGATCTGCATGCGCACTTCGGTGCCCATGTCGCTGTCATGCAGCTCGATGTCGTGGCAATCGGCGGGCGTGGCAATGAGGCCTTCCGACAAGGCAAAGCCCAGGCCGAAGTCTTCCAGCTCGGTGGGCGTGGCCATCATCACCGCGTGCGAGATGCCGTTGAAGACCATGGCCACGGGGCGTTCGCAGATGACCTCATCGGTAGCCCAGTCCGTCTGGTCGGCCCGGTGCCGCAGCACCTGGGCTGAGCGTGTGGCGTGGCCGTTCATGTGGCGCAGGCCTCTGCCGGCGCATCGCAAGGGTGCAGGCGCACAGGTATCGACTTGGACGTGGGTGTGCGTGCCCCGATGGCATGGCTCTCCAGTGGCACCAGCGCGTTGGTCTCGGGGTAATAGGCGGCCACACAGGCGCGCGGGATGTCATGGTCCACCAGCTTGAATTGCCGCGCCTGCCGCGCTTGCCCATCCTCCGCCCAGCTGCGGATGTCGACCCAGGCGCCAGCGGGCCATCCCCTGTCTGCGCGGTCGGCGGGGTTGATGAACAGCACCCGTCGCTGCCCGTACACGCCGCGATAGCGATCATCCAGGCCATACACGGTCGTGTTGTACTGGTCGTGGGCGCGGATGGTGGTCAGCGTGAACACGTCGGCGCCCAGTTCGGCGCGCGCCTTGTGCAAGGCGGTGTCCACAGGCACGGCATGGGGCATGAAGCGGGCCTTGCCCGTGCTGGTCATCCACACGCGTTCGCTGGCGGTGTTGCGCAGGCGAAAGCCGCCGGGCTTGTGCACACGCTCGTTGAAGTCCTTGAACTCGTCGAACACGTCGGCGATGCGATCACGGATGCGGTCGTAGTCTTGCACCAGCCATCGCCACGGTGTGCGGCTGTGGGGCAAGGTGAGCTCGGCCAGCCGGGCCACGATCATGGGTTCGGACAGCAGATGGGGCGATGCGGGTGCGTTGATGCCCGCAGACAGGTGCACCTTGCTCATCGAGTCTTCCACGCTGACGTGTTGCGGGCCGCCCGCCTGCACGTCGATCTCGGTGCGCCCCAGGCAGGGCAGGACCAGGGCTTCGCGCCCGTGCACCACGTGGCTGCGATTGAACTTGGTGGCCACGTGCACCGTCAGGGCACATCGCCTGAGGGCGGCGTGTGTGGCCTCGGTGTCGGGCGTGGCGGCGGCAAAGTTGCCACCCATGCCGAAGAACACGCTGGCGCGACCATCGCGCATGGCTTCGATGGCACCGATGGTGTCAAAACCCTCATGGCGCGGCGGCTCGAACGCGAAGACCTGCCCAAGCCGATCCAGAAAGGCCTCGGACGGCTTTTCGTAGATGCCCATGGTGCGGTCGCCTTGCACGTTGCTGTGGCCGCGTACGGGGCACAGGCCAGCGCCGGGCTGGCCGATGTGGCCACGCATCAGCAGCAGGTTGCTGATCATCTGAACGGCCGCCACACCATGGCGGTGCTGGGTAATGCCCATGCCCCAACACGCGATGACCTTGTCCGACGTGGCCATGACGGTGGCGGCCGCGCGCAACTGGGCTTCGCTCAGGCCAGATTCGGCTTCCAGCAAGGCCCACTGTTCGCTGCGCACATCGGCCTCGAAGGTGTCGAAGCCACTGGTGTGCGCGGCGATGAAATCGATGTCCAGCACCCGGGGCTGGCCTTCGGCCAGTGCGGCATCGTCCAGTTCGAACAGGGCCTTGCAGATGCCCTTGATGGCCGCGATGTCGCCGCCCACGCGCAGCTGGAAATAGTCCGACGTGATGGGCGTGCCGCTCAGTGTGGCCATCTCCAGCAGGTTCTGCGGATCCGCAAAGCGCTCCAGCCCGCGCTCGCGCAAAGGGTTGAAGCTCAGGATGCGGGCGCCTCGCCGGGCAGCGGCGTGCAGTTCGCCCAGCATGCGCGGGTGGTTGGTGCCGGGGTTCTGTCCGAAGATCAGGATGGCATCTGCCAGCTGGAAATCCTCCAGCGTGACGGTGCCTTTGCCCACACCCACGCTCTCCTTGAGGCCCATGCCGCTGGGCTCGTGGCACATATTCGAGCAGTCGGGGAAGTTGTTGGTGCCGTATTCGCGCACGAACAACTGGTACAGGAAAGCCGCCTCGTTGCTGGTGCGCCCGGAGGTGTAGAAGATGGCCTGATCTGGCGAGGGCAGGGCCTGCAAGTGTTGCGCGATCAGGGTGAAGGCCTCATCCCAGGTTGTGGCGCGGTAGCGGTCCGTGCTGGCGTCGTACAGCAGGGGCTCGGTCAGGCGGCCCATGTCTTCGAGCGCGTGGTCGGTCCAGGCCAGCATCTCCGTCACCGTGCGCTGGCCGATGCGTTCCGGGGTGGCTCGCTCTGCCGTGGCTTCGGCGGCCACCGCCTTGACGCCGTTTTCGCAGAACTCGAAAGTGGACGTGTGCTCACGGTCCGGCCAGGCGCAACCGGGGCAATCAAAGCCGTCAGGCTGGTTGGCAGACAGCAGGGTGCGGGCGCCTTTGGCGGCAATGCGGTGCTGCAGCAGCTGTTTCGCCACACTGCGCAAGGCCCCCCAGCCACCGGCGGGCGCCTTGTAGACCTCGATCTTGGATTCACTCACCTTGCATCCGCCTTGAAATGGACCGTCCAGCGCACTGTACGCAGGCGATCAGGTACTGGCAATATCTGGACCTGCATCAAGTGAGTGCATCTGGCCACAAGCAAGCAGGCCTTCCTGACCTATGCTTGTCATCATTGCCGCAGAACATGGGCGCAGCCAACCATGAACGATTTGACCGCCGTGACCTCCTTCAGCAACCAGACCTATGACCAGATTGACGTGGGGGCCAGCGTGTGCGTGGACTACAGCGTCACACGCGACGATGTGGAATTGCTGGCCCTGGTGTCGGGTGACGCCTCCTGGCTGGCGGCGGATGGTCAGCCTGCGGGCCTGAGGGACCCCGTCTGCGAGGGTGTGAGTGCGGAGGCGCTCATCCACGGCGTGATCAAGCGCCGCCTGCCTGGCCCCGGCACGAATATCGTGGGCCATCATCTGGAGTACGCAGGGCAGGTCAGCATGGGCGACCAGTTGCAGGCCAAGGTCACCGTGGTGAACAAGCTGCCCCCCGATCGCCTGCTGCTGGATTGTGTGGTGACCCGTGGTGAGACGGTGCTGCTCAACGGCCGGGTGACGGTGGTGGCGCCTACGCGCAACCAGACTGTGGACCAACGCGAGCAAGCTGCCGTGATCCTGCGGCGCAATGACGTGTTCGGCCGCCTGTTTGCTGCTTGTGAAAACCAGCCGCCCGTTCCTTGTGCGGTGGTGCACCCATGTGATGCCGATTCGCTGGCTGGTGCGCTGGAGGCTGCGAAGCACGGCCTGATCGCCCCCGTGCTGGTCGGCCCCCGCGCGAAGATCGAAGCCGTGGCCAAGGCGGGTGGTTGGGACATCTCGGCCTACCGCCTGGTGGATACCGAACACAGCCACGCTGCCGCGGAGCAGGCCGTGGCACTGGCCCGCAACGGCGAGGTCCAGGCCCTGATGAAGGGCAGTCTGCACACCGACGAGCTGATGGGCGCCGTGGTGCCCTCTGCCACAGGCTTGCGCACGGGGCGCCGCATCAGCCATGTCTTCGTGATGGACGTGCCCACCTACCCGCGCATGCTGCTGGTGACCGATGCCGCCGTGAACGTGGCGCCCACCATCGTCGACAAGGTCGACATCGTGCAGAACGCGATCGACCTGGCCCATGTGCTGGGAGTGCCCGAGCCGCGCGTGGCCATCCTGGCCGCCGTCGAGACGGTCAACCCCGAGATGCCAGCCACGATTGACGCGGCCATGTTGTGCAAGATGGCTGACCGTGGCCAGATCACCGGCGGTCTGGTGGACGGCCCCCTGGCTTTCGACAACGCCGTGAGCGTGGAAGCCGCGCGCACCAAACACATCAACTCGCCGGTGGCCGGCCTGGCCGACATCCTGGTGGTGCCCAATATCGAAGCGGGCAACATGGTGGCCAAGCAGCTGCAGTATCTGGCGGGGGCTGACAGCGCCGGCATCGTGCTCGGCACGCGCGTGCCCATCGTGCTGACCAGCCGCGCTGACTCCGTGCGCACCAGGCTGGCGTCCACCGCCGTGCTCAAGCTGCTGGCGCATTCGCGCGCCAAAGCCGCATCCGGCAAGTCTTGAGGGCGAGCAGAGATGACCGACGCCATTGCCGTCATCAACGCGGGCTCGTCGAGCCTGAAGTTCTCGGTGTTCACCTCCAAGGCATTCAAGCCGCTGCTGCATGGCCAGGTGGAGGGGCTGGGAGGCAGCACGTGCGGCGCCCATGCCATCGCCAAGGATGCCCGCAACCAGGTTTTGCTGGAACAGCGCTGGATGCCGAGCGAGCATCTCGGCCACGAGCAGGCGCTGGCCTATTTGCTGCACGCGCTGCCGCCCTTTCTGGATGGCCATCATCTGAAAGCCGTGGGGCACCGCGTGGTGCATGGTGGCGTGCATTTCCACGAGCCGGTGGTACTGGACGATGCCGTGATGGCGGAGCTGGCCGGCTTGATCCCGCTGGCACCGCTGCACCAGCCACACAACCTCTCGCCCGTGAAGGCCCTGCGCAAACTGGCGCCGCATCTGCCGCAAGTCGCCTGTTTTGACACAGCCTTCCACGCCGGCAACCCGGAGGTGGCCACGCGATTTGCGCTGCCCGCCGAACTTCACGATGCGGGCGTGCGCCGATATGGCTTCCACGGCCTGTCTTACGAATACATCGCCTCGCGCCTGCCGCATGTCGATGCCCATGCCGCCAAAGGCCGCACGGTCGTGATGCACCTGGGCAATGGGTCCAGCATGTGCGCCTTGCAAGGCGGGCACAGTGTGGCCAGCACGATGGGCTTCACGGCCCTGGATGGCCTGCCCATGGGCACCCGCTGCGGCAACATCGATGCGGGCGTGCTGATCTGGCTGATGGACCAACGCGGCTTGAATGCCCGGCAGATCGAGCATTTGCTCTACAGCGAGTCTGGTTTGCTGGGGGTGTCCGGCCTGTCTTCGGACATGCGCACCTTGCTGGACAGCGACAGCGCCCGGGCCCGGCAGGCGGTGGCGCTGTATGTGTACCGCATCGGGCGCGAACTGGGCTCGCTGGTGGCGGCGCTGGGCGGGCTGGATGCCATCGTGTTCACCGCGGGCATCGGCGAACACGCCACACCGATTCGCGAACAGGTTTGTCGTCAGGCTGCCTGGCTGGGTGTGGCACTGGACGAAACGGCCAATCTGCAAGCCGTGGCCGATGGCCATGCCTTGCGCATCAGCCAATCGGACAGCCGCGTGGCGGTCTGGGTCATCCCGACCAATGAAGAGCTGATGATTGCCCGCCACACGGCGCGCCTGGTGCTGGCTTCGACCTAGGGGGAGGCCGCCTGGGAGAGGTGGCCTGCAGCAGCGCTACAATCTAAGGTTCGATGAGCGACCCCTCCCAATTTCACGGGGCGCAACCCCCTTTGAGAGGATTTCCCATGTCGATGGACGATCGCGACGGCAAGATCTGGATGGACGGCGAAATGGTGGAATGGCGCGATGCCAAGATCCACGTGCTGACCCACACGCTGCACTACGGCTGCGGCGCCTTCGAAGGCGTGCGCGCCTACAACACGGTCAACGGCCCGGCGATCTTCCGCCTGCGCGAGCACACCGAGCGCCTGTTCAACAGCGCCAAGATCCTGCGCATGCCCATGCCCTTCACGCAAGAGCAGATCAGCCAGGCTCAACTCGACGTGGTCAAGGCCAACAACCTGGAGAGCGGCTACATCCGCCCTCTGGTTTGGCTGGGCTCTGAAAAGCTGGGCGTGAGCCCCAAGGGTGCCAAGGTGCACGTCATGGTGGCCGCCTGGACCTGGGGCGCCTACCTGGGCGAAGAGGGCATGAAGCGCGGCATCCGCGTCAAGACCTCCAGCTACACCCGCCACCACGTCAACATCACGATGACGCAGGCCAAGGCGGTGAGCAACTACACCAACTCCATCCTGGCCAACATGGAAGCCACGGATGACGGCTATGACGAAGCCATGCTGCTCGACAGCGCCGGTTTCGTGTCCGAAGGCGCTGGTGAGAACCTGTTCATCATCAAGAACGGCGTGATCTACACGCCCGACCTGTCGGCTGGCGCCCTGAACGGCATCACCCGCAACACCATTTTCGCGATCGCCAGGGACATGGGCCTGGAGATCAAGGAAAAGCGCATCACCCGCGACGAGGTCTACATCTGTGATGAAGCCTTCTTCACCGGTACCGCTGCCGAAGTGACCCCGATCCGCGAGCTGGACCGCGTCCAGATCGGCATCGGCTCGCGCGGCCCCATCACCGAGAAGATCCAGGCAGCGTTCTTTGACATCGTCAACGGCCGCAATCCCAAGTACGCCGAGTGGCTGACCAAGGTCTGATTGATCCCGAAAAGGACACCCCCATGAGCAACACGCAAAAACCGAAGGCTGTGGTGGAAGTGACGGCGGCCGACGTGCAAGGCCCCGGCGTGGTCTTCTGCCCCAATCCGAAGATGCCCATCTGGAATCACCATCCCCGCGTCTACATCGACGTGGCCCACGAAGGCGAGGGCACCTGCCCCTATTGCGGCACCGTCTACAAGGTCAAGGAAGGCGAGCACATCGGCCACGGCCACTGAGCTTCGCGTTTGCTTCAACAAAAGCCCGGTCTTGTGCCGGGCTTTTGTGTTTCCGGTGCGGCTATTTCCTGCGATACGGGAATGCCCGCGGTCTCGCGCCCCGTGTGCCAGGGGAGATGCCTGCCATCTGACCGAATTCCCCCTTTTCAAGGGGTTACATCACCCTGATGACTTCATGGAAACTGTGACCGATCTCACAAATTTTTGCTTTTGGGGGGCATTGGTCATGGTCAGAAAATCGCTTGTAGCCTCTGTGCTGGCGCTGGTTGCCGGTTTGTCCGTATCGGGTGCTGCGAGCGCCGAGAAGCTGATGCAGGTCACGGTCACCGGCACGATTTCGTCCGGCTACGACGCCTATCGGAACTCGGTCTACACCGGCCCCGATACCGGCTACAACCTCAACGGGATGGCCGCCAGCGTTTCCATCATTTACGACGCGGATCTGGCCAGGCCCAACTACCCAGGCAACGAGCCGAACTGGTACTTCTACCATGCACCGGCCTACCCCAGCTTTCTGGGGACAGTGGGCAATGGCCCCATCCGCTCGGCGAGCTTCACGGTCAATGGTGTCACTTTGGACGTGGATGTGAGCGGTGCCAGCGAGTATCACCGCCTGTTCGTGGAGAACCCCAAGAACGACCCGGTATGGGGGCAGGGCGACAGCTACGGCCTGTTTGGCATGGATGCGCGCACGGCCTGGTGCCCCAATGACGGGCAATGTGCCGAAAAGGTTCAGATCTCGGCTTACCAGCGATATGGCGACGACATGTTCGGCGGCCAACGCAACTTCGATCCGGCCAACAGCTTCACCGCCCTGGCAGCACCCAGTCGTGTGTTCGAGGCGAGCGTGCGCTTGATTCAGAACGGCATGTGTCTGGATGGTGGTTCCAGGGCCGGTCTTTGCCCTGAGGGCCGTTTCAACGACGGCAACACCCATTGGGTGGAGTTCCTGGTGTCGGGGACCTCATTGAAGGTGTCCGAGGTGTCGGCCGTGCCGGAGCCTGGCGCCATCGCCATGGTGCTGGCTGGCGTGGCCGTGGTGGTGTCGCGTCGCCGCAAGGTGGCCTGAGCCCGTTTCAGCGTTGGCCAGGATCCGATCTGTGGGCGGCTGGTATCGGATGCCTGGAGATTGCGTGAGTCGCTGAGCAGTTTCATGGACGCACTCTACAATCTGCGTCACCATGAAGACCTCGCAAGAATTCGTTCTGACCCTGTCCTGCCAGGACACCAAGGGCATCGTCCACGCCGTTTCCGGCCTGCTGTACCAGGCGGGCTGCAACATCATCGACTCGCAGCAGTTCGGCGATGTGCAAAGCGAGGACAGCACCGGCCTGTTCTTCATGCGTGTGCATTTCGAGGCGCCGCCGCATCTGGCCAATGTCGACACGCTGGACAACCTGTTCGGGCATGTGCGCCAGCAGTTCAGCATGACGGCGAAGATCCATGCCCTGGCCCGCAAGCCCCGCGTGCTGATCATGGTCAGCAAGCACGGTCACTGCTTCAATGACCTGCTGTTCCGCTGGCGCTCGGGCTGGCTGCCCATCGACATCCCGGCCATCGTCTCCAACCACCCGGATTACGCCGAGCTGGCCGCCAGCTACGGCATCCCCTTCCACCACCTGCCGCTGCCCACCGGGTCGAGTGCCGAGGTCAAGCGCGAGCAGGAAAAGCTGGTTGAGGCGTTGGTGGACAAGGAGGGCATCGACCTGGTTGTGCTGGCCCGCTACATGCAGATCCTCAGCCCCGAGTTCTGCGCCTTCCTCAAGGGCCGGGCCATCAACATTCACCACAGCTTCCTGCCCAGCTTCAAGGGTGCCAAGCCTTACTATCAGGCGCACGATCGCGGCGTGAAGCTGATCGGTGCCACGGCCCACTACGTGACGGCCGATCTGGACGAAGGTCCCATCATCGAGCAGGATGTCGAGCGCGTGGACCACACCCTCAGCCCCGAGGACTTCACCGCCGTGGGCCGCGACGTCGAATGCGTGGTGCTGGCGCGTGCAGTGAAGTGGCACACCGAGCACCGCGTGCTGATGAACGGTCACAAGACCGTCGTCTTCAAGTAGCAAGCTCCTTCATTTCGGCAGGACCCGACCATGAACGATCCACGCGCCCGCAAAGTCTCCCAAGCCGCCCTGATGAGTTCGGCCGACGAGACCGAAGCCTCTTTCTACGAGGCCATGCAGCAAGGTGACCTGGACAAGATGATGTCGGTGTGGGCGGATGACGAAGAGATCGCCTGCGTGCATCCAGGCGGGCCGCGCGTGGTGGGGTCGGTGGCCGTGCGGGCGGGGTTTGAAGCCGTGTTCGTCAACGGCCCCGTGCACGTGCAGGTGCACCATGTGCGCCGCATGGAAACGGCCACCATGGCCATCCACCACGTGACCGAGAAGGTGCAGGCCACCACCGAGCGCGGCCTGGAAACCGCCTATGTGATCGCCACCAATGTGTTCGTGCGCACGGCCATGGGCTGGCGCATGGTGGCGCACCACGCCAGCGCCGGTTTGCCGCAGGACCTGCCGGACATCACCGAGCCCCGCACCGTCCTGCACTGAATCAGACCACCATCACCATGCAGTACCGCGCTCCACGCTGGCTGGCCGGCCATGGTGCTTTCGCCGGCAATGTGCAGACCATCTGGCCTGCGCTCTACAGCAAGGCGCATGTCGATCACGGCCATGCCCCGGTGGCCTACCGGCGCGAGCGCTGGGACACGCCTGACGGCGATTTCATCGATGTGGACTTTCTGGCGGCCGGCGAGATGGCCGCTGCCCCCGATGCCAAGGCCAGGCCCCGCGTGCAAGTGGTGTTGTTCCACGGCCTGGAGGGCTCGTCCCAGAGCCACTACGCGCGAGCCTTTGCCCACTGGGCGCACGCCATGGGCTGGGACTACGTGGTGCCGCACTTTCGAGGCTGCTCCGGCGAGCTGAACCGCGCGCCGCGCACCTATCACTCCGGAGACCACGAAGAGATCAACTGGATCCTGCGGCGCTTGTCGCTGGCACACGCGGGCCCGACCGTGGCGGTGGGTGTCTCACTGGGGGGCAATGCCTTGCTCCGCTGGGCGCAGGAGGCCGGAGGCGAGGCGGCTCAGGTGGTTCAGGCTGTGGTGGCCATTTCCTCGCCACTGGACCTGGCCGCCGCCGGGCATGCCCTGGGCCGAGGCTTCAACCGCCAGATCTACACCCGGATGTTCCTCAACACCATGAAGCCCAAGGCCCTGGCCAAGCTGCAGCAGTACCCGGGGTTGGCCAACGAGGCGGCCCTGCGCGCCGCGCGGGATCTGTATGAGTACGACAATGTGTTCACGGCCCCCTTGCACGGCTTCGCCAACACCGAGGACTATTGGGCGCGGTGTTCGTCCAAGCCAGGGCTCAAGGCCATGCGCGATGTGCCGGCGCTGGTGCTCAATGCCCGCAATGACCCTTTCGTGCCCGCGTCCAGCCTCCCCGGGCGGGGTGAAGTGGGCCCGGCGGTGACTTTGTGGCAACCTCACGAGGGTGGGCATGTCGGATTCCCGTCGGGGCGATTCCCCGGGCATGTGGCGGATCTGCCCCAGGTGGTCGGCCATTGGCTCAAGCAGCAGATCCGCACCTGAGCGAACAACAAGACAAGACTGAGGACACGATCATGGACGACATTGTCAAAGCCGCCTTGAAGAAGTGGCCCAATGTGCCTGACTGCTACGGCTGGCTGGCACTGGATGCCCGCGGCGACTGGTACATGCGCGATGACCGCATCCAGGCTTCAGGCCCCTTCCCGCAAGTCAAGGGCAGCCGCATCACGCACGACAAGCTCAAGGAATTCATCCACCGCAATTACGAGCACGACGAGCAGGGCGCCTGGTTCTTCCAGAACGGCCCGCAGCGTGTCTACCTGCAACTGGAGGCCACGCCCCTGGTGTTTGGCGTGCACAAGCACGGCGAGGGCGAGCGGGCGCGCTTTGCGGTCGAATCACACACCGGCAAGCTGGCTCAGGAAATCCGATCCTGCTGGCTGGACGAGCAAGGCCGCCTTTTCCTGGACACGGATCTGGGCTTTGGCGTGGTGCGATCCATGGACATGGATGCCGCCGCCGATGCGGTCGAGGCCGGTGTCTGGGTGCCCGAGGAGATGCCTTTTGCCGACATGCCGGCACGCTTCAACTATTGCCTGAACCCTCAGCCTGTGGCCGCGGCGTGATGTGTTTTGGTGAACACCGGGCATAAAAAAACCGGCTCCTCGGAGCCGGTTTTTTGTTGGGCGTAGAGCCTGAGGATCAAGGGGCCGAAGCGGCTGCAGCAGGCGCAGCGGGTTCGGTGAACTTGGCGCCACCAGCGTTGGCCATGTAGACCATGCCACGTTGCACTTCCAGATCGGAGAAATCACCGCCACCTTGAGCGGGCATGGCGTTGAAGCCCTTCAGCGCGTGTTCCAGCAGCTTGGCTTCGCCTTGAGCAATGCGGGGGCCCCAGGCGCCGGCGTCACCAAACTTGGGTGCACCCATCATGCCTGCGGCGTGACAGTTCGTGCATGCGCCTTTGTAGACTTCTTCGCCAGAGCGGGGGCCGGTGTTGGCAGAAACCAGTTTGATCTCGACCGTGCCCACGGGCATGATGCGCTGCGACACCGCCTGGGCGCTCAGTGCTTCGCTGCCAGCGGCAGATTTGTTGCTGGACGACACGTAGTTCACCAGCAAGGCGATGATGACCACCGGGATGATGAACGCAGCCAGCACGGCAGCAATCAGTTGCTGAGGGGTGCTGATCGGGCCTTGGTGGTGGCCGGACTCTTGGGATTGGGGCGCTTGGCTCATGGGGTGTTCAGGAGGCGCTGGTTGTATGGATGTAACCCGGGCAGGAGGAATCCGGTCCGGCGAAAGCGGGATTATAAGTCTTGTCCTGCCCATATCCAAAAGTGACCGGCTGCCTGACTGCTAGAATCTGATTTGCTGCGCCCGTAGCTCAATGGATAGAGTACTGCCCTCCGAAGGCAGGGGTTGCTGGTTCGATCCCAGCCGGGCGCGCCAACCAAATCCCAATGAAAAAAGCCCCTGGCGGAAGCGCTCGGGGCTTTTTTCTTGGCTGTGCGAGTTGTGTGCTCATTTTCGTTCGGGTTCCGGTGTTTGTTACGTGCGCAATCGTTCAGACGCGTCCTCCAGTCCTTGCAGGATGCTGTTGGCCAATGGCATCGGAAACCCTTCAGGCAGCTTGCGCCTGACTTGATGGATGACCTCAGGTGTGCGCGCCACCAGATCGTCCAGCAAGGCTTCGACGGCTTGGCCATCGGACGTGACCACACCGTGTCGGGCACCCACGGCCACCCAATGTCGCCGCTGGATGTCGCTCATCTTCCAGTGCGCGTTCTTGCCACGTACAGCCATGGCCAGCTTGACCTTAAACGGTGATATTTGATTGGGCCCATTGCCGAGGATGGGGTAGGCCGAGATCACGTCGTACAGAGGGGTGAGCTGAAAGCGGCCACCCGGCCGGATGAACAAACTGAAGTTTTTGGCGTGACCGTCGGGTGCGCACAGCATCCAGAACAGCACCTGCGCCTTGAAGAAGGTGCGCTTGTCTTCTTCGGGTGTCAGGGAGCCTGCCAGTACTGACATGATGCGGTCGATGCCGGGGCCTCCTTGGGCTTCGTACTTCAAGTCAGGGGCGGTCGCTGTGGCCTGGCACAGGTCTTCTTGCGGCAGGCGGATGAGGTGCTGCTGCCCATCGGGCGCTGCCCACCACATGCGGTCAAAGCGCTCGACCGCCAACGCTTTGACATCTTCGAATTGAACAGGCTCGCAACGCGCCACAGGCAGGCCATAGGCAGTCAGGATCTGCGCGCACAACCACTCGTTCTCAACCGATTCGCGCAGGTCCAGGCCCATGCCGCCCACCAGGCCCAATGGCAGCTTGAGGATGTGGGTGGTGGGCGTGGCGCCTTGCGGCATGCACCATTGACCATCCAGCCTGAGCAGAGCGGTCTTTTCTTGCGCGCCAGCAATCGAGATGCGGAAGTCGTCGTCTTCCATGAAGCCCGGGGCGGTGGCGGCGGTGGCGTGCCGCAACACGGCGGCTACCTCGCTGTTGCTCAGCGGGCGTGTTTGAAGTGAGGCCACTGCTGGACTGGCATCGTCGGGCAGGATCTGGAGCGCACCCACGCAGTCCTGGCCGGCCTGTGCCAGCACATCAAAGGCGTCGGTGGATGTAGCCTGGTAACGGCGAGCCAGGCGCGCCCGGATGTCTGGGCTGTCAGGGAGCAGGTTGTCGAAATAGTGGCGCACGCGCTCGCCCCGATGCGGGGTGTTGCCGGGCGTGAAGGGCAGCGACAGGGACAGGGGCCGGCCTTCGCGGCTTTGCACCCAGTTGGGGGCGTACTGCAGGGTGTCCGGGCTGTGCGGTGCCATGAGCCAGGTACCCACTCGGACACCGTTCATCGAGAGGCTCAGGGCGCGGGTGTGAGAGCGTCTTCCCATGGCGCAGTCTCACCAGGCCGGGCCGTTGTTGTCGGCGGGATCTGCGGCGGGCGCTGCAGCCCGGACGCCGGTGTCGGCGCTGGTGTTGGATGTGGGCTTGGCTTGCAACACCACCTCTACACCGAGCAGGTTGAGGAGCTGGAGCAGGCGCTCGGCGCTGACCTTGCTGGCATTGCGTTCCAGCGCAGAATAGGTTTGCTGCGTGACGCCCAGGCGCAGCGCGGTTTCGGCTTGCGTCAAGCCAGCGGCCTTGCGAAACGACTGCAGCAAGGCTGGCAACTGGTCTGGATTGCGAACTGGGAACTCATGCATACAGGTCATTGCTTGTATTCAGGATTTACGCATTATGAGTTGTTAATCGAGGGTACGCAACAAGAGCTGTATAGGCAAATTACAGCTTGTAATCTGTTTCCATGCAAGCCAGTGTCCCTCGCAGTCGGAAATGGCGCTCCGAAGGCAGGGGTTGCTGGTTCGATCCCAGCCGGGCGCGCCAACCAAATCCCAATGAAAAAAGCCCCTGGCGGAAGCGCTCGGGGCTTTTTTTCTGGTCGTTCAGATGCTCGCCTCGTTCAGAACGGACGATGGCCAGATCGCCCCCCTTCTTGTTCAAGGGCGATTGAAATGCTGAACATCGTCCTTGCGCCTGTCCCATTCCTTTGTGAAGGCCTCCGTGCCAACAAAGCTCATGGGGCCAGCTGCCAGGGTACATACCGCGGCATCCGTACAGTGGAGGAAGGCTTCGGTTTCTTGCCCGACTGTCAGGATGGGAAGGGGCTCCCGCACGGGCCCGGGGCACATGTAGCGCTCCCAGGTGTGCTGCAACTGGATCACCATGCCCGGTTTCAGTCGGCCACGCAGCACTTTCACCACCTCGGCATCGAGTGTCCACGGCAAGTAGGACGGGCAGCCCCGTTCATCTGGCTCGGCAAGGCGCACCTGCTTCACGCGTAGCACCACCGCATCGCTGGCATGCCGTCGCTGCTCGTCTGCAGCTTCGAGACGCCCCAGTGCCGCACGGGCCTCGTAGTACGGTGGCATGACGGCCTGGGCGACATGGCTGATCATCAGCAGGGGCAGGGCGGCAGGCAGCGTGCGCAGAAGGTGCCGGGTGAGCTTGGTCATGGTGAGGGCTGTGGTGTAGGCCGCGGCGGGATAGGGCTCAACAGGATGTCATGGTGGTGCGTCAAGGAGGCGAGCAGCGACCACCAGGTGGGCATGGCGGCCTGCACCGCTGGCCAACCGGTCAGCAGCTCTGCCACATGCAAGCCGGATTCAGTGCGGACGACCAACACAGGGGTGCGCAGCAGGCGCGCCGACTGCGGCTTGATCACCGCGCCTTGAACCACGACCGACTGACCTTGCAGGACGCGGAAGCACTGCTCGGTGGGCAGCGGTTTGCCCGGGCGCTGGGGGTGGTCGCTGCAGCCACCTTGGCCCGCCACCCTCAGGCAGACAGGATCCGGATGGGCTTGCCAGCCCGTGGCCTTGGCGCACTGCTCGAGCCTGCCGGGCTCCGGTGGCGGCGCTGTTTCCAGATACAAGGTCGATCCAGCCTGGGCAGGCCAGGTCATCAGCGCCAGGCAAGCCGGCGCAAGCGCTCGTATCCAGGGCGGGGAAGGGGCGATCATGTTCTGGCTCCTCTGATATCAACAAGCCGGCACCGGCATGACCTGAACCTTGAAGGGGTAAGTCTTTCCGAAGAACAGACCGCCAGACACGAGGGCCAGTTCGCCTGATTTCATCGAGCTCGATCCGTGAACGAAGATGCCCACGGCAGGCGGGTCGTCGTAAGGCACTTCCAGTTGTTCAATACGCAGGATGCTGAAGTCGTTGTCCCTGGCTTGTCGCAATTGCCAGCCATCGGCCACCTTGCCCGGCACTTTCAGCCACAGGCCGGCATCCCGCATGCTGCGGTTGAAACTGGGGAGGGCCGCTTTGCCTGATTCCGCCAGCGGGATGGGGCGTCCGTGGGGAACGGGGGCTTCATAGATCGCGCCAATGACCAGGTGGCGAACCGCGCCGTTGGCATGGATGTCGATGCGGGCTTTGCCGTAGCTGTTGACGATCAGATGGCGGATTTCCTGACCATCCAGTCTGATCGACGTTGGCAGCACTTCGCGCTCATCCAGCCGACTACGGTCGATGCGCGCATAAGCCGCATCATCCAGCCACGCCAGTGGTTCCATGCTGCCTTTGGCCAGGCTGGTCAGCGTGACTTTTGCCCCCTTGGGAACGGCCAGGTTCAGCAGTGAGCCGATGGGCAGATCGCGTTGATCAGAGGCGTGGGCGTCAAGGGCGATCTGCTCGGCAAGCAAGCTGTACAGCGGGATGGATGCAGGCGCGCTGTCGCGCAGGCAGGCATGGCCTGGAACAGTCCAGGCCAGCGCACAGATGATTGCGCTGATCAAACCTTGTTGGCCGATGTGCATGAAAAGGCTCCGGGGAAGAAACGTGTCGCGCATGTCAGCCTCAGCTCATAGAGGTTTGGCCGTGCGCACGATACGGAAGCCCGCATGGAACTGCCCCCCTTTTGCCTGGTAGCCGTAGCCGCGGGCTGACAGCCGTGCCTCTTGAGCAGATCGGAACCAGGAGCTGCCCCTCAAGACGTGCCTGTCGCAGTTGCCACCCACCCAGGCGGTGCCATCCGTGGGGGCCCCGTCGTAGTCGAGGTGGTAGCAGTCCTCCACCCACTCCCGCACATTGCCTGTCATGTCATGCAGGCCGTAAGCATTGGCGCGTAATCGGCCGACAGGAGCTGCTACAAAGTAGCCGTCCGAGCATTTCGGGAAGTAAACGGTGGTCGATTCGTCATCCGGGCTGTCCCACTCGGGGTGAATGGCCAGTACGGTCTGGTCAGCGATGTTGTCGTACGGGCAACTCCCGTGCGGGTTGTTCCCCCAGATCCAGGTGGAGGTGCTGCCGCCTCGCGCGGCATATTCCCATTCGGCTTCGCTTGGCAATCGGTATGGCTGTCCGGTCTTGCTGGTCAGCCACTGCACATAGGCCTGCGCGTCGTCCCATCGGACGTTGACCACGGGTTGATCGTCATCGTTGAGACTGCGGCCTTCATAGGTGCCGCTGTCATGCCCGGGTCTGAATTGCCGAAACTGCCGGTTGGTGATTTCCGTTTTGCTCATGGCAAAGGTTTTCACGGTCACCCGATGTTTTGGCGCTTCGTCACGCAGTTCATTGTTGGAGCCCATCTCGAAACTGCCTGCCGGGATCTGAATCATTTCCGGGCATCCAGGGCAATCGAAACCTTGACGCTGAAGCGCGATGGCGTTCTTGGCTTTGGTATACAGGCCCAAGGCATCGGCATAGTACTTGCCCTCGCTACCTGCGCGTGTGATGTAGGTATCCAGGTGGGCCATGGCGGCGTCATAGCGCTTGACCTCAAAGAGCGTGCGACCCCAGTGGTATTCAAAATTGGCGGGTACCCTGGCCTTGAGTGCGGCAATGCGCTCGAATTTCTCTGGCAGGTCGCTGAATTGATTGGCCTGCATCGATTGGCCGATCTCCTGCATCAGCATGTCGGCTTCGGCTTGTGTAGGAAGGGCGTAGGCCAAGATAGAAAAAAGAATTAACAAAAAGGTGAGGGTCAATGTGCGCATTGTCATGATTTCGCCAGGAGTCAGTATTATAAATATACCGCTTTATATATCGTGGCGTATTTATCATCGGATGAATCAATTCATCCAGGCAGGCTTTTTTGGAAGAACAGGCTCTGATGGGCAACTGAGTTTTCTATGGATCGCAAGATACTGAATTTCGGTCAGGTTCAATGCATCTGGGCAATCCAATTGTTTCCTGCAGCCGGGCGTCCTGCGACAGTCTTCGATGCAAGCGGTTCTGGAATTCAGTCGCCCCCAAAATTCATTTTTGATACTCGACTCTTCATCATTGCAGGCTTTCAGTAATGTTGGGTATTCTGATGATTTTTGCTCGTATTCGCGCATGGCTGTGTCGTATTCTTCCTTTTGCTTCTTCATTTCGATTCTTGATTTCGACAAGAGGGTCAATGCGTCCTCGTAAAACTTTGCCTTGGTGCCCTTGGATGTCAAATATGTATCGAGATGAGCAATGGCGCTAGGGTATTGATTCACCTCATACAACGTCTTGCCCCAATGAAAATGAAATGAATCAGGGACTTGTGCTTTGAGTTCACTGATGCGCTGGAATTTTTCTGGTAAATCCTTGAAGTTTCCCGACCGTGAGGCTTCACCTATTTCCTTCATCAGCATGTCAGCCTCGATTTGTGGAGGGAGCGAATGTGCTGGGAGGCTTGCCACGAAAAAGGCGATAACCATCACGAAAATTGCTCTTACTTTCATGGGTTGGATTCCAGTATTTGTCAATCAATTAAAGCTGCACCGCTTGCGCTTTGGGTGGTATTAATCGAGAAAATTAGTTGACTTGTTGGGGGCGGTCCGCTGCTGAACTTCCTTTTCATAAGCGTTACGAGCGTTATTGACAGTGGGGGCGTTAACCATCTGTTTGTCTACACAATCAGATGCCGACTTATAGCCGGTTGGATTGCAACGAGCGACGCAGGCTGCATCAACTCTGCATTGTTGCGCATTTGTTGAGCAGAGGCTCCACTCTCGGTGCTTTGGATTTTCGACATAATTTGAGCAGACAGATTTATATCTCATTCCATTCAAACAGCCGCCATGAATAAAGCAATCCATGCTTTCTACTTTGTATGATTCCGTATGCCAACTCCCCCCGCAAATTTTCTTGGTGGGTTCTGATCCACACTTGTTGGCAACGCATGTATTTATTTCACTTTCGGATTTTGGTGAACAACCAGGTGAGCTTTGGTAGCAAGCATTAATGCTGGTTATAATTTGGCTACATTGCCCTTCCATTCGCCTGCGATAATCAGTTCGCAGTTGCTCCAGTTTGCTGTTTATCTTTTGCGTGTCAGCAGCCTCGTCCATCCAATTTCTTGGGCTAGCTGGTTTATGTGCCAAACCATTGCTCTGGCTTCCCTTGCCCCCATCTAGAAAATCAGACTCTCCGCTTTCTGGCTCTTTTGGCGTCTTGGGGCAAGTCAACCACGCGTTTTTGACAGGATGGCTCTTGCAATACCTCGAAATGGCCGCCTCTGCGGCATCGAGGTTGCCCACGTGCATGCCGATGGCCCCGTTTCGGCATGCATGAAACTTAACCAGGCGAAGTCCACCTTCACGCCATATGGCTTGGGCATTATCTTTGCTAATGAATGTCAATTTTTTGTTATCAAAGCTGTAGCAATCCGTGTCATAGAAAATCAACTTTTCCCAATTTGGAACATCGGAAATATGCCAGGACATTTTGTCGGGCGTTGTGGGTGCACCGGAGTCAAATTCAATGCCCCATGTCCTGTCATTCAGGCTGGTTCGAAGCTCGACGTAACCGTGCGCCATCAATTCAATTTTCTTTTCGCTCCCGCCAAAAATAGTCTTGAATTCTGGATGGCCAACTTTGATTTCCTCTCCAACCGATGGCGCCTCGGGTGCACCTGTGTGCACAGTGAGCGAAGTCAGTCTCCAAATGAGGCCGTAATGTGCGGTAGGTTCGCCCAACATGGCGGCGTATTCGTAGTGCAGCGTGCTGGTGCCGCAGATCCGGGAGATGGTGCTGTTGCCTGTCGATATACACCACGGGGTAGCGTCCACCTTGCCTTTGCCGCCGGGTGTGGCGGCTTGCACCAGCAGGGGCAGGAGCAAGCCCAGAACGGTGAGGCCATATGCGGCCCATTGCCATGGTGCTGTCAGTACACGCAGTGTTCGATCAAGCGCTGTCATGCCGGTACTCCCTGAACGCCTCAGCCGCGCACGCCAATGGAGACAGACACATCGGACTTCGACGCGCATTCGGTCTGATCGGGCTGCCCGCACCGATGCTTGTTTTTCAGGTATTCCTTCGCCTTGCGATTGATCAGTTCTGACAGGCTGGCCGGGCTGCCTTCCGGAAGCAGGCCGGTCATGGTGCAAATCGCTTGCGTGCTGGTGGGGATGCACACACAGGACGACTCGGGCGTGACGAAGACCGCGCGTGCAGCACCGCAGGCGTCCTCCATGGTGCTGCCGCTGACGCGCACCTCCTGCCTTGTCAGGCCGCGAGGGGGGGCGTCGGTCTTCGCGGAGGTGAACTGGTTGGCGGGGAATGGCTTGAGCGGCTCCTGAGGCACGGCGATGGCGCCACTCACCCTGGCGCGGCAGCGGTAAAGGGGGTTGCCCAGTTGCGGTTGCTCGCACTCGCATCGACCACTGCCCCAATGTTTGACCCGTGCACAGGCCGACAGCGGGCTCTCGCCATGGGCCAGGGCGTAGGTGGTGTTGCCTTCCGTTCGGAAGGTGCCTTTGTCATCGGGAAAAGGGGCGCTGGAGCCTGCCGTTCTCGCAAAGACGCGGTATTGGCCGGTGCTGGCACAAGTCCAGGCCGCATCGTTGATGGCGCGGGGCTGGAGGTTGAACGCAACGCCACTGGACCATTTGCCATCGGTGCGCTCGATCGCGTATTTCAGATCCACGGGCTGACCACACTGGTTCTGGATGGTCAGGGCGAGGCTGGCAGGGTTGTTGTTGCATTTGCTGCCCTTTTCCTCTTTCGTGACCACGACGCACTTGTCGGGATCAGGCGTGTTGTCTTCCGCCCAGGCTGGTGAGCCCAGAAGGGCCAGGACCATGGTGAAGCTCAATGCCAGGCGCGTAGAAATATCCATGTACCACCTTTTCACAAATCATCATGAAACCCCATGCATGTGAGGTAGTCATCATCTGTGATCGTATGGCATTTTGAACAGGGAACTGCGGGCTCTGGTCGTCGCCCCGGAGAGGCTCAAGGCCGCCCTGCCGGGGGAACCGGGTGAATACCCTCTGTGCCGCCCGAGCCAGGGGACCCGGATGAAGGAGTGCGGTGGCTTAGGATGGGCACAGTCCGATCTTCACCAGCACATCACATGTTGCGCACGTTTCCCAGACCTTCCTGGATCTTCCTGTTGAGCGCGATGTTCGTGCTGCTGCTGGCGCAGTTCCAGTTCACCAACTGGATGGAGGTGCACAACGACAGCCTTCAGGCCTTGAACGAGGCCACCGATGGGGTGCTCAAGGGCACGCCGCATTGGCGGGCCTATCAGAACCGGGTGCTGTCACCAGCCATCGTGTATGTGCTGGGCTGGTTCACCTGGCACCCCATGACGCTGTTCGTGCAGGGCGCCATCATCCTGCTGGATGCTGCGTTGTTCGTGCTGGTGCTGCGCAGAACGGGCAGCCACCTGCTCGCCTTGCTGGTGTTGATGGCCTGCACCTTGTTGTGGGTGCTGGAGCAGCACTACTGGTCCTACACCTGGGATTTCGCCGAAGCGGCCGGCTGGCTGGCCTTGTCCTGGCTCGCGCTCGAAGGTGGCACCTTGCGGCGCATCCTGATCGTGGTGGCCATTTCGGCGTTCAACCGAGAGAGCGCCATGTTCATGGCCTTGTTTCCCATCATCACGGGCATGTGGATG
>NZ_DASUIS010000105.1:0-11483 GCF_036279675.1 Aquabacterium sp. | reverse complement strand
ACGACATAGCTTTGGGCCGCGTGCGCAGCCTCGGGCGTCAGCAGGGCTGGGAGTGCTTCGATCGTGGTGAAGTCCCGCGCCATCGCGGCCACACGGCGTGCCGTTTCTCGTTGCGCCGAGAGCACCACGAACATGGGTTGCCCGAGGTAATGCACCTCACCGTCTGCCAGGATGGGGTCATCGTGGACGATGGCGCCGCAGTCATTGACGCCAGGGATGTCGCGCGCGGTGAGCACGGCCACCACACCTGGTTGCGCTTTCAGGCCATCCACATCGATGGACAGCAGCCGACCATGCGCCACAGGCGACAGGCCCAGGGCCGCATGCAGCGTGCCGGCCAGCTCGGGCAGGTCATCGATGTAGGCGGCCTGACCGGCTACATGCAGGTGAGCGGATTCATGCGGCAAGGCGCGGCCCGCCGCAGTGGATGACGCAGTGGGCGAGGGCAGGAAGGCTTCGACGGTCTTGTTCAT
Source organism: Aquabacterium sp. (assembly GCF_036279675.1). Taxonomy (GTDB): domain Bacteria; phylum Pseudomonadota; class Gammaproteobacteria; order Burkholderiales; family Burkholderiaceae_C; genus Aquabacterium. The sequence continues at coordinate 11,010 of NZ_DASUIS010000105.1, read as the reverse complement.
GCTGTTTGCGCAGGCCATACCTGCACCTCGTCGGCGCGCAGAGGGTTGTGTGGACGGGTTTCAAGCCAGAAACGTTCCAGCAGGTTGGCGGCGACCTTGATGCGGTAGTCCTTGCTGGCGCGCAGATCGGTCATGGGCTGGAAGTCCTGTGCCAGCGCAGCCTGTGCCTGGCGCAGGGTGGCTTCGGTCCAGGCTTGTCCAACCATGGCGGCTTCGGTGTGGCTGGCGCGGCGCGCGGTGGCCGCCATGCCACCCCAGGCCAGTCGTGCCTGCTTGATGGTGTCGCCTTCCAGCTGAATGAACAGGCCCGCGCAGACCGCCGAGATGTCGCTGTCGCGCCGCTTCGATATCTTGTAGGCCCGCAGGATCTCGCTCGCATCCTTGTTGACGATCGGAACGCGCACGGACTGGATGAACTCGCCGGGCTTCAAGGCGTTCTTCATGTAGTCCAGATAGAAGGCTGACAGCGGCATCTCGCGCGTGAACTGGCCGGCGCGCAGCACGAGTGTGGCGTCCAGCGCCAGCAGGATGGGGGCGCTGTCGCCGATGGGTGAGCCATTGGCCAGGTTGCCCACCAGAGTGCCGGCGTGTCGAACCGGAGGCGAGGCAAAGCGCAACCACAGTTCGCGCAACATGGGCATGTGTGCCGCCATGGTGGACCAGGCCTCTTCCAGCGTCACGGCTGCGCCGATGTCCAGCGTGTCGGGTTGGCTGTCTGGCTGGAGGATGCGCCGGAGTTCCGGTACCTGCCTCAGATAAATGATGTCGCCCAGCGCCTTGAACTGCTTGGTGACCCACAGGCCGACATCGGTGCTGCCGGCCAGCAAGCGCGCATCAGGCAGGGACAGCCGCAGGCTGGCGAGATCGCTCAAGGATGTCGGGGCGAAGAAACGGCTGCGCGTACGGCTGTCCGTCTGCGCGGGGCCTTCGTATTGCAGGCCATCTGGTGACTGGCGTTGCAGTGCTTCAAGCTGTTGCAGCCATGGCTCGGGCACAAACGGCTGGCGCGGGCTGTCAAACATCTTTTGCCCGGCGTCCAGGATGGGGCGGTAGCCCGTGCAGCGGCACAGATTGCCTGCCAGGGCATCGGCCAGTGCCGTGCGCGACGGGGCCTGTTCATGCGTCTGGTAGATGTCCCACAGCGACATCACGAAGCCCGGCGTGCAGAAACCGCACTGCGAACCATGGCAATCCACCATGGCTTGCTGGCAGGGATGGAGTTGATCCGTGCCTGCGGGCTGGAGGTCTTCCACGGTCAGCAAGGCCTTGCCATCGAGCGTGGGCAGGAACTGGATGCAGGCGTTGACGGTTTTCTGTTGCCACTGCCCGGTTTCAGGGTGGCGTTCTCCTACCACCACGGTGCAGGCGCCGCAGTCACCCTCGGCGCAGCCCTCCTTGGTGCCGGTGCAATGCGCCTGTTCGCGCAACCATTGCAGTACGGTGGTCGTGGGGGGGAGGTCCTTGACCTCCTGTATCTGCCCCTGGTGCACGAAGCGGATCGGGCGGGGGGCTGCGGTGCTCATGGTCGAGGCTCCTGAAGGCGTGGGTCAGTTGTGGGATGAGCTGTCCGCAAATGCCGTGGCCATGCGCTCACTCACCACAAAGAGGGTATATCCAGTGCTGGCGCCAGTCATACTATTTCGTGAATAGACACTATCAGAGTCGGTGTATGAATAAGAACACGCTTTTCGAGAAGATCGACCTCTCCCTCATCCGTGTCTTGCACACCGTGATCACCGAATGCAGTGTCTCGCGGGCGGCCATACGCCTGCAATCCAGCCAACCGGCCGTCAGTGCTCAACTCAGGCGCCTGCGTGAGTTGACCGGCGACCCTTTGCTGGTTCGCTGCGGGCAGAGCATGGCGCCCACTGATGTGGCCTTGAACCTGCTGGAGCCGGCGTCGGCCATCCTGCAACACGCGCAGAGCATGTTCGGGCACAACAACTCGGTGCGGGAGTTCGATCCGGCCACCACCAACCTGACGTTCAGGCTGGCCGCCACCGACTACCTCGATCCTTTCTTCCTGCCCGAGCTGACACTGCGGCTGCGTCGTCTGGCGCCCCATGTGCGCGTCGAGGTGGTGCAGTTGTCGGCCGATCTGGACTACCGCCGCAGCCTGGCGCGCGGCGAGGTGGACCTGGTCATCGGCAACTGGCTGGAGCCATCGGACGAGCTGCATCTGGGGCGCCTGATCAGCGACGAGGTGGTCTGCCTGGTGTCGGAAGATCACCCTGCCGCGCGCTTGCCCAAGGAAGGCAAGCGGGCCTGGTCCATCGAGCAGTACCTCTCGTGCGAGCATGTGGCGCCGCCAGCCTTGCACCCGGGCGCGCTGGGCATCATCGACGAGCATCTCGCTGCGCAGGGCCTGCGCCGCAACATCGTGGTCCGCAACCCCCACTTTGCGCAACTGCCCTATATGGTGGCGGGCTCCTTGCTGGTGCTCACGACAGGGCGCCGCTTCTGTGAGCGTTACGCGCAACAGTTGCGCGTGAAGATCGTGCGTTGCCCGGTGGCCTTCCCGCCGATGAACTACTATCAACTCTGGCATGACCTGACGCATCACTCCGCCGCCAGCCGCTGGTTGCGCGAGCAGGTGCGAGATGTTGTGCGCAGTCTGCAACTCGTTCGTCCCCCCACGCGCGCAGAGGCCCTGCCTGTGCGCAGTACCAGTTGACCGCGCGATCCCATCCTCCATGACCCACTCAGGCACAGATTCGTCCGCATCCGCTCCGGCTTCGGCATCGCCGTCGAGCATCGTTTCATCCGGGCGTCGCGTGCTGTGGGGCGATGTGCTCGACTTCACCGCAGACCCGGGATTCGCGCCGCCGAAGGAAGCGCCCGGTGTGCGCTGGCGACCCGATCATGTGGTGCTGATCGAGGAGGGGCGTATTGCCGCGGTACAGCCGCACGCGAAGGCCTTGCCCTCCGGCTGGCAGGACGTGCCCATGGAGGACCATCGCGGCCAGTTGATCATGCCGGGTTTCATCGATACCCATGTGCACTGCCCGCAGCTTGACGTGATCGCCAGCTTCGGGACGGAACTGCTGGATTGGCTCAATACCTACACCTTTCCCGCTGAGCGACGCTATGCGGATCCAGCCGTTTCACAGGCTGGTGCAGAGCGCTTTCTGCAGGCCTTGTGGGCACACGGCACGACCACGGCCGTGGTGTTCCCTACCGTGCACAAGGTCAGTGCGCATGCCTTGTTCGAGCAGGCTCACGCGCAGAACATGCGTCTGATCACCGGCAAGGTGCTGATGAACCGCCATGCGCCGGAAGGGCTGCGAGATGACGTTGACCAGGCCGAGCGTGACTGCGTGGACCTGATCGACCTGTGGCATGGCAAGGGCAGGCAGGCCTTTGCCGTGACGGTGCGTTTTGCACCCACCAGTACGCCCGAGCAGTTGATGATGGCCGGCCAGCTGTGCCAGACCTATGGCGGCACTTATATGCAGACCCATGTGGCCGAAAACCGCGATGAGGTGCGTTGGGTGGCGTCGCTGTTCCCGGATGCGCGCAGCTACCTGGATGTGTATGACCGCGATGGCCTGATCGGCGCGCGTGGCGTGCTGGCGCACGGCATCTGGCTGGACGACCGCGATCGCGCCGTGCTGCGCGAACGTGGCGCGCAGATTGCCCACAGCCCTTCGTCCAATCTTTTTCTGGGCAGCGGTCTGTTCGACTGGGCCCAGGCTCAGCAGGAGGGCGTCAATGTGAGCCTGGCCAGCGATGTGGGCGGTGGCACCAGCCTGTCCATGCTGCGCAACATGGCTGATGCCTACAAGATTCAGGCCCTGCAGGGCACGCGGCTGACCGCCTGGAAGGCCCTGTACACGGCCACGCTGGGCGCGGCCTGCCATCTGGGCCTGGACGATGAAATCGGGCAGGTGGAGCCCGGGCGCATGGCCGATCTGGCCATATGGGACTGGTCTGTGGGCCCTGTGGCCACGCACCGCGACGGCCTGGCACAGGCCTCGGGTGACCTGCACGAACGCGCCTTCGTCTGGATGACGCTGGGCGACGAGCGCAACCTGGCAGGCACGATGATTGCTGGTAAAACTGTATACAAAAAGTGAATCACAGCATGACCCCTCGTCTCGAATTGCGCGGCATCACCAAGCAGTACCCCGGCGTGCTCGCCAATGACGCGGTCAGCTTGAAGGTGCAGCCCGGCGAAATCCACGCGGTGCTGGGCGAAAACGGCGCCGGCAAGTCCACGCTCATGAAGATCATCTTTGGCTCGGTCAAGCCGGACGCGGGTGAGGTGTACTTCAATGGCGAGCGTGTCAGTGTCAAGTCACCCCATGAGGCACGCGAGCTTGGCATCAGCATGGTGTTCCAGCACTTCTCTCTGTTTGACACGCTCACGGCAGCCGAGAATGTCTGGCTGGGGTTGAACAAATCACTCAGCCTGGACGAGGTCACGCAGCGCATCCGCCAGGTTGCAGGCGAATACGGCCTCGATGTGGACCCGGATCGCCACGTGCACTCGTTGACGGTGGGCGAGCGGCAGCGCATCGAAATCGTGCGCGCCTTGATGACCAACCCGCAGTTGCTGATTCTGGATGAGCCCACTTCCGTGCTGGTGCCCCAGGCGGTGGAAAAACTGTTCGGCACCTTGCGCCACCTGGCCGATCGGGGCTGTGCGATCCTCTACATCAGCCACAAGCTCGACGAGATCCGTGCGCTGTGTCATCGCTGCACGGTGATGCGCGGCGGCAAGGTCACGGGCGAGGTCGATCCTCGGGAGGAGAGCAATGCCAGCCTGTCGCGCCTGATGATCGGCTCGGAGCCCGTGGAGCTGGAGCGCAAGGCGCCCATGCTGGGTGAGGTGGCACTGGCCGTCAAAGGCTTGAGCGTGCCCAGTGAAGATCCCTTCGGCATGTCGCTCAAGGACATCCACTTTGCCTTGTGTGCCGGCGAGATCCTGGGCATTGCCGGGGTGTCTGGCAATGGTCAGCAGGCCCTGATGGCCGTGCTCAGTGGCGAGGACCCTCGTGGCGCGCCGGGCAGCGTCACCCTGTTCGGGCACGACGTCACTCGTCAATCGCCCATGAAGCGGCGCAAGCTGGGGCTCAACAGCGTGCCAGAAGAGCGCCTGGGGCGCGGTGCGGTCCCCACCTTGTCTCTGGCCAAGAACACGCTGCTGACCCGCAAGGATGCGGTCGGCCCGGGCGGCTGGCTGCGCATGCAGGGCGTGATCGGCATGACCAACGAGCTGATCGACCGCTTCAAGGTCAAGGCGGCTGGCCCACACGCGCTGGCGCGCAGCCTGTCGGGGGGCAATTTGCAGAAATTCATCATGGGGCGCGAGATCGACGCCGAGCCTCGTGTGCTGTTGGTGTCCCAGCCCACCTGGGGTGTGGATGTGGGCGCGGCGGCGCAGATTCGTGGCGAGCTGCTCAAGCTGCGCGACGCGGGTTGCGCCATCCTGGTCGTGAGCGAGGAGTTGCACGAGTTGTTCGAGATCTGTGATCGCCTGATGGTGATGGAAAAGGGGCGCCTGTCACCCAGCGTGGCGGCGGCGGATGCCACGGTCGAGCGAATCGGTGAATGGATGAGCGGCCTGTGGGATCAGCATGATGCGGCCGGGCAGGGAGGTGCGCATGTTCAAGCTTGAGCCGCGCCCCGCACCATCGACCGCGTTGATGCTGGCCTCGCCCTTGCTGGCGCTGGCCATCACGGTGGCGGTGGGTGTGTGCCTGTTCATCGCCTTGGGCAAGGACCCTCTGGCCGGCTTGCAGATGTTCTTTGTGGAGCCGCTCAAGAGCACGTATGCCTTGTCCGAGCTGAGCGTCAAGGCCACGCCCCTGATCCTGATCGGGCTGGGGTTGGCGGTGTGCTTTCGGGCCAATATCTGGAACATCGGTGCCGAAGGGCAGTTCATCATGGGCGCCATCTTTGCGGGTGGCGTGGCCATGCGCGCCACGCCGGACAGTGGCGCGGGCCTGTGGGTGCTGGTGCTGGCTGCAGGCGCCCTGGGCGGCATGCTGTGGGCGGCCATCGTGGCCTTGTTGCGTGATCGCTTCAATGCCAGCGAGATCCTGTGCAGCCTGATGCTGGTCTATGTGGCCGAGATGGTCTTGAGTTACCTGGTCTACGGGCCCTGGAAAGACCCGCAGGGCTACAACTTCCCCCAGACCATCACCTTCCTGGAGGCCTCGCGTGTGCCCAAGCTGGTGTCGGGCTTGCGCATGAATGTCGGTATCTACATTGCAGCGGTGGCTGTGCTGGTGCTCACGGTGTTTCTGGCCCGTACCTATGCCGGCTTCCAGTTGCAGGTGGGCGGGCTGGCGCCGGCGGCCTCTCGTTATGCAGGCTTTTCGTCGCGCAGTGCCTTGTGGACGGCTTTGCTGCTGTCCGGGGGCATGGCGGGGCTGGCAGGCGGGCTGGATGCGGCCGGTCCACAGGGGCAACTCACGCCTTACATTCCCTTGGGCTACGGCTTCGGCGCCATCATCGTGGCCTTTGTCGGCCGCCTGCACCCGGTGGGCATCGTGTTTTCCGCGGTGCTGATGAGCATGTTCTACATCGGTGGCGAGCTGGCGCAGTCGCGTCTGGGCCTGCCCAAAGCCATCACGGGCGTGTTCCAGGGCTTGCTGCTGTTCGCCTTGCTGGCCTGTGACACCTTCATCCATCAACGTCTGCGCTGGGTGGCTGCCAAATGACTGGAATGACCGCTGACTCCCTGGCGCTGTTGATTGCCGCCACGCTCAATGCCGGCACCGTTGTGGCCCTGGCGGCGCTGGGCCTCTTGATCAACGAACGTGCCGGCGTGCTCAACCTGGGCGCCGAGGGCATGATGCTGGTGGCTGCCATCGCTGGCTACGCCACTTGTGTGCACACCGGCAGCGATGTGCTGGGCTTTGCGGCCGGGGCCCTGGCTGGTGCGGGCATGGCAGCCTTGTTCGGTGTGCTGGTGATCTGGCTCAATACCAACCAGTACGCCAGCGGGCTGGCCTTGAGTCTGTTTGGGGCGGGCTTGAGCGCTTTCGCAGGCATCCAGTACACGCAGCAGCGGCTGCCTGAGCGTGCGCACTTCGACGTCCCCTTTCTGTCTGACATCCCCTTTGTGGGTGCCGCCTTGTTCAAGCATCACCCACTGGTGTACGGCGCAGTGGCGCTCGCCATCGGGCTGAGTTGGTTCTTGCTGAAGTCTCGCGCCGGCCTGGTCTTGCGTGCCGTGGGAGAGTCTCCCGAATCGGCGCACGCACTGGGTTACCCCGTTCGCCGCATCCGCCTGCTGGCGGTGATGGTCGGTGGGGCCTTGTGTGGCCTGGCGGGTTCCTACATTTCGATGGTCTACACGCCCATGTGGGTCGAGGGCATGGTGGCGGGCAAAGGCTGGATCGCGCTGGCCTTGACCACGTTCGCCACCTGGCGGCCTGCACGCGTGTTGCTGGGGGCTTACCTTTTTGGCGGCGTCACCATGCTGCAGTTCCAGTTGCAAGGGCAGGGCGTGCAGATCCCCAGCCAGTGGCTGACGATGCTGCCTTATCTCTCGACCATCGTGGTGCTGGTGTTGATCTCGCGCAATCCGACGTGGATTCGCATCAACATGCCCGCGTCGCTCGGGAAACCCTTCCATCCTGGCGCTTGAGTTGGCATGATCGCGGCACGATCGTTGCTCCTGCTGTCCAGATCAAACCTTTGTTTTTCTGAGCTGTTTTCAACCCTGGAGATGACATGACTTCACCGATGTCCAAGCGTTCTTTGTTGAAGTTGGCGGGCTGGGCCACCCTGGCCGCTTCCGCTGCCCTGGTAGGCTGTGGCAAGAAGGAGGCTGCGGCCCCCGAGGCTGCTTCTGCCGCTTCCGAAGCCGCTTCGGCTGCTGCCGCACCTGCCGGCCCCCTGAAGATCGCGTTCGCGTATGTGGGCCCCGTGGGCGATGCGGGCTGGACCTACGCGCACAACGCGGGTCGCCTCGCTATCGAGAAGGAGTTTGGCGACAAGGTCAAGACCACCTTCGTCGAAAAAGTGCCTGAAGGCCCGGAAGCCGAGCGCGTGATCCGCGACCTGGTGGGGCAGGGCAACACCCTGATCTTCGGCACGACCTTTGGCTACATGGAGCCCATGCTCAAGGTGGCCGCCGACAGCAAGGACGTGAAGTTCGAGCACGCCACCGGCTACAAGACCGCGCCCAATATGCGCACCTACGACTCACGCACCTATGAAGGCGCGTACATGGCGGGTGTGATCGCAGGCGGCATGAGCAAGTCTGGCGTGATCGGCGTGGTGGGCTCGATCCCCATTCCTGAAGTGATCCGCAACATCAACACCTTCACGCTGGGTGCACAAAGCGTCAACCCCAAGATCAAGACCAAGGTGGTGTGGGTGAATGCCTGGTTTGATCCTCCCAAGGAAACCGAGGGGGCACAAAGCCTGATCAACCAGGGCGCTGACGTGCTGTTCCAGAACACCGATTCGCCTGCCGTGCTGCAGACCGCCGAGAAGGCTGGCAAGTACGCCTTCGGCTGGGATTCGGACATGTCCCAGTTCGGCCCCAAGGCTCACCTGGCATCCAGCATCATCAACTGGGGCCCCTACTACGTGAAGGCCACGAAGGATGCGCTGGAAGGCACGTGGCAGACTGGTGGCGTCTGGTGGGGTGTCAAGGAAGGCGCGATCGACATCGTGTCCATCTCCGACAAGGTGCCAGCTGATCTGAAGGCCAAGGTCGAGACGGTCAAGGCCGGCCTGAAGGACGGCAGCTTCGTGATCTGGAAGGGCCCTATCCTGGGTCAGGACGGCAAGGAAGTCGTGGCCAAGGACGCCGTGGCCGATGACAAGTTCCTGGGCGGCATCAACTTCTACGTCAAGGGCGTGGATGGTGCCGTGCCTTCCGGCAAGTAAGCCGTTGACGATGCACTGATCCAATTGACAAGATGACCCAAGCCCGTTTCGCCATTTCCAGGGACAAGCTGTCGGCACTGGTGCAAGCCATGCCCAAGGCCGAGTTGCACATGCACATCGAGGGCTCCCTGGAGCCTGAGTTGATCTTTGCACTGGCCCAGCGCAATGGCGTGAGCCTGAGCTATCCCAGTGTCGAGGCCCTGCGTGCGGCCTATGCGTTCACGGATCTCCAGAGCTTTCTGGACATCTATTACGCAGGGGCTTCGGTCCTGCTCAAGGAGCAGGACTTCCACGACATGGCCTGGGCCTATCTGCTCAGGGCCAAGGCCGACAACGTCGTCCATACGGAAATGTTCTTCGATCCTCAGACGCACACCGACCGTGGCGTGCCGTTCGAGGTGGTGATCAAGGGGCTGAAAAGCGCTTGCGATCGTGCGAAGGCGGAGCTGGGTGTCAGTGCATCGTTGATCATGTGCTTCCTGCGGCATCTGTCGGAGGAGGCGGCATTCAAGACGCTGGAAGAGGCCTTGCCCTTCCGGCAGCATTTCATCGGTGTGGGGCTGGACTCGAGCGAGCGAGGCCATCCACCCGAAAAGTTCGCCCGTGTCTTTGCCAAGTGCAAGGAACTGGGGCTGCATCTGGTGGCGCATGCGGGTGAAGAAGGCCCGCCTGCGTACATCATCAGCGCGCTGGATGTGCTGCATGTGGAGCGCATTGACCATGGCGTGCGCTGTGTGGAAGACGCGGCGCTGGTGCAGAGGCTGGCCAGCCAGGGTACGGCCTTGACGGTGTGCCCGCTGTCGAACGTCAAGTTGTGTGTGTTCAAGAAGATGGCCGATCACAACCTCAAGGCCTTGCTTCAGCAGGGCTTGAAGGCGACGGTCAATTCGGATGACCCGGCTTACTTCGGTGGCTACATGAACCAGAACTTCCTGGCTTGTTTTGCCGATCTGGATCTGGATGCGGACGATGCCTATACCCTGGCCCGCAACAGTTTTGAAGCGAGCTTTGTGGACGAGCAGATCAAGGCAGGCTGGATCGCGCAGCTGGATGCAACGTTTGCGCAGTTTGCTTGACATTGGTTTGATACTTCGCTGAGGCTGGGCGTTTGATTCGCCTGGCTTCGAGGGCTGTCAGAGCGTTGCTCTGATGGCCTTTTGGTTTTTGGGCCGGTTGTTTTTGTTCGTGCTTGTTGTTCGTGCGGACGTGGGGTGCAACGGGACGACGGCGGCAAGCGCCTGTTCCGCTCCTGACGCGGGCCACCACCGAGCGCGTGAGCCTTCACCTCGTCAACACGAGTCTGCCCATGCCACCAACCAGGACACCGCGAATGGTCGCTTCACAGTCGCTTGCCACCGCCATCCCGCGACATACCGGGGGGTGGCGCGAGGTGCTGTGCTGTGCTGTGTGGCGCGGGACCAGACACGGTGAAGGTCAGTGCGCAGTGAGCTGGTGCTGGCGGCTGTTGATCGTGCCAGGCCACGCCCGTGTCGGACCAGGTGAATTGGGTGGGCGGCTGAAGCGACCATTCGCGGTGTCCTGACTCGTGAACTGCCAGGCCGGTGATGACGAGGTGACCGTGGCGTGATGCGGTGGTGGCCCGCGTCAGGAGCGGAAGCCGCCCACCCGGTTCACCTGGTCATGCTCCCAGCAGAGCATGAAGACCACGCCACCAAGACGCACCAACAGCAGCGAAAACCAAGCGCGTTCTCACGCCCCCAAATTCACAAACCCAACTGCCGCGCCAAGGCCTCAACGCCAGGGCCAAAGCCATAGGCATCCAGCGCCAGATGCCCGTGCGTCACGCTGCTGTGCAGTCGCATCCCTTGAGCCGGTACAGATGCATCACCTTCAACTGCAGCGCCAGCTGCAAAGTAGAAAGGCAGCCAGTGCTCGTCTGTGGGGTGCATCTCACGAGCGTAGGGGGCTTGGGCGCGGTAGTCCAGCAAAGCTGGCCAGTCGGCCACCCTGGTCCGGTTGTCTACCCAGGCGCGAAACGCCGCGCAGTCCTCTTCTTCCGGGGCGTCAACCGGGCTGGGCGAGCCAAAAAAGCGCTGCAGGTTGTGCGTCAGGCTGCCTGATCCGATCACCAGGATGCCCTGCTTGCTCAGGCTGCGCAGCGCCCGGCCCAAGGCCAGCATGTCGGCGGGCTTCGTG
>NZ_DASUIS010000104.1:0-4998 GCF_036279675.1 Aquabacterium sp. | reverse complement strand
GCAACGCCCAAGCCCCACGCCACATTTCAACCGGAGGAAAAATCCGCAGCCGAGCGTCTGCTAGAGAAAATTATCGCAAATGACGACCATCTAAAGGCCTATTGCGAACGAAAACAGCGCTACTCAGACGAAGAAGGGTCGTTCAATAATTTGGGTGGACTCCCTCTGCCACAATTTAGAAAAAAGCTCCGAAAGTAGCGGCAATCAGTTTCCCGTTTGCTGTTTGAACGAAATAACCTATGCTGACTTGCAGCGGCAGGGCCCGAGTGCAAGATCAGCCAATCGGCTGATCGTGTAGGAGGCTATAGCAGCTTGGGCGGCCGCTTTCACCAAATACCTAGTGCTGCTTTTGGTCGATTTAGTGAGCATGCCAACAGTCATTTCGTGTTACTCAAATTCGAGAAATCCAGATTTGGCTGACTGGCTGCTTGGAAAAACTCGTCCGGTTGGAACGGGGTGAGGGCGTCAGTTCAGCACCGTATGGATTGGTCATTGGAGCGGCAATAGCGGAGTTGATTGGCGCATCTACAGTCTCGATGCCTACGGTACATTTCATACCAGTCAGGCCCGCCGAACCGCTCGCAGTTGCCCAGAGACTGCAATATTGTCGAACCCCCTGAGTCCAGCACATGTCCTCTAACAGCAGCAATCGCTGCAAAGCCGCCGATCCCCCAGCAGCATCAACCTCTACCCACCCCTGATGTTTGCGATTGAATCGATGGCACCCGCCGCAAGAAGTCATTCCGCTGCCTTCGGCCCGATGAGCCGTGCGCCCTTCCACGCCACCATCACGCAGCGCCACCCCGGGCACCGTATCGCCCCAGGCTGGGCGCCACACCAAACCACCGCTTGTACGCCTGCGAAAAGCTGGACAAATCGCTGAAGCCCATGCGTTCCGCGATCTGCGTGAGCGACAGCGTTTCATCAGCCAGCAACTCATTGGCCTGGCGGCCACGCACTTCGGCCAGCAGCATCCGGTATGAGACGCCCTCGTCCTGAAGGCGCCGCTTCAGCGTCCTGTCGCTGAGCCCCAGCGCGCGCGCGGCCTGGGGCAGATCCGGTGTCATGTTGAGGGGGGCGGCGGCCAGGTACTGGCGCAGGTAGTCGCCGGTACCCAGACGGGCTCGGCGGCGTGCCATCAGTTCTTCGCAGGCTCGCTCGCACATGGCCACCGTGACGGGGTTGGCCTGAGGCAGCCGCAGGTTCAGCAACTGGCGATCAAAGGACAGGCTGTTGCAGGTGGCGCCAAACTCGGGACGGACGCCCCCCACGCGCAGCAGGCCTTCGAGCCAGCCGGCACCTCGCTCGACGTTGTGCTGGAGGGTGAACCGGGACAAGGCGAACTCAGGCCCCAGTGTCTCTTTCATCAACCGGGAGGCAGCCGCCACATCGCGCTCCACCAGGAAGCGCTGAATCGCAGGCTCGACGTCCGGGGCTTCGAAGGTCACGGTGTACATCTCGCCGTCCAGGCCACCCGAAATGCGGCAAAAGGCAAAGGTCAGCGGGATGAACCGCAGCGCCAGCGCCAGGGCATCGCCAGCGGTCGCGCTGCTGATCAGGCCCAGGCCCCACAGCCCGTATGAGGCGAAGTTGTAGCGCATGCCCACTTCCAGCCCCAGCCCAGGCTGCCTGCATGCGCGCATGAGGTTGCCCACCACACACAGCTCCTGGCTGGCATCGAGTTCGATGGCCAGATCAGCCAGATCGGCTTCCTTCAGGCGAGAGCGAGCCAGGATCCTGGCGGCATCCAGCCCCCGTTCCTGGCCAAACTCGACCAGAAGCCGCACGCTCGCCGAACTGCGCTTGAAATCCCAGAAGTTCACGGAGAGCTCATGAAGGGTGAATACCGATGTGGTTGGCCCAAATCATAAAGCGTTTGTCCTTGGTCAACATTCTCGGTGGCGGTGGTTTTGCGCATGATTCCGCCTCACCGAACAGACCTTCGTCGCACATCGAGGTTTCAAACCATGCAACCCTCTGGCTCAGCGCCCCATACCGCTTTTCACACCATCATCGTCGGAACCGGCTTTGCGGGCATCGGGATGGCCATCGCGCTCAAAAAAGCGGGCCTGGGCAACTTCCTCATCCTCGAAAAGCAGAACGATGTTGGCGGTGTATGGCGAGACAACAGCTACCCAGGCGCCGCGTGCGACGTGCCTTCGCACCTGTATTCGTTTTCGTTCGAGCCCAATCCGAACTGGTCCAGGGTATTTGCACCTCAGGCCGAGATCCATCAATACCTGAAGCACTGCGCCGAGAAATACGGCCTGTTGCCATCCATCCGCTTTGGCTGCGAGGTGGCCCAAGCCCGCTACCAGGAAGAGCTCGCACTGTGGGAGGTGACTTTGACGAATGGCCAGGTGTTGCAAGCCCGGTTTCTTGTCACGGCCACGGGCCAGCTCAGCCGCCCGGTCTATCCCAAGCTGGAGGGCATGGACAGCTTCCAGGGGCATGTCTGCCACTCTGCCCACTGGGATCACGGCTATGACATGAAGGGCAAGCGCGTCGCGGTGATCGGCACGGGGGCCTCGGCCATTCAGTTCGTGCCCGCCATTGCGGGCCAGGTGAGCAAGCTGACGGTGTTTCAGCGCTCGGCCGCCTACATCCTGCCGCGTCCGGATGGCCCGTACGCGGGCTGGCGCAAGGCCTTGTTCAGGATGCTGCCCTGGACCATGAAGCTGCACAGGGCCCGCATCTATACCCAATACGAAAGCCGGGCGGTGGGCTTCACACGCATCAAGGCCATGATGGACCTGGCCGTGGGCCTGCCATTCAAAGCGCTGCTGCAACGGCAAGTGCCGGACCCCCAACTGCGCGCCCAGCTCACGCCCGACTACCCCATCGGCTGCAAGCGCATCTTGCTGTCCAACGATTACCTGGCCACCATGGTCAAGCCCAACGTGAACCTGGTCACCCAGGGCATACGCCGTATCACGGCCGATGGCATCGAGACGGTGGATGGGCAGCACCATCCCGTTGACGCGATCGTCTACGGCACCGGCTTCGCGGCCACCGAGTTTCTGGCGCCCATGACGATCACCGGCCGCGATGGCCTGAAGCTCAATGATGCATGGCGCAAGGGCGCGCAGGCCTATCTGGGCATGACCGTACCGGGCTTCCCCAACTTCTTCATGCTGTATGGTCCCAACACCAACCTGGGCCATAGCTCCATCATCTACATGCTGGAAAGCCAGATGGCACATGTGTTGAGGTGCATGAAGGCGGCGCACAAGGCGGGCGCCCACACGGTTGAAGTCAACGCGGGGCGATACGGCAGCTTCAATGGCTTGGTGCAAGAGCGTCTGCGGGCCACCGTGTGGCAAGGCTGCAAGAGCTGGTACGTGGATGCCAACGGTCACAACAGCACGAACTGGCCGGGCTTCACCTTCGGCTACCGCTGGCTCACGCGTTATGCATCGCTCGATGCCTACCAGTTCATGGCTGCGAGCCAAAGCGCAGCGCATGGAAGCCGTGCCGGGGGCGATCGCATCGCCAGGGCCAGGGCGCTTTAAGCACAGATTTGACAACGCATGACTTTTGGAATTTCAACGTGAACGCTCGCCGCTACCCAGATACCTCGCACGTGCGCGTGCGCGCCATCAAATCCACCTTCATGGCAGAGGGCGCACTGTGCGCGGCCACGCTCCATGTGCCCCAGGACACGGCCCCCGATCAACAGCTGCCCGCCATCCTCATGCTCGGCGGTTGGGGCAGCATCCAGCTGGCCTTGACCTCGTCGTTCACACACAGCTTTGTCGAAGCCGGCTATGCGGTGATGGAGTTCGATTACCCAGGCTGGGGTGACAGTGGCGGCTTCCCCAGGCAGGGCATCAATCCCTGGCGCCGAACACGCGTGGCCGATACGGCACTGGCCCACCTGAAGGCTCAGCCCATGGTGGCAGCTCATCAGATCACGCTGTGGGGCACATCGTTTGGCGGTGGCCATGTGGTGGATCTGGCTTCCCAGCACCCTGAACTGAAGGGGGCCATCATCCAGGTGCCGATGCTTGATGGCCTGGCGGCCACGCTCGCCACGCCGCTGGGTCGGCTTGTGAAGCTGATCGGCCTGGGTATCCTGGATCAAATCAAGCCGGGTGCCCCCATTTGCGTGCCGACTTTGGCCCGCGAAGGCGAGTTTGCCACCATGGACCGCGACGGTGGCTGGGACGCCATGGAGTCCGCCTTGAGGGCCTACCCGGACCACAAGTACGACAACCGCGTGGTTGCCAAGTCCGTGCTCACCATGCCCTTCTATCGCCCCTGGCTGCGCCTGAAGGATGTGAAGATCCCGATGCTGATGATCGGGGCCACGGGCGACACGGTGGCGCCGTTCGTGTCTGACAAGGTGCGGCGTGTCGGCAACCCGCACGTGCAGGTCATCGAGATCGATGCCAACCATTTCGACCCCTACTTTGACCCGCTGTTTCCCGAGGTGCTGGCCCACCAGTTGAAGTTTCTTCGCCGCTGAGGTGATGGCGCGCAGGTTCTGGCGCCGGTGGCGCCGCGCTGGCGCCTGCACCTGAGGCTTCCGTGGAAACCCGTATCAACGCCGACGCCCGCCACCTGCCGTCCGCATGACTTTGGTCGCTTTGCCAAGTCCCCCTCCTGGGGTCCACTAACAGGATGGCCACGCATGCTCCCATCACCCTGAGTTCCCCGCTGCCCGCGGCAGACCTGTTCCTCGAGTCGATGAATGTCTCGGAGGGCCTGAGCCAGTTGGGCGGCATGCAGCTCAATCTGCTGAGCGAAAAACCGACCCTGGCACCCCAGGATCTGCTGGGCAAACCGGTCACGCTCACCATGCACCTGGCCGATGACAGCAAGCGTTATTTCCATGGCTATGTCACCCGCTTCGGCCTGGGCACACCCCGGGGCCGCTACTTTGCCTACCAGGCCGAGGTGCGCCCCTGGCTGTGGTTCCTGACCCGCACCAGCGATTGCCGCATCTTCCAGGAGATGTCGGTGCCGGACATCGTCAAGAAGGTGTTTGACGATCAC
>NZ_DASUIS010000103.1:0-16077 GCF_036279675.1 Aquabacterium sp. | reverse complement strand
TACGCAAGACTCAAGTGGGCGCGTTGAGGGTTTGGCCCGAACTGTCATGTTCGGCACGCTAGACTCCCAGCGCGCTTTTTTGTTGCGTGTTTTTCCTTGATCTTGGGCAGCAAAGGGATCTGATCCATGTTCAGCCTCGAGCAATACCTTCCCGTCATCCTCTTTGTGTTGGTGGGCATCGGCGTCGGTGTGGCGCCCCAACTGCTGGGCTTCCTGCTCGGCCCTCGTCGTCCTGACGAGGCCAAGAACTCTCCTTACGAGTGCGGCTTCGAGGCCTTCGAAGACGCTCGCATGAAGTTCGATGTGCGCTATTACCTGGTGGCCATCCTCTTCATTCTGTTCGACCTGGAAATCGCGTTCCTGTTCCCCTGGGCCGTGTCCCTGCGTGAGATCGGTGCCGTGGGCTTCTGGGCCATCATGCTGTTCCTGGGCATTCTGGTCGTAGGTTTCATCTACGAGTGGAAAAAAGGCGCCCTGGACTGGGAATGACCGCTGGTCGTCAAGCAATAAGGTAGCTTCACATGGGTATCGAAGGCGTCTTCAAAGAAGGCTTCATCACCACCTCGGTTGACACCCTCGTCAACTGGTCCAAGACCGGTTCGATGTGGCCCATGACCTTTGGTCTGGCCTGCTGCGCGGTGGAAATGATGCACGCGGGCGCGGCCCGCTACGACATTGACCGCTTTGGCATGTTGTTTCGTCCCAGCCCCCGTCAGTCCGACCTGATGATCGTGGCCGGCACGCTGTGCAACAAGATGGCACCGGCCCTGCGCAAGGTGTATGACCAGATGGCCGAACCCCGCTGGGTGCTGTCCATGGGGTCGTGCGCCAACGGTGGTGGCTACTACCACTACAGCTACTCGGTGGTGCGTGGTTGCGATCGCATCGTGCCGGTGGATGTCTACGTGCCGGGCTGCCCGCCCACGGCCGAGGCGCTGCTCTACGGGATCTTGCAGCTGCAAGCCAAGGTCCGCCGTGAAAACACCATTGCGCGCTGAGCACGGAGCCCCACATGACTCAAAAACTCGACGCCCTGCAAGCCGCCCTGCACGAAGTGCTGGGCGAGTCCATCGCCCGTTTTGAACGCGTCAAGGGCGAGATCTCCATCACTGTCCGGGCTGCCGATTACCTGCGCGTGGCCACCACCTTGCGCGATCACGCCAGCTTGCGTTTCGAGCAGTTGATTGACCTGTGCGGCATGGACTATTCGGCCTACAAGGATGGCGCTGAATCAGTCTATTCGGATGGTCCTCGCTTTGGCGTGGTCTCGCACCTGCTGTCCATCAGCAAGAACTGGCGCGTGCGCCTGAAGGTGCTGGCCCCCGATGACGGTTTCCCCATCGTGGCCTCGGTCACCGAGGTCTGGAACTGTGCCAACTGGTTCGAGCGCGAAGCCTTCGACCTGTACGGCATCGTCTTCGAGGGGCACGAAGATCTGCGCCGCATCCTGACGGACTACGGCTTCATCGGTCACCCCTTCCGCAAGGACTTCCCGACATCGGGTCACGTTGAAATGCGTTATGACCCCGAGCAAAAGCGTGTGATCTACCAGCCCGTCACCATCGAGACCCGCGAGATCACCCCGCGCATCATCCGTGAAGACAACTACGGTGGTCTCCACTGATCGAGGTTGAGCCATGGCAGACATCAAGAACTACACCCTGAACTTTGGTCCGCAGCACCCGGCAGCACACGGCGTGCTGCGTCTGGTGCTGGAGCTGGACGGCGAAGTCATCCAGCGCGCCGACCCTCACATCGGCCTGCTGCACCGTGCCACCGAAAAGCTGGCCGAATCCAAGACCTTCATCCAGTCGTTGCCCTACATGGACCGCCTGGACTACGTCTCGATGATGTCCAACGAGCACGCTTACTGCTTGGCCATCGAGAAGCTGCTGGGCGTGGATGTGCCCGTGCGTGCGCAGTACATCCGTGTGATGTTCGCTGAGATCACCCGGGTGCTGAATCACCTGCTGTGGTTGGGCTGTCACGGCTTCGACTGCGGCGCCATGAACATCCTGATCTACTGCTTCCGCGAGCGCGAAGACCTCTTCGACATGTACGAAGCCGTGTCGGGTGCCCGCATGCACGCGGCCTACTTCCGCCCCGGTGGTGTCTACCGCGACCTGCCGGACACCATGCCGCAGTACAAGGTCAGCAAGATCAAGAATGCGCGCACCATCGCGCAGCTCAACGAGAACCGTCAGGGCTCGCTGCTGGATTTCATCGATGATTTCACCCAGCGTTTCCCCAAGCTGGTGGACGAGTACGAAACCCTGCTGACCGACAACCGCATCTGGAAGCAGCGCACCGTCGGCATTGGCGTGGTCACGCCCGAGCGCGCCCTGCAGATGGGCCTGTCGGGCGCCATGCTGCGCGGCTCGGGCATCGCCTGGGATCTGCGCAAGCAGCAGCCCTATGACGTCTACAGCCAGCTTGACTTCGACATCCCCGTGGGCAAAGAGGGCGATTGCTACGACCGCTATGTGGTCCGCATCGAAGAGCTGCGTCAGTCCAACCGCATCATCAAGCAGTGCGTGGACTGGCTGCGCAAGAACCCCGGCCCCGTCATCACCGACAACCACAAGGTCGCGCCGCCATCGCGTGTGCAGATGAAGACCTCGATGGAAGAGCTGATCCACCACTTCAAGCTCTTCACCGAAGGCTTCCATGTGCCTGAAGGCGAGGCCTATGCAGCGGTCGAACACCCCAAGGGCGAGTTCGGCATCTACCTGGTCAGCGACGGTGCCAACAAGCCCTATCGCCTGAAGATCCGTGCCCCGGGCTTCCCGCACCTGGCCGCCCTGGACGAAATGTCGCGTGGCCACATGCTGGCCGACGCCGTGGCCATCATCGGCACGATGGACATCGTGTTCGGCGAGATTGACCGATAAGCGAGCAGCAAAGCCTATGTTGAGCGAACAAACCAAGGCGCGGTTCGACCGCGAAATCGCCAAGTACCCGGCTGACCAGCGTGTGTCGGCGGTCATGGCCTGTCTGAGCATCGTCCAGCAGGAGCAGGGTTGGGTCTCGCCCGAGAGCGAGAAGGCCATCGCCGATCACATCGGCATGCCCGCCATCGCGGTGCATGAGGTCACGACCTTCTACAACATGTACAACCAGAAGCCCGTTGGTCAGTTCAAGATCAATGTGTGCACCAACCTGCCTTGCCAGTTGCGTGACGGGCAGAAGGCTTTGAAGCACCTGTGCGACAAGCTGGGCGTGGAAGACGGCGGCACCACCGCCGATGGCCTGTTCACCGTGCAGCACTGCGAGTGCCTGGGCGCCTGCGCCGACGCACCGGTGGCGCTGGTCAATGACCGCCAGATGGTCAGCTTCATGAGCCCCGAGCGCCTTGACGAGATGGTCGAAGCGCTCAAGGCGCAGGCCAAGTGAGGGTGAGACAAGATGCTTGACCTTTCCAAATTCCAGGCGACCGGCAAGGAAACCGTGTTCCACGGCCGCCACATCAATCCTCAGATCTACGCCGGCATCGACGGCACGAACTGGCGCCTCAAGGACTACGAAGCCCGTGGGGGTTACGCAGCCCTGCGCAAGATCCTGGGCAAGGATGGCGGCGAAGGCATGACGCAGGATCAGGTGATCGCTGAAGTCAAGGCCTCGTCGCTGCGCGGTCGTGGTGGCGCGGGCTTTCCCACCGGCCTGAAGTGGAGCTTCATGCCCCGCGCCTTTCCCGGTCAGAAGTACCTGGTGTGCAACTCCGACGAGGGCGAGCCGGGCACGGCCAAGGACCGCGAGATCCTGCGCTACAACCCGCACACCGTGATCGAAGGCATGGCCATTGCGGCCTACGCCATGGGCATCACCGTGGGCTACAACTACATCCACGGTGAAATCTTCGAAGCCTACGAGCGCTTCGAAGAAGCCCTGGAAGAGGCCCGTGCCGCTGGCTATCTGGGCAAGAACATCATGGGCAGCGATTTCAGCTTCCAGCTGCATGCGCACCATGGTTTCGGCGCCTACATCTGCGGTGAAGAGACCGCCTTGCTCGAATCGCTGGAAGGCAAGAAGGGGCAGCCCCGCTTCAAGCCGCCGTTCCCGGCCAGCTTTGGCCTGTACGGCAAGCCCACGACCATCAACAACACCGAGACCTTTGCGGCCGTTCCCTGGATCATCCGCAACGGTGGCGAGGCCTTCCTGGCGGCGGGCAAGCCCAACAATGGTGGCACCAAGTTGTTCACCATCAGCGGTGATGTCGAGTTGCCCGGCAACTACGAGATCCCCATGGGCACCCCGTTTGCCAAGCTGCTGGAGCTCGCCGGTGGCGTGCGCGGCGGCAAGAAGCTCAAGGCCGTGATTCCGGGCGGCTCGTCGTCGCCCGTGATCCCCGGCCACATCATGATGGACCTGACGATGGACTATGACTCCATCTCCAAGGCCGGCTCCATGCTGGGCTCGGGCGCGGTCATCGTGATGGACGAGACGCGCTGCATGGTCAAGAGCCTGCAGCGTCTGTCCTACTTCTACATGCACGAATCCTGCGGCCAGTGCACGCCCTGCCGCGAAGGCACGGGCTGGTTGTGGCGCGTGGTCGATCGCATCGAGACCGGCCGTGGCCGCCCCGAAGACATCGACCTGCTGGACAACGTGGCGGAGAACATCCAGGGGCGCACCATCTGCGCCCTGGGCGATGCCGCCGCCATGCCGGTGCGTGCGTTCATCAAGCACTACCGCGACGAGTTCGTGCATCACATCGAACACAAGACCTGCGTGGTCCCGGCCTATGTCTAAGCGCCCCCACGCTCGGAGTACCTCGCTGCCCCCCGAGGGGGCTGGTCTTCCTTGGGGCGGCCCGGCGGAAGCCCGCACGCGCGCCCCCAAAGGTGAGTAAAGCTATGGTTGAAATCGAAATCGACGGCCGCAAGGTCCAGGCACAGGAAGGCAGCATGGTGATCCGTGCTGCCGAAGAAAACGGCACCTTCATCCCGCACTTCTGTTATCACAAGAAGTTGTCGATCGCGGCCAACTGCCGCATGTGCCTTGTGGACATCGAGAAGGCACCCAAGCCCATGCCGGCCTGCGCCACGCCGGTGACGCAAGGCATGATCGTGCGCACCAAGAGCGACAAGGCGGTCAAGGCGCAGCAGAGCGTGATGGAGTTCCTGCTCATCAACCACCCGCTGGATTGCCCCATCTGCGATCAGGGCGGCGAGTGTCAGCTGCAGGATCTGGCCGTGGGATACGGCGGTTCCGCCTCACGCTACAACGAAGAAAAGCGCGTGGTCTTCCACAAGGAGGTCGGCCCCCTGATCTCCATGGAGGAGATGAGCCGCTGCATTCAGTGCACCCGCTGCGTTCGTTTCGGTCAGGAGATCGCTGGCGTGATGGAGCTGGGCATGGTCCATCGCGGCGAGCACTCCGAGATCGCCACCTTCGTCGGCCAGTCGGTGGACTCCGAACTATCGGGCAACATGATCGATCTGTGCCCGGTGGGCGCCCTGACCAGCAAGCCCTTCCGCTACAGCGCCCGCACCTGGGAGTTGTCGCGTCGCAAGAGCGTCAGCCCGCACGACTCGACCGGTGCCAACCTGGTGGTCCAGGTCAAGAACGGCAAGGTGTTGCGCGTGGTGCCGCTGGACAATGAAGAGGTCAACGAATGCTGGATCGCCGACCGCGATCGTTTCAGCTACGAGGCCCTGAACAGCGATGAGCGCCTGACCCAGCCCATGATCAAGCAGGGTGGCCAGTGGCGCGAGGTCGACTGGACCACGGCGCTCGAGTACGTGGCCCATGGCCTCAATTGCATCAAGACCGAGCAGGGCGCATCGGCCATCGGTGCCCTGGCCACCGAGCACAGCACGGTGGAAGAGCTCTACCTGCTGGGCCAACTGGTGCGCGGTCTGGGCAGCGACAATGTCGACACCCGTCTGCGTCAGGCTGACTTCAGCACCGGCGCCGGCGCGCGCTGGTTGGGCCTGCCCATCGCCGAGCTGTCCACCCTGGACGCCGCGCTGGTGGTCGGCTCCTTCCTGCGCAAGGACCATCCTCTGTTTGCCTCGCGTCTGCGTCAGGCCGCCAAGAAGGGCGCTGCCATCAGCGCCATTGGCGCCACGACCGACGACTGGCTGATCCCCCTGGCGCAGCGCGTGACGGTGGCACCGAGCGCCTGGGCCCAGGCTCTGGCCGATGTGGCCGCGGCGGTGGCTGCTGAACGCGGTGTGGCCGCCCCGGTGGCTGGCACGGCCAGCGAGTCTGCCAAGGCCATCGCTGCCTCGCTGCTGTCAGGTGAGCGCAAGGCCGTGCTGCTGGGCAATGCCGCAGCACAGCATCCGCAAGCGTCGACGCTGCAGGCTCTGGCTCAGTGGATTGCCGACCAGACCGGTGCCAAGCTGGGCTTCCTGAGCGAATCGGCCAACACGGTCGGCGCGCAACTGGTGGGCGCTCAGCCCCGTACGGGTGGCCTCAACGCCGGCCAGATGCTGGCGGGCAAGGGTCTCAAGGCCATCGTGCTGCTGGGTGTCGAGCCTGAGTTCGATACCGCCAACCCTGCTGCGGCACGTGCTGCGGTGGACGGTGCCGACATGGTCGTGACCATGAGCGCGTTCAAGAGCGCTGCGGCCCTGGACTATGCCGATGTGCTGCTGCCCATCGCCCCGTTCTCTGAAACCTCGGGCACCTTCGTCAACGCCGAAGGGCGTGTGCAAGGCTTCCACGGGGTCGTCAAGCCTCTGGGCGAGACACGTCCTGCCTGGAAGGTGCTGCGCGTGCTGGGCAATCTGCTGAGCATCCCTGGTTTCGAGTTCGACTCGACCGAGCAGGTGCGTGCGGCGGCCCTGGGCGATCTGGCCACTGTGCCGGCCCGCCTGTCCAATCAAACCAGCGCTGCCATTACGCTCACGGGCTCGACCGGGGGGCTGGAGCGCATTGCCGATGTGCCCATCTACTGTGCCGACGCCCTGGTGCGTCGCTCGCCCGCTTTGCAAGCCACGGCGGATGCCCGCACCCCGGTGGCCAGCCTGCCGCAAGCCCTGTGGGCCGAACTCGGTCTGGGTGAGGGCGCGCAAGTCAAGGTGTCTCAGGATGGCGCTTCTGCCGTGTTGAGCGCCGTGCTGGATGCCAGCCTGCCCGCCAACGTCGTGCGTGTGCCTGCCGGTCACGCGCTGACCTCCACGCTGGGGGCGTCGTTTGGCGCCATCCGCGTCGAGAAGGCTTGAAGGACAGGGAAGGAAACACACCATGATTGACACCCTGTACAACGCTGGCGCCGATTCCCTGGGTGGCGCCTGGCCCGTGATCTGGGCCTTGATCAAGATCGTGGCGCTGCTGCTGCCCTTGCTGGGTTGCGTGGCCTACCTCACGCTGTGGGAGCGCAAGGCCATTGGCTGGTCGCAGATCCGTCCGGGCCCCAATCGCACGGGCCCCATGGGCCTGCTGCAGCCCATCGCCGACGCGGTCAAGCTGATCTTCAAGGAAATCATCCTGCCCTCGGCCGCGAACAAGCCGCTGTTCCTGCTGGGCCCCATCATGACCATCATGCCGGCGCTGGCCGCCTGGGCCGTGGTGCCCATGGGCCCGGATGCTGCCCTGGCCAATGTCAACGCGGGCCTGCTGTTCCTGATGGCGATCACCTCGCTGGAAGTCTATGGCGTGATCATCGCCGGCTGGGCCTCCAACTCCAAGTACGCCTTCCTGGGCGCGCTGCGCGCTTCGGCGCAGATGGTGTCGTATGAGATCGCCATGGGCTTCTGCCTGGTCGTCGTGCTGATGACCGCCGGCTCCATGAACATGACGGACATCGTCACGACGCAGAACACGGGCACGTTCGCGTCCATGGGCGTGAACTTCCTGTCGTGGAACTGGCTGCCGCTGCTGCCCATCTTCATCGTCTACTTCATCTCGGGTCTGGCTGAGACCAACCGTCACCCCTTTGACGTGGTGGAAGGCGAGTCCGAAATCGTGGCCGGTCACATGATCGAGTACTCGGGCATGGCCTTCGCCATGTTCTTCCTGGCCGAATACGCCAACATGATCCTGGTCTCCGCCCTGGCGGTCATCATGTTCCTGGGTGGCTGGGGTGCGCCGATCTCCTTCAGCGCACTGGGCATGAGCACGCCCGAGTGGATCGTCAGCTCCATGTGGTTCTGGAACTGGTTCTGGCTGTTCGGCAAGACCTTTGTCGTGGTCACCATGTTCCTGTGGGTGCGCGCCTCCTTCCCCCGCTTCCGCTATGACCAGATCATGCGTCTGGGCTGGAAGATCTTCATTCCCGTCACCCTGGTGTGGCTGGTGGTCGTGGGTCTGTGGATCCAGTCCCCCTGGAACATCTGGAAATAAGAGGTCGCACCCATGTCTGCTTTGGCGTCCTTCAAGGATTTTTGTTCGAGCTTCCTGCTGATCGACATGATCAAGGGGTTCGGTGTGACGGGTAAGCACTTCCTGTCGCGCAACATCACGATTCAGTTCCCCGAGGAAAAGACCCCGCTGTCGCCGCGTTTCCGTGGCCTGCACGCCCTGCGCCGTTACGAGAACGGTGAAGAGCGCTGCATTGCCTGCAAGCTGTGCGAGGCGGTCTGCCCGGCAATGGCCATCACCATCGAGTCCGATGTGCGTGACGACGGCAGCCGCCGCACCACGCGCTACGACATCGATCTGACCAAGTGCATCTTCTGCGGTTTCTGCGAAGAGAGCTGCCCCGTGGACTCGATCGTCGAGACCCACATCTTTGAATACCACGGTGAAAAGCGTGGCGATCTGTACTTCACCAAGGACATGCTCCTGGCCGTGGGTGATCGCTACGAAAAAGACATCGCAGCCAACAAGGAGGCGGACGCGAAATATCGCTGATCCGAAGCCCATGGATACCTTGACCCTGCTTTTCTATACCTTCTCCTTCGTGCTGGTGTACGCGGCGTTCCGCGTCATCACGGCCAAGAGCGCCGTCACGGCGGCTTTGCACTTGGTGCTGGCGTTCGCCAACGCCGCCTGCGTGTGGATGCTGCTGGAGGCGGAGTTCCTGGCCATCTCGCTGGTGCTCGTGTACGTGGGCGCCGTGATGGTGCTCTTCCTCTTCGTGGTGATGATGCTGGACATCAACATCGACTCCATCCGGCAAGGCTTCTGGAAGCACTTCCCGGTGGCCGGTGTGCTCGGTGCCGTGATCGCCATCGAGATGGCCTTCGTGCTGACCCGAGGCTTCGACATGCCCACGGCCAAGGCCTTTGCGCCCGAGGTGGCCAAGATCGCCAACAGCAAGGCGCTGGGCATCGAGCTCTACACCAACTACCTGCTGCCCGTGCAGATCGCCGCCACGATCCTGCTGGTTGGCATCATCGCGGCCATCGCACTCACGCACCGCGGCCGCAAGGACTCGCGCAGCCAGAACGCCAGCCAGCAGGTCAAGGTCAAGAAGGCCGACCGCCTGCGCGTGCTGAAGATGGACCCTGTCATCGAGCAGCCCTCGGCACCGGCTGAGAGCGCCACCAACCCGACTCAAGGAGGCCAGGCATGACCGGCATCACCCTGGGACATTACCTCTCGCTGGGCGCGATCCTGTTCTCGATGTCGGTGATCGGGATCTTCCTGAACCGCAAGAACCTCATCGTGCTGCTCATGGCCATCGAGCTGATGCTGCTGGCCGTGAACCTGAACTTCGTGGCCTTCTCGCACTATCTGGGCGACATGGCCGGTCAGGTCTTCGTTTTCTTCATCCTGACCGTGGCGGCCGCTGAATCGGCCATCGGTCTGGCCATCCTGGTGGTGCTGTTCCGCAATCGTTCCTCGATCAACGTGGACGAGATGGACACCCTCAAGGGCTGACCCCGCGCTAGGAGAGACACAACAATGTCCGAACTTTCTGTCAACTCGCTGCTGGCGGTGCCCCTGGCGCCGCTGGTCGGCTCGATCCTCGCCGGCCTGTTCGGCAAGATCATCGGCCGCCGTGGCGCGCATGTGCTCACCATCCTGGGTGTGCTGATTTCCTTCATCATCTCGGCCGGTGTGCTCAAGGACGTGGCCGTCGATGGCGCACGCTTCAACCAGACCATCTATGAATGGATGACGCTGGGCTCGCTCAAGATGGAAGTGGGCTTCATGATCGATGGCCTGTCGGCCATGATGATGTGCGTGGTCACCTTCGTGTCGCTGATGGTGCACCTCTACACCATTGGCTACATGGAAGAGGACGACGGCTACCAGCGCTTCTTCAGCTACATCTCGCTGTTCACCTTCTCCATGCTGATGCTCGTGATGAGCAACAACATGCTGCAGCTGTTCTTCGGCTGGGAGGCCGTGGGCCTGGTGTCCTACCTGCTGATCGGTTTCTGGTTCAAGAAGCCCACGGCCATCTTCGCCAACATGAAGGCCTTCCTGGTCAACCGTGTGGGTGACTTTGGCTTCATCCTGGGCATCGGTCTGCTGCTGGCCTACACGGGTACGCTCAACTACACCGAGGTGTTTGCCAAGGCCTCCACGCTGACCGGCCAGGTGCTGCCTGCCACCGACTGGGCCCTGATCACCGTGATCTGTGTGTGCCTGTTCATCGGTGCGATGGGCAAGTCGGCGCAGTTCCCGCTGCACGTGTGGCTGCCCGACTCGATGGAAGGCCCCACGCCGATCTCCGCGCTGATCCACGCCGCCACCATGGTGACGGCTGGCATCTTCATGGTTTCGCGCATGTCGCCGCTGTTCGAGCTGTCGGATGCTGCCTTGAACTTCATCGTGATCATCGGTTCGATCACTGCCTTGTTCATGG
Organism: Aquabacterium sp.; assembly: GCF_036279675.1. Lineage (GTDB taxonomy): Bacteria > Pseudomonadota > Gammaproteobacteria > Burkholderiales > Burkholderiaceae_C > Aquabacterium. The sequence goes on along the minus strand of NZ_DASUIS010000103.1, from coordinate 5,369 downwards.
GTTTTCTGGGCATCATCCAGAACGACATCAAGCGCGTGGTGGCCTATTCCACGCTGTCGCAACTGGGTTACATGACCGTGGCCCTGGGCGTGTCGGCCTACAGCGTGGCCATGTTCCACGTGATGACGCACGCCTTCTTCAAGGCGCTGCTGTTCCTGGGCGCGGGCTCCGTGATCATGGGCATGCACCACGATCAAGACATCCGCAACATGGGTGGCCTGCGCAAGTACATGCCCATCACCTGGATCACCTTCCTGCTGGGTAACCTGGCCTTGATCGGCACGCCGTTCTTCTCGGGTTTCTACTCCAAGGACTCGATCATTGAGGCCGTGCATGCCAGCCATCTGCCCGCCGCGAGCTTTGCGAACTTCGCGGTGCTGGCCGGTGTCTTCGTGACGGCGTTCTACAGCTTCCGTGTGTACTTCCTGGTCTTCCATGGCAAGGAGCACTTCCATCACAAGCCCTTCCCTGGCGAACACGACCACCACGACGATGATCATGGCCACGGCCATGACCACACGCCGCATGAGTCGCCCTGGGTGGTGACGGCGCCGCTGCTGCTGCTGGCCGTGCCTTCCGTGGTGATCGGTTTCCTGACCATCCAGCCGCTGCTGTTCGGTGACTTCCTGAAGGACGCCATCTTTGTGGATGCGGCCAAGCATCCGGTCATGGCCGAGCTGGCCCATGAATTCCATGGCGCCACGGCCATGGCGCTGCATGGCGTGCAGACCCTGCCGTTCTGGCTGGCGCTGGCCGGTGTGGTCACGGCTTACGTGTTCTACATGGTGGCCCCCGCCATCCCGGCGGCCTTCGCCAAGGCCCTGCGCCCGCTGATCGTGATCGGCGAGAACAAGTACTTCCTGGACTGGTTCAACGAGAACATCCTGGCCGCCGGTGCTCGCCTGCTGGGGCGTGGCCTGTGGAAGGTGGGCGACGTCGGCATCATCGACGGCCTGCTGGTCAACGGCTCGGCCAAGCTGGTGGGCCTGGTGGGCTCGCTCACGCGCCTGTTCCAGACGGGTTTCCTCTATCACTACGCGCTGATCATGATCCTGGGGGTGCTCGCCCTCATGACCTGGTTCGTGTTCATGCACCCCTGAGCGCGAGGACCGGTCCATGCAAACTATGTCCAATATCCTCTCTTTGTCGATCTGGATCCCCGTGGCCTTCGGGCTCCTGCTGCTGGTCATTGGCCGGCAGGAGAATGCCCAGGTCACCCGCTGGATCGCCTTGATCGGCGCGGTGATCAGCTTCCTGGTGACCGTGCCCCTGATGCTTGACTTCGACACCACGACCGCAGCGATGCAGTTTGTCGAGAAGGCCTCCTGGATCGAGCGCTTCAATGTGTTCTACCACCTGGGGGTCGACGGCATCTCGATGTGGTTCGTTCCCCTGACGGCCTTCATCACCATCATCGTGGTGCTGGCGGGCTGGGAAGTCATCGAAGACCGTCCGCACCAGTATTACGGTGCCTTCCTGATCCTGTCGGGTCTGATGGCGGGTGTGTTCTCGGCGCTCGACGGCCTGCTGTTTTACGTCTTCTTCGAAGCCACGCTGATTCCGATGTACATCATCATCGGCATTTGGGGCGGCCCACGCCGCGTCTACGCTGCGTTCAAGTTCTTCCTGTACACGCTGGCCGGCTCGCTGCTGATGCTGATTGCGCTGATCTTCCTGTACTACAAGTCGGGTGGCAGTTTCGATATCCTGAGCTGGCACAAGTTGCCGCTGGATGCCACGGCCCAGACCCTGCTGTTTGTGGCCTTCTTTGCGGCTTTTGCCGTGAAGGTGCCGATGTGGCCGGTGCACACATGGTTGCCCGACGCCCACGTGGAAGCCCCCACCGGTGGTTCGGTCGTGCTGGCCGCGATCATGCTGAAGCTGGGCTGCTACGGCTTCCTGCGCTTCATGTTGCCCATCGTGCCCGATGCGTCCCATGAATACGCACCGGTGGTGATCACCCTGTCGCTGATCGGCGTGATCTACATCGGTCTGGTGGCCATGGTCCAGCAGGACATGAAGAAGCTGGTGGCGTACTCAAGTATCGCCCACATGGGTTTCGTGACGCTGGGCTTCTTCATCTTCAATGAACTGGGTATCGCCGGTGGCCTGGTGCAGATGATCGCCCACGGCTTCGTGTCGGGCGCCATGTTCCTGAGCATCGGTGTGCTGTACGACCGCGTGCACTCGCGTGAGATCGCCAGCTACGGCGGCGTGGTCAACACCATGCCCAAGTTCGCTGCCTTCGCGCTGTTTTTCTCCATGGCCAACTGCGGTCTGCCGGGTACCGCCGGCTTCGTGGGTGAGTGGATGGTGATCCTGGGTGCCGTGCAGTTCAATTTCGTGATCGGCCTGCTGGCTGCCACGGCGCTGATCTTTGGCGCCGCCTACACGCTGTGGATGTACAAGCGCGTGTACCTGGGCGATGTGGCCAACGATCACGTGCGTGAACTCAAGGACATCAATGCCCGTGAATTCCTGATCATGGCCACTCTGGCCGTGGCCGTGCTGTGGATGGGCGTGCAGCCCAAGCCCTTCACCGACGTGATGCACGTGTCGGTGACGGAACTCATCAAGCACGTCTCCATCAGCAAGTTGAACTGAGGGCCGACTCGAAATGAACAACATGAACTGGCTCGCGGTGGCCCCTGAAATCCTGCTCCTGGGCATGGCCTGTCTGGTCACCCTGGCGGATCTCTTCGTCACCTGTCCCCGTCGTCGTCCGACCTATCTGCTGACCATGCTCACGCTGGCCGCAGTGGCCGGGCTGCACATTTCCTACCTGGACACGTCCATGTCGGGTTACGCCATGCAGGGCATGCTGGTGACCGATGCCATGGGCCATCTGCTGGCCCTGAGCGCGACGCTGGCCGTGATGGGCTCCCTGGTCTACGCGCAGATGTACGCGGGTGACCGCGACATGCTCAAGGGTGAGCTTTTCAGCCTGAGCTTGTTCTCGCTGCTGGGCATCTCCATCATGATCGCGGGCAACAACTTCCTGGTGATCTACCTGGGGCTGGAGCTCATGTCGCTGTCGCTGTATGCCCTGGTGGCGCTGCGCCGTGATCATGCACAGGCCACCGAGGCCGCCATGAAGTACTTCGTGCTGGGCGCACTGGCATCGGGTTTCCTGCTCTATGGCCTGTCCATGATGTACGGCGCCACAGGCTCGCTCGACCTGAACGAGGTCTACAAGGCCACGCTGGCAGGAACGATCAACAAGCAGGTGCTGACCTTCGGTCTGGTGTTCATCGTGGCCGGTCTGGCCTTCAAGCTGGGTGTGGTGCCCTTCCACATGTGGGTGCCTGACGTCTATCAGGGTGCGCCCACGGCGGCCACGCTGCTGGTGGCGGGTGCGCCCAAGCTGGCGGCTTTCGCCATCACCATCCGCCTGCTGGTCGAAGGCCTGATCAATCTGGCCACCGACTGGCAGCAGATGCTGATGATCTTGGCCGTGGCCTCGATGGCCCTGGGCAACCTGGCCGCCATCGCGCAGACCAACCTCAAGCGCATGCTGGCGTACTCCGGTATTGCGCAGCTGGGCTTCATGCTGCTGGGCTTTGTGCCCAGCGTCGTGGCTGGCAACACGGTGTCGGCTGGCAATGGCTATGGCTCATCGCTGTTCTATGTGCTGACCTATGTGCTGACCACCCTGGGGACCTTCGGCCTGATCATGGTGCTGGCACGTCCGGGTCATGAGTCGGAGCAGATCAGCGATCTGGCCGGTCTGGCCAAGCGCAGCCCGCTGCTGGCGGCCGTGATGGCGGTGTTCATGTTCTCGCTGGCAGGCATTCCGCCCACCGGTGGTTTCTACGCCAAGCTGGCCGTGCTGCAGTCTCTGATCACGACCAACTCGCCTTTGTTGATCCAGGTGGCCATCATCGCGGTGGTGCTGTCGTTGTTTGGCGCCTTCTACTACCTGCGCGTCGTCAAGGTCATGTACTTTGACGAGCCTGCCGACGCCACACCGGTGCAGGGTGGGGGCGAGGCCCGCGCGCTGCTGTCGGCCAACGCGCTGGCCGTGCTCGTGCTGGGCATCCTGCCTGGTGGGCTGATGGCCCTGTGCGCTCGCGTGATCGTCCAGTCGCTGGCTGGTTGATACCGAAGGGCAGTCATGAACGGTCTGGTGCCCGCCTGGGCGGTGATCTCGGTGCTGGTGGCGGCCCTGGTGGCGGCCAACCTGCCGTTCATGAACCATCGCCTGTTTTTGCTGGGGCCTGCTCGTCGCCCCAAGCCCACCCTCTGGCATGTGATCGAGTTGCTGGTCTATGCCACGCTGGTGGCCCTGTTGGGGCGCTGGCTGGAGGGCCAGGTGGGCCAGACCGTGCCTCAGCGCTGGGAGTTCTATGCGGTCTGGGCCTGTGTGTTCCTGACCCTGGGCTTCCCAGGCTTCGTGTGGCGTTATCTGCGCCGAGGCGCGCGCTGAGCGATGGGTTCACCGGCATTGCCGTCCGACGGCGCTCAGGACGACGCGCATCTGCGCGAAACCTGCCTGAGCACCGAACTGGTCGAACAAGGCAAGTTTCTGCAATGGCGGCGTGACCGTGTCCAGTTGCCCGATGGCCGGGAGGCCGTGCGGGAGTATGTGGTTCACCCCGGGGCGGTCATGATCGTGGCGGTTCTGCCCGATGGTCGCCTGGTGATGGAGCGGCAGTTCCGTTACCCCGTGGGGATGACCATGATCGAGTTCCCGGCGGGCAAGCTCGACCCGGGTGAGGGCGGCCTGGCCTGCGCACAGCGTGAGTTGCTGGAAGAGACAGGCTACCGGGCGCAACGCTGGGCCAAGGCCGGTGTGATGCATCCGGTCATCGGTTACGCCACCGAGTTCATCGAGATCTGGCTGGCCGAGGGGCTCACGCTGGAAGAGCGCCATCTGGATGAGGGCGAGTTCCTCGATGTGTTCGCCGCCTCGCAGCAGGAGCTGGAAGACTGGATGACACAGGGCCGCCTGACGGACGCCAAGACCATCGTCGGGATGATGTGGTTGCAGCAATGGCGTGCGGGTGCTTGGCAACCCGATTGGCAAGACGTCGCGACGACGGGCTGAGCCGCCGCCTCGGATCACCTAAGCAGCGCCGATGCCCGGTTGGCGTCAGCCTGGGCGCGTCCTCGCGCGACCCATGAACCTTTTGTTCATATTGCATTCATGAGGAATTCATATTCGGTTCATAGCATGGCGGAGTCCCTTCCAACCGCGTCTATGGAGTCCTGCAATGTCCTCGTTTTCTTCCAACCGCCGCCACCTGATCAAGGGCTTTGGCACCTTGCCATTTGTGGGCGCCCTGGCTGCTCTGCACACCCGTGAAGCCATGGCCGCTGGCACCACAGTGCGTGTGCCCAGCGCCTACGGCCCCGTGGCACCGGTGAAC
>NZ_DASUIS010000102.1:0-19867 GCF_036279675.1 Aquabacterium sp. | reverse complement strand
TTGGCGGAGAGGGTGGGATTCGAACCCACGGTACGTTATTCACGTACGCCTGATTTCGAGTCAGGTACATTCGACCACTCTGCCACCTCTCCTAAACTGGTGCGCTCGTGGTCAACGGCGTAGCCCGCAACTATAGCAGGTTTTCCAGCCCTGACTCAAGCTTTCAGAAACTCGGCGCCACCCAGGTAGGGGCGCAGCGCGGCCGGCACGCGCAGGCTGCCGTCAGCCTGCTGGTGGTTTTCCAGCACCGCGACCAGTGCACGGCCCACCGCCAGGCCAGAGCCGTTGAGCGTGTGCACCAGTTCATTCTTGCCCTGGGCGTTCTTGAAGCGCGCCTGCATGCGGCGAGCCTGGAAGGCCTCGCAGTTCGAGCAGGAGCTGATTTCACGGTAGGTGTTCTGCGCGGGCAACCACACTTCGAGGTCATAGGTCTTGGTGGCGCCAAAGCCCATGTCACCCGTGCACAGAGACATCACGCGGTAAGGCAGTTCCAGCTTCTGCAGGATGGCTTCTGCGTGGCCCACCATCTGCTCCAGCGCCTCATAGCTTTGCTCGGGCGTGGTGATCTGCACCATCTCGACCTTGTCGAACTGATGCTGGCGGATCATGCCGCGTGTGTCACGCCCGGCGCTGCCCGCTTCCGAGCGGAAGCAAGGGGTGTGGCCCGTGAGCTTGATGGGCAGTTGGTCCATCGGCAGCACGGTGTCGGCCACCGTGTTGGTCAGCGTCACTTCCGAGGTCGGGATCAGGTACCACTTGCTGTCAGAGGCATCGCCATCGCCCGAGGTGACGTGAAACAGGTCCTGCTCGAACTTGGGCAACTGGCCCGTGCCCTGCAGCGCCTTGGCCTGAACCAGGTATGGCGTGTAGCACTCGGTGTAGCCGTGCTCCTGCGTCTGCACGTCCAGCATGAACTGGGCGAGCGCACGATGCAGGCGGGCAATCGGGCCGCGCAGGAAGGTGAAGCGCGAACCAGACAACCTGGCACCGGTTTCGAAATCCAGGCCCAGGGGCTCGCCCACATCGACGTGGTCCCTGGCCTCGAAGGCGTAGGTCTGGGGCGTGCCCCAGCGGCGCACTTCCACATTACCGGATTCGTCCGAGCCCACCGGCACGCTCTCATGCGGCAGGTTGGGCACGGCCAGCAACATGCCGGACATCTCGATCTGGATGACGTCCAGGCGCTCGGCGCTGGCCTTGAGCTCGTCGCCGATGCCGCCCACCTGTGCCATCAAAGCCGACGTGTCTTCACCCTTGCTCTTGAGCCCGCCGATCTGCTTGGACAGGCTGTTGCGCTGGGACTGCAACTCTTCCGTGCGCATCTGGATGGTCTTGCGCTCGGCCTCCAGCTCGCGAAAGCGTGCTTCGTCCAGGAAAGGTTGCGGCGTCTTGCGCTTGGACAGGCCAGCGATCACGCTGTCGAGGTCTTTGCGCAGCAGGGCGATATCGAGCATGGTGTGTAGAAAATGGATTTGAAATTTGTCTGACTGCGTAGCTTAACCGCGCAGCATGAAGGGTTCGGTGGAAGGACGCCCGTCCACCATTTGTTCAGGGCACGCTGCGCTCGGAAGGCAATGGGCGATCCAGGCCCGTGCCACCCAGGCCTTTGGGCAAGGGGAAGCGCACATGCTCTTCCACGCCCTGCATGCGGCGCACCGAGACGGCACCCAAGGCACGCAGTCGCGCGATGACCTGCTGCACCAGTACGTCCGGCGCCGAAGCACCCGCCGTCAGGCCCACACGGGCATGCCCCTGGAACCAGGCCTCCTGCAGGTCCGCAGGGCTGTCAACCATGTAGGCAGGTGTGCCCAGGCGTTCAGCCAGCTCACGCAAGCGGTTGCTGTTGGAACTGGTCGGGCTGCCCACCACGATCACCACGTCCACCTGAGGCGCCATCAGCTTGACGGCGTCCTGCCGGTTCTGCGTGGCGTAGCAGATGTCTTGCTGCTTGGGCTCGCGGATCAAGGGGAAGCGCAGCTTGATGGCCGCCAGGATGGAGGCCGCATCATCGACGGACAAGGTGGTCTGCGTGACCACGGCCAGGCGCGATGGATCCGTCACCTGCACATGCGCCACATCGTCCTCGTCTTCGACCAGGTAGATGCCATCGGACAGCTGCCCCATCGTGCCCTCGACCTCCGGGTGCCCCTTGTGGCCGATCATCAGGAACTCATAGCCTTCACGGCGCAGCTTGGCCACCTCGATGTGGACCTTGGTCACCAGCGGGCAGGTGGCGTCGAACACCGTGAACCCGCGCTCGTCGGCCTCTCGGCGCACGTCCTGGCTCACACCATGCGCGCTGAAGATCAGCGTGGCACCAGCCGGCACCTCGGCGAGGTCTTCGATGAAGATGGCGCCCTTGGCCTTGAGGTCATTGACCACATAGGTGTTGTGCACGATCTCGTGGCGCACGTAGATGGGCGCGCCGAACTGAGCCAGGGCCCGCTCGACGATTTCAATGGCGCGGTCCACGCCGGCGCAAAAGCCGCGTGGCTCGGCCAGCAGGACATCCTTGACTTCACTCATGGTGGTCGAACTCATGCGCACTCACAGCACGCCAATCAACTGCACCTCGAAGGTGACAGGCTGACCGGCCAGGGGATGGTTGAAATCGAACAAGGCCCACTCGCCGCCTTCATCCATCTCGCGCACGACACCGGCAAACCCACCCTGCCCATCCGGCGTCGGGAACTGGACCACATCGCCCACGCTCCAGGTTTCATCAGGGTCGCCCAGTTCGCGCAAGAGGCTCATGGCCACTTTCTGGATCATCTCCGGATTGCGCGGGCCGAAGGCCTCGCCGGGCTCCAGTGCGATGGTGGTGCGGGTGCCTTCGGCCAGACCGATCAGGCGCAACTCCAGCGCAGGCGACATCTCGCCCGAACCCACGGACAGTGTGGCGGGCTTGTCGTTGAAGGTGTTGACCAGGTCCTCACCATCCGGCCCGGCCAGGCGGTAGTGCAGTGTCAGGAAGGAGCCAGGGGCGACGGTAGGGACAGCGTTGGTCATGTTCAGGTCCACAACATCCTGCGAAAGATTCGCAAAGCCCACTTCAGGGGGCCCCTTTCAGAAGGATGGGGATGGGATTGGAGAAAACGACAATTTTAGGTTTGAGAAGCACATCCAGGGAAAGAAAGACCATGAAAGACATGCCTTTGGCGCTGCGGCCGCGCGAAAAACTGCTTTCACTGGGGCCAACGGCCCTGGCCGATGCCGAATTGCTGGCCCTTTTGCTGCGCACCGGCATGAAAGGCCTGGGCGTTTTGCAGCTAGCGGAAAAAGTGCTGCAGGATCTGGGTGGCCTCAGCGGCCTGCTGCAGGCCCACCCCCAGCAACTGAGCAAGGTCAAGGGCCTGGGGCCGGCCAAGCGGGCCGAACTGCTGGCGGTCATGGAGATGGCCCGGCGCAGCATGACAGGCAGCCTGCGCACGCAACCGGTGTTCACCTCGCCGCAACTGGTCAAGGACTTCCTGCAGATGCGGCTGGGCGCCCTGCCCCACGAGGTCTTTGCCGTGTTGTTTCTCGACGCACAGCAAAAGCTGATCGCATGTGAAGAGCTGTTCAGAGGCACCTTGACGCAGACCAGTGTCTACCCCCGCGAGGTGGTCAAGCGCTCGCTGGAGCTCAACGCGGCGAACGTGATCCTGGCCCACAACCACCCGTCAGGCGCCCTGGAGCCCTCACGCGCAGACGAACTGCTCACGCAAACACTCAAGAGCAGCCTGCAACTGGTGGACGTGCGGGTGCTGGATCACCTGGTGGTGAGCCGCCACGGCGCCGTGTCATTCGCCGAACGGGGTTTGATGTAATTTCGAAACGCGGGTTTTCGCAGCGAGCTGATACAGGTCAAGGGGGCCAGGAACGTCTTGATATTGATGTAGGCTTGCACCCCGTGAGCCACGCCAACAAGCCTTCCGCCAACACCACGCTGCGCGACTTTGCTGACTTGAAGCGCGCGCTGAACAATGCCGCCAAAGAGGCGGCTGCACGTGCGGAAAAGGAAAAGGCCGAGCGCGCGAAACGCGAGGCGGCTCAACGCAGCCAGGAAGCCGACAGCGCCCTGTTCAAGAAGGCTGTCGGGCAGGTCAACGCGCTCCCCACATCGGACCGCGTGACCCATCAGACCGCCAAACCCAAGCCGGTACCCGCCAGCCGCCAGCTCGACGAAAAGGCCGTGCTGCAGGAATCCCTGTCTGACGAGTTCGACGTCGAAAGCCTGCTGGAGACGGACGAAAGCCTGTCGTGGCGTCGGCCGGAGCTCGGGGTGGATGTCGTGCGCAAACTACGCCGTGGCGTGTGGGCACTGCAGGCCGAACTGGATCTGCACGGGCTGCGCACGGATGAAGCCCGCGTGCAGACCTCCGCCTTCCTGCGTGAAGCGCAACTCAAGGGCCTGCGTTGTGTGCGCATCGTGCACGGCAAGGGGCTGGGCTCTCCGGGGCGCCAGCCCGTGCTCAAGGACAAGGTCAAGCGCTGGCTGGTCCAGAGCGACCGCGTCCTGGCCTTCGTGCAGGCGCGAGCCGATGAAGGTGGCGTGGGTGCCCTGATCGTGCTGCTGCAACCCGGCAAATCCGGACCATCGCCCTCCAACTAAGGGCTTCCCCCAGGATGCGCGGATGGCTAGACTCGTGAACTAATCACGTCACGCTCTCGGCTTCTGCAGCCCCATTCGCTCATGGTCATGTCTGTCGCATTCCGCCCCGCTGTTCGTTCGGCCTTGATGGTCGCGCTGGTTTGCGCCTGGCCGCTGGCCCATGCGGCCGACGGATCCAGCGTCGTGAGCACGCCTGAGGGCAGCTACGAAGAACTGCGCTTCTACACGCCAGCCAGCAGCATCCCTACTGCCGTGGGCACTGCGCAAGGCAGCAGCAATCTGTGCACCTCGGGCGCGAACGCCGGTCAGGTCTGTGCGGAAACTCTGGGCTTCCAGTCGATCACGGCGGGCCTGGTCACGAGCTACGGCTACTCCGAAACCGTTGCCACACCGGTGGTCTACCAGAACCTGACCCCGACCTTCGCCGGCCTGGGTGTGGCCGCCCTGAATGGCGCCAGCATCAGCGGCGACACCAGCGTGGACCAGGCAGAAGGCATTTCCCTGCTGTTCGCCAATCCGGTCGAGGTGCTCGGTTTCACCTTCTTTGACCTCAACCACCAGGCCTTTGCGCCTGGCAGCGCCCCCACCCTCCAGCTGATCGTGGACGAGCGCAACTACACGATCAACGCCGCTGACACGTCCTTGCTGTCGAGCATCAAGGGCAAGGAATTCACCTTGCTGGGCGGGGCCACGTCCTACTACCTGGGCGCGGTGCGCATCGCGGCCGTGCCGGAAGCCTCGACCCTGGCCTTGATGGGCCTGGGCCTGGCCGGCATCGTGCTGGCCGGCCGCCGCCAACGCCGCGGCTGATCAACAGCCATCGGCGCCACATCGGCGCCCATGCTGACAAGGCAGCCTCAAACGCCCTTGTTGCGCATCCAGTCGGCGGTCTGGAAGAAGGCCTGATGCAAACGGGCTGCCAGATTCGGCTCGACCTCCAGCTCGTTCATGGCCTGCATCATGCAGGCCAGCCATTGGTCGCGCTCCTTGATGCCGATTGAAAACGGCAGATGGCGCGCACGCAGCCTGGGGTGCCCGAAACGTTCGATGTAGAGGCTGGGGCCGCCCAGCCAGCCACTGAGGAACCAGTAGAGCTTGTCGCGGGCATCGTTCAGTGAGGGGCCATGCGCCTGGCGCAGGTCCACATAGCCCGGCTCCAGGTCCATCAGGTCATAAAAGCGGTCCACGAGTGCACGCACACGGGCATCGCCACCCAGCAGCTCATAGGCCGTGGGGGCATTCAAGTCGTCTTGGTCTTCAGATTGCGCCATGGCGGCACTGTAATGCAGGGCTCAATCCCGACTGAGGTCGGGGCCCGACAGCAAACAGCTCAGTTGCGTGCCAGCAAACGCGTGGCCACCTGCACCACGCCTTGTGACGCGGCGCTGCCAGGGTGCAACTCCAGCACCAGTTGGCGCTTCTGCACGGCCTCTCGCACGCTGTTGTCCTGCGGGATGTCGCCCAGGTAGCTCAGCTTGGGCGCCACGCCACTGGCGTTCTGCACAAAGCGCTCGACCACCTGCTGAAGCTGGTTGCAGATCGTGCGGCCGTCACCCGAGCGGGCCACCTGGTTGACCACCAGATGCAACTGCTCGCGCGATTGCTGCGTGGCCAGCACCTTGATGGTGGCGTAGGCGTCGGTCATGGAGGTTGGTTCAGGCGTGGCCAGCACGATGACCTCATGCGCCATGGACACGGCATACAGCACCACATCGGAGATGCCGGCACCGGTGTCGATCAGGATCACGTCAAAACGGGGCTTGACGGCCTCGAAGATGGTGACGAGCTGATCACGCACTTCCGGTGTCAGGCGGGAATACTCGACCAGGCCGGAGCCGGCCAGCAGCACCGAAAAACCACCAGGCGCAGGCAGGATGGCCTCTTCCAGTTGCGCCTTGCCGGTGAACACATCGTGCAAGGTGATCTTGGGATAGAGGTTGAGCACCACGTCCAGATTGGCCAGGCCCAGGTCGGCGTCCAGCACCAGCACTTTGAGCCCCTGGCGAGCCAGGGCGGCGGCCAGGTTGGCGCTGAAGAAGGTCTTGCCCACGCCGCCCTTGCCGCTGGTGATCGCCACCGTGCGGGCGAGCCGGACCGGGGTTGCGGGGGTGGAGTTTGCTGGTGCAGACATGGACGCCATCATTCTGTGGTTTTCGGCACGGGATCGCCCGCACCTGAGTCCGAAATTGGGTCAAATTGCCCGAAGCCTGAAAACAACATGCCCTTCTCCTCGGCGCTGACGACCGTGAGCGGTGGCATGTCCAGGCAGGTGCGGTTACGCCCCTCGGCTTTGGCCCGGTACAACTGCTGATCTGCGCGTTCGCTCCAGAAGGCTGGCGTGGAACGCACCCATTGCGGCGCAAAGGCCCCGCCGATGCTGACCGTGACGGACAACTGCTGCCCACCCACGATGGCCACAGGGCGCGCGGCCACCTTCTGACGGATCCGCTCGGACACGGTCTGCCCGAAGGCGGGTGGGCAATTGGGCAGGATGATGGCGAATTCCTCGCCGCCGATGCGGGCAACCAGGTCCATGGGGCGCACACAGTCCTGCAGGCACGCGGCCACCGATTTGATGACCTCGTCCCCGGCAGCATGGCCCCAGGTGTCGTTGACTTTCTTGAAGTGATCGATGTCGGCCACCAGCAGCAAGGCGGGTTCGCCATTGCGGGCCACACGGTCGACCTCTCGAGCGATCGCCCCTTCAAACTGCCGGCGATTGGCCAGGCCCGTGAGTGCATCACGGCTGGAGACATCGCACAGGCCATCGATCACGGCCTGCAGCCATTCGGTGGAACCGGGCTCCAGATCAGCCGGTGTCGCCCAACCGGCCTGAGCCAGCAGGTTCAAGGCCTTGTCCAGACGCAAACCACCCAGCTGGGCGGCATCGTCATTCAAAGCCATGGACGCGGTGTCGATCGAATTGATGGCAAAGCTCCACTCAGGCGAATAAATCACTGCGCTCTAGTCTAGCAGCCCTGTCACGGCGTAAAGCCAGAGAAAACCTGCAATCTCCCACGAACTCATCGTTTGCACGACAGCCTGACAAGGCACGCTCAAGCTTGTCCACTTCCGTGACGATAAGACAGAGCAGGCCGAACCGGCCCGGCGTTCACCTTTCGTGATCCGACATGAGCACTGCCACCGACACCCTGAACCTGGTCACCGACCGAGAGTTCGACTTCCACCCGAGGGACTTCGCCCGGGTGCGTGCGCTCATCTATGAACGCGCGGGCATCAGCCTCCACGAAGGCAAACAGGCCATGGTCTACAGCCGCCTGTCGCGCCGATTGCGTGAAACGGGTCACAACTCGTTCGAAAGCTATCTGAAGTGGCTGGAAAGCGGCACGGCCTCGGCCCAGGAATGGCAGGAGTTCGTCAACTGTCTGACCACCAACCTGACCTCCTTCTTCCGCGAAGAACATCACTTCCACACGCTGACGGAGTGGCTGCGCGCGCGCAATGGCCAGGCCACGCGGATCTGGTGCGCGGCCGCATCGACTGGCGAGGAACCCTACTCGCTGGCCATGACCGTGGCCGAGACCATGGGCCTGCATGCGCCCGTGAAGATCGTCGCCAGCGACATCGACACCAATGTGCTGGCCACCGCCTCGCGCGGCGTGTATGAAGCCAATTCACGCGGCCTGACGCCTCAGCATCTGCGCAACTACTTCCTGCGCGGCAAAGGGGCCAACTCGGGCAGCATCCGCGTCAAACCTGAACTGGCGCGCATGATCGAGTTCCGTCCCTTCAACCTCATGCAGACGAGCTGGCAACTGGGCGATCCGTTCGACATCGTGTTCTGTCGCAACGTGATGATCTATTTCGATGCACCGACACAGCGCAAGGTGCTGGAGCGCATCCACGGCGTCATGAAGCCCAAGGGCATGCTCTTCGTGGGCCACTCCGAGAACTTCACGGAATCGCGCGACCTCTTCACCCTCAAGGGCAAGACGGTCTATGACAAGGTTTGACTTCGGCAGGTGACAAGGACTCATCGATGATCAGCAGCCCTCCCATTGGTACCAGCCGTACAGCCACGCCACCGCCTGTCGCATCAGGCATTGGCAATGCGCCCATCCTGGGGCAACGCACGGACCGACTGGTCAAGCTCAAGGCGCGCGTGCCCAAGCCCGGCGAAGCCTCGTTCTTCTTCTACGACGCGCACTTCAAATCCGAGGCCGTCAAGATCCTGCCCGGTGAGTACTTCGTGTTCGACGAAGACCTGTTGATCATGACCACGCTGGGCTCGTGCATCGCCACCTGCCTGTGGGACCGCCAGGCCAAGATCGGCGGCATGAACCACTTCATGCTGCCTGACAACGGCGGCACCGGTGCCGACTCCGGCCGCTACGGTTCCTACGCGATGGAACTGTTGATCAACGAAATGCTCAAGATGGGCGCCTCGCGCATGACCATGGAAGCCAAAGTCTTCGGCGGTGGCGCGGTGATCAGCGGCATGAACAGCATCAACGTAGGCGAGCGCAATACCGCCTTCGTGATGGAGTACCTCAAGACCGAACGCATCCCCGTCGTGTCCAAGGACGTGCTGGAGATCTACCCACGCAAGGTCTGCTTCCTGCCGCACAGCGGCAAGGCCATGGTCAAGCGCCTGGCCCCGACCAATCCGGAAGCCATCGTTCAACAAGAGCGCATGGCAGCCCAGAAGGTGGTGCCCGTCAGTACCGGCGGCGGCTCCATCGACCTGTTCTGATAGCGGAGAGAGACATCATGGCCAAGACCCGAGTGATCGTTGTGGACGACTCCGCACTGGTTCGCAGCATGCTGACCGAGATCATCAACCGCCAGCGCGACATGGAATGCATCGGCGCGGCTGCCGACCCACTGGTCGCACGCGAGATGATCCGCAACCTCAACCCCGATGTGATCACGCTGGACGTGGAGATGCCCCGCATGGACGGCATCGATTTCCTGTCCAAGCTGATGCGCCTGCGCCCCATGCCCGTGGTGATGGTGTCGACGCTGACCGAGCGCGGCGCCGATGTCACCCTGAAGGCCCTGGAGCTGGGTGCGATCGACTTCGTGGCCAAGCCCAAGATCGGGGTGGCCGATGGTCTCAAGCTGCTCGCCGACGACATCACCGACAAGATCCGCGTGGCGTCGCAGGCCCGCATCCATCGGCTGCACGTACCGCCTGCAGCAGGCGCCCCGGGCACCCCGGCGGCCGCAGGCGCAGCCAAGCCAGCCGCACCGGTTGTCAGCGCGAGCCTGGGTCGTCTGTCCACGGAAAAGATCATCTTCATCGGCGCCTCGACGGGTGGCACGGAAGCCACCAAGGAAGTGCTGATCACCCTGCCCGCGGATTCGCCTGCCGTGGTCATCACCCAGCACATGCCACCGGGCTTCACACGCAACTATGCCAACCGTCTGGACGGGCTGTGCAAGATCAGCGTCAAGGAAGCCACCGATGGCGAGCGCATCCTGCCTGGCCACGCCTATATCGCGCCGGGTGGCATGCACCTGAGCGTGGAGCGTTCGGGCGCCAACTACATCGCACGCGTGCAGGACGGCGACCCGGTCAACCGACACAAGCCCAGCGTGGAAGTGCTGTTCAAGTCAGCTGCCCGCACCGTGGGACCCAATGCCATTGGCGTGATGCTCACGGGCATGGGCGCAGACGGTGCCAAGGCCATGCGCGAGATGCGTGATGCCGGCGCCTATTGCGTGGCGCAGGATGAGGCCAGCTGCGTGGTGTTCGGCATGCCGCGCGAGGCCATCGCCGCAGGTGCCGTCAACGAGGTGCTGCCGCTCAACAAGATCACCGCGCACCTGATGGACCACCTGCGTGCCACCGTGGGCCAGGCGCTCAGCCGCGTCTGACCTCACGCAGCAACGACCCGGCGATCACGGGCGACCGACGAAGAGCATCAAGGTCGGCCCCACCACCGGGCTGTTGACGATGGCCCCATAGACCGGACCGAAGGCTGTATCTGCCCCCAGATACAGACTCAGTCCGGTTCTCTTTTTGCCACGCCCGATGTCTTCAGGCCGCTCCCAGGCATTGCCCACCTCGAAGCTGCTGCCGAAGAACAGGCCACGTGTGAGCGCCATGTCGGTCAGGCGCAGCTGATAGCCCAGGCGCAGCATCGCAATCTGCTGGCCGCTGACCTGGAAAGGCCCATAGCCAGACAGCATCTGGAAGCCGCCCAGGCCGTAGCGCGGGATGTCCGGGCTCACACCATCGGACATGCCCAGGCGGGCAAACACATTGAACGAATGGGCACCCCAGCTTTGCACACGCTGGCCCTGCAGCTCCAGATGGCGTACGCGCCCCTCGGGCCCGGCCGAATCACCCCGGCGCAAGCTGCGACCTTGCATCCAGTTGCCCTCCAGACGCCAGCCGTGTGTGGGGAAGAAGGCGTGATCCAGCTGATCGAACACCATCTTGATGCGCCAGCCTCGTTCACGCCAGCGGTCCACGCCCTCCGATGCGGATGTGCTTGCTCGCAAGGCGGCGTAGTTGGCCGATGCCAGCGAAGGAGCATCTCGCCAGGCTTCGTCCACCACACCCAGGCGCCATTCACCCAGCTCGCGCCAGTTGGCGCCCACATCCAGGTTGTAGCTGGTGACGCTGCGCTCGACCTGCGCGTCCTGCTCGCCGTCCGGATCGATGTAGTAGGCCAGCGAGCGCCGCTGTGTCAGCAAGCTGCCGGACATGAAGCCGCTCAGGCCATCAGGCAGGCGCCAGTTCGTGGGCCGGTACAGCTCCGTGCCCAGCGCGGGGGCGGTGCCCAGACGCAGGAAATTGCGCCACTCCGTGCCGGACTTGTCCAGCCAGTGCCGGTTGTGCACCAGCTTGAGGTTGAAGGCGCTGCGGCCGCGGTTGTCGGCGCTGAAGTCCAGCCCCATCTGCAGGTAATCAGGGCCCCAGATCTTGTCCTTGAGGGCAAAGACCAGGCCCTCCTGCCCATCCGGCGTGCGCACCAGACGGTAATCGGTCCCCTGGTAATCGCCTGATGCGGCCAGCACGGTGATATCGCGTTCGGCCTTGGCCACATCGAACACCTGGCCGGGCTGGGTCAACAGGATGTCGGAGCGTTCGTCAGGATGCGTCAGCTGGGAACCTTCGAAGCGAACGAAGGTCAGGGGTGCGGCTTGTGCCTGACGTTTGACACGCCGGGCCTTCCACTGCGCGTAGTCCGCCTCGCTGAGCTTGAGATCCTGCATGCGCAGCACCATGGCTTCGGCCTGCAACTCGCCCAGGTTCATGAACTCCGGCGCGCGGTTGAAGTCGGCGGCCGTCATGCCCTCCAGCGTGGGCGCAATCAGCACATCCTGCGGCGTCAGGGCCGCCAGTGACTGGCGCACGTTCTGCTCGGTCAGGATGTTGATCATCTGCGCAGTCACCCCGGTCAGGGATGACAGCGTCTCGCGCCGGGCCAGTGGCGTGCCGATGTTGACCACGATGAGTCGCTCGGCACCCAGCTGGCGCGCCACATCCACGGGGGTGTTGTTGACCAGGCCACCATCGCCCAGGATGCGCCCGTTGACTTCGACCGGGGCAAACACACCCGGCACGGACATGCTGGAGCGCAGCGCCGTGGCCAGATCGCCGTCCTTGAGCGTGACGGCCTGGCCGGTCTCCATATCGGTGGCCACCGCACGAAACGGCGTGGGCAGGTCGTCAAAGCTCTTGATGTGGCGGGCCGACAGGGTGAGGCGGCGCAGATGCGACTCCAGCCCACGGCTGGACACGGAGCCCACGGGCGCCTTCAGGCCGTCCGCGCCCACGCCCACTTCCAGGAGCGGCGACACCTCGAAGTCCTGCTCCTTGCGACGCTGGGAGAGTTCGCGTCGGTCCACGCGGCTGGCAAACACATTGTCCCAATCCAGCTTGCGGACTTCGGCCTCGACCTCCACCGCCGACATGCCGCTGGCGTACAAGCCGCCCACGATGGCGCCCATGGAGGTGCCCGCGATCACGTCCACCGGGATACGTTCACGCTCCAGCACCTTGAGCACGCCCACGTGCGCCAGGCCACGCGCGCCACCACCCGACAGCACCAGGCCAATGCGCGGGCGCTTGAGCTCGCCGCCGGGAGCCTTGCCGGCCGCTTCCTGACCCGATGCTGGCGTGAAAACGGCCAGCCAGCACAGGCTCAGCAACAAGCTGCGTGTGGCGCGGAATGACTGGATGCGAATCGCTTGCATCCGCATATTGTGCCGCGTCAAATTCCTCATACCCCCAGGGGCTTCCGAGCGAGGCGCTTGACGTGGATCAGAACCGGCCAGGCCCAACAGGCGTCAGATAGAGCCTGTGATTTGAATGGAGAACAACCATGCACGCCTGGAACGACTTCCTCACCACTGACTATGGCCTGATGAGCTTGGCCGTGATCGCCTTCATGTTCGTCATGCTCGGCTACATCTATCACTACGTGGCCAAGCACGTGAAGGAAGACACGGAAAAGCACGATCGTCTGGTGCGTGAAGCACGCGGCGGCTGATCAGGCAAAACGGCCTGCGCCTTCTCGTGCCGGAAGGTTGGCAGGCCATCGCCATATGGCGCACCAGCGGGAACCGGATCGGTTGCCCGCTTGCTCGTTTTGATCACCAGCTACCGCATCTGCGCCACGATGCGCTCGATGTGGTGCTCGGCAAAAGCAGCGGTCGACAAGGCCGGATTGGCCACCAGTGAATCCGGGAACATGGACGAGTCCATGACATACATGCCCGGATAGCCCTTGACCTCGCCCACCTCGTTGGTGGCCAGGCCGAGCGGGCAACCACCCAGCGGGTGGTAGGTGGCGTTGTCACCCTCTGTCTTGCCGCCAAACCAGCTCTTGTTGTAGGTGGCGCCATTGACCTTGTTGACGCGGTCATACACCGCGTGTGCGCTGGTGACCGGCTCGGTCTTGGCGCTGCTCGACCACTGCAACACAGCCTGCTTCGACGTGGCGTCGTAAGCGAACTTGCCCAGCTCCGGCGTCTGCGTCATGGTGATGTGCGCGGTGCTGAACAAGTCGATTCCCAGCGGGATGGAGATGTTCATCGAATACACCTGCTGGTTCTTGTGGTCCAGGGCATCAATGCCGGTACAAGGCAGCACCGACGTCTTCGCGCCTGTGGACTGGTAGACGTTGCGCACCATGAAGATCTCGCCATTGGAACTCCAGCGCGTACCCACATGCTCGTTCAGATTGGGCAAGGTACCGGTGGCGCGGCACTTCACCAGCAACTGGGTGGTGCCCATGCTGCCGCCGCCCAGGAAGAGGCGGTCGCAACTGATGGTACGCGTGGACAGCACCGTACCCACGGTGTCGATCTGCCTGGTGGACACGACATAGCGACCGTCGGCACCACGCGTGATCGACGTGGCTTCGGTCATTGGCTGAATGCGCAGCAGCCCCGTGCCCATGGCGTCGGCGATGTAGTTCTTGTCCAGGCTGCTCTTGCCGTAGTTGTTGCCAAAACCGCCCTCGCCGCCCAGCGCCGACTTCGGAGCCGTACCGGCTTCTTCCTGCTCCATATAGGCCATGTCGTAGCCCGAATCCAGCGAGCGCCAAGGGATGCCCGCCTTGGCTGCTTGCGTACAGGCCACGCGTGCGTACTTGTGATAAGCGCTGGCCTGGAAGTAGGCCGGACGGATCTTGTTGGCGCGCAGCCCCTTGAGCGCACGCGGGTAGTAGACGTTGTACATCTCGTCGATGTTGACGCTCGACGGCATGATGCGTTGCAACGTCTCGCGATAGGGCGTGATCAACATGGCCAGGTTCACCAGCGAGCCGCCACCCACACCACGCCCCAGGTACACATCCATATTGGGCGAAGACACCACATCCAGGATGCCGGCCGATACGGGCGTCTTCAAGAGCATGTTGATCGGGATGATGCCGGCCACGGTCGAGAACACGGCCGTGACGTGATCCTTGAACCACATCGAGCGGTCATCGGGCGAGAAGGGCTTGCAAAAGATCTTGCCGTCCTTGCCTGGCGTGTTCCACAGTCGCCCCATCTCCAGCATGGTGACGCGCTGCCCGACTTGCGTCAGACGCAAGGCCGTCACGGCGCCGCCGTAGCCCGAACCAATGACCAGGTTGGGCACGTACTCATCGCTTTGAGCCGCGTAGGCGTCCTCCGCCATCATCAGGCCCAGGGCCGTCGCAGTGGACGCCCCCGTGGTCAATGCACGCAGGGGCAGGCCCACGCTGCTCAGCCCGAGCGAGCCGCCCACAGCCAGCACCCTCTGGCCCCATTGGCGGCGACTCAACTTCTTGTCGTTTATCATGATCCGGTTCTCGCTCCATTGGAAGATGGCGCGATGGTAGGGAAGCACGCATGACAAGGCATTGGCTTTGCAGGCCAGGTATTGGCCAAGCTTGACAAGCCTGGGGTAAGTCTGGGGGCGGTGATCGACCACCCAAAGAAAATGCCCACCAGACCGAAGCCTGGTGGGCATTCTCGCGATGCCTGAGCAAGACGCGACCGAAGCCGCGTCCGGAGGACACATTACATGCCCATGCCGCCCATGCCACCCATGCCGCCCATGTCGGGCATGCCACCGGCAGGTGCGTCATCCTTCGGGGCTTCCGAGATCATGCACTCGGTGGTCAGCATCAGCGAAGCCACGGAAGCGGCGTTCTGCAGGGCTGTACGGGTCACCTTCGTGGGATCCAGGATACCCATTTCGATCATGTCACCATAGGTGTCGTTGGCAGCGTTGAAGCCGTAGGTGCCCGAACCGTTCAGCACGGCGTTGACGACCACGGAGGGCTCGCCACCGGCGTTGGACACGATTTCGCGCAGAGGGGCTTCGATGGCCTTCAGGACCAGCTTGATGCCGGCGTCCTGGTCAGCGTTGTCACCCTTGATGGCGCCAGCAGCTTGCTTGGCGCGCAGCAGGGCCACGCCACCACCAGCAACCACGCCTTCTTCCACAGCAGCGCGGGTAGCGTGCAGGGCGTCTTCAACGCGGGCCTTCTTTTCCTTCATTTCGACTTCGGTGGCAGCGCCAACCTTGATCACGGCCACGCCGCCAGCCAGCTTGGCCACGCGTTCCTGCATCTTTTCACGATCGTAGTCGCTGGTGGCTTCTTCGATCTGGATGCGGATTTGCTTGACGCGGGCTTCGATGTCGGCAGCAGCACCGGAACCATCGATGATGGTGGTGTTTTCCTTGCCCACTTCGACGCGCTTGGCTTGGCCCAGGTCAGCCAGGGTGACCTTGTCCAGGGCCAGGCCCACTTCTTCAGCGATGACCTTGCCGCCCGTCAGGATGGCGATGTCTTCCAGCATGGCCTTGCGACGGTCGCCGAAACCAGGCGCCTTCACAGCCACCACCTTCAGGATGCCGCGGATGGTGTTCACAACCAGCGTAGCCAGTGCTTCGCCTTCGACTTCTTCAGCGATGATCAGCAGTGGACGGCCAGCCTTGGCGACTTGCTCCAGCGTGGGCAGCAGGTCACGGATGTTGGAGATCTTCTTGTCGTACAGCAGCACGAACGGGTTGTCCAACAGGGCGGCTTGCTTCTCAGGGTTGTTGATGAAGTAAGGCGACAGGTAGCCGCGGTCGAACTGCATGCCTTCGACGACGTCCAGCTCGTTGTTCAGGCTCTTGCCGTCTTCAACGGTGATCACGCCTTCCTTGCCGACCTTGTCCATGGCGTTGGCGATGATTTCGCCGACGTCAGCGTCAGAGTTGGCAGAGATGGTGCCGACCTGAGCGATTTCCTTGGTGGTGGTGGTGGGCTTGGATTGCTTCTTCAGCTCGGTGATCAGGGCTGCCACAGCCTTGTCGATACCGCGCTTCAGGTCCATCGGGTTCATGCCGGCGGCCACGTACTTCATGCCTTCGCGCACGATGGCTTGGGCCAGCACGGTAGCGGTGGTGGTGCCGTCGCCAGCGTTGTCAGAGGTCTTGGAAGCGACTTCCTTGACCATCTGGGCGCCCATGTTCTGGAGCTTGTCCTTCAGTTCGATTTCCTTGGCCACGGACACACCGTCCTTGGTCACGGTGGGGGCGCCGAACGAGCGCTCCAGCACCACGTTGCGACCCTTGGGGCCCAGGGTAACCTTGACGGCGTTGGCCAGGATGTTCACGCCTTCAACCATGCGGTGACGGGCGTCTGCGCCAAAGATGACGTCTTTTGCTGCCATGTGAATTCTCCGAAATCAGTATGTGGGGGTGTGGAAACGGCTTCCCTCAACGCTCAGTTGTGGCGGAGGAAAGCGTCGCGAGCGGTTGTCGGGCAAGGCGGACAGCGCGCAGCAACCGGAACGTACTTGGGTACGTGAGGATTGCGAGCACTGCCCAACGCAGCCCGGCGACCGCGCAGTAGCTTTACTTCGCCACAACAGCGAACAGGTCTTCTTCGCGCATGACCAGCAGCTCTTCGCCATCGACCTTGACGGACTGGCCAGAGTACTTGCCGAACAGGACGCGGTCGCCCACAGCGACGTTCAGGGCAACGAAATCGCCCTTGTCATTGCGCTTGCCAGGACCAACGGCGAGCACTTCGCCCTGGTCAGGCTTCTCAGTGGCGGCGTCTGGGAGGACGATGCCCGAAGCGGTCTTGGTTTCTTGTTCCAGGCGCTTGACGATCACGCGATCGTGCAGAGGACGCAGTTTCATGACTTCTCCTGTCTCTTGAGACATCGGTTTGACAATGACTTCCCAGTAAGTGGTTACTCACTTGAGAAGCGTTGAATCGGATTGGATTGATGCGGAAACCGCATGCCACCGGGTACGAGCGCCAAGATTAGCACTCAACCCCAGGGAGTGCTAACAATTATATGGACAGTCGGAGAAGTTTCAAGAGGGCCCGCCAAACAGCAACGCCAAGATCGGAGCCATTGTAGAAGTTCGTCTAAGTTGGAACTTTTGATCAGCTAAGTTGGAACTCCCCTCCTGGAGGCGACGGAATTCGGTCGGAGCTTAGAGGCTGCAGTGGTGTGACATAGCAACCAAGAAGGTGCCCCGCAAAGATTCACGCCCTGCTCCAGGCTGATCTGAGTCTTTCGCGGTTCAGGGGCTGAGCGACAGCTCCCGCCAGCTCCGGCCACTGAGCGCTGCTGACTTGGCTGGCAGCGTCACTCCTGTAACTGGCAGCTCGCCTTTGGCGCCCGTCTCGTGCCGGCTTGCACGATCGCTCCTGCGCTACGCGAAAGGTACATGTCGGTCCTGCAGCGACATGTGCATTCGTGGGTTTGCTTGCCGTCGTAACCACCAGAACATCCTTTGGCTTGAACGCCCGGCCAATGGTCACAGCGGCAACGACGCACGGACGATGGAAAGCAAATCCTCGCTTGGCTCCTGATCGAAACGGGCTACGCCGTTGTTCGTCAACAGCACCGTCAAACGCTCGGGGCGCATGAACCGAATCTGAACCTTCTCGATAACATGCTTCTTACCGAGTACGAGCTCATGTGTTGCCCCGAGAACGTCGACACTGCCCTTGATGATCGCTTTGGCCTGGACATTGGAGGCGAGTTCCATCGCTCCCAATTGCAGTGAATCCACGATCCCCACTTCGTTCAAGCGCCGCTGCACTTCGCTCGCCCAGTCCAGCACGTTGACCGAAAGCGGGCTGATCGCCAAAGCAAAGTCGGTTGCCTCCGCCAGCCTGCTGATCATGGTCTGAACGCCGCGGGGGGCATCCACGAGTTCCAAGCCTGGGCCGGCCACCGCCGCCTTAAACTCACAACTTCGGTATTCGACGCGTCGAAAACGCGCCTCCACCCCAAATGGGTCGGTAACGATATCGTCGTACTCGATCTTCTCCACGAATCTGGCATCGAGAAAATCGTCTCTGACTCGATCCAGAACGAAGCCTTCGACCTGTTCTCCATCAAACGCCTTAACGCGAAGGCGTTTGGCCAGAATTCGCATAGAGATTGGCCATCGAGCCTTTAGCCAGCGATAGCGTTTCATGAAGTGGTCCCCGCTTCCGAATCCGCACTAGCACCCGCCGCCTCGGCGAGCAATTGCGCCAAGACGGTACGGGCAGTCTTCTCGATCATCGCGAGCAGGGTTGCCTTCTCCGTCTCGCTGACCGGGCGGATGTGCTTTGTATATGCGCCATTCTTGAACTTGAGCGCACCATGAATGGAGTAGCGAAACTTCTTGCCGGCCTGCCTATCCTCAAAGCCCGCGTCGCATTCGATGATCGCGTATGGGTGGACTTTCTGCTTCGCGCGCCAGGTGATCGACGTGATGAAGAAGCCCTTGTCCTTCAGCTCCTGGTACATCTCGGAGGCGACCAGGTTTTCACCGCTGAGCGCCACGTTCTCGACCACGCCGAGCATCTTCTCTTCGGCCTCGTCAACGTCGTCAACGTCC
This sequence comes from Aquabacterium sp., assembly GCF_036279675.1. Lineage (GTDB taxonomy): Bacteria > Pseudomonadota > Gammaproteobacteria > Burkholderiales > Burkholderiaceae_C > Aquabacterium. Next base: position 974 of record NZ_DASUIS010000102.1, on the reverse strand, counting down.
ACATCGAAGTCATCGTCCTCTTGCTCCGACGCCGAATGGGCGACCCGCAGGCGTGAGACGGTCATCAATGGAAAGTCGTGTAACGAAGAGATCAGCCGGGTGAAGAACGTCGTTCGCGCCTCAGCCGAGGTCAGGCCAGTCAGCTCGATCTCTTCGAGTTGAACAACGGCCTTCTTGTGAACTTCAATTCGCTCCCGCAGCTTGTCAACCATGGCACGGGCGCGATCGGTTGCCGGTATGCGGATCTCGGTGCGCCCCCCGACCTTGGTGAAAACCAACTCTGCATCTCGCTCTTGGCGCTGCAGCAGCCGCGTTTTGGAGTAGTCGAACTCAGAGTAGGTCACGTTCATGACGAATTCCGATTCGCTCTTCTTGTGGGCGCGAACGACCTCCTGGATTTCAGCCTTTTGGTATTCGCTAACGATCTCCTTGAGTTCGTCTGGCGATAATTCGGTGTTCAACGAGATCGTAGCCGTCTTCTCGCCCCGCTTCGAGGCCTCGCGCCGCTCCAGAATGCCGCACACATCCGCGTAGTCGTGTGGGAGCAGCGACAGGTACTGAACCAGCGCCTCTCGTGACTCGGCTGGTGAACAGAAGATGCCGCGGTCACGCAGCAGCTCCAGCAAGACCGCTTCCGTCACCTTCTGTTTGGCGGAGAACAGCAGGTCATGGATCTCTTTGTTCGTGGCGAAATACAGCTGCCCAGGATCACGCATAGTCCATCCCCAGGTCGATCGAAGAGAACTCCGTGATTGCCTGCGTCATCTTCGTGTAGCCGATGGCGTTGACCTTCGCAGCTAGCTCAGTTGAGTGGCCGTTGTCGCCCAGGCTCTCGACGTAGCGCTGTTTGGCCTTCTGAAAGCGTGCAGCGGCCGCAGCATCCGAGGCCATTGACCGAATGTCCACCTTGGTCGCATCCTCCAAGACTTGGTAGTGGCGCAAGAAATCGAGAAGGTACATGAACTCCTCTTCGG
>NZ_DASUIS010000101.1:0-6171 GCF_036279675.1 Aquabacterium sp. | reverse complement strand
CCTTCCTTTTCCCGAAGCTGGACCAGCTTCCAGAAAATGGCACCCGCCACACCCTTGATCAGGTAGTCCTCATCCAGGAATATGCTGTGATCGGCCTTGAAGTACCGTACCAGCATGGGGCGTTCGTCCTGTGGTGCAGGCGTGCTGGCTGGCGGCGATGGCTCGGGCCATGTCGGTGCACTTGCCGGTGCCGGTGTCTGGGGTATGTCGGCCGCAAGCTCCATGGGCTCGGCGCAGGCCATGCTTTGCGCGATCCAGCCGAACTGCTGTGCCAGGATCTGCAGCAGGTCTTCGTCGTCATAGGTGAAGCGCAGGTCTTCGTGGCTCTCCACGTACAGCACGCCATGGAGTTTGTTGCCTGCCGTGATGGGCACCGCCATCTGGCTTCGGCATTCGGCCAGCCCGGGCATCGGGATGGCCGTTTCAAGCTGGTGATGCAGCCCCAGCGCCTCTGCGCTGTCCCGAACCGCCTTGCCGTAGATGTACTCGCTGGTCATGTGCGAGATGCGAATGGGGGTGCGCTCTCGCGCGGCCACGCCGATCACGCCGTGCCCCATCGGAATCTCCGATCCCACGCCGGACTGTTCGTAACCGCGGCTTGCCACGGTGAACAGGCGCTCGCCACATTCGTCAAGCTTGAGGATCATCATGTGCCCGATGCCGCAAACGGTTTGCAGCGCGGTCAATGTGTTGTCGAGCAACTCGTCCAGATCCCGACTGGCGTTGAGCATCGTGCTCATGTGCCGCAGCCTGGGCAGACTGTCCTGAACCGGTGGCGCGGCAACAGCCATGGGGTGCACGACTGCTTCCACCCTTTCGACTTCGTAGATGTCCGAGCCCAGGAGCTTGAACACGTCGGTCATGCCGGTGTGTGAGGCGATGCCGGCCAGCTTGGCCTTCATGCTCTCGAACAAGGGGCCGCTGGTTTCAGTGCGCAGGTAGCGCACATGCAGCTTGTAGCCGCTGCCGTTGAACGGGTCCACCACCTTCAGCAAGGCCTGAGGGTTGGCCAGGATGTTCTGGCGTGTCTTGTTGAAGAACTGGAACGTGGTGGCAACGTGGTTCCGGTCCACGTATTGCACCTGGGACAGGTAGGCGATATTGGGTGTGCCGTCCAGCGCACAGGTGGACAACGCACTGGGCACGCCACCTTCAAAGCAGTTGCGCAGATGGGCGATACACACCGTGCTCATGCCTGAGGGTTCCCCATGCGCTTGCCGGCCATGGGGCCGGGCGTCTGTTCGAAGATCCACTCCGGGGTGAAGCTCAGGGCCACCATCTGTCCGGGTTCCGTGGCCATGTGGTGCAGGCCGAATTCACGGTCGTACCCCAGGCGCATGATGCCGTCCACGAACGCGTGGCGATAGCGATCGATGTGTGCAATGTCGTCGGCATGGGCCGCCGAGAGGCTGATCTGACGCCCTTTGATCTGAATGGCCGCTTCGGTTTCGGGCAGGCAGAACACGACGGCAATGATGTCCCGACCGAGCACATCCTGGAGCAACTGGCTGGCTTCTCCTCGACGCACGAACAAGGTCAGTCGTTGCCGGTCTGGGGAGACGCGACACGCAAAGCCCCGGCAGGCACTGGGGCGGAGATCCGATGAGCACGAGGCAACATCGATGGCCACCTCCCGCTGGATGAAGGCCACGGTGCTGTCGCTGAGCAAGGCGGGAGTCATGCTGCGGTTCGACTGAGACTGAAGCGGGAATGTCGCCGGATTGTAGGTGGCGACGGCCGTCACCTCAATCCTTCAGAAACAGGGCCTGCAGATCGCTGAGGAAATCAAAGCCCCTGGCGGTGGGCCAGGCGCGTGCCAGATCGCGTTGCAGCAGGCCTTGTGCTTCGGCCTGGGCCAGCGGTTGCTGGATGCTGGCCAGTGTGAGCCCGGTGCGTTCACTGAAGCGCAGCAGCTCGAAGCCATCCTTGAGGCGCAGGGCATTCATCATGAACTCGAACGCGCGTGAGGACAGGTCCACCGGTGTGTCGTTCGAGCAAGCCTGGCCCTGGCGCGCCTTGTCCATGTAGCTGGCCGGCTCGCGCCAGCGCACCTGGCGCACGATGCGATCCGGAAAACTGATCTTGCTGTGCGCGCCGGCGCCGATGCCGAGGTAGTCGCCAAACTGCCAGTAGTTCAGGTTGTGCTGGCACTGGTGACCAGGGCGCGCGTAGGCGGAGACCTCGTAGCGCTGCAGCCCGGCTGCGTCGGCTTGTTCGATGAGGCGATCGAGCATGTCGAAAGCCGTGTCTTCGTCCGGCAGATCCTTCGGCGGCTGGTTGGCAAAGACGGTGTTGGGCTCCATCGTGAGGTGATAGAGCGACAAGTGCGGGGGCTCGAAAGCCAGTGCCTGCTGCACGTCGGCGTCCAGGTCGGCCGTGCTCTGGCCGGGCAGGGCGTACATCAGATCGAGATTGAAGGTGTCGAAGTGCTGCTGGGCTTCTTCGATGGCGGCAATGGCCTGTGTGCGGTCATGCACGCGGCCCAGGGCCTTGAGCTTGGCGTCGTCAAAGCTTTGCACGCCGATGGACAGGCGGTTCACGCCGGCCTGGCGGAAGGCCTTGAAGCGGTCTTTCTCGAAGGTACCGGGATTGGCTTCCAGGGTGATCTCGCATTGCGGCTCCAGCGGCAGGCGGGCGCGGATGTCGGCCAGCAGGCGGTCGATGCTCTCGGGCGAGAACAGGCTGGGTGTGCCGCCACCAATGAAGATGGTGAGCACGCGGCGGCCCCAGATCTGGGGCAGGGCGGATTCGAGGTCCGCCATCAGGGCGTCGATGTACTGGTGCTCGATGTGGGGGGCGAGCTGGCTGCCACCGGTCCTGGCGCCGACTTGATGCGAGTTGAAGTCGCAGTAGGGGCACTTCTTGAGGCACCAGGGCAGGTGCACGTACAGCGACAGCGGCGGCAAGGCCTGCAGGGCGCCGGGGCGTTGCAGCGTGATCATCTTGTTGGCTCGCCTTGCTTCGGGTTCAGATCTGCCACGGCCAGCGATCGCCTTGCCCCAGGCCCCATTGGTGCTGGATCAAGGCGAGCATCTTCTGGCAGGCCTGTGCGCGGTGGCTGATGCCGTTCTTGACTTCGGGTGCGAGCTGCGCGGCGCTTTGTTGATAGGCGGGAATCCAGAGCAGCGGGTCGTAGCCGAAGCCATGTTCGCCCAGGCCTTCGTTCAGCAGCTCGCCCTCCCAGTGGCCCTCGGCGATCAGCGGCTCAGGATCATCGGCGTGGCGCACGGCCACCAGCAGGCAGGTGAAGTGGGCGCGGCGGTTGGGCTGGCCTTGCATCTGCGCCATCAGCCAGGCGTTGTTGGCCGTGTCGATCTGTTCGCGGGGCAGGCCTTCGGCGATGCGGCCGGCGTCCACGGCATAACGGGCAGAGCGGACGCCGGGGGCGCCACCCAGGGCCGCCACGCACAGACCTGAATCGTCCGCGATGGCGGGGCCTTGACCTTCACGTGCTGCGTGGCGGGCCTTGGCCAAGGCGTTTTCCACGAAGGTGATGTGGGGCTCCTCGGCTTCTGGTATGCCCAAGGATCCTTGCGTGACCAGCTCCACACCCAATGGCGTGATCAGAGCCTGCAGTTCACGCAGCTTCTTGGCGTTGTTGGAGGCGAGGATCAGTTGCTTGCTCATGGCTGTCAGGCTTTGATCAAGGGCTGCGCCAGCGCGCCTGCCTGTGCCGAGATCAGCTCGCGGATGCCCTTGTCGGCCAGTGCCAGCAGCTGGTCCATCTCGGCGCGCGTGAAGGCCACGCCTTCGGCCGTGCCTTGCACTTCCACGAAGTGACCGGCGCCTGTCATGACGACGTTCATGTCGGTGTCGCAGGCCGAGTCTTCGGTGTATTCCAGATCGAGCAGGGGCGTGCCTTCCACGATGCCCACGCTGATGGCGGCCACGGGGTGCATGATCGGGCTGGCGGTGAGCTTGCCCTTGGCGATCAGGCCGCTGACCGCATCCACGGCGGCCACGTAGGCGCCGGTGATGGCCGCCGTGCGGGTGCCGCCATCGGCCTGGATGACGTCGCAGTCGATCACGATGGAGCGCTCACCCAGCTTGGCCAGGTCGAACACGGCGCGCAGGCTGCGGCCGATCAGGCGCTGGATCTCTTGCGTGCGGCCGGTCTGTTTGCCGCGAGCGGCTTCACGGTCGCTGCGCGAGTGGGTGGCGCGAGGCAGCATGCCGTATTCGGCTGTGACCCAGCCCTCGCCGCTGCCACGCTTGTGCGGGGGCACCTTTTCTTCGACGGAGGCGGTGCACAGCACCTTGGTGTCGCCAAAGCAGATCAGGACGGCGCCCTCGGCGTGCTTGGTGTAGCCGCGGGTGATGGACAGGGGGCGCAGGGCGTCGGCGGCGCGGCCCAGGTTGCGTTGGTATGCCATGAAGGGGCTCCTGGTCATCAAATGAAAATGGACCGTACAAAAAACCAACCGGCCACAGCGGCCGGTTGATCAGTCAAGCGGGGCTGAAGCTTGTCAGTTTTTCTTGGCGGCGCTGGCCGAGCGGCGGATCGCCTCGTTGATCTCGCGGATCGAACGTTCGATCTCGGCTTCGTCCAGATCGTCGGCTTCGACATTGTCGCCCGGTGTGCCGGTGTTGCCCACGCTGGCCTGGATGGTGGAGGCAAAAACCTCTTCACCCAGGGTGTCGGTGGAGACATTGGGGCTGTCGTCGTTGGAGGCCGATTCCCATTCCATGGCCAGCACGGTGACGTTGTCGCACTTGACACCGCCATTGCGCAGGGCCACTTCCACCAGCTCCGGCACGGCATCCGAGATGGTGCGGGTGGACAGGTGGCGGGTGATTTCTTCGTCTTCCACGGTGCCCCACATGCCATCGGAGCACAGCATGATGCGGTCGCCTTCCTGCAGGATCAGGGGGCCGGCCGTGTCGACCACGGGCTTGCCGGGGCTGCCCAGGCAGGTGAACAGCACGTTGCGGTTGTAGCGCTCGTTGAGGGGCACCACGGTGGACAAGGTTTGCTGCAGTTCGGAATAGGAGTGATCGCGCGTGCGGGCGATCAGCTTGTCGCCGCGCACGAAGTACAGGCGCGAATCACCGCAATGGGCCCAGTACGCCGAGTTGCCTTGCAGGATGCAGGCGACGATGGTTGTACGGGGGGTGTCCATCAGGCCTTTTTCACTGGCGTAACGCAGCAACTGGTGGTGCCCGGCCATGACGGCGTCCTGCAGGAAGCGGATGGGGTCGGCCAGGGTGGGGCGTGCGTCGCGCTGGTAGAGCGCGGCCATGGTCTGCAAGGCCAGCTGGGATGCCATCTCGCCTTCGGGGTGACCGCCCATGCCGTCTGCCAGGGCAAACAGGCCCGAATCCCGCGTGTAGCAATAGCCCATGCGGTCTTCATTCTTTTCGCGGCCGCCCTTGCGGCTGATCTGGTAGACGGAGAATCTCATGCCTGCTTCATGCGCGCTTACGCCTTCGCACCCGATTTGAGGTTTTCAAGTTGCAGTTTCACCCGCTCGGCAAATGTGAGCTTGGAATAGCGCCGTTCCGTCTCGCGGGCCAGCTCCTTTTGCAAGGCGAACACGCTTTGCGGACGAGCCAGGGGATCCAGCGACATGCACCATTCGGTCACTTCGATGAGGTTATCCGAATACACGTTGCGCAGTCTTGAGAGAGAAAGCCCTAAGCGGTCTTTTTCCAGACGTTGTGGCGCATCGTTGGGCGGGTAGCCCTGCATGCAGGCGTAGATGCAGGCGCCGATGGCGTAGATGTCCGTCCAGGGGCCCAGGGAGCCGTCCCGGCGGTACATCTCGGGCGCGGCAAAGCCGGGCGTGTACATCGGGCGGATGAAGTTGCCTTCCTTGGACAGCACCTCGCGCGCGGCGCCGAAATCCAGCAGCACAGCCTTGTTGTCGTTGGTGATGAAGATGTTGGCGGGCTTGATGTCCAGGTGCAGCATCTTGTGCTGGTGGACGATGCGCAAGCCGCGCAGGATCTCGTCAAACAACGAGCGGATCGTGGATTCGCGGAAGACCTTGTCGCGCTTGAGATCGCGGGCGGTGACGATGAAATCCTGCAGGGTATCGCCCTGGAGGTAGTTCATCACCATGTAGACGGTTTCGTTCTCGCGGAAGAAGTTCAGCACCGAGACGACGCTCGGGTGGCTGATCTGCGCGAGGGAACGGCCTTCTTCGAAGAAGCTCTTCAGGCCCAGCCGGT
>NZ_DASUIS010000100.1:0-11910 GCF_036279675.1 Aquabacterium sp. | reverse complement strand
TCAGGCCAAACTCCGTGTAGGCGCGCTGCGTCACCTCGTTGCGCGTGCTCAGCACATCCAGCAACTGCGGGCGCAACTGGTGCGCCACGGCCAGGATCAGCAGCAGGCGTTCGGTGTCGTCCAGCTCGAGCTGGCGCACGGTGCGGCTGTAGGGGCAGTCCTTGTCCTGCAAGGCCGGCGCCGGCTGGCTTTGAGGCAAGGCGGGCGATGAAGGCGGCTTGCCAAAGTAATGCGCAAGCCGAAGCTGAAGACAAGTGGCCAGCCATTCCAGCTCGGCTTCCAGCGTGCGCGCGGCCTCAACGCTCAAGGCGCCCACGTTGCGCATGGCCTGGTCTCGTTTCATGGCGCACTCCATTCGACATGCATCGGCCGGTCCATCCAGGGCAGCTTCACCATGCTCAGGCCCCAGGGCAGGCTACCCAGCAGCATGTCAAAGGCGGCAGGTTGCACGCGCAGCTGCCAGGCACGGTCCAATGGCTCGATCCAGCCGGAGCGCTGCAGGAAGCTCTGGCGCAAGCCCTCCACACTGGTGCCCTTGAGCGCAGACCAGTGGCCCAGCACGGCTTGCAGCAGCGCAGCGGCCTCCTCACGTTCATGCGGCAGCAAGGTGGGCAGGCCGTGGCTCAGCGGCTCATGTTCGCCACGCCCCAGCAGCAGTTTGATCAGGCCCAGATCACACTCCAGCGCCTCAGCGGCATCACCCATGGCCAGCCAGTGCAGCACCGCGGCGGCACGTGGCCACAAGGCGTCTGCGATCGGGCCACGCTGACCTGTGGGGTACAGACCCAGCACGTTAAAGCAACGCGCCAGATAGGGATGCAGCAGCACCAACCCGGCCTGAGCGATGAGGTGCCCCTGGCTGATGACAGGTTCGCGGACGGGCCTGGCCGCTGGGCGAATGAGATCGGTGTTTAGTGTGGACGTGGCCACTGGCGCGGGATCGGCTTCTGTGGCCACGCGCAGGGGTGAGCCTTCAACGACATGTCGCGGCGCCTTGCTTGATTCATGCTCGCCCACGGAGCCAACGCCCTGTTCCGACGACATCAACGCTTCATGCGATGCCGATGTGGCCGCGCTGGCAGCGGCCCCTGCTTGTTTCAACAAGGCGCTGATCTGGCGCTGACACGCCAGCCAGGCGTCATGAACAGGCCCTTGATCGACCCACCCTGCCGTCCACGCCAGCGCGGCCTGCCCCCAAGCCTGCAGCACGGCATCCGGCATGGCCTCGCCACCCGCTTGCTGCCAATCCAGCCAGAGAGCCAGGGCGTGCAAGTGATCCGATGACGCCCCCTTCACCGCATGCATCAAGGCCATCAGGCTGGCGCGAATGGCCGCCGCCTCCGTGAGCCCGGACGCGCCTGCGCCATCCCCCTGAGCAGCAGCCGAATCAAGCTGACTCGGGCCATGGCGCCCGGCCACCACCTGCCGTTGCGATTCATCCAGAAGGCTCAACCAACGGCACAAGGCGCCCAGGCGATCCGGCAACGGTGTCTGGCCTGGCCAGGCATCAGGCCACATGCCCAGCGCCACCCAGAGTGCGGCAGCCTCACGCAATTGCCGCCTGGCCTGGTCTGCAGGCAAACCGGCCAGCGCCCAGTCCATCTGACCGGTGCGCAGGTAGTGCATCAGCTGAGCTTGCAAATGGGGCAAGCTGGCTGCAGGCGTCGTGCCTTGAACCGGATCGGATGCGGACCCGACCTGAGGCTGCCGATATGGGTGATCGTCAGACTCATTCGAGCGGTTTCTTGCAGTTGCCGCATCCAGCTGCGCGGGGGCGAGGCCTTCAACTCCGGCACCCGTTCTGCCCTGCTCTGCCACTCCCCGTGGATCATCCAGGTGTCCCAGCGCAACCGCCCCCGACGCACCGGCCAGCCAACGCTGCCAATGCGCCAAGGCGGCCTCGTCCACCCGCCACAAACGCCCGTCGAGCATCAGCTCGGCCCAACCCTGCTGGCGATCACGCCAGGCCAGATTCAGAGTTTGCAGCAGCCGATCGGGCGCCTGTTGTGCCAGGGCCAGCAAGGCGCACAACAAGGCACCCCGCTCGCCCAATGGCGTGGCGCCGAGGAGGTCGCCCGCAGGCGCACCAACCGTTGACTTGCCCCGGGGCAAGGGCTGCATCTCGCCTGCCGCCTGCTGCAGAGCGTGCGCAAGGGCTGAACCCAGTTCCTGCATCAGGGCTTGCGGCGAGGCCTCGGCAGGCACGCGCAACTGCACCTCCAGCCGATCCAGATAGCGCACGGTCTCACCCAGGCCATGCGCATCGAACGCCTGCTGCAAGGCAGCCTCCACATCCGGCATCAGCTCACGCAGCATCGTGCGCATGCCCATGGCGGTGTCTGCACCAGGGGTGCGGACCTGCCAGCGCAAGCGGCGGATACGGTGTGCGAGGTCGGCCATGGTTCAGTTCACCTTGCCCGCTCAGCCACGAATGGCCCCGATGTTCTTCAAGCCGCCGATCAGGACCTTCTGGTTCTGGTCGGTGGCGGCCACCTCCAGCGTACCGAGCTTGGCCGTGAGCTTGGTGGAGGCCGCACTGTCGGTGACCAGCATGGTGCTTTGCGCCAGCATGGCGGCCACATTGGCCGCACCGCCGGTGGCCGTGTTGGTCTTGGTGGTGACCACGTGTTCAGCCGTGGCGCCCACCGCGGCCCCCAGCTCACCCTGGGCGTTGCTCAACAAGGTCTGGGCCTTGCTGCGTTGGTCGGCAGACAGATCGGTGCGACCAACCAGCTCGGCCAGGTTCTGCACGCGCTGGCGTTTGTAGTCCACATCCTGTGCCAGTTCGTCCAGCAGCGAGTCGCCGGTGGCCATCAGCTTGCCGCCACCCAGCGCCACGGCACCCGTGGCCTCCTTGACGCTGAAGGCGCCCTTGACCAGGCTTTCCACATTGGAGGTCGCCAGATTCAGGCGGGCATCCACCGTGGTGTTGAGCGTCGCAATCTTCTTGTCCAGATCGACGCTGGTGACGGCGAACCGGGAATCGACCCGGCTGGTGACCAGGCTGTCGAGATCCAGCTTGATGGGGCGCACGATGCCGATCGGGGTGATGTCCTTGATGGGCGGACGCAGCAGGGGTGGCCGCTGCAACACGGGCTCGTCGGGCTCGGGCTCGTCCACCTCTTCGTAGGTGTAGGGCAAGGCGAAGTCGCCCACCACCTTGCCGTTGTCGTCGTACAGCAGCACGAAGGTGCCACCACGCCAGGTTCCACCGAGGTGATCCAGCGAGGGGTGATCGCCCACGAAGCGCGACAGCAGCAGCTTGTCGTCTTCGCGGTCGTCACGCGCCACGATGAGGTCATCCAGCCAGTTCAGCCAGATCGGATGCGTGGTCTGGATCAGCGAGTCGATGGGCGAGACGATGTCATTGCGCGCCACTTCACCGAGCTTGCTGCGGACATCGCCCAGCATCTGGAGCTGGTCGCCCAGCTTGTCGGCCCAGGCGGTCTGACGGGTCTCTTCGCGGTAGGCGGTGTAGCGTGTCTTGGCCAGCGCAGGCTGCGCCTTGGCACTGAGCGTTTCCATGTTGTTGCGCGCGGTTTGCACCACCTGCGTCACGGAGACCACGTTTTCCAGCTGATCGGGAATGGTCTTTTGCTGCACGGCCGCCTGCATGTTCTCGGAGAACTTCGAGGTGAAGCGCTGGCCTTCATCCAGGCGAACGGCCACGTCCTGGCGCAGCAGGTAGTGGAAACGGTGCAGATCGGTGTAGCGGATCTGGGGGCGGATGCGGATGAACTTCTTGAGGTTGTGAGCCAGCACCGCATGCACCTTGAAGGGCAGGTTGTACTGCGCCACCTGGGCCTTGAGTTCTTCGCGCACCTTGTGGACATCGCCGCCCAGATGCCCTTCGACGCGGAACATCTCGTAGCCGGCAATGGCACTGACCAGAGGGTTGCGCGCCCGCACCGAACCACCGTAGTCATTGGCACGGTAGCCCAGATTGGTTTCGGACTGCTGGCGCTTGTTGAGCCGGTAGTTCCACTGCGTGCTGATATCGGGACTGTAATACCAGGGGATGGCGCGCTCTTCCAGCGCCACCTCTTCGCCCATGCTGGGCGTGATGCGCAGCACGGTGTCTTCCGGAACGAAGAAGCACTTCATCTGTGCTTCGAGCTTGCGCACCAGGAAGCCGGCGCGAGCTGCCGCCTCGCGGGCACCGGTATCGGCCACGGATGGGAAGAAGGCCGTGCGCAAGGCGGTCGGGTCCTGCAGGCTGCCCAGCAGCAGGTGCTTGGGGAAGGCCGAGGTACCCGGCAGCAAAATGGCCGTGGTGTCGAGCAAGGCGTCGACCATGGCGTTCCAGGTGTCCACCATGTCCTTGAAGAAGCCGTAGATCAACTGGGCATTGCCGATGGTGATCTGCCCGAAGATCTCCTTGAGGCGCAGTTGCCAGGCCTCGATCGGACTGCTGCCGAACAGCGATTTCAGCTCGAGTGCGAAGTCCTGCCCGAACTGCTTGAGCGCTTCGTTCAGGGCGTTGAGCACCTCGTTGCAGGCATCGCGGTAGCGGGACATGAACAGCGTGGTGTTGCTCATCGCCGTGTTGAGCTGGGGGCGCGTGGCCAGCATGTCAGGCAGGCTGCGTGCCCGTTCGCTCACGGGCTGGAAGGTCGCGCGCAGGGCCTTGGCATCGTCGCTCAGGGCCAGCAGCAGGCGGATCTTCGTCATGGCCTTGCGGCCCAGGTTGTCGCAGTTCTCACCGATGCACAGGTCGGGATCCAGCTCGCTGGTTTCCACCAGCAGCACCACGACCCAGTCCTGCTTGGCCAGCGGTATGGGCAGGGGCGTGCCCAGCGGGTCGGCCTCGTCGGTCAGCTCCACCATCTTGTTGATGGTCTTGCCGTCCGGGAAGAAAGGCGCGTACTGTGGCTGCTTGTCGTCGTACGGCTTGCTGTGCGTGTAGCGCACGGCCTCAGGGCGGATGACCAGGTCACCATCGGTGGTGATGCCCAGGCCCGGGCCCACGGTGACCGCGGCATCTTCCACGGCCAGATCCAGCCCGCTGATCACGCCCACGCCAACGAGGTTGGTGCGCGTGAGGCGTTCCTGCTGGTTGAGGTAGAGGCTCAGCTCGTTGAGCTGGCCGTGGGTGAGCACCTGATCGCGCTCGAAGACCGTGTAGGTGCTCGCCGGGGTCGAGCCCAGCAACTGAAGGACCTTGATCGGATCAGCCATGGTCCGTCTCCTTGGGTGCAGAAATATGGGTGGTGCCGATGCTGCCCAGCGCCGTGCGGCCCAGAACGAAAGGCTCTTTGGGTGGCACGTCGGCAGCGCAGTCGTACAGGGTGCGTTGCGGGTAGACGCTCTTGATGGTGGACAGCACCTCGATGAGCGTGCGCAGCTTGATGTCGCGGTCAGCGCGTGTCACGCCCGCGTGCACCTGGATCCAGTCGCGCAAGGCGCCTTCGAAGCGGGCCATGTCGTCGCTGTTGACCCAGCAGATGCGCGGCATGATGTGCGCCGGCACTTCAGCGCGGATCACGCGCTCGGCGAACTCGCGAAAGCGCATGTCCTGGAAGCGCCCCGCATAAGCGGGCAGCACGATGAACAGCCGCCATGAATAGGGATCGACGTCGGTGCACTCGTCGCAATCGTTGTCCAGGCAGATGGGCATGAGCGGATCGCCCTGGGTGCGAGGGCGCAGCAGCAGGCCTTCCAGCACATACAGGCCTTCGCCGCTGTAGTGATGCTGCAGGTAATCGCGCAGTGCCTGCATCGCCACTTGCGCTGCCTCTTCGCTGTCGAAGCCTTCGTTGCGGCGGCCCAGCACCTTGTTGCCATCTGCAGGGTCCACCACGCGGAAGTAAACCTGCCCGTCCTTGCCTTTGTGCCAGCGGTAATTGCCCAGCTCCTGGCCGGCGGCAATGGCGCTGATCATTTGCTGGCGCGCTTCTTCGGGTGTCTTGAAGTAGGTGGTGGACGACAGCAGGATCTTGTCCGTCACGCCATGCACCACGCGGTAGCGAAACTCGTTGTTGGGCGTCTGGTCGATCTGCGGGTAGGCGTCGTACGAGACGGTAGCCAGGTTGCGGCGGCTCACATCCTGGATGCCCAGCAGGTAGGCAATGCGCTGCTCGATGCCGCTGATGTTGTCGCTGTTCCAGATGCCGTTGAGCTCGTCGGGGTACTGCCTGTAGGCACCCGCGCGGTTGGCTGTGAGGGCCGGTGCCTGGGCCAGGAACTCGCACTTGTCGGCCAGCACCTTGCGCTGCGTGTGGTCAAACACCGAGGCCATGATCGAGGCGTAGGCCGAGAAGTCTTCGCCGATGCGGGCCAGCAGGTGGTCCAGCTGGCGATCGCGCCGAGCCAGGGCTTGGGCCTCGGTCTCGATCAGGTCGGCAAGCTGCGTGTCCGACATGGCCTGGGTGAACAGCTTGTCAGAAGGGATGAAGTCATCGCGCACGGCTTGGGCCGTCAGCGCATGAAAGGGCGCTTCGTCATCACGCAAGCGCGCTGCTTCGACCGCCAGACCCTCCGGCCACACGCTCAGCAACTCGCGCGCCCGCTTCATCTGCGCCATGTCGTTGGCCATCTGCTGGTCGAACAGCATGAGGTAGGCGCGCCATTGCAACTGGTGAGCCTTGCGCGCCTCATCGGCGGTGCGTGGCAAGCCCGTGGGGCCCAGGCCATAGATCACGGGGAAATCACGCTGGATGCTGCGGTACTCGGCCAGATCGCGCCAGCGGCCCTGTGGCACGGCGGGCACATCGGCGCGATCGGTCTCGACAGCGGCGCGCTCCGCGTCACGCAGGGCATGGAGGCGGGCCATCACGGCAGCGGGCACGGCATCCATGTTCCAGGTGGACACGGGCACGCCGCGCTTGCGCAGCACCAGCCGGCCTTGCGGCTTCTTCGCGTACAAGGCCAGGCGGGGCATGTGGCCGGCCGCCACCGGGATCTGCCAGGGGTTGGGCACCGATACCGGGAAGGCGTCTGCGTCCAGCGGGTTGACGGTGATCGTGGCAATCGCGCGCACACCGGGCACATCCATCAGCTCGCCGATCAGGTCAGACAGGCGCAAGGACGATGGCAGCTCGGAGGCCTGCAGATCTCGCTCGTCGATGAAACCGTTTTCCAGCAGGGGGCCATCAAAGATCTCGTCGATGCGGTAGGGCTGACCGCTGGGGGACAGTCGTTCGCGCATCTGCGCCAGGCTGTAGCAAGGCACCTGTGGGGCCAGGGTGTTCTCGGCCACGAAGAGCAACTGCGCCGCGGCCTCGGTGACGTCGGCCTGCGTGTCCAGATCGATTTCGGCGCACAGCGAGAAGTACTGCACCGCCACTTCCTGCGGCTCCAGAAAGTCCTCACACAGATTGCGGTTGGCTTCCAGGGCGTTCTTCACGCGGGCCAGCACGGTCTGCTTGTCAGCCTGCGTGCCGATGTGGTCCATGAAGTCGATGCGCACCTGGTAGAGCCCATCGATGCCCACCGGCTTGCTGTGGCCATGTACGGGCGGGGCATACACCAGCTCGCGGGCGATCTGGTCGGCGAACAAAGGGATGTCAAAAGGCACCGGGGCCACCCAGGCATTCTTGACGCCGTCCAGGTCGATCAGCAGCTTGCGCCAGTCCAGGGTGGTGAGCGGGCGATTGGGCAGGCTGGCGCGGGGGCCATAGAACTGCCGTGCCAGGGCAGGTGGGGCACCGGTGGCCGGGTCCACCGGCTCGGCCAGCCAGTCTTCAATGGGTGTGCCTGCCCGGTAGCCTTGTTCTGCCAGGGCCATGCTCAGCATCTCCAGCGTGGTGATGCCGGGGTCGTGGATGTTGTGGTCCGTCCATTGCGCACCGGCCAGCTGGCGCAACCAGTCCAGGCCCTCGTTGAACAGGGCGCGCGGGTCTTCGCCAGGCTGAAGCGCCTCGCGCTTGAGAGACGGCAGGGTCTTGGCTTGCGGGGCCATCACGCAATCTCCTCGATCTGGTGTTCTGCGGCCGACACCAGGATCACATCGGGCTCCTGCGGGCTGAGCTCGCTCTGGTCTTCGCCGGGATGGTCTTCACGAGCCAGGCGCACATCGGTCACGTAGTCCACATAAGGCAAGGCCTCGATGGCGTCCACCAGGGCCGAGCGCACCACGCGGCCACCGAAGTTCAGCGGATGGCTCACATCAAAGGCCCAGGGCGAGAGCGTCTGCACCACGGCCTCGTTGAGCCTGGCCTTGTAGAAGCTGAAAGCAAAGCCATCGCGCATGTGCACCTTGAAGCTGAGCTTGACCGGCTGGTAGCGCGGGTTGCGCACGGTCACGGCCGAGGTCTGACCTGCGGGCCTGGCTTGCAGGCACATGGCCGAGCGCGCCAGCACGAACTGTTCGATGCGGGCCAGGGTGTCCAGATCGACACGTGGTTGAAGCACACCCATCGCGCCCATGGTGTTGCGCTGGCGCAGATTGGGCACCACCACCAGCATCACGCAACCCGGTGCGCGCCACGACTGGCTGTTGGCGTAGGGGATGCACTTGACACGGTCCACCGTGGGGAAGGCTTCGAGCACGAGGCGCTCGTGGTCCCACACCGTGATGGCCCGGCCACGATGGCGCAGGCGCTCGGCGGCACGGCGGGCCAGGGCAGCATCATCTTCCTTCAAGGCACCATCGAACGAGGCGTAAGGCTGGCTCAAGGCCTTGACCTCGGCCAACGGGCTCTTGAAGCGCGTGATCTTGCCGGCCGGCAGGCCATCGGCGAGGTGGGCAGCACCGTGGCCCTGCTCGACATAGGCCACCTCCACCGCATTGGAGTGCACGGCCACCAGGTTGCAGGCGGCACGTGGCTCAGCGGGAATGGCGGCACGCAACCACACCAGGCCAGCGGGCAGGCGCGTGTTGTCGGTGGTGACGGCATCCGGCAGCACGATCTGCACGATGCCGCTGCGGCGCAGGCTGTTGCTTGTGTCCAGCGGTAGAGCAGGCCCAGGCGTGAGCGCATGCCAGGCGTTGTCGGCCAGGGCGGCCCAGCGCACGTCCTGCACATGGGCCAGCGGATCGGCACTGCCCTCCTGCACCTGCAGCAACAGGCTCACCGGCTCGCCGGCCTGCACGCCTGAGAGGCCGATGAACAGCTCGCCTGCGGCTGTGTGGCGAGGCATCAGGGTGACACTGCGCTGGCGAGCCCACTTGCGCTGCTGCGTGAGCCACAGGTGCTCACGCGCCACGCCGAACACATCCACATGATAGAAGGCCAGATCGGAGGCCACAAAGGTGCCCTGGGTGCCCTTGTTAAGAGGCGTGAGGCCCGACTCGGCGTCATAGCTCAAGGTCAGCTCCTTGAGCTTGGGCGTGTAGGGCTCCTTGATGACCACGGGCTTGGTCAGCAGCAGGTTGGTGACGGCATCGGTGCGGTAGTCGTTGTGCAGCAGGTCCGTCATCAGGCTCAGGGTGATGAAACCGGGGCGCACGGTGGCGGGCACGGGCTTCTCATCTGATCGCTTGTGATGCAGGCGCTCTTCGAGCTTCGCCAGGAAACGCCCCACGGCCGTGCCGGACTGGCGCAAGGCATGCGCGACGGGCCGGTCCACCTTGCGCACCTTGAGGTTGGCTTTCTCCAGCGTCAGGATGCTGCCCGCAACAGGCGCCGGCAACATGAGCTGAACCGCCTGCTTGTGCTCGGCACGGGCATCAGCCCAATCGGCTTGCACGGACACACCGCTGCCCAGCTTGCTGGCGTTGGTGTAGCCGCTGTAGCGCGTGGTGATCTCGGCCTGTGTGGTGGGCGCCCCTTGCCATACCATCTGGATCGACAGGTTGGTCAGCGACTTGCCCAGCGCCTCTTCACAGCCCACAAAGAAGCGCGAGCCCTCGGACGGCTGCGCCCCGAAAGGCAGGAAAGGCTTCTTGGCATCCAGCAGGCCCAGTTCGCTTTCCAACACCAGCTTGCGCATGCCCTGCACACTCACGGCCAGCTTGATCTGATCCAGGCTCAAGGCGGCCAGGTCATCGTGCGCCAAAGGGCCGTCGGCCTTGAGCAGCAACTGGGCCACGGGCAGGCCGGGCTCGAAGGGCTGGCCGTGCAAGGCCGTGATGTCGACCACGGCGGGCTGGTCATCGGCCAGGGTGAACTGCAGCTTGCGCAGGCCGTTCTCCGTGGCCGACACGGGCTTGAGCGCGTAAGGCCCGATCCAGCCCTTGGGGCCGGTCAACAGCACCTCGAACGAAGCAGCCAGGGCCTCGGCCGTGTGAATTGCCCGCAGGCCTTCAAGGTAGAGCGTGAGCGTGACCGTGCGGGTGCCCTCGGCCAGACGCAACAGCCCGGATGACAGGGCAAAGCCCGTGGTGGCAGCCGGCATGGCAGGGCGATCGGCCAAGGCCTGCGCAAAGGGCGACCACACCGGGTTGTCAGGTGGCAGCTTGCCGCCCACGCCATCGACGGAATCGGCCACGGGCGCGCACACCAGGCGCTGGCCCACGTGGGTCACGGCACGCAGCGAGGCCACCTTGGCATGGTTGAGCACGGTGGGGCGAACGGGGTCGTACAACAGCTCGTTTTGCTGTTTGTCCTTGCCGGCCGACAGCAACTGGCCGGGCTGGAGTTCAATACTGGGCGCGCCTTTCTTCAACTCCAGCAGCACGTGGGCATGATCTGGCTGCGCAGGCTTGGGCGCGAAAGCCAGCACCGTCTGCATCTGGAAGTTCAGGTGCTGGCGGGTGAAGTCGTTGAGCTGCGCACGGGGGTGGCGAGCCAGTTGCGCATAGGCCATCAACAGGGCCAGATGCGGCGGCACGCTGCCATCGGTGGTGCGCATCAAGGCGGCCAGGCGGGCCCGGTAGCTGTCTGCCGTGTCGCCAGACAGGGACTGCAGCAAGATATCCTGCCAGTTGCCATCAGGCCGGGCGCTGCTGGCATCAAAGTAGTTCAAACGCCCGGCCAGAAAGCCGGCGGCCAGCACCAGGTCAGCGGGCTCGCGGTCATCCAGCGGCGCGTGGGCCGCGTCCAGATGCGGGTTCAGGCGATCGGCCTGGCGTGTGCCAGGGTCCGCCATCTGCGCCGGGTTGAGTTCAGGCATGGAGGCCATGTCGGTATGGGCGATCAAGCCGTGCGGGGCGCCGCAGCCATGCGCTGCTCGTTGGCGTCACCCAGGTAGAAGGGGTAGACCAGGTTGAAGCGCGAGTTGGTGCTGCGCACCTCGTAATCGAGGCGCACCTTGAGCACGCCCTCCAGCGCTTCGCTGTCGTCAATCAAGAGGTTGAGCACACGGATGCGCGGCTCGTGAACCAGCACGCCGGTGCGGATGCGGTCCAGCAGCAGGCTGCGCAAAGTGGTGCTCAAAGGCTCGAACATCAGCTCGCTCAAGTCCAGGCCATAGGTCGGGAACAGGGGGCGCTCGCCGGGCGTGGTGCCAAACAGGATGCGCAGGCTGGCATCGATGTCGGCTTCGTCCTGCGTCATGCTGGCGCCACCGGGGCCAAAGGCCGGCGGAAAAGCCCAGCCGCGGCCGAGGAAGGATTGGGTGATGTCGTCGCTCATGGCTGCTTCATCCAATGATCACGGTGGGTGCCCCAACAGCGGGTGAAGCACCGCAGGCACTGCTGTCGCCCACACGCAGCGCCGGTTTGCCGCCAATCAGCACCGTGGCGCTGCCCGCCACAAAGGGCGTCACAGGCGGGTGAGGTGGCGGGATCACGCAGCTGTGCATGTCACCCAGCACCGCTGCGGGCATGCCCGCAATGAGCACGGTGGGCACACCCGGGCCGAGGACGGATCCCCCGTGGGTGCTCAGGTCGGTGACGCGTGCGGCGGCGGGCATGGTGTGGTGTCCTGGGTGTGCGGGTGTGGATACTGGTGTGGCTCAGTTGATCTGCACGAGCGAGCCCACGACCTTGGTGGTGGCCGCGCTTTGCAGCTCGGCCCCGGCGCTGCCGCTGAGCTTGAGCTGGGCACCGGCTTCCACCTTGAAATCGGTGCTGGTCTTGAACTCGCC
>NZ_DASUIS010000099.1:0-33196 GCF_036279675.1 Aquabacterium sp. | reverse complement strand
TTTTATGTGCTGAGTTTTCTCCTGCTCATCTGGACGGCCATTCAGCGTGATGATGCCTTGATGCTGGGTGTCAGCCTGTCACTGGGCGCCTGTTTTGCGTCGCTGATGGTTTTCGGCATCCTCAACGAATTGCGCTTGTATCAACCCTTCAACTGGTGTCTGATGTACCTGTTGGTGGGCTGCCTGGCGCCTGTTCGAGGCAAGACCCCTGTTGATGCAACGCGAGTTGCCGCCGAGTGACTTTCGTTCAGTGAAGGTCCTGCGGGACTCTTCTACACTTCGCGCCGCAGTACACGGGTCGTGCCTTGACGTGATCGAAGGTATGGCACTCATATCGTCACAAATCACACAATCCGGTTATGAATGATGCACTGCCGACGACGCAGCCCGCTGCGGGGCGTGTCCGTCTGGATGCGGAGGTTCTCAAGGCGAGGCGGCATCAGCTTGGTTTGAGCCAGGAAGCATTCGCTGTGGCCTGTTTCGAGCGCCAGTTGTGCGTCTCGATTGCCTCGGTCAAGCGGGCTGAAACAGGCAAGAGCCTGCTGTTGCGCACGGCGCGGCACCTGGCCGAGTTCCATGGCCTGTCCTTGCAGGCCTTGTTGCTGGCGGAGGAGCCCGGCGAGACGCTGGCGCTGGACGCGTCAGATGGCGACGAGACCAGCCTCCCGCCGGATGCAAGTCAGGTTGATGGGCGGCTGGTCCAGTTGCTGTGCGTGTGGCCGGTGTCGGAGCGCGAGCGGCCCATGGTGGAGGCCAGCTTGCGTGCCGATGGCGCGGTGCTCATGCCCGCCCCCCATGTCGATGCCGTGCTGGCCGTGTTTGGTCTGCCCAAGGCGCAAAGAGGCGACCTTGCCAGGTGTTTGACGGCGGCATCTCGCTGGCGTGATCGCCATGTGCTGATCTCGGGTGGCAAGTGGCTGGATCCCGTTCTGGAGTGGCCGCACGAATGCATGCAGACCTGGGTACGCAGACAGACCCCGGCCATCTATGTGCACCGGTCCATGTTCGGGCAGGTGCGCGCGCTGCATCAGGTCGAGGCTGTCAGCCACGTCGAGCTGGGGCGACTGGGCGCGGCACATCGCCAGGCGCGGCGTCAGTTCGCGCTGGCGGGGCGTCAGCACGAGTTGCGCCTGCATGCCAGCTTGCTCAACGCTGTCCTGTCGGATCAACAAAGCCAGGTGATGCTGGTGCAGGGCATGGCGGGCATGGGCAAGTCCCGCCTGCTGGCTGAAATGATCGACATGGCGCAGCAACACTTCTTGTGCGCCGTGCTGGTGGAGATCCAGGACTTCGGCGGTGACCGTCATCGCGAGGTGTGTGGCTCCCTGCTCAAGTCGCTGCTGGATCTGCACGAGGTCACGCCATTCTGGGATCAGCTGGTGAGCCAGCGTGTGGCGCATGTCGGTTTGCCCGCGGATCAGATGCTGGTGTGCAAGGAAATGCTGGCCATGAGCTTGAGTGCCGAGGAACGCATGGTCCTGCAGGCGATGGGGCATGCTGCGCGCAGCCAGTTGCTGGTTCAGTTGCTGGTGCGGATCATCTCGCGCATGGCGTTGCAGCGCCCCATGCTCATCGTGGTGGAAGACGCCCACTGGGCTTCGGCCAGTACCATCGAGACGCTCGCCAGGGTGATGGCGGCCTGCCACGAGTCACAGGTGCTGTGGGTGTTGTCCGGGCGTGTGGAGGAACCTCAGCGCCTGGCGGATCTGCAGCGCATGATCCCGGATGTGGCCGTCACCTCCTTGAGCCTGGCACCGTTGCGGCCGGCCGAAGTCAAGGACCTGCTGCACCAGTTCGGCCATGTGGACGAGGCGTGGCGCACACAGTGCATGCAGCGTGCGCAAGGCCATCCCTTGTTTCTGACGCAGCTGCTGATGGCGGATCGGCATGAGCAGTTGCCAGACAACTTCCAGCATCTGCTGCAGGTTCGCCTGGATGAAGTGTCGCCACAGGATCGCCATGCCTTGCGCCTGGCTGCGGTGCTGGGCCAGCCTTTCAACACCGATGACATCCATGCCCTGATGCCCACGCCAGGGTACGAGCTGGATGCCCTGGTACAGCATTGTCTGCTGCGCCACCTGGATGGCGATCGCTTCGATTTCCTGCATGCCTTGATTCGCCAGGGCATCTACGAGGCGCTGCCCGTCCGGCAACGAGAAGCCATGCATGTGCAGGTGGCGCAGTATTTCGAAGCGCGTGATCTGACCTTGTACGCGCAGCACTTGCATCTGGCCAGACAGCCTCACGCGCCAGCGGCCTTGCTGTCTGCGGCACGGCGGCGCCATGAGGATTTCGATCATGAAGCGGCGCTGTCTCTGCTGCTCATGTATGCCGCCATTGACTATGCCGAGCGTGATGATTACGAACACGCCATGGTGCTCGGCGATGTGCACGCCAAGATGGGCAGCATGCCCCAGGCGCGCGAGGCCTATGAGCAGGCGGTGGCACACGCACCGGATGCCGTCGCGCGTCTGAAAGCCAAAGTGGCCCTGGCTGGTGTGCTCAATGTGTTGGAAGAACTGACCGCCGAAGAAGCCTTGATCGACGAGGCCCTGCCGGAGGCCGAAGCGGCAGGCGCGCTCGCGCAACTGGCGGGACTGCATTACCTCAAGGGCAACCTGTATTTCCCGCGTGGCGATGTACAGCGCAGCCGCACGCACCATGGCCTGGCGATGGCGCATGCGCAGCAGGCAGGTGCGGCGCGCCTGCAAGCCCAGGCGCTCAGCGGCCTGGGCGATTCATACTATGCAGAAGGCCTGATGCTCACGGCGAACGACCACTTCGTCCGTTGCCTTCGCCTGTGTGACGAGCACAGCCTGAGAGACATCGAGGCCTCCAACCGCTTCATGCTGGCCACCACGCAGATCTATCTGTGCCAGACGCCCCAGGCCTTGACCGAGGCGGCGGCGTCTGCGGCGCTGGCTCGTCGTGTGGGCAATCGTCGCGCCGAGGTGGTGTCACGCCTGACGGCGAGCTGGGTCGAACTGGGTGCGGGTCGCCCCCAGGAGGCCTTGTTCCACGTCAACGAGGGGTTGATGATCAGCCGCGCCATGGGTGCGATGCGTTTCGAGCCCTTCCTGCAGGAAGCGCAGGCCCGGGCCTTGTATGCGGCTGGCGATGAGGCTCAGGCGCAGCGCGTGATTCAGTCGGCACTGGACAGTGTCGAGCGGCTCAAGTTGCACGCCTTCATCGGTCCTTGGGTCATGGGGACCTGGGCCTTGCTGCACAGCCAGGATGATCGCGCTCTGGCCATGATCGAGCGGGGTCAGGCGCAGATCGAGCGGGGCTGTGTGGCCCACAACGTGTACCGCTTCCATGCCAGTGCGATGGAGGTGTGCACGCTCAACGGGCATCACGAGGCGGCACGCCGCCTGGGTGAGGCCTGGCTGCAGCGCACCGGGCGTGAGCCCACGCCCTGGGTGAGTCTGTTGCATGCCTTCATGCTGCAATGCCAGGAAGCGGATGCCTTGCCGCACCCGGATCATCCAGCGTGGATGGCCCTGCGTGAGCAGCAGATCCTGCATGTGCTGCTCAAGCTGCCCAGGGTGCTTTTGCGTTGATCTCGCGTTGAGCTGGTGCTGCTTCAGCCCGCCTGATGGCGACTGATGTAGCGCCAGGTCCATTGCGTCAGCAACTGGGACTGCGTCAGGCATTGCTCGTGCAGGCCCGCGCCGTTGGTCCAGCCGCCGCCAAAGAACAGCGGCATCAGCGGTTGCTGGGCGTTGTCCTGGTTGAAAGCCTGCATGCGTGCCTGCGCGTCGATGCAATGGCTGTTGAGCACATTGTGTTTGAACATCGCCCACGCTTTGCCTGCCATAGCAGCATGCGTCGAGCCCACCTCGTGGCTGTAGCCCGTGTGAGGATGGCTGGAAGGGGCAGGGCCGTGGGCCAGATGCGGCAGGGCGTCGCGCAGGTGCTGGGGTACCTCGTCACCGTTGAGGCGTGTCAGCACCGCATTGGCTTGAATCTGTTTGAGATCCGGTAGCAAGGTGGTGAAGAACATGGGCAGGCCGATGTGGTCCAGCGGCTTGTTGAGCGGGTCGTTCTGGTGGAAGTTCTCCACGTAGCTCATGCGGTACGGCTGTACCTGCTGAGACTGCGGATGGACCAGCACGTTGTAGGTGCGCCAGACGTTGCGGTTGCGCGGCAGCAGCCGGTCATCGGTGTGGCAGACACCATAGCTGCGCGTGTAGCGCACCTGGCGCAAGGTGGACTGGATGGTGCGAGCGGTATCCGGCGGGATGCCGTTGAAGTCGAGTGCGGCCAGGGCATCGTCGGCATGCAGGGCCATCAGCACGAGGTCGAAGTGCCGGGGTGCGCTGCCTGCCGGTGTCACCACGGCGCTGGCTGGCGAGATCGTGACCTTCACCGCCGCACCCATGTGGTGCTGCACCTTCACCTTGTCCGTGCTGTGCTGCTCCATCCAGCGGGCCAGCGCCTGCAGCCAGTGTTGTGAGCCGTATTCGAAGTAGCGGCGATCGGGTGTCACGCCGCCTTCCTGCACGCGATAGTACTGGAAGGGCGATTGCAAGGGCATGCCGCCGGGGCCGGTCTCGTTGTCCGTGAAGTACATCGCGGAGATGCGAGGGTAGTAAATCTCGTCGCGGATGCGGGTGATGCGGGCGGGGATGGCCGGGTCGCCCCAGTTGATCTGGATCTTGAGGCGGCGCGCCGTGGCGGCGAGCATGCCCTCCGGGTTGGTGATGCAGCTGTCGAAATAATGCGCGACGGTGTAGCTCACCGGCACGGGAGGCGGGCCGCCTGCGGGTGGGGCCACCAGTTCGATCGCATGCTGGTGCACCACGGTGATCAGCTTGCTCAGCTCGCCGCCATCGGCCGCAGCCAGGTTGAAGCGGGCGTCCGACACGCCGTTGTACAGCGCGGCGTCGTCGGTGAGGTACTCGTTGCCATCTGCCGTGAAGTAGCTGGTCGTGTCCTGCAGGGGTTTCATGTGCTGCAGGTAGCCGATGTCCTTCATCAGGGCGGCCAGCTTGACGTAGGTCGCCAGGTTGACGTCGTTGACCCCCAGGTCCGCCCAGCGGATGAAGGGGCGCTCGGGCTGGCCCTGGCCGTCTTGCAGGGTGCCCAGCTTGACGACCACGGTATCGGCGTTGCCGCCGAACTGGGGCTTGCGTTCGTAGACGGTGATGTCAAGGGCCTGCCCGCTGCTCAAGGCCTGCTGCTGGAGGTAGTAGGCCGCGGACAGGCCCGAGACGCCGCCGCCGATGATGGCAATGTGAAAGCTCATGGATCTGCGCTCCTGGATGAATGGTTTGAGGGAGACTGAAACGCAGTCTAGGAGCCTGCTGGGCGCCTGTTGGTATCACTTCGGTATCTTCTGAGCAGCCCCGCTACCCCGCACAAGTGCTCATTTATGAGGAACTGAGGCCGGAAAGCCGGGCGAATCCCATTTTCAATGGGCGGGAATTGGGGCCCAATGTGGGAAGAGGACAAGAGCCACCATGCCCGACTCAAGCACCACGCCAGCATCAGCGCCCGTATCCGACATCGACGATGCCGAGTTGACGCTCGAGTATTTGCTGCGCCGCATGCGCTTCAAGAGCGATTTCCCCGCCCTGTCGACCTCGGTTTCCAGGGTGCAGGCCCTGTCCAACTCCGAGACGGACAGCATGCAGTCGCTGTGCGACGAGGTGCTGCAGGATGTGGCGCTCACGCAGAAGTTGCTGCGTGTGGTGAACACGGCGCACTTCCGCCGTGCCGGCACGGATCCCATCAGCACCGTGTCGCGCGCCGTGGCCCTGATCGGGGCCGGGGGCGTGCGCAACATGGCCTTGTCGCTGATGCTGCTGGACCACATGCAGGACAAGGCGCACGCGCAGCAGTTGAAGGTGGAATTCCTGCGCACGGTCATGGCCGGCACGCTGGCCAGCGAGTTGAGCCGCACGTCCAAGGAGGCGGAAGACGCCTACCTGGGGGCGCTGTTTCGCAATCTGGGGCGCATGCTGGTGTCCTACTACCTGCCTGATGACGCCGAACAGATTCGCCTGATCATGGCTGGCAAGGATGGCGAGCCGCCCATGACGGAGGTTCAGGCCGCGCAGAAGGTGCTGGGCGTGCCGCTGGACAAGCTGGCGGACAAGGTGGGCAAGATGTGGGGCCTGCCTGATGGCTTGCGCGCTTGCATGGCGCAGCCGTCGGGCACGGTACCCAAGCAATCGCTGGCGGCACGGCCTGAGCGCGTGTGGTGGATGGCCTCCTTGGCCAACGCCGCGGCTGACGGCATGCTGGAGGTGGAGCCCGGGCAACTGGGTGACCTGCTGACCGATCTGTCTACGACTTACGCCAAGGCGCTGGACCTGTCGCCTCATGCCTTGCAGGATGCGGCCAGCCGTGCCCGCAAGCGCCTCACGGAGCTGACCCACGCGTTGAACATGAGCGTGCCAACCCAGTCTCCTGCAGACAAGTTGCTCGATCACTACTACGTGGACGCGCCCAATGCCGCGCAGACCGGTGGCCCCAGCGCCCAGGATCTGGGGCTGGAGCTGACCTCGGCAGATGGCGCGCTGGCCGTCGAGATGCCCCTGCCGGAGCAGGAGGTGGCCAATGTGCTGACCAACGGCATCCAGGACATCACCAACACCTTGCTGGAGTCCTTCAAGCTCAATGACGTGTTGCACATGATCCTGGAGACCATGCTGCGCGCCTTGAACTGCCGCCGTGTCATCTTCTGTTTGCGCGACCCCAAGACGGGCGCCTTGCTTGGCCGCATGGGCATTGGGGAGCAGGTGGACATCGTCAAGTCGGCTTTCCGGATTCCGCTGGTGCTGCCCGCTGGCACGACGCCGGATCTGTTTTCCATCGTGTGCCTGAAGAACGCCGACATGCTGATCGCCGATGCGGCCGCCCCGACCATCGTGGGGCGCCTGCCGACGTGGTTCCGCGATCAGGTGCAGGCCCCGACCTTCCTGTTGCTGCCGCTGGTGATGAAGCGCAAAGGCCAGCCGGACATCGTGCTGGGCATGATCTACGCGGACAAGGGCAAGGCCAACAGCCTGCAGGTCAACGAGAAGGAACTGTCGCTGCTGCGCACTTTGCGCAATCAGGCGGTGATGGCGTTCAAGCAGACCACCGGGGGGTGATGCCCGGGGGATAATGCGCCCCCATGTTCCGCATCGTCCTGGTTGAACCCGAAATCCCGCCCAACACGGGCAATGTGATCCGCCTGGCGGCCAATACCGGCTGCGAGCTGCATCTGATCGAGCCTTTGGGCTTTTCGATGGATGACAAGCTGCTGCGCCGCGCTGGGCTGGACTATCACGAGTACGCGGATGTGCGGCGCCACGCCAGCTGGGCGGCTTTCCTCGAGGCAATGCAACCGGATCCAACGCGGATGTTCGCGTTCACGACGCGAGGCAGCAGGCCGTTCAACGAGGTGCAGTGGCAGCCGGGAGACTGGTTCGTGTTCGGTTGCGAAACGCGGGGGCTGGATCCGGCCTTGCGGGAAACCTTTGATACGGCACAGCGCGTTCGCCTGCCGATGCGGGCGGATCAGCGCAGCTTGAATCTGAGCAATGCGGTGGCGGTGGCGGTGTTCGAGGCCTGGCGGCAGAACGGGTACGTGGGCGGGGTTTGAGAGACGCCTGGCGCCATTTTTGGTTTCGGTGCGTTTGGTCGTGTTGCTTGCCTGGGTTGGGCGCTTTGGCGTGGCAGCGCGGGGCGCGGCCGAGGGGACTGCTCTACGGTGCTCGTCCAGCTCAGGTGGCTGCGCAACTCGGCCTGCGGCCTCAAACATGCTCGCCATCCCCTTGTCTGCGACAAGGGGCAAACCTGAGCCTCCCTGTGCGCCTTCGACGCCAACAAGGCGCCCAGCCGCATGCCCCCTCAGCCTTGTTTCGCCCCGCTGGTGGACCAGCCAGAACAAGCGGCCTGAGCATGCTGACAGCGAGGCGGAAAAGGGCTGAGCCCCGCCTCGCGTTGCAAAGACAAAGCGCGACCAAGGCCGCAGTAAGCCAGACAATCAGCCTTCAGCCTTGGCCTCACGCCGCATCAGCGCCCCAACCGCCTCGGCTGGTGTCAGGCGCCCATCGAGCACCGCCACCACGGCCTCCGTGATCGGCATGGCCACGCCCAGCGTCTGCGCACGCTGCCACACCGTGGCCGCGCTGTAGACGCCTTCAGCCACATGCCCCAGGTCGAGCAGGATCTGATCCAGCTTCTTGCCCGTGGCCAGTTGCAAGCCCACCGTGCGGTTGCGCGACAGGTTGCCCGTGGCCGTCAGCACCAGATCACCCAGACCGGACAGACCCATGAAGGTGTCCGGCCGCGCACCCAGCGCCACACCCAGGCGGGTCATCTCTGCAAGGCCACGCGTGATCAGTGCCGCACGGGCGTTGAGCCCCAGGTTCATGCCGTCGACGATGCCGGTCGCAATCGCCAGCACGTTCTTGACCGCGCCACCCACTTCCACCCCAACCGGATCGGTCGAGGTGTACACACGCAGGCTGTCACTGTGGAAAGCGGCCACCGCCTGTTCGGCCAGGGCCTGGTCCGTGCTGGCAGCCACCAGAGCCGTGGGTTGGCCGAGCGCCACCTCGTTGGCAAAGCTGGGGCCAGACAGGATGCCACTGCGCGCATGCGGGCGCAGCGCCTGAGCGATCTCGTGCCCCAATCGCCCGGTGCCTTTTTCGAAACCCTTGCACAGCCACAAGGTGGCCACGTCATCAGGCAGGCTTTGCAGCATGTGCCCCAATGCCGCCATGGGCGTGCCGATGATGATCAGCCCGCCATTGGCGCGCGCATGCGCCACGGCCTCGTTCAGGTCGTGGCTGAGTTGCAGCGCCTCAGGGAAGCCCGCGTCGGGCAGGTAGCGGGTATTGCAGCGGCTTGAGCGCATGTCGGCGACCTGCGCGGCGTCCCGTGCCCACAGCATCACCTGCGGGTTGTGACGGGCCGCGCTGATCGCCAGCGCCGTGCCCCAGGCCCCCGCGCCCAGCACCGTGAGGTTGCGCGCGGCGAGCCCAGTCGTGACTTCGGTGTCGGCCAATTCAGGCTTGGGGAGCTTGACCATTGGCAGCGGCTTGTTGCAGCTGCGATTCGTACATGGCCTGGAAGTTCACTTCGGTCAGGTGCACGGGCGGGAAGCCGGTGCGGTTGAGCACGTCGGCCACGGTGGCGCGCAGGTAGGGGTACACGATCTGCGGGCAGGCGATGGCGATGATCGGCTGCATCTGCTCTTGCGGCACGTTGCGGATCTCGAACAGGCCGGCTTGCTTGGCTTCCACCAGGAACAGCACCTTGTCGTTGACCTTGGCGGTCACGGTGGCGGTCACGGCCACTTCGTACAGACCGTCGGTCACGGGCTCGGCGTGCAGGTTCAGTTGCACATCAACTTGAGGCTGACCTTGTTCCAGCAGGATGGCGGGCGCGTTCGGCAGCTCCAGCGACAGGTCCTTCAGGTAGATGCGCTGAATGGAGAAAGACGGTTGTGCGGCTTGGTCGGTCATGACAGATTTCCTAGGTTGATGTGATGTTGCAGGCCAGGTGCGAAGAGATGCGCAAGAAATCCAAGCCAGAAAGACAATCGGGCTGGATTATGAACCAGCCCGATGACGGTGCCGTGCCCACCCGGGGCAGGGTTTGCGCCGGGGAGCCCCGATAGCGGGGGGGCAAGTGCAGTTCTTTGAGCCAGGTCAGGGCTCAGGAGGTGCCTACAAATTGCATCCAGGTGTCGTCACGACGCAGAAGGTAGACGCTACCGCGCGCTGGCACGGAAATGGGCCAGCTCAGGGCTTGCCCCTGCTCATTGAGCGCAGTACAGCCCGTCGGCCATCCCAGCTTCTCACACGAGTTCACGCTGATTGGCTGAGAGCTTGGATTCAGGACATGTCGGGTCATGCTGCGCAAGGTGGCCGGGGTCAGGAGGCTCAGACCTTGGTAGGGCACCTTGGTCAAGGACACCTGGCCGAAGAACACCTCTGGGTTGATTTGCCCCGCCTGAGGCAAGGCTTGGAGCGCCAGGGCGGGTGCCTGTTCAGACTGCTTGAACCTAAAGAACTGCTCTACCCGCATGACCTGGCCACTCTTGAGTACCGTGTCGAGCGGCGTGTACATGCCCAGATTGGCCCACGGGCCGTTGGCCTGGCGTACGACCGCGGTCGGAATGGCGCCGCCCGCACCGGTCTCGGCGGTATAGCGAACCAGATAGAGGTTGTCAGTCGGGTCGATCGTGACAGGCGCCAATTTGCCATGCAAGTGGTCAACCGTTTTGCCGTCCACGGCCGCTGAAACGAGTCGCATGCACGAAGTCTGTGTGGACGGGCATGTCGCGCCGAGATTCACACTGTTGCCGACGCCATTCGGGGCCAGATAGTAGCCCCAAGATGTGAGCGCTACGTCGCTCGTGCCTGTGGTCGTGAAAACCTTGAACGACACGGCCGTGGGCTGCACGGTGTCGTTGGAGGTGGTCATCTCCTGCCAAGCCTGCAAGGTCAACTGCGGCGGGATGGTGCCCACCCCGCTGGTCCATACCGCGCCAGCTGACTGGACGAGCGCGGTGACGGAGCCGTTCTGTGCGGTGTGCCAACTGTTGCCGTTCGGGCCGGCGGTGGTCAGCACGTCATTGTTGCGGGAGACGTTGCCGGGTTTTTTCCCCCATTTTTCCCAGCCGGTATCGATTTCGGTAAAGAGCTCTTTCGTGCGGTTGCCATCCGGGTCGATCGAGCGCCCCCACTGCTGCGCAAAGACCTTCTGGTCTTTGAGGCCCAGCGAGCCGTCGGTGGGCAAGCTGGTTTCGCCCGTCATGGTGCGATGGCTGTAGAAGTGGTTGTGCTCCACCGTGTTGCCCCACATCACGTTTTTATCAAACGTATCAATGTCCGATTGGGCTGCCTGCAAGGATGTGTAGGTCACGTTGCGCACGGTGTTGCCGGTGATCAGGTTGTCATAGGCGTTGTGCAGCTTGATCCCGGTTTCCGTTCCAGAGATCAGGTTGTCGCGAACCGTTGCGCGGGCTGACAGCGCATCCAGATAAATGCCGACAGCACCATCTCGGACCTTGCCATATTTGCCGTCCATGTTGGAGGCGGCGTTATAAACATGGTTGTTGTTGATCTCGGCACCCCGCGGTTTGGGAGAGACATCGCGGTATCTTTCGAGGTAGTAAGTCTCCTCGGTGACGGGGAATGTGGCGGCTGTGGCGTCCTTGAAATAGCCTGACACGTAGATGCCACCGCAATCGGTCACGCGTACGCAGGGCCGACGAACGGTGTTGTGCTGAATGCGCACCCCGATGAGTCCGAACTGCGGCAGGAAAGAGTTCTGCACGATGATGCCGGCATTGGACGCTCGGTTGACCAGATTGCGCTCGACCAGCGCGCCTTTGCCATTGACATGGATGCCGCTGACGGCGCCTTGGGCGGGTGCCTGTTCGAAGCCTTGCGCCGAGGTGTAGAGACCCGTGTCGAGCACCTGGTTGTAAGCCACGACGGTGTTCTCGAAGTTCACGACGCTGATGCCTGCATAACTGGTGTTCTGCACCAGTGCATGCTGGATGTTGGGTCCGGCGACGAGCGTGGGGTCTGCCTTGTCTCGGGAGGCAAGGATGCCGATGGGCGCATGGCGGACAGTGACATCCTTGATCACGGCGCCAGGGGTCTGGTCGGCGTGAATGCCAACTCGCTTGACGCGCTCGACTTGCAGTCGCTCGATCTGGATTTTCGCGCCTGACAGGATGGGATTGACACCCACATCGCGAACCGCGATTTCCAGCGGTGCCACGGCCATGGTGGGGGTGGGCTTGGCCAGGTTGCGGGGGTCTTGCGCTTGCCCTGCACCGTTCAAAGGCAGTTTGGCCAGGAGGATGGACGAGCCGGTCGTGGGGTGCTTCGTGACCAACCATTCGCCCGGTGTGTCCAGCATCCAGTCTTTACCTTCGAGGAGGTAGCCCGAGTTGGGTTGAATGGCGTTTTCGAAGCCGGTGACAGGCTTTTTGTTCTCGTCCAGCCTGGCGCCCCAGAAGTTGAAGAACTCGCCCAGGGTCACGATGCCTGTGTCCTTGTCGAAGCCGATCACCTTGGCGGATTCGAGCAGCCAGGCCTCGGTGTGGACATGCACAGTGGCGCCGATCAGATCCTTGTCGATGTCCTTGACCTTGCTCTTGATGTCTGCGAGGTCAGCTGGCTTGAGCTTGAATCGATCTCTGTAGAGCACGGGTTTGCCATCGCTGCCCAGGATGGCGTCGACGACCGCAAACTCCTTGCCGATGACGCCACCTTCGCGAGGCCAGTTGGCATCGGGCCCGACGATATTGGGCCATCGTGCCTTGAGCATCGGGCGACCCATGTAGTACATCCCGTCCAGATTCTGTTCCGACGTAGTCGTGAGCGGGTATTGGTAGATGGTGGCGTCAGCCAAACCTGCCGGTTGCCACAGGCCGGGTGTGAGCGCATTGGCGCCCAGGATCACTGGCCGTTTGTCGCCCGCGCAGGCTTTCAGCGTGGTGGGTGTGGCCGCATCGGCGTCATAGGCGCCTACAACCAGGCCTGCAGGCGGCTTGTTCAGGATCAGCGACTCACGCCAGATGGACCCACAGCGCAGCAACAGCATGTTCACGCCGCCCAGGCGCAGGCTGGCGTAGTTCAGCGTCTTCCAGGGCTTGGCCATGGTGCCGCCACCTGCGCTGGCCTCGACGTCCTGACCCGTGTTGCTGTCCACATAGCGCACCGTGCCCTTGATGGTGGGGCGGTAGTAGAGGCGCGATGTATCCCAGTCGGCGATGGCCTGTGTCTGGATGCCGGCCCGCGCATCGGACATGGCATCGGTGACATAGGGCTCGGTTGCGCTGGTGGTCAATACTGCCGCAGCCTGGGCTCGACCTTGTGATGACGATGAGACTTCGGCGGCGCCAGTAGAGCCTTGTTGATTGGCCGGGCTGTCCGAGCTGCCGCCGCCGCCACAACCGGTCAGCAGTGCAGCAAGGATGGTCAGGCTTCCGATGGCGATCTTGCCGTGCGCACGGCTGCGCCCCGTGGCCTTGGCCGCCACGGCATGGTGATGTGTATTCACGACTTCCCCTGTTTGAATGATGCGTGTCAAGCACGCTGCGGGGAAGTCTATTCAGCGCTGAATGGGTGTCAACGCGCGTTACGTTTGTTGCGGAGATGTCGCGGCCATGCCGCGAGATGGCGGCTGTTCACGCGCATTAGCGTCGCAAGTGGCCCCTTGAGGCCATGCAAGACTCAGGCCCCCAGCAATGGCAGCAAACCGCCGCGCCGGTCGAGATCCATCAGGTCGTCGCAGCCACCAACATGGGTGTCGCCAATGAAGATTTGCGGCACGGTGCGGCGGCCGGTGATGGCCATCATGTGCTCCCGCTGCCCGGGATCCAGGTCAATGCGGATCTCTTCAATCTGCTCTACCCCACGCTGCTTGAGCAGGGACTTGGCCCGAATGCAGAAAGGGCAGACCTGGGTGGTGTACATCTTGACTGCTTGCATGATCGGACGGCAGCTGGGAACCGCTGGGGGTATGAGTGACGATGGCCATATTGTCACCGTTTCGACATGTCCGCCTGTTCTATGGGGACTAGCGGTGACATGTCACGGCCCAAGGTCTGGCGTCAGGCCTTGTCGATCGGCAGGTTGGCTTCGCGCCAGGCCTTGAGGCCACCACCCAGCGACTGGGCGTTCTCGTAGCCCATGGCCTTGAGCTGGGCCACGGCCTTGGCCGAGCGCGAACCCGCAGCGCAAACCACCACCAGCGGCAGCTTCTTGTTGCCTGGCAGGCCCTTGCCGCTGGCGATGTCACCCAGCGGGATGTTCTTGGCGCCAGCCACGTGGGCGGCGGCAAATTCGGCAGGTTCGCACACGTCGATGACCTGGGCGCGTTCCTTGTTGATGAGCTGCACGGCCATGGCCGGGCTCAGGCCGCCTGCCGTCGCACCTTCCTTGACCTGCTGCCACAGCAGCAGCGCGCCGGATGCACCCGCTGCGACCATCCAGTACCAGTTGTCGGCGATGTAGCTCGTGGAAGTCATGCAAAAAACTCTCTTTGTGTGCAGGTTGTCCTGCTGGGGGCGGGGGGTGTCCCTCGAACCAGGGTGGGCCGGGGCAGACGGGGATTATAAAATCCCAGGTTCAGTCGGTCGAACAGGCCGGCATCACATTCTCACCAGATTGGGATCGATCACATGTACAAGCTCGTGCTGATTCGCCACGGCGAATCGACCTGGAACCTGGAAAACCGCTTCACCGGCTGGGTCGACGTCGACCTGACGCCCACCGGCGTGTCGCAGGCCATGTCGGCCGGTCAGTTGCTCAAGGCCGAAGGCTACGAGTTCGACGTGGCCTACACCTCGGTGCTCAAGCGTGCCATTCACACGCTGAACTATTGCCTCGACGAGATGGACCGCATCTGGTTGCCCGTGGTCAAGAGCTGGCGCCTCAACGAGCGCCACTACGGCGGCCTGCAAGGCCTGAACAAGGCCGAGACCGCGCAGAAGCACGGTGACGAGCAAGTGCTGGTGTGGCGTCGCAGCTATGACACCCCGCCGCCCGAACTGGCTCCCAATGACCCCATGGGCCAGCGCCAGGACAAGCGCTACGCCGGCTTGCCCGCCGACCAGATCCCGTTGACCGAGTGCCTCAAGGACACCGTGGCCCGCGTGCTGCCTTACTGGAACGAAGAAATCGCGCCTGCCATCAAGTCCGGCAAGCGTGTGGTGATCGCCGCTCACGGCAACTCGATCCGCGCGCTGATCAAGTACCTGGACAACATCAGTGATGCCGACATCGTGGGCCTGAACATCCCCAACGGCATCCCCCTGGTGTACGAGCTCGACGAGAACCTCAAGCCGATCAAGCACTACTACCTGGGCGACGCCGAAGCCGCTGCCAAGGCTGCTGCGGCTGTGGCCACGCAAGGCAAGGCCTGATCAGGCCTCCCCCTCAAGGCTTGAGGGCCCACACCACGGGGCAGTGGTCGGAGAGTTCCCGGCCACGGTCCTGCGGGTTGAATGACAGGCGCGCAAAGCGCCTGTTTCTATTTTGGCTGGCCAGTTTCTGGTCGATCAGGATGTCGTCGATATAGGCCTTGTGGTGGTCGGCGGCATCGCAGGGCACATAGGCCTCGCCTTGTGTGGCGCGCAGCAGCACGGCGCCCGGCGGGTTGTTGTCGCTCCAGGCCTGCATCAGGTTGATGGGCGCTGATTCGTCCGGGCCGGCGGGGTAGCGCTCGTCCTTGTCCAGGCGACGGTTGAAGTCGCCCAGCACGGCAAAAGGCTTGCCTTCACGCACGCGCTGGTCAATCCAGGCTTCCACGATGGGGGCTTGCTGGCGCAGGCGCTCGCAGGGCGAGAAGTGGCGGTCCATGCGGCCATCGAAGCAGCCGCTCTTGAGGTGCACGGCCAGCAACCGAACCTCCCGGTCGGTACCGGGGTAGAGCGTGAGGTCGGCGCCGGCACGCGTGCTGCCATCGACATCCAGCGCGCTCAGGTCACCATTGCACTTGTAGGGCAGGCCTTCGCGGATGGCAAAGCCCACTTTTTGCGGGTGCGCGCGGTTCACGAAGCAGTCGAGCTTCCAGCCTTTGGCGAACACCATGCGGGCGGCATCCGGCCCGTCCACCTCCTGCAGGGCCACCACATCGGCTTGATGTTCGTCGCGCAATTGCGTGGCGGTACGGGCCAGGGCGTCGAAATCCGCCTGATGGCGTGTGGGGGGCTGAGGTTTGCCGGGTGTGCAGGGGAAGGCGCGCTCCTGGCTGGCGGGCTGCTGGCTCAGGCAGCGGGGCGCCAGTTCATCGCGCGTCCGGGGTGTCATCAGCCAGTCCATGTTCCAGGTGGCCAGCGTGAGGCTGTCCTTGCCGGAAGCCGCGCTGTTGCCGAACCAGCCCGCGAGTGTGGGTGTGGCTTGTAGCGAGGCCAGCAGCACGATGCCAGTGATCATGGTGCGACGACAGGCGCGGTCCGTCAGTGTGGAAGGGCGCGTTGAGGCCTTCGGGGGCTTGGAGGCTGGATGAAACAAGGGGGCTCCGCTGTTTGAGTTGGTTTTGTTGGACGCCGTCTGAATGGCTCAGAGGGCTGGATGTCCAACGCAGCGGAGGGGCCGGGCGCCGACACCCTGTCGGCCGGCTGTGTGACAGGGTGTGACGCAGGCGAGCGTCGTGCTCAGACGCCCAGGGCGGCGCGGTCCAGCGTGTAGTTCTGCGGGCCGGCGGCGGCGATCTTGATGGCGCCGATCCGGTTGGCCAGTGCCACGGACTTGACCAGGTCCCAGCCATTGACCAGGCCATACAGCAGGCCGCCACGGAAGGCGTCGCCACAACCGGTCGGGTCGACCACGGCGGCGGCCTTGACGCCGGGCACGTGGGTCTTTTCGCCTTGCACATAGACGTTGCAGCCGTCGGCGCCCAGGGTCTCGATCAGGCCCTTGAGGTGTGACTTCGACAGGTCGGCCAGGCTGGTGCCGGTGCGGTCGGCCAGCATCTTGGCTTCGTAGTCGTTCACGGCCACCCAGGTGGCTTGCGAGATGAAGCGCTTGAGGTCTTCACCATCGAACATGGGCAGGCCCTGGCCCGGATCGAAGATGAAGGGGATGTTGGCAGCCTTGAGTTGCTCGGCATGCTGGATCATGGCGTCTCGACCGTCGGGTGCCACGATGGCCAGCTTGATGCCGGCATCCGCTTCGATGCGCTGGATGTGGGCCTGGCCCATCGCGCCGGGGTGGAAGGCGGTGATCTGGTTGTTGTCCTGGTCCGTGATGATGATGGCCTGGGCGGTGTAGTCGTTGTCCACAGTGTGGACGTACTTCAGGCTCACGCCCATTTGATCCAGGTGGTTGCGGTACAGGGCGCCATCCTTGCCCAGCGTGGCCATGACCAGGGGCTCACCGCCCAGTTGCTTGAGGCTGTAGGCGATGTTGCCGGCGCAGCCGCCGAATTCCTTGCGCAGCGTGGGCACCAGGAAGGAGACGTTGAGGATGTGCACCTGCTCGGGCAGGATCTGCTGGGCAAATCGGCCGGGGAAGGTGGTGATGGTGTCAAAGGCCAGAGAGCCGCAGATCAGAACAGACATGGTGATCCTCGGGGAGATGATGTCGATCAGGGGTAGAACAGCTCGGCGGTGTAGCCGGCTGGATGAAGG
This sequence comes from Aquabacterium sp., assembly GCF_036279675.1. Classification (GTDB taxonomy): domain Bacteria; phylum Pseudomonadota; class Gammaproteobacteria; order Burkholderiales; family Burkholderiaceae_C; genus Aquabacterium. Next base: position 16,098 of record NZ_DASUIS010000099.1, on the reverse strand, counting down.
TCAGTGGCCTTGATGCGCCATTGCAGCGTGGTGCTGCGCTGGCTCGGGGCCGCTGTGGGAACGCTGGCTGCCATGCTGGCCGCCTTGGCTGCATCAGCTGCATTGGCCTTGGGGTCAGCCGTGTCCAGCCATTGTGCGTCGTTGGGGGAGAAGACACGGCGCGCTATCACCGCACCGTTGTCGTCGGTGAGGGTGAGGTCCACATGGGGCCAGGCCAGGTCAATGCCGGACTGGTTGCGCACCACCACGGTCAGGCGGTAGCTGTCGGGGCCTTCGGAGCTGGTGCGCACGAGCTCGAGGTTGTCGACCTGCAGGGCTTCCAGTCGCAAGGGCGGGGTGAGCTTGCAGCCAGCCAGCTCGCACCATTGGGCGAGCAAGGGGCGGCTCGCAGGGTGCCAAGCGGCGATCAGATCGCGGAACTGGTGCGCCAGTTGCAGGCTCAAGGTCAGGACCAGGGTCAGGGCCATGAGCGACAGCGCTGCGCGCATCGCGGGGTGGCGCCAGAAGGCCTTGCGTTGTGCGCGCTTGAGGAATTCGGGTGTCTGGTCGGCCTTGTCGCGGCCGCGTGTGCCTGGCTGGCCCGGCCGCTCGCTGGGCGGCAGCACGGCTTGCTCTGGCTCGAAATCCGAGGCGAAGCGCGAGGGCAGGGTGGGGATGTCGTCTTGCGACGCGTTGGCAGCCGAGGCGGCCAGCGGTGCAGGTTGGGCCGATTCGGTGACACGCAGGGCGGCGGTCGACAGGGGTCGAGGCGCCTGTGCCATGCGCGCCGCAGGCGCCGGGGCTGGTGCTGGTGTGGCAGCATCGGCATCCAGCGCCGACGGCCCGAAATCAGAAGCCCAGTCCTCCTCGGCGTCGATCATGGCGTCGCTGGGGAATTGCGCATCGGCGAATTCGGGGCCGGAGTCGCGGCGGCGCGGGGCGCGCCGTTCGCGCTCGTTGGGCATCAGGTAGCGCGAGTCGAGCGCATCGGCCTCGTCGGTGCTGGGCACGTCGTCCGGCGGTTCGTCCATCCATGGCTGGTGGGCGGGCGCGGGGGGCTCGACGTAAGCGGGCGCCTGGGGCTGTGGCCGCTGGGGCGGCATGGGAATGCGGCCGCCAGAGGTGGCGGCCAGCACGACTTCCAGCGGCGTGTTGTCATCCACGGCGATGGACGTGTCGAGCTCGAAGTCGGTCGTGCCTTCAATGGGCGCGGGGTCCAGCGCGAGGTCGTCTTCGTCCAGCGTGTGCTTGGGCTGCTGGGGTTGCGCAGGCCCGTCCGAGGGCAGCGTGGACGGTGCGAAGTCGGCGGGCTGTGTCCGGGCCCAGGCGCCAGGGGGCTGGGAGTCGATGCCCAGGTTCAGCTCTTCCTGGGACAGCAGGCCCTGAGCAGCCAGTTCGCCGGACGCACCTGTGTCGGCGCTGGCCGTGTAGGGGGCAGGCTCGGGCGGGGCCCAGTCGACCTGGGGTTCGGGCTCAGGCGCCGATGGACGCGGGGCGTACGCCGATTCTTCCGAAGGGGTGGCCTGAGGGGCCGCACCAGGCCCGGTTGCATGGGCCGGACGGGGCGGCGGAGGGTCCTTGTCGAGGTCAAACAGCGCCGGCAGGGCGTTGAAGACCTCGTTGCATCGGCCGCAACGCACCCAGCCTTCCGAGACCTTCAATTGGTCTTGGACGACCTTGAAGATCGTGCCGCAGTGGGTGCATCGGGTGGCCAGGCTCATAGGGCCCTATTTATGCCATTGATTTGGCAGATTTCAGGCCGCTTTCTGCGCGGTCATCAGAATCCAGCCCTCTTCTTCGTTGGCGACCTGCAACTGAAGGCCCACTTCGGCGTAGGCGTCCTTCAATTCCTGCTCCTGGCGCGCCAGGATGCCAGCCAGGACCAGGTGGCCGCCAGGGGCCACGTGGCCGGCCAGCAGCGGGGCCAGCATCTTCAGCGGTGTGGCCAGGATGTTGGCCAGCACGACCGGGTAGGTGGCCTGGGCTTGCCCCACCAGATCCGGCAGGCCGGCGTTGATGGGCAGCTTGCCGTCGGCAGACTTCAGGTGCGCCAGATTGGCGTCGGCATTGGCGTTGGTGGATTCGACTGCAGCCGGGTCGATGTCGACCGCGTCCACCACGCCAGAGCCATGCAAGGCCGCGCCGATGGCGAGGATGCCCGAGCCGCAACCGTAATCCAGCACGCGCTGGCCCTGGTAGGCCGCGCTGTTTTGCGCGATCCACTTCAGGCACATGCGGGTGGTGGGGTGCGTGCCGGTACCGAAGGCCAGACCAGGGTCCAGGCGCATCACGGTTTTCGCGGCAGCGGGTACCTCATGCCAGGTGGGCACGATGTAGAAGCTGTCGGTGATAGGGACGGGTTGGAACTGGGACTGCGTCAGGCGCACCCAGTCCTGCTCGTCCACCGGCTGGATGCCTTGCACATGGATGTCGTCGGCCCAGTCCTGCGCGAGGATCAGGGTAGCGGCCTCCAGGGCTTCGGCTTCGCTGGGGAACAGGCTCTTGATGGTCGAGCGTTGCCAGGCTTCACGGGCCACCGGCATGCCGGGCTCACCCCAAAGGGCTTCCTCGTGTTCCGTGTCGGCATCCGCGTCTTCCACGGACACGGACAAGGCGTCGATCTCCATGAGCGCGTCGCTCAGGACTTCGACTTCGGCCTCTTTGGCCAGCAGGGTGAGTTCAAACAAGGGCATGTCAGTGGCCTGGTCGGGCTTCAGCGCTTGCGCGCGGCCATCCAGCTCTCAAGGTAATGGATGTCGGTGCCGCCTTCAACGAACTTGGCGTCCACCATCAGCTCGCGGTGCAGCGGGATGTTGGTCTGGATGCCTTCGACCACGGTCTCCGACAGGGCGGTGCGCATGCGGGCCAGGGCCTGCTCGCGGGTGTCGCCGTGCACGATGATCTTGCCGATCATGGAGTCGTAGTTCGGGGGCACGAAGTAGTTCGTGTAGATGTGCGAGTCCACGCGCACACCAGGGCCGCCAGGGGCATGCCAGGTGGTGATGCGGCCGGGCGAGGGTATGAACTTGACCGGGTCTTCCGCATTGATGCGGCACTCGATGGCGTGCCCGCGCAGTTCGACCTGGCGTTGCGTGAAGGGCAGCTTTTCATTGGCGGCCACACGGATCTGCATCTGCACGATGTCGATGCCGCTGGTCATCTCGGTGACCGGGTGCTCCACCTGCACGCGTGTGTTCATCTCGATGAAGTAGAACTCGCCGTTCTCGTACAGGAACTCGAAGGTGCCCGCGCCACGGTAGCCGATCTTCTTGCAGGCGGCGGCGCAGCGCTCGCCCACCTTCTCGATGGCGCGGCGGGGGATGCCCGGTGCCGGCGCTTCTTCGATGATCTTCTGGTGGCGGCGCTGCATGGAGCAGTCGCGCTCACCCAGCCACACGGCGTTCTTGTGCTGGTCGGCCAGCACCTGGATCTCGATGTGGCGAGGGTGCTCCAGGAACTTCTCCATGTAGACCTCGGGATTGCCGAAAGCAGCGCCTGCTTCCGCCTTCGTGGTCTGCACGGCATGGATCAGGGCCGCTTCGGTGTGCACCACGCGCATGCCACGGCCACCGCCGCCGCCAGCGGCCTTGATGATGACCGGGTAGCCCACGGTGCGGGCGATGCGGATGATTTCCTTGGGGTCGTCGGGCAGGGCGCCTTCGGAGCCTGGCACGCAGGGCACGCCGGACTTGATCATGGCCTGCTTGGCCGAGACCTTGTCGCCCATGATGCGGATGGATTCGGGCGTCGGGCCGATGAAGGTGAAGCCGGATTGCTCCACACGCTCGGCGAAGTCGGCGTTCTCGGACAGGAAGCCGTAGCCGGGGTGAATGGCCTCGGCGTCGGTCACTTCGGCGGCCGAGATGATGGCCGGCATGTGCAGGTAGCTTTGCGCGGAAGGGGCCGGGCCGATGCACACGGCTTCGTCGGCCAGCTTGACGTACTTGGCGTCGCGGTCGGCTTCGGAATAGACCACCACCGACTGGATGCCCATCTCACGGCACGCTCGTTGAATGCGCAGGGCGATTTCCCCGCGATTCGCGATCAGGATCTTCTTGAACATGGCAAGACCCCTTTATTCAACGATGAACAAAGGCTGGCCGTATTCAACTGGCTGGCCGTTTTCGACCAGGATCTTGGTGATGGTGCCGTCCTGGTCTGCTTCGATCTCGTTCATGATCTTCATGGCTTCGATGATGCAGACGGGTTGGCCGGCCTTGACCTGGTCGCCGACTTCGGCGAAGGCCTTGGCGCCAGGGCTGGATGCGCGGTAGAACGTGCCCACCATGGGCGACTTCACCACATGGCCGGTTTCTTCCGGTGCGGCCTCGACAGCAGGGGCTGCGGGCGCGGCGGCAGGTGCGGCAGCAGCGGCCGGTGCAACTTGTTGAACCATGGGGGCGGCCATGACCACGGGGGCGGCGCCGGCCTTGACGATGCGGACTTTGCCGTCGGCTTCGGTGATTTCGAGTTCAGAAACGTTGGACTCGGACACGAGGTCGATGAGGGTCTTGAGTTTGCGCAGGTCCATGTTGTGGTTCTCCAGGAATGCGGTGAGAGCGGGTGACGCTCAGAAGTGGTGCGGATGGTGACGGGCCGGGATGTTGGCCAGATCAGCCGCGAGAGTTGGCTGCTGGTGGCGCGCCCAGTTTGTCGAGGGCGGCTTCCAGTGCCAGTCGGTAGCCCGATGCGCCCAGCCCCACGATCACGCCTTCGGCGATGTCGGAGAAATAGCTGTGGTGGCGGAAGGGCTCCCGCTTGTGGACGTTGGACAGATGCACTTCAATGAATGGCACGGCAACGCCGGCCAGTGCATCTCGCAGGGCCACACTGGTGTGGGTGTAGGCCCCGGGGTTGATGACGATGAACTGGGTGCCATCGGTGCGTGCGGCGTGCACGCGGTCGATCAGCGCCCCTTCATGGTTGCTCTGGAAGGCCGACAGGCTGGCGCCGCGCAGGGCGGCGTAGTCGACCAATCCGGTGTTGATCTGCTCCAGGGTGGTGGCGCCGTAGACCTGAGGCTCGCGGGTGCCGAGCAGGTTCAGATTGGGGCCGTGGAGGACGAGAATCTGCATGCGTCTTTGGTGAGCCGGCCTGTGCGATGGTGACATCGCTCGTGCAAGCTGAGCCAAGAAAATGAAAGTAGGCGGATTTTAGACGCAAATGGATGCAAATCCGCTATTTCATTGAAATCTGTCCGGTTTGCTTGGCCTGGCTCAAGTTCCGGCCAGATGTCAGCCGATCTGCCGGGCCCAGGTGGCCAGTTCCTCGAAGTGCGTGGCGCCCATCTTGCGGTGCTGCACCTTGCCTTGGGCGTCGATCATCACCGAAAACGGCAATCCGCCCGACTCGTTGCCCAGTGCCTGAGCGAGTTCGGTGCCGCCGAATCCGGCCAGCCCGAGGTCGAATCCTACCGCGACTTTGGCCAGAAATTCTTTCACCGGTGTCGGGCCGTCGATGGCCAGGCCGATCACCGCCCAGCCTTTCGGGGTGAATTCACGGTGGAAGCGGTCCAGCTCGGGCATCTCCTTGACGCACGGCGGGCACCACGTCGCCCAGAAATTGATCAGCACAGGCTTGCCTTTGGCTTTGGCCAGAGTCAACTGGCCGCCCTGAGGGGTGTCGAACTGCTGCTGCCAGAAGGCGGCGGTGAGCTGGTCGGCCTGGATCAGGGGGGCACTGGCGCTGGCATCTGCGGCGCTGGCGGTGGACGCTGCGGGCGTGCTCGCCTGGCCACCCGTTGTGCTCAGGCCCTGGCGCTTGAGGCCGAACCAGACGCCGCCGGCCGTGGCGCTCAGGCCGGCCAGTACCAGGAGCGCACGGCGTCCTGCAGCACCTTGTTGGCGGGCAGCGTGTGGGGCGGGCTTGGTGGCAGGGGTTTTCTTGGCGGGCATGAACGGGGGCAAAGCTTGGGTGGAAGGGGGGGGCTGGGTGGGGCCGTGGCGGCGGTGCGATCAACGGGCCTCGGCGGCATCCAGCAATTTGCGCAGGGCGGCCAGATCGCCGCGCTCGGTGCGGCCGCGTGCATCAGGCTTGAGCGCGCCACGCAGGTCGTCGGCATCCAGGATGGTCAGGTGCAGGCCGATGGCTTCGTTGAGCGCACGGCAGGGGATGCTCAGGCTCAGGCGGTCCACGGGCTGACCGCGCGGGCCGGGCGCGCTGCCCACGTCGTAGTCGATGCCCTGGTTGAGCAGGGCGATTTCGGCGGATTTGCTGTCGTCGCAGTAGAGCTGCAGGTGGATGTCGTTGAGCCGTGTGGCGGTGCCACGCCACACGGCGCCGCACAGATGGGGGCGGAACTCGGCCAGGCGCGCCATCCACACGGCCGCCAGCTCACGCAAGGCTAGCAGCTCCTCGGGCTGGGTCTCGGCGCAGAACAGGGCCAGGTACTCGAAGACGGCGTCTTCCACCTGGGTGTTGTCCGGCAGGTCGCCTCGGCCGGTCAGGCCCAGCTGTTTGGCGGCGCGGCGTTTGGCGGGGCCGTATTCCATGCCCTCTTCCACCACGATGCGTGCGGCGGTGGCGGCGATCTCTTCGCTGGCTTGACTCATGTTGGCTACTGTAAGGGCCACGCGCCCATCATGCGCTCATCAGGCGGCGTCGATCCACACCGGCACGGCACTGAAGGCCGCGTTGGCACTGATGCGTTCGGTCAGGCGGTCGTCCGTGAGGTCGTTGATGCTGGCGCCGGCGTGGGCTTGCGCCACCTTCATGTCGGTGCCGGCGCGGTCATGGCCCCAGCCGTGCGGCAGGCTGACCACGCCGGGGCGGATGTCTTCGGTGACGTGAACCGGCACGCGCACCTGCCCCACGCGGGATGCCACCGTCACCGTCTGCCCATCCTGGAGACGCCGGGCGGCGGCATCATTCGGGTGGATCCACAGCGTGCAGCGCGGTTTGCCGGACACCAGGCGCTCGCTGTTGTGCATCCACGAGTTGTTGCTGCGCACATCGCGACGGCCGATCAGCTTGAGCGCGGGGCGCTCGCCTGTTGAGGCGGGTGCGGCGGCCTGCGCAGGGAAGGTGGCCATCAGGTTGGGCAATTCCTGGCGGATGGCCAGGGGCAGCAGGTCGATGCGGCGGCCACGCTTTTGCAGGCCCGCCACCAGTGATGGCTGCAGCGGCCCCAGGTCGACGCCTTGCGGGTTGGCCAGCAATTGCTTGAAGCTCAGGCCTTTTTTGGCGCGGTTCAGGCCGATGGCCAGCAGGCGCCTGGGGGGCAGGCGGCCCATGATGCCGCGTGTGAGCATGCCGGTCAGACGCTGACGTGTGCTGGCGCGCTCCACGGGCCAGATGCGGCGGGCATAGCGGCGTGCCAGTTCGGTGTAGATCTGCCAGTCGTGCAGGGCGCCATCGGCCGGAGCCACCACCGCCTCGCTGTAGCGGGCGATGTTGCGCACGGCCAGGTGCAGGAAGACCAGGTCGTAGTGGTCGTGCTCTACCCCGCATGTGGGCGGCAGGATCACGTGGGCGTGGCGTGTGGTCTCGTTCAGGTAGAAGTCGATGGAGACCATGAAGTCCAGCTTGCTCAGGGCCTGGTCCAACTGGCGCCCATTCGGGGTGGACAGCACCGGGTTGCCGCAGGAGGTGACCAGGGCGCGCATCTGGCCCTTGCCGGGTGTGAGCATCTCTTCGGCCATCACGGAGACGGGCAACTCGCCGCCGAACTCGGGCGCACCGCGCACACGGCTGCGCCACACATCGAAATGGCCAGCACTCATCAGTTTGGTCTGGATCAGGTCAATGGCGGGGCTGGTCAGCAGGGCGCCGCCTTCGCGGTCCACATTGCCGGTCAGCAGGTTGATCACCTGGATGGCCCATTGGCAGACCACGCCATGCGCCTGGGTGGACAAGCCCATGCGGCCATAGGCGACAGCGCCATCGGCCTGGGCCAGTTCACGCGCCAGACGGCGGGTGGTGGTGGCGTCGATGCCGGTGTGGGTGGCCATGGTTTCAGGCCGGAACGGGGCCACGGCATCGCGCACGGCCTTGATGTTGTCCAGCAAGGGCTCGAGGTGCTTGGCTTGCACCAACTCTTCGTCAAACAGCGTGTGGATGATGGACAGCAACCAGGCGGCATCGGTGCCCGGGTCGATGAAGTGGTGCTCGTCGGCCACGGCCGCGGTTTCGGTACGGCGGGGATCGATCACGACGAGCTTGCCGCCGCGTTGGCGCAGGGCCTTGAAGCGGGCGCGCACATCCGGCACGGTCATCAGGCTGCCGTTGGAGGCCAGCGGGTTGCCGCCCAGAATCAGCATGAAGCGGGTGTGGTCCACGTCCGGAATCGGGATGGCCAGCTGGTGGCCGTACAGCCAGTGCGACACCAGGTGATGCGGCAGCTGGTCCACCGAGGTGGCTGAAAAACGGCTGCGCGTTTTCAGTTGCCCGAAGAACATCGGGCCGTGGGTGATGTTGCCCCAGTTGTGCACGCTGGGGTTGCCTTGGTAAACAGCTACCGCGTTGCTGCCGTGCTGTTCGCGCACGCGGGCCAGGCCTTCCACCACCAGGTCGAAGGCTTCGTCCCAGGTGATGGGCGCCCATGTGGTCTGCCCCTGTGCATTGGTGATGCGCTTGATCGGCTGGCGCAGGCGGTCCGGGTCTTCGTGCAGATCCTTCAAGGCCACGGCCTTGGGGCAGATGTGACCGCGCGAGAGCGGGTCGGCATCGTTGCCCTTGACGGAGATGATTCGGTTGCCCTGAACCTGAAACGTCAGGCCGCAGATGGCTTCGCACAGATTGCACACGCCTTGGCGCGTTTCGACGGGGGCGTCGGGGCTGGTGGCGTGGGCAGTGTGGGCGTTCGACATGGCGGCCATGAGGAAGTGGGGGAGGCCGTGATGCTAGCTGATGTGGGCCAAACCTGCCGGGCATGAAAAAACCCGCCTGGGTGGGCGGGCTTGTCTGCGAGCGGACGCTGTCTGGACCGATCAGGCTTCCCGGCGCAGTGCGGGGAACAGGATCACGTCGCGGATGTTGGGCGCGTCGGTCAGCAACATCATCAGGCGGTCGATGCCGATGCCGCAGCCACCGGTGGGGGGCAAGCCGTATTCCAGGGCGCGGATGTAGTCGGCGTCGAAGTACATGGCTTCTTCGTCGCCGGCGTCCTTGGCGCTGGCCTGGGCGGCAAAGCGGGCGGCCTGTTCTTCAGGGTCGTTCAACTCGCTGAAGCCGTTGCCGTATTCGCGGCCGGTGATGAACAGCTCGAAGCGCTCGGTGATGCTGGGGTCGGCATCCGATGCGCGGGCCAATGGCGACACCTCGACGGGGTAGTCGATGATGAAGGTGGGCTGCCACAGCTTTTCTTCCACGGCGGCTTCGAACATGCCGAATTGCAGTTCGGCCAGCGTCCAGCGTGCGGGCGGCTCTTCACCCAGGGCCTTGAGCCTGGCGTGCAGGGCCTCGCTGCTGTCGGCTTCTTCGGGCGTCAGGCCGGCCACCTGGATCAGCGATTCGCGCACCGTCATGCGGGCAAAGGGCGACTCCAGATCCACTTCCTTGCCGCCATAGGTGAGCCTGGCGGTACCGACGGCCGCGTGGGCCGCGTGGCGCAGGATGGATTCGGTGAAGTCCATCAGATCGCGGTGGTTCCAGTAGGCCGCGTAGAACTCCATCATCGTGAACTCGGGGTTGTGTCGCACGGACACGCCTTCGTTGCGGAAGTTGCGGTTGATCTCGAACACGCGCTCGAAGCCACCCACGACCAGGCGCTTGAGGTACAGCTCGGGCGCGATGCGCAGGAACATCTCCTGATCGAGCGCGTTGTGGTGCGTGGTGAAGGGCTTGGCATTGGCGCCGCCGGGGATGGGGTGCATCATCGGCGTTTCGACTTCCAGGAAGCCGTTGTCCACCATGAAACTGCGGATCGAGGCCACGGCCTTGGAGCGGGCGATGAAGCGCGAACGCGAGTGCTCGTCGACGATCAGATCCACGTAGCGCTGGCGGTACTTCTGTTCCTGGTCGGTCATGCCGTGGAACTTGTCGGGCAGAGGGCGCAAGGCCTTGGTCAGCAGGCGGATGCTGGTGACCTTGATGGACAGCTCGCCCGTCTTGGTCTTGAACAGCGTGCCTTCGGCGCCCAGGATGTCGCCCAGGTCCCAGTGCTTGAAGGCCTGCAGGGCTTCGGCGCCCACGGCGTCGAGGGTCACGTAGACCTGGATGCGGCCCGTGGCGTCTTGCAGCGTGCCGAAACAGGCCTTGCCCATGACGCGCTTGAGCATCAGGCGGCCACCCACGCTGGCCTTGACGGCTTGCGCTTCCAGGGGCTCGGCCTCGGTGCCGTCGTGGGCGGCATGCAGGGCGGCGGCACGGTCAGCGGGCTTGAAATCGTTGGGGAAGGCCACACCCTGGGCACGGATGGCGGCCAGCTTCTCGCGGCGTTCGGCCACCAGTTTGTTGGTGTCGACCATCAGCTCTGCGGGAACGGGCTCTTGCGTGGGGTGTTGGTGCGTGGTCATGACGGGGGGGACAGGGTTAGCTTCAGGCCAAACCCTAGATTGTATGAAACCCTGGGCGACAATGGCGAACATGTCCGTTCAAGATTCCCGTCCACCAGCCGTTCAGGGGGGCTCGACCGGGGCCGAAGTGCCTCGCGGGCGCCTGGCGGCACTCCGGCAGGCGCTGAGCGCGCTGCCCCGGGCGGCGCTGGGCAACCTGATCGCCAAGCTGATGATGGTGGGCCTGGGGCTGGCCATCACGGTGACGGTGGCGCGCCATGGGCCGCAGGTGCAGGGCGCGTTTGCGCTGTTTGTGGCGGTGGAATCGGCCTTGCTCACCTTGTTCACCGGCTTGGGCCTGTGGCTGGCGCGGCAGATGTCGCAGCAGGCTGATGGGCAGCATGGCAGGGCTTTGCCGATGTTGCAGGGCGTGTTGCGGGCGGCGGTGGCGTTTGGGCTGCTGGCTTCGCTGGTGCTGCTGGGCGTGTCCTGGTGGGCCCGGGCCATGCCCTATACCTACCTGTGGTTGCTGGCGCTGGCCGCGCCTTTTCTGCTGCTGGTGCCCACGGCCACGGGTTTGTGGCTGGGTGAGGGACGCATGTGGCCGATCAATGTGGCGCAGGTGTCGGCACCGGCTTCCGTGCTGGTGGGGCTGGGTGGCGCCTGGTGGATCACGCAGGGCGGGCAGGGGAGTCGCTCGACTGTGCTGCTGGTGCTGACGGCCTGGGTGACGGGCAAGTCCATCGTGGCGGTGGTCACCGCGTTTTATGCCTTGCGCCATGCCCGCCAGCGGGACGAGCGGCTGGAAGACGGTTTTGCCGGCTCGCGGCTGACGGCTTTTTTGCAGAAACCGCCCAGCTGGGTGGCGCAATGGCCGTTTGTGGCCACCATTGGCGTCACCAACGTGATCGGTTTGCTGAACTACCGGGTGTCGCTGTTCCTGGTCGAGCGTTTTGATGGCCTGAGCACGACAGGTGTGTATTCGGTGGCCGTGACGGCGGCGGAGTTGCTGTGGCTGCTGTCCTCCTCGGTGACAGTGTCGGTTTATTCGCGCATCGGGCATCCGGACGTGAAGATCGCCGCGGCCATGACGGTGCAGGCGGTGCGCATCAACGTGTTGTCCACCCTGCTGGCGGCGCCGGTGTTGCTGGGCCTGGCCTGGTGGGGCCTGCCCTGGGTGATGGGGCCGGCTTACGAGGCGTCCTTGCTGCCTTTGGCGGCCTTGTTGCCAGGTGTGGCGGCGTATGCGGCGGCGTCCAGCCTGTCGGCGTTCTACACGAACCACCTGGGGCGACCGCAACTGTCTGGCGCGATCGCGGGCATGTCTCTGACGATCAGCTTCTGCGTGGGCTGGTTCCTGGTGCCGCTATGGGGGCCGCTGGGAGCCGGGGTGGCGTCCAGCACCGGGTACATCGTGGCCATCGTGGCGGCTTATGGTGTGTTTCTCAAGCACGCGAGGTTGCCAGTGAAGGCGTTGTGGCAGCCTGCGCTGACCCGGGTGGACGGTAGCGCGTCGGCTTGATGTCCAGGTTGATTGCAGGTCTGTACACTGGCGCTGCACATGGCCAACGGAGACCGCTTTGCTTGATCTTGCCGATTCGACCTTCTGGTGGGTGGCTGCTGGCGCACTGGTCGCTATCGAGCTGGCCACGGGCACGTTTTACCTGTTGATGCTGGCGCTGGGACTGGCTGCGGCGGCTCTGACGGCGCACGCGCATGCTGCCTTCGCCGCGCAGATCGCGGTGGCCGCTTTGGTAGGTGGCGGTACCGTGGCCGCATGGCATGTCTATCGCATCCGCAAAGGCAAGGGCAGCGGGGGCGACTCGGTGCAGCTGGACGTGGGTGAAAAAGTTCAGGTGACTGCCTGGGGTGACGATGGCACGGCAAGGGTCCAGTATCGGGGAGCAGCCTGGACGGCCATTCACGAAGATCCTGCCGCCGGGTTGCAACCGGGCTGGCATGTGATCAAGGGCATGCAAGGCAACCGCCTGGTGCTGGGGCGCTGACCCCACCTTCAAACATTCAAAAGGGGAAGCCCATGGAAATCGTCTCATTGGTCCTGTTGATCATCGCTGTTGTCTTCATCGTGCAGTCAATCAAGATCGTGCCGCAGCAAACTGCCTGGGTGGTTGAACGCCTGGGCAAATACCATTCAACCTTGACCCCGGGCCTCAACATCCTGGTGCCGTTTGTGGACCGTCTGGCCTACAAGCATTCGCTCAAGGAAATTCCGCTGGACGTGCCCAGCCAGATTTGCATCACCAAAGACAACACCCAGTTGCAGGTGGATGGCATTCTTTACTTTCAGGTGACCGATGCCATGCGCGCCAGTTATGGTTCCTCGAACTATGTGATGGCCATCACGCAGATGGCCCAGACCACCTTGCGCAGCGTGGTGGGCAAGATGGAGCTGGACAAGACGTTTGAAGAGCGCGACGCCATCAATGCAGCGGTCGTGCTGGCGCTTGATGAGGTCGCCTTGAACTGGGGCGTGAAGGTTTTGCGCTATGAAATCAAGGATTTGACGCCGCCGGCAGAGATTCTGCGTTCCATGCAGCAGCAAATTACCGCCGAGCGTGAAAAGCGCGCCTTGATTGCGGCGTCGGAGGGCCGTCGGCAGGAGCAGATCAATATCGCCACGGGTGAGCGTGAGGCCGCCATTGCACGTTCGGAAGGCGAAAAACAGGCTGAAATCAACAAGGCCCAGGGTGAAGCGGCGGCCATCACGGCGGTGGCCGAAGCAACAGCCGATGCGATCCAGAAAATCGCGGCGGCCATTCGTCAGCCGGGCGGCGAGCAAGCCGTGCAATTGAAGGTAGCCGAGAAGGCCGTGGAAGCCTTTGGCAAGCTGGCTCAGTCCACCAACAGCATGATCGTGCCGGGCAATGTCAGTGAAGTGTCCGGTTTGATTGGCTCGGCGATGGCCCTGTTGAAGAAGCATCCTGGCGCCTGATACTTGGCTGCGAGCACCCCGGTTTGCGGGGCTTTACGTCGCTTGGCAGGGAGGGCGGAAGGTGAAGGCGAATGGATCAGGGACAATACGCAGTTCAGCCCCCTGTGGCACCCTGAGGTTTTCCGCTTTCCGTTCATGTCCGCCTTGATCCAGAGACTCAAGCATCCAGTTGCGCGCCTGCTGTCGGCCTTCACCGGCCCGCGCATCCTGTATGGCTGGGCGAACGCGGATGGCAGCTGGTGTCCTCACACCCGTGTCAGTACCCACACCTGTTTCGAAGGCCTGGAAGGGCTGAAGCTGGGTGATCACATCTTCATCGGGCATTTCAACCGCATCGATGGTTCCAATGGCCTGGTGATCGAAGAGGGCACGCAAGTCACCAACTACGCATCCATCCTCAGCCACTCCAGCCACAAGGCCGTGCGTGTGATGGGGCGTCGCTACATCAATGATCCCAACCCGGTGGGCTATGTGCGCAAGGCCACCCACATCGGCGCCTACAGCTTCATCGGCCCGCACAGCGTGATCGCGCCGGGGGCCAGGATCGGCAAAGGCGTGATCGTGCAGGGCTACAGCTTTGTCTCTGGCGTGGTGCCTGATTTCGCCATCGTGGGCCCACAGGCGCACGGCAAACCGGCCGTGGTCATGGGCGATACCCGTGAGCTGGACCGCGCCATGCTGCAGCGCCATCCCGAACTGCACGCGCTGTATGCGCACTGGGCCGGCAAGGACAACCTGCGTCGTGCACTCGGCGCGAATCAGGAACAACCAGCTGGTCAGGAGCCCGCATGAGCCGTCGCCCGGATGACGCCGCCGTGCGCATTCTGTTTTTTGCCGATGCATCCAGTGTGCACACACGCCGCTGGGTGGCTGCGGCCGTCGAGCGCGGCGCAGAGGCCATCGTCATCACCCGCCAGCCAGCTGATGTGCCGGGTGCCCGTGAGGTCATCGCCATCGCACCTGGCAGCGACAAGCTGACCTGGTTCAAGGCCTTGCTCAAGGTGCGCCAGGTGTCGCGCGAGGTGGCCAGGCGCTTCAAGCCCACGCTGGTGCATGGCCACTACGTCACGTCCTACGGTTTGTGGGCGGCCATGTGCGGGCTCAAGGTGCCCACCGTGCTCACCGCCTGGGGCAGCGACATCCTCGTCACGCCACGCGAGAGCCGCCTGATGCGCGCGGTGGTGGGCTGGTCCTTGCGACACGCCGATCTCATCACGGCAGACTCGATGGACATGCTCGACGAGATCGCGCGCTATCACCCCGCTGCACCGTGCCATCAGATCCTGTGGGGCGCCGATACGGACAAGTTCGTGCCGGGTGATCCAGGCGAGGATTTCGACGTCATCAGCCTGCGCACCTGGGAAGCCAACTACAACATCGACCTCATCCTCGAAGCCTTCTCGCGCTTCCTGATGCTGCGGCCGCAGTCACATGCACGCCTGCATCTGCTGGGCGGTGGGCCCATGCAGGCCGCGCTGGAAGCCCGGGTGCAGGAACTGCGCCTGTTGCAGCAGGTGCGCTTCCATGGCCGTGTGGGCGATGTCGAGATGGTCAACGCCATCCAGCGCAGCAAGGTGAGCGTGTCCGTGCCCACCAGCGACGCCACCTCGGTGTCCGTGCTCGAATCCATGGCCTGTGGCCTGCCCATCATCGCCTCCGACCTGCCGGCCAATCGCCAGTGGATCGATGAAAAGGGTGGCTGGATCGTGCCGGTGCGTGATGTGGACGCCGTCACGCAGGCCTTGGTTGCCGCTTATGACCACCCGATGCAAGCCGCGCAGATGGGCCTGCACAACCGCGAGCGCATCGAGCGTGATGCCTCCCGTCGCGGCCAGATGGACGCCATGTGGCGCCTGTACCAGAAGCTGCTTCACCCCACCGTGCCGCGCATCAAGCGCCATCGCGCCTCGGCGCGTTGAACCGAGTGCCCATGAGCGGTCAACTTCGCATTGTTTCGGTCATCGTGCCCTGCCGCAATGAGCAGGATCACATCGAGTCGTTCTGCCGCAGCGTGGCCGCACAGGCCGTGCCCGAAGGCTGGGCGCTGGAAGTGCTGATTGCCGATGGCCTGAGTGACGACGGTACACGCGAACGCCTGGCTGCCTTGTGCGCACAGGACGCCCGCTTCGTGATGCTGGACAACCCTGGACGCATCGTGTCGTGCGGCCTGAACCGTTGCATCGACCAGGCTCAGGGCGAGTTCATCGTGCGCCTGGATGTGCACACGGTTTATGCCGATGACTACATCGCGCAATGCCTGGCCACCTGGCAGCGCACCGGTGCAGACAATGTGGGTGGCCCCTGGAAGGCGCAAGGTGTGGAGGGCCCGCAAGGCACCGTGCAACGCGCCATCGCGGCGGCTTTCCAGTCTCGCCTGGTGGCGGGTGGTGCCTTGTCGCGCGATCTGGCTTACGAGGGCGAGGTTGATACCGTTTATCTGGGGTCCTGGCCTCGCCAGACCTTCGAACGCTTTGGTGGCTTTGACGAAACCCTGGTGCGCAACCAGGACGACGAACACAATCTGCGCATCCACAAGGGCGGCGGGCGCATCTGGCAATCGGCCAGCATCCGCTCCACCTACTTCCCGCGCGACAGCAAGATGGACGTGTTTCGTCAGTACCGCCAGTACGGCTACTGGAAGCCCTTTGTGATGAAGAAACATGGCCAGGCGGCAGCCTTGCGTCACCTCATTCCCGGTTTGTTTGTGGGGGCCTTGATGCTGCTCCTGCTGCT
>NZ_DASUIS010000098.1:0-11932 GCF_036279675.1 Aquabacterium sp. | reverse complement strand
CAGGCGCGCTTCAATGGCATGGCCACTCAGCGTAATCTGATCCTGCTTGAGCGGCAGAGGCTGGCCAGCGGCCACGCGCAGTTGCCATTCCACCAGGTCGAGACCCGAGATCATTTCAGTGACGGGGTGCTCCACCTGCAGGCGGGTGTTCATTTCCAGGAAGTAGTAGTTCAGTTCCTGGTCGACGATGTACTCGATGGTGCCGGCGCCGCAGTAGTTGATGGCCTTGGCGGCCAGCACCGCATCGCGGCCCATGGCTTCGCGCATCGCGGGGCTCACCACGGGCGAGGGCGATTCTTCGATCACCTTCTGGCGGCGGCGTTGGGCCGTGCAGTCGCGCTCACCGATGTAGACGGCATTGCCGTGGCTGTCGGCAAAGACCTGGATCTCGATGTGACGACCGTTGAGCACCAGGCGCTCCAGCATCAGCGTGCCGTCACCAAAGGCGCTTTGCGCTTCACGGCGGGCGCTGACGATGGCCTGCGCCAACTCGTCGGCCTGGTGCACCAGGCGCATGCCGCGGCCACCGCCGCCGCTCACGGCCTTGACCAGCAGCGGGAAGCCCAGGCGCTTGCCTTCGGCCATCAGGGTTTCGTCGTTCTGGTCGGCACCCAGGTAGCCGGGCGCCGTGGGCACGCCGGCCTTGATCATTTCCTTCTTGGCGCCGGCCTTGTCACCCATCACGCGGATGGCTTCGGGCGAGGGGCCGATGAAGATCACGCCGGCGTCGGCACAAGCTTGTGCAAAGCCCGCGTTCTCCGACAGAAAGCCATAGCCGGGGTGGATGGCATTGGCGCCGGTCTTGCGGCAGGCGTCCAGCAAGGCCTCGACCTTGAGGTAGGACTCGGCAGCCGGCGCGGCACCGATGCAGACCGCTTCGTCAGCCAGGCTGACATGCGGCGCGTGTGCATCGGCTTCGCTGAACACGGCCACGGTGCGGTAGCCGAGCTTGCGTGCGGTGCGGATCACGCGGCATGCAATCTCGCCACGGTTGGCAATCAGGATTTTTTTGATCATGGTGATGTCAACTCAAGCGCTTCAGGAGGCCTGGGGGACCCAGCTGGGCTTCTTTTTCTGCATGAATGCACTCGTGCCTTCTTGCCCCTCGTCACTGAGTACGGCGCGGGCAAACAGTTCGGCCGCGTCATCGATCAGGTCGTCAGGGGTGCTCAGGCGCGCACGGGCCAGCAGGCCTTTGGTGGTGGCAATCGCTTGCGGGCCGCAGGCCATGATGCTGGCGATGGTGTTGTGCAGTGCGTCATTGAGTGCCTCCACGCTGCCATGCACCTCGTGCACCAGGCGGATGGTGAGCGCTTCCTGCGCATTGACCTTCGCGCCGGTAACCGACAGGCGCTTGGCCTCGGCATATCCGAGCCGCTCCACCAGGAAGGGCGCGATCTGCGCGGGGATGATGCCCAGCGAGGTCTCGGGCAGGCGGAAGCTCACGTTGTCCAGCGCCAGGGTGACGTCGGACACGCAAGCCAGCCCGAAGCCGCCACCCATCACGGTGCCTTCGAGCACGGTGACGACCGGCAATGAGGTGCGCGCGAAAGCCAGGCACAGGCGCCCGAACTGGGCGTTGACCTGTGCCACCGGGCTCGGGCCTTCGGCCTTGACACCGGTCTTGGCTTCTTCGGCTTGCTGCACGGCCAGCTTCATGCGGGCCTGGGCCATGTCGCTGATGTCGCCGCCGGCACAGAAGTGCCCGCCCGCACCGCGCAACACGATGACGCGCACGCCGGCGTCTTCTTCGGCCTGACGCAACGTGGTCAACAGTTCGTTGATCATGGCCAGGGACATGGCATTGCGCACTTCAGGCCGGTTGAGCGTGATGGTGCAGATGCCTTTGTCCTGCCGGACCTGGATGGTGGAGGTGGTCATCGTGAGGCGCCTGGGTTGGATTACTTGCGGGCCTTCTTGGGCAGGGTGCCTTCGAACTTGCAGATGATGCCCAGCATGATTTCATCGGCACCGCCACCGATGGAGACCAGACGGCCGTCACGGTAGGCTTGCGAGATGGGGTTGTCATACGTGAAGCCCATGCCGCCCCAGTACTGCAGGCAGCTGTCGGCCACCTCGCGGATCAGGCGGCCGCACTTGAGCTTGGCCATCGAGGCCATGCGGGTCACGTCCTTGCCTTGCACGTACTCTTCCACCGCGCGGTAGACCAGCGAGCGCAGCAGTTCGACTTCGGTGCGCAACTCGGCCAGACGGAAGTGGATGACCTGGTTGTTGATCAGCGGCTGGCCGAAGGTGTGACGCTCCTTGCAGTATTCGATGGTCAGGTCGATCAGCTTGTCCAGCATCTTCAGGGAGTTGGCGGCACCGTACAGGCGCTCTTCCTGGAACTGGATCATCTGCATCATGAAGCCGGCACCTTCCGTACCAACCAGATTGCGGCGGGGCACGCGCACGTTGTCAAAGAAGATCTGCGCCGTGTCCGACGAGTTCATGCCGATCTTCTTGATCTTCTGCGTGGTGATGCCCTTGGCATCCATCGGCACGATGATCATGGACTTGTTGCTGTGGACCGGGCCCTCGGAGGTGTTGGCCAGCAGGCAGCACCAGTCGGCTTGCGTGGCATTGGTGATCCACATCTTGGAGCCGTTGATGACGTAGTCATCGCCTTCAATGCGGGCCGATGTCTTCAGCGCGGCCACGTCGGAGCCACCACCGGTTTCAGACACGCCGATGCAACCCACCATGTCGCCGGCAATCGCGGGGGCCAGGTATTCGCGCTTGAGCTCGTCGGAGCCGAAGCGGTGCAGGGCCGGGGTGCACATGTCGGTCTGCACGCCGATGGCCATGGGCACGCCACCACAGGGGATGGCGCCCAGCTCTTCGGCCACCACCATGGAGTAGGAGAAGTCCAGACCCAGGCCACCATAGGCGGTGTCGTACTTCACGCCCAGCAGGCCCAGGTTGCCCATCTTCTTGAACACTTCATGGGCCGGGAAGATCTCGGCTTCTTCCCATTCCTTGACGTAGGGGTTGATTTCCTGCTCGCAGAAACGCTTGACGGTTTCGGCGATCTGACGGTGTTCGGCGGTGAATTGCATGGTGGTCTCCTCGGGGCTCTCGGTGTCGCCAGGCGTGGCGGCGACTGTCTGGGTGGTGTGGGGAAAGAACGAGCGGGTGGCTTACAGGCGGGCCACGCCGAAGGTGTTGGGACGCAGCTGGCGCTTGTCGGCCTCCATGGCCATGTCCAGGCACATGGCCAGCACACGGCGGGTGTCACGCGGGTCGATGATCCCGTCGTCCCACAGGCGGGCGGTGCCGAACAGCACATTGGATTCGGCATCCAGGCGCTTGCGGATCTCGGCGCTCATGCCTTCGAGCATCGCGTCGTTGACGGGCATGCCGGCGCGTTCCATCTTGCCGCGCGTGACGATCTCCATCACCTTGGCAGCTTGTGCGCCACCCATCACGGCGGTGCGGGCCGAAGGCCAGCTGAAGATGAAGCGTGGGTCGAAGCCGCGGCCGCACATGCCGTAGTTGCCGGCACCGAACGAACCGTTGAGCGTGATGGTGAACTTGGGCACGCGTGCGTTCGCCACGGCCTGGATCATCTTGGAGCCATGCTTGATGGCGCCGCCATGTTCGGCTGCTGCGCCCACCATGTAGCCGGTCGTGTTCTGCAGGAAGACCAGCGGTGTGCCGCTTTGATCGCACAGCTGGATGAACTGCGCGGCCTTGGTCGACCCTTGGGGCTGGATGGGGCCGTTGTTGCCCAGGATGCCCACCAGGTGACCGTTGATGCGCGCGTGGCCGCACAGGGTCTCGGGTGCGTAGTTGGCCTTGAATTCAAGGAAGTCCGAGCCGTCGATGATGCGGGCGATGACCTCGCGGGTGTCGAACGGTTCGCGGTCGTCGGCGGGCACGCACCCCAGCAGTTCTTCTTCGCTGTACAGCGGTGAGGCCACGGGCTTCTTGTTGGCCGCTTCCACCTCGTCCCATTGCAACTTGTCGATCAACTCGCGGCACATGGCGATCGCGTGCGCGTCGTTGTCGGACAGGTATTCGCCCAGGCCGGTGACGCTGGCGTGCATCTCGGCGCCGCCCAGGTCTTCGTCGGTGGCGTCTTCGCCGATGGCCGCCTTCACCAGCGGCGGGCCAGCCAGGTAGATGCTGGAGCGGCCTTTCACCAGGATCACGTAGTCAGACAGGCCAGGCAGGTAGGCGCCACCCGCGGTGGAAGAGCCATGCACCACGGCGATCTGCGGGATGCCCATGGCCGACAGGCGCGCCTGGTTGGCAAAGCTCTTGCCGCCATCCACAAAGATCTCGGCCTGGTACATGAGGTTGGCGCCGCCGGATTCGACCAGGCAGATCAGGGGCAGCTTGTTTTCGCGGGCGATGTCCTGGGCGCGCAGGCCTTTCTTGAGGCCCATCGGTGAAATCGTGCCGCCTTTGAGGGCGCTGTCGCTGGCGGTGACCAGGCAGCGCTTGCCTGCCACGTTGCCAATGCCGATGATGGTGCCGCCGCCCAGCACGCTCTTCTTGCCGTCGTCATCGTGCATGCCCAGACCGGCCAGGGTGCTGATTTCGAGGAAGGGCGAGTCGCGGTCGAGCAGGCGGGCCACGCGTTCACGCGGCAGCAACTGGCCGCGCTTTTCGAACTTGTCGCGCTTGGACTCGGAACCATCGCGCGCCAGCTTTTCAAGGGCGCGCACCTGTTCCAGGCGCTCGGTCATGCGCGCCACGGCGGCGCGGTAGGACTCGGATTTGGTGTTGAGGGCGGTGCGCAGGGCGGGCATCTTGGTTCGGATCCTTGAAAAGGCAGGCGCTGAAGGCCACTGTCTGCACTGTAATCCTGGTTGACGTTAACGTCAACTGGTTGATGCATGGGTGAATCCCCTATGACAAACGTCACCGTTCGGCGATAATGGGTACATCGGGCAGTCACATGTCATGTACTGCACCTTCTTCTACCTACGTTATCTGGTGTCCCCGTGGTTGCTCAACTGAAAGCCAAAACCGACGATCAATTGATGGATGAGTTCGGCGATGAGATCGGCTCGGTGCCGTCCTGGGCTTTTGAGGCCGACGAGGACGAGCACGCGGCGGATTCGCTGATGGGCATCGCCGAGGTGTGCGAGCGCTACAAGGTGTCGCCCCGTGCCCTGCGCTTCTATGAAACCAAGGGGCTGCTGGCACCGCGCCGCATCAACGGCACACGGGTCTACAGCAAGCTGGACCGGGCGCGCCTCAAGCGCATCCTGCGCGCCAAGTCGCTGGGCTCGCCGCTGTCGGAGATCAAGCACTACCTGGACATGTACGGCCAGCACGGCGAGGGCCGCATCCAGCAGCTCAACTACGTGATCGAAAAAACCGGCAAGGCCATCGCCGAGCTGGAGGCCAAGCGCGCCCAGATCGACGCCTCGCTGGCCGAGCTGCGCATGATCAACGAGCGCAGCCGCAAGACGCTGGAAGACAAGCGGAAGTCAGACAAACAGGCGTGACTTAGTTGGCGGTTTATGCGGGGCGGGGCTGGCTCAATGTTTGGCCCGAAGCTGCCGATAAGCTCGCATGGCTTCAGGTCCTCAACAAACATCTCAGGTTCCGGTGCAGGGTGCCCCGTCCAGCGAAGTGACGTGGCAAACACCGATGCGCGTGGTTTTGGCGGCTGCGCTGGTGTTGTGCATGGCGGTGTTTTTCATCCGCTGGTATGAGGCGCGTGCGCGAGCGGAAAGCGATGGTCAGGCCGCGCTGGCGCTCATCGAGCAGCAGCCGGCCAGCGTGAATGTTCAGGCGCCCGCCTCGCTGGCTGCGGCGATGAAGCCCAAAGAAGCGATCCTGTCGCTCAGCCATTGCATCGGCGCGCAGTGCACCACGATGTATGCGCAACCCATGGCCGCCCCGTGCGACTACGCAGCGGGCTTTCAGCCGCAATGCGTGACCGTGCGCTCCAAGGCAAACATTGGCTACACGCTGATGGTCCGCTACGACCTGCTGGCCGTGCTGATGGCGGCAGGCATGGACCTGGCCGTGAGCGGCGGTGTGTTTGGCATCGTGTTGCTGCTGTGGTACCTGCATGTGCAGAAGGCGCAGGCCAAAGGCAAGGCCGCCGTGGCGCAGCAGGTCAAGCTGGGTGCCGAGCGTGATCCCCTGACGGGCGTGCTCAACCGCGTGGCCTTTGAGGCCGCGCTCAAGCGCCACAACGAGTCGACCAAACAGGCCTCCAAGGGCACCGATGGCTGCCTGATGTATTTCGACCTGGACCGCTTCAAGCTCATCAATGACACGCACGGGCACATTGCCGGCGACGTGGTGCTCAAGACCGTCGCACAGCGCTTGAAGTACACCCTGGGCGACGTGATGATCGGACGCCTGGGTGGCGATGAATTCGCCGTGCTGCTGGTGGACATCGGCGCACGCGACAAGATCGAGCAACTGGGCAAGGTGCTGATCGAGCAGGTGTCCAAGCCCATCCAGATCGACAAGGTGTCCGACTATGTGGGTCTGAGCATTGGCGCCTACATGCTCAAGCGCGGCGAGTTGAGCGTGGGTGACATGCTGCACCGCGCCGACCTGGCCATGTACGAGGCCAAGCGCACCGGCCGTGGCCGCCTGGTGTTCTACGAAGAGTCCATGGAGAACGCGTCGCGCGGCCAGGCCGAGATTCAAAGCGACTTGAAGAAGGCGCTGGAGGAGCGCCAGTTGTTCATGGTCTACCAGCCCGAACTGGACGCCAATGAGTGCATCCGCGGCATGGAGGCCCTGGTGCGCTGGCGTCATCCCACCCGGGGCATGGTGCCGCCTGATGAATTCATCCCCGTGGCTGAAAAGAACGGCTTGATCGTGCCACTGGGCAAAATGATTCTGGATCTGGTGTGTGCCGACATCGTGGCCATGCGCAATGAGCACATTCACCTGCCTTATGTGAGCGTCAACGTGTCGCTGCGCGAGCTTTCATCACCCACCTTCGTGGACGATGTGATGGCGACCTTGAACAAGCGCGGTTTGACGCCCGCAGACATCGAGTTCGAGATCACGGAAAGCACCGCGATGGTGGGGCAGGCCGGCAAGGAGAGCGTCATCCTCAAGCGCCTGTCCGACCTGGGCTTCCGCCTCGCGATTGACGACTTTGGCTCCGGCTATTCCTCGATCGCGCGTTTGCTGGATCTCAAGGTGCAGAAGCTCAAGATCGACCGCGTGTTCGTCTGGGCGATCGGCAAGCCCGATTTCGATCCTTCGCTGCTGGAGTTGATGATCTCGCTGTCCAGGCGATTGGGCGTCAAGAGCGTGGCCGAAGGTGTCGAAACGCCCGAGCAGGCTGCCTGGCTGCGTGAGGCCGGTTGCATGATGATGCAGGGCTACCTGTATGCGCGCCCCATGAACCAGGCACAGCTCATCAACTGGATGAAGCTGCAGCAAGGTGACCGTGATTTCGACGGCGGCGTATGGGCCGCAACGCAGGCCACGGAAACCTCGGTGGTTTGACCGCAGTTCGCCTTTCAGGCGATCAACAAGAACGGCGCCTCTTCAGGCGCCGTTTCTTTTGCGAAGGCTTGCCGCGTTGGCGGCAGGCCAGACTGGTCAGCGGATGCCCACGAACATCTTCCAGCGCTTCTCGTTCTGTTTTTTGGCCTGGTACAGCGCCTGGTCGGCCTGGGCCAGCAACATGGGCACCGACTCGACCTGATCTGAATAGGCCGCCATGCCGATCGAGATGCCCACGCCGATCTCGTCGCCCGTGGACAAGGTGATGGGCGCAGAGACCGCCTTCACGATGCGCTTGGCCAGTACCTGAGCCGAGTCCTTGGCACCGTGGCGCATGACCACGCCGAACTCGTCGCCGCCAAAGCGTGACAGCACGTCACCCAGCCGGACTTGCTGGTTGAGCCGGCGCGCGACTTCGCACAGCACCTCTTCGCCCGCAGCGTGGCCGAAGCCATCGTTGACATCGCGAAAGCCGTCCAGGTCCATGCTCAACACGGTGAAGGGCTCACCGGTGCGCATGGCGTGTGCCATTTCCACCTCCAGAGCCTGACGGAACTGGGTGCGGTTGGCCAGGCCCGTGAGCGGGTCAGTCATGGCCAGGTGATGCAGTTGCACGAGGGATTGGCGCGAGGCCAGTTGATCGGAGGCCAGCAAGGCGAAGTCCTTGAGCGCCAGGCGATCAATCGCGGAAAAGCTGCGGGCCTGCGTGTCCCAGATGGCCAGGGTGCCCAGAACCAGCCCTTGTGCATTGCGCAAGGGGGCGCTGGCATAGAAGCGCCAGTGTGGGGGTTGTGCCACCAAGGGGTGCTGGGCAAAGCGGCTGTCGCGGCTCAGGTCGTCCACGACCAGCAGCTCTTCGCTTTGCGCCATGGCGTGGGCGCACAGGCTGCGATCGCGCGCCTGCTCGCTGTCCGTCATGCCGATGCTGGCCTTGAACCACAGCCGATCGGCGTCCATCAGGCCGAGGCTGACGGCCGGTACATGGAAGGTGCGTGCCGCCAGGCGTACGAGTGCATCGCTGACGGCAGAGGGGCCACTGTCGAGCACCTCACAGGCGTGCAGGGCAGACAAGCGTTGGGCCTCGTTGATGAGGGCGGGGGCGGCCAGTTGAGCTGGATCGCTGGGGGGTACTGCTGTGTGGGTCATGCTTCACCAGAATGCGTTTGCATCTTTATCGGCGCCATCGGTTCAAAAAGAAGGGTTCCCACCCTCAGATCAGGGACTTCACCGAGCGGGTTTCGGAGGTCCCCCATGTTCGAGGGCCCTGCCAGACGTGATCTGCATCACATCTGACAGGTGCGGAATCAAGGAGCAGGGATTGCCCTGCACACGGTGCCATCGCGCAGGGGCACCATGACTACACCTGATGTCCAGGTCAAGCAGCAAGGAGCCAGTCACATGAACCCATCTCAATGCACCCAGCCTGATCAACTCTTTGGCGCCTGCATGCACGCAGGTGGCTGGCCCAAGCTGGGTTGGTCCACGCAAGACGATGCTGAGGAAACGCTGACCTGCTACGACGAGCAGACACACTGAGGTCGATGATGCCGCTGTAGGCCGGTCACGTGCGTGAGCGGGCTGGCGGCACTTCGTTGCTGGAGTCGGTGATCACGGCTTGATCTCGCCCGCCATGTTTGGCGCGGTACAAGGCCTGATCGGCTTCGTGGATGAGCGAGGCCGCATCCTTGGTGGGATACGGAATCGTCGTGCTCAGGCCGATGCTGCAGGTGAGTTGCACGGTCTGGCCCTGGTGTTCAAGCCGAATGCCACGTACCTGCTCCAGCATGCGATCGGCCACGACGCGGGCGCCGGCCGAATCCGTCTCGGCCAGCAACACCACGAACTCTTCACCGCCATAGCGCGAGACGAAGTCGGTCGACCGCCCGCAACCGGAGCGCAAGGCCTTGGCCACTTCCTTGAGACAGGCATCGCCGAAGGGGTGGCCATGGGTGTCGTTGACGCGTTTGAAGTGGTCGATGTCCACCATCATCAGGGACACGGGGCCGCCATGGCGGCACTGACGCGCCCACTCGTAGGCGTACTGCCGGTCGAAGTACATGCGGTTGGGCGCCTGCGTGAGGCCATCGGTGAGGCTGGCCAGCTCCAGCTCGCGAGCCTGCTGGGCCGACAGGCGCTGTGCCAGTCGCGCATCCCAATAGTCCTTCTGCACGATGCCCGATGAACGCCGCAGGTACAGCGTGAGCACGACTTCCATGCCCATCATGATTTTCTGATCTGGCGTGTGCTGCAAGGCCTGCGCGATCACGACGGGAACGATCATGGCCAGCGGGTAGGGAAAGCGCAGCGCTGCATTGATGCCGAACAGCGTGTTGCCACCGGCGCAGAAGGCCACGGTCAGGGTCAGCATGATCCAGGCGATGCCTTCGGTCGGTGCCAGGTAGATGCAGATGCCGGTGAGCGTGCCCCAGTACGCCGCAATCGCCAGGGTCAGGAACTTGAAGCTCTGCTCGGCGGCGACGCGATGGGTGTGCAGCAGGCGAGCCAGGTTCTGATTGAGGTGGGCGCGCACCACCGCCATGAGCAGCAGGCCGGCGACATTGCCCCATGTCAGCAAAGGCCAGCGTTGTGCGGCACCGCTGAACAAGGCCACGATCATCCACATGGCGGGATAAATCCAGATGCCCAGTGCGGTGCGCTCGGCCGTGTCCAGCAGGCAGCGCACGGCCAGCTCGTCGTCCGAGGCCGGGCGCTGTGATTGCAGGGTAGGGCGCAGATCGGTACCCGCCTCCTGCGTGGCGCTGGCAGGCGGGATCATCGGCATGCCCGAGGACGAGGGCGGGATACTTTCCATGACTTCAGGGATATCGGCCCTGTCATTTCTGACTTGAGCGGCCAATCTGTCATGCCAGCGCCTACACTGGCCGCATGTCATTTGCCCACCTCGGTCTGTCGGCCGCCCTGGTCCGCATCGCGTCGGATCACGGTTTCGAATCCCCCACGCCTGTTCAGGAAGCCGCCATCCCCGCCATCCTGGAGGGCCACGACGTGCTGGGCCTGGCCCAGACGGGCTCGGGCAAGACGGCCGCCTTTGCGCTGCCCATCCTGCATCACCTGCTTCACGAGCGCCGTGGTGGCAGCCGGCATGTGCGCGTGCTGGTGCTGGTGCCCACACGCGAGCTGGCCATGCAGGTGGGCGAGGTGATGCGTGAACTCAGTCACGAGCTGCCGGGGCCCATCAAGGTGGTGACGGCATTCGGTGGCGTGTCGATCAACCCGCAGATGATGAGCTTGCGCGGTGGTGCCGACATCGTGGTGGCCACGCCCGGGCGCCTGCTGGATCTGGTGGACCACAACGCCCTGCGTCTGTCCGACGTGGGCGCCCTGGTGCTGGACGAAGCCGATCGTCTGCTGGACATGGGCTTTGCCGAAGAGCTGGCAGACATCCTGGAGATGCTGCCTGCGCAGCGCCAGAGCCTGTTCTTCTCGGCCACCTTCCCTGACGATGTGCAGGAGCTGGCCAATGCCCTGCTCAAGGAGCCCGTGTTCATCGAGATTCCCGATGAGCCCGAGCATGCGCCGGATATCACCCAGCGGTCCATCAAGGTGGACGCGGCCAAACGGGCCCAACTGCTGCGACACCTGATCAAGCAGGAAGGCTGGTCGCGTGCGCTGGTGTTTGCGGCCACCAAATACGGCACCGAGCTGGTGGCGCACAAGCTGCATCGTGCCGGCATCAAGGCCGCCGCCTTCCATGGTGACTTGAGCCAGGGCGCACGCCGCGAGGTGCTGGAGGCCTTCAAGGCCGGTGAGCTGCAAGTGGTGGTGGCCACCGATGTGGCGGCACGTGGCATCCACATTGCGGATCTGCCTGTGGTCGTCAACTTCGACCTGCCTCGCTCCTCCGCTGACTACGTGCACCGCATTGGTCGAACGGGCCGGGCGGGCGCCAGTGGGCTGGCCGTGAGCTTCGTCACGCCAGACATGGAAAACCATTTCCGCCTGATTGAAAAGCGCCAGGGCCAGCGCGTGGCGCGCGAACTGATTGAAGGCTTCGAACCCGGTGATCAACCTGCTGGTGCCGACGGTACGGTGCCGGACGACGACGGCGAGGCCCAGGCGCCCAAAGGCCTGGATCCCAACGGCGGCATCAAGGGGCGGCGCAAGAGCAAGAAGGACAAGCTGCGCGAGGCCGCTGCCAAAGCCGGCACGCCATGATGCGCGCGGTGGCTTACTTCCAGTAATCCATGAAGCCGCGCTTGAAGTGCAGGTAGGACCAGCCCATGGCCTTGTTCAAGGCCTGCACCTTGGGTTCGATGGCGTCCGCATCCTGCTTGAACAGCACCCACAGCTTGGCGTGCTCGTTGTAGACCGAGCAGGTGTAGCCCCATTGGTCCATCAGCAGTTGCATGCTGCGGTTGGTGTGGAAGGCGCAGTGCACGGGCAGCAGGTACATCCAGTTGGGATCCTGCGGCACGTTCTCGGGCACCAGGGTGTGGATGGCGAAAGCGCCTGATGGCGCGACGCAGGA
>NZ_DASUIS010000097.1:0-55022 GCF_036279675.1 Aquabacterium sp. | reverse complement strand
CCGCTGCATCAATGGCCGGGCCGGGCCCGTGCGCAGCATCTGGCCTGGTTGGGGCAGGATGTATCGGGTGACCCGGCCATGGCCGTGCGCGATGTGGTCGCTTTGGGCCGCCTGCCGCATCAAGGCTGGCTGGGTCTGGCGGGCATGCGGGCGGCGGATCTGGGCGCGGTGTCTCAGGCCATGCAGGATACCGATACGGCCTGGGCAGCTGATCGGCGTATGGCGGCCCTGTCTGGTGGCGAGCGTCAACGTGTGCTGCTGGCGCGGGCCCTGGCCGTGCAGGCGCCGGTGATGCTGCTCGACGAGCCCGTGTCCCACCTGGATGCACCCCATCAGCGATTGCTGGCCCGTGTACTGCGCCGCGAAGCCGACAAGGGCCGATGCGTGATCAGCGTGCTGCATGAGTTGCCGCTGGCGCTGGCGGCCGACCGGATCGCCGTCATGCAGGCCGGCCGCATGGTGGCGCATGGCCATCGCGATGACCCGCACGTCCACCGCGCCATTGAACAAGTTTTTGAACAGGCCGTCACCATCGTGCGTGCCGATACGCGCTGGGTCGTGCTGCCCAGTTTTGGATGACGCCATCGCGCCAAGGAACACCATTCATCATGGATATTCAGAATCCCCCCACAGAAGCACCGCAACAGCGCGAACGTGCTGAACGACGTGGCCTGTTGATCGTCAACACGGGCGATGGCAAAGGCAAGAGCACGGCCGCGTTTGGCCTGGCCCTGCGAGCCCATGGTCGTGGCAAGTCCGTGAAGATCTACCAGTTCATGAAGGTGCCCAGCGCACGCTTCGGCGAACACCGTGCTTTCGAGCAACTGGGTGTACCCATTGAAGGTCTGGGCGATGGCTTCAGCTGGAAGAGCAAAGATCTGGAGCACTCGGCCGAACTGGCCCGCCAGGGTTGGGCGCGTGCCGCCGAGGCCATCCGCAGTGGCGATCACTTCCTGGTCGTGCTTGATGAGATGACCTACCCCTTGATCTATGGCTGGGTGCCCTTGCAAGAGGTGGTGGACACCTTGCGCAATCGGCCCGGCGAGGTGCATGTGGTCATCACCGGTCGTGATTGCCCGGCCGAGATCGTGGCCATTGCCGACACCGTCAGCGAAGTCCGCAAGATCAAGCACGCCTATGAGGCCGGCATTCCCGCACAGCGCGGCATTGAAGACTGAGCAGGCCAGACCATGACACATGCTCGCGCCGTGATGGTGCTGGGGACCAGCAGTGGCGCGGGCAAGAGCTGGCTGGCCACGGCCTTGTGCCGCTGGTACGCCCGCCAGGGCCTGAAGGTGGCGCCCTTCAAGGCGCAGAACATGAGCAACAACGCGCGTGTGGTGCCGGGGCCGGGTAGTGGGCTGGGCGAGATTGGCTCGGCCCAGTACTTTCAAGCACAGGCTGCCAGGGCCACGCCCGACGTGCGCATGAACCCTGTGCTGCTCAAGCCCGAGCATGACACGGCCAGCCAGGTGGTGGTGATGGGCCAGGTGCGCCGCGATTACTCGACCATGCCCTGGCGCTCGCGCAGCGAGTTGTTGTGGCCGCATGCGCAAGAGGCCCTGGCCTCGCTGATGAGCGAGCACGATGTGGTGGTGATCGAGGGCGCTGGCTCACCCGCCGAGATCAACCTGCACGACAACGACTTCGTCAACATGCGCACGGCCCTGGCCGCCAACGCAGCCTGCCTGCTGGTGACAGACATCGACCGCGGTGGCGCCTTTGCCCATCTGTATGGCACCCACCAGTTGCTGCCCCAGGCCGAACGCGCCTTGATCCGCGGCTTCGTGCTCAACCGCTTCAGGGGTGATGCCGCCTTGCTGGCCCCCGGTCCGGATCAGTTGCAGGCGCTGACGGGCGTGCCCACGATGGCCGTCATCCCCATGCAGCGCGGGCATGGCTTGCCCGAAGAAGACGGGCTGTATGAGGACGCGGGCGGTCTGGGTTCGGCCACCTCGGGTACGGCCACCCGCCGCATCGCCATCGTGGCTTATCCGCGCATCAGCAACCTCGACGAGTTACAGCCGCTTCGCAACCTGCCGGATGTCAAGCTGGTGTGGGCACGCCAGCCGCGTGACCTCGATGGCGCGGACTGGATCATCCTGCCCGGCTCCAAACACACGCGTGCCGATCTGCAGTGGCTGCATGATCAAGGCCTGGCAGCTGTGATTCAAGCCCACGCTGCGCAAGGCCGACCAGTGTTGGGCATATGTGGTGGCCTGCAGATGCTGGGTGACGAGGTGCAGGACCTGGATGGCATCGAGGGTGCGGGTGTCACATCACCTACGCCCACCAGCGTCGCTGGCCTGAAGCTCTTGCCCTTGCACACCCGCTTCGATGCAAGCAAGGCGCTGCGATCCACCCGCGCGATCTGGCGTACCAGCCGCGAGCCCGGCCGCTTTGGTGATCACAAGGTGTGGTCGGCCTTGCATGGCCACGTCATCGACGGCTATGAAATCCACCACGGCCGCACAAGCTGGGCAGACACAGCCCGGGCGCCCGACGCCATCCTGGTGGATGACGCGGGCCAAGCCATGGGCTGGCAGCGTGGCGCCGTGCTGGGTGTCTACCTGCATGGCCTGTTCGAGTCCAGCGCAGTCATGCAGGCCCTGTTCGGCCAGCAGGCCCGCACTCTCGACGGCGTTTTTGATGGTCTGGCCGATGTGCTGGATCAGACCTTTGCGCCCGGTTCCCTGATGCAGTTGCTGCAGCCCTGAAGCCGAGCCTGTTCCGCTTACCCCCTTCCAATCTGTTCATGTCCTTTGCCATCCCGACCATCGTTGACCTGTCCCAAGCTGAACTGACGGACCGACTTCAGCACCTCATAGACCACAAGACCAAGCCCTTGGGGGCCTTGGGCCAGATTGAATCCCTGGCGCGGCAGATCGGTCTGGTGCTGGGCAACGTGCAGCCGGTCCTGCAGTCGCCTCAGATGATCGTGTTTGCGGGCGACCATGGCCTGGCCGCGCGTGGTGTGTCAGCCTATCCAAGTGACGTGACCTGGCAGATGGTCGAGAACTTCCTGGCCGGCGGTGCTGCGGTCAGCGCGCTGGCTCGCCAGCATGGCCTGGCCCTGAACGTGGTGGATGCGGGCGTGGCCCATGACTTCAGCCCACGTGCCGGCTTGCAGATCCGCAAGATCGCGCCTGGCACGGCGGACTGCACCACTGAGCAGGCCATGAGCGCGGCGCAATGTGAGCAGGCCTTGCAAGCAGGTCAGGATGTGGTGCGTGGCTTGCCCGGCAACGTGATCCTGATGGGCGAGATGGGCATTGGCAATACATCGAGCGCGGCCTTGCTCATGGCTCGCCTGACCGGCGAGCCCATTGCGGCATGCACGGGCCGTGGCACCGGGCTGGACGATGCCGCCCTGGCACGCAAGCTGGACGTGTTGCGTGCGGCCCTGGCTCGCCATGTGGATGCCGTGGCGCCGCTGGAGGTGCTGGCCGCCTTTGGCGGCTTCGAGATCGCCATGATGGTGGGTGCCGTGTTGCAGGCCGCCAGCGAGCGTCGCGTGATCGTGGTGGATGGCTTCATTGCCAGCAGCGCCGTGCTCGTTGCCGCCGCCTTGCAGCCACTGGTCTTGCAGCGTTGCGTGTTCGCCCATCAATCCGATGAGTCCGGGCATGCACTGATGTTGCGCTACCTGCGTGTCAAGCCCTTGCTCAGGCTCGATCTGCGACTGGGTGAAGGCTCTGGCGCTGCCTTGGCGTGGCCTTTGCTGGAGTCTGCCTGCCGCATCCTGCGCGAGATGGCCAGCTTCGACGCAGCGGGCGTCAGCAGTTCGGATCAGGATGCCGGGCTTCGCGCTTCAGACAAGGCATGATGCGCGCATGAAAGCCTTGCTGCATGAACTCCGCCTGATGCTGATTGCCCTGCAGTTCCTGACGCGGGTGCCAGTGCCAGCCTGGGTGGGGTTCGAGCCCGCCTGGTTGCAGGGCTGCATGCGCTATTTCCCCTTGATCGGTGCCTTGGTGGGGCTGGCTGGCGCCCTGGTGCTGGCGGCCACTGCGTTCTGGTGGCCACCGCTGGTGGCCGTGGTGCTGAGCATGGCTTTCACCGTGTGGCTGACGGGCGGCTTTCACGAAGACGGGCTGGCAGATACCTGCGATGCCCTGGGTGGCTCGGTCAGTCGCGACCGCGCCTTGACCATCATGAAGGACTCTCGCATCGGCTCTTACGGTTCGCTGGGGCTGATCCTGGTGTTGATGCTGAAGGCGTCAGTCCTGGCTTCTCTGGCCTCGCCCTTGTTCAATGAGCTCGACAGTGCCGAGTCCAGCCATGTGCGGCAGGTGCTGCTGGCCTGGACCATGATGGCGATGATCTGGTGTCATGCGGCCTCACGCCTGGTGCCAGTCTGCCTGACCCGCGTCCTGCCTTACGCCGGGGACCTGGATCACGCCAAGGCCAAGCCGCTGGCCATGCAGGTGTCCTGGGCGAACGTGAGTGCCGCATGGCTGGTCACCGGCCTGGTCGCCGGTGCGATGGTGTTCTGGTGGAGCTACACGGCCTGGCCCGTGGGCACCCTGTTGTCGGCTTTGCTGAAGTCGTCTGTGGTGATGTTGCTGGGCGCCGCGGTCTGTGCACGTTGGTTCAACAAACGCCTGGGCGGCTTCACCGGCGACACGCTGGGCGCCAGCCAGCAGCTCACCGAGGTCATGGGGCTGCTGGCCTGGCTGGCAGTCGTGCACCCGGTGGCCTGATGGCCGAGACCACTGACATGTCATCGCATCAGGCGCTGTGCCAGGTCTGGCGTCATCCGCGCCCGCGGGGCGTTGCCGGCCGCTGCATTGGCCGCACCGATGTGCCTGTGGATCGGCGCAAGGCCAAACGTCTGGCCCATCGCATCAGGCAGCAGGCGCGGCGACATGGATGGCCACGTGTGGTGCACACATCGCCGCTTCAGCGTTGTGCCCTGGTCGGGCAGATCCTGCGCTCATGGGGCTGGCGCCATCTGGTGGACGAAGCCCTGCTTGAAATGGACTTTGGCCGATGGGATGGCCAGCGCTGGGCCGATATTCATCAGCCGCAGGTGGACGCCTGGTGCGCGGACTTTCTGCACCATCCACCTGGCGGTGCAGAGGCCCTGGCCGATGTGTTCCGGCGGGTGGCGCAATGGGTGGATCGCATCGGTCTGGACACGCAGGGTGACAACCATGTGCCACGCCTGGTGGTGGGGCATGCAGGCTGGATGCTGAGCTTGCAGTGGCAGCTCGAGCGTGGTGGGGCGCCCACGCTGGCCAGCCAATGGCCCGCGCCCCCGGGTTATGGGCAATGCCTGACGCTTGGGTGGCCTGCCTTGGCTTCAGTAGCGCCCGGCTGCGCCGGCCAGCCTGAGATAGGCCTTGGCCAGTTGCCGCACGAACATGCGGCGAAGGCGGGTGAACCAGCGCGATGAGCTGTCGGCTGATGCCAGGATCTCGCGGCTGTGCCCGAAGTCTTCGCTGAGCGCTTGAGACAGGCTGCGAACAAAGGCCCTGTCCTTGATGATCAGATTGGCCTCCAGGTTCAGCACCATGGACAAGGGGTCCAGATTGGATGAGCCCACGGTGGCCCATTCGTCGTCCACGCTCAGCACCTTGGCATGCAGGAAAGCCGGCTGGTATTCGAAAATGCGCACGCCATGCTGTTGCAACTCGCCATACAGCACGCGCGCTGCCAGGCCGGCGATCCGGAAGTCGAGCTTGCCTTGCAGCAGCAGGCGTACCTGTACCCCTCGTGCGGCGGCGGCCCGCAAGGCCAGCCTGAGTGCCCGGCGCGGGTAGAAGTAGGGCGTGACAATGTCGATGCGCTGGCGTGCCTGATGGATCGCCTGCAAGGCCGATTGCTCGATGGTGCGGCGTTGACGCAGGTTGTCTCTCAGCACGAAGGCGCTGCGCATGGGGGCGTGCAGTGCGGCCGCATGCGCCAGCTTGCCTTGCTCCCTGGGGTTCAGTCGCATGCGCGCCTGCTGCACCCAGTGCTTCAGGCGCTTGAGCTTGTGCTTGTCGGCCATGAGGTGGCTGAGGTCGTCTCGCCAGTCTCGACCGAACTGGGCACGTGTCCACACGGCTTTGATCGTGTGCAGCACGGGTGTGATCACGGGCCCCTGCACCTGCACCGCATAGTCCAGCCGTGGGCGTTCCGACCAGCCGTGGGTCAGGTCGAAGTGGTCGTCGATCAGGTTGATGCCACCCACGAAGGCGTGCGTCTCGTCCACCACGCACAGCTTCATGTGCATGCGACGCCATTGGCTGGTGTCCAGCAGTCCCCAGATGCGGTGCATGGGCCGGTAGATGGCCAGTTTCACGCCCGCCTTCTCGAGTTCCTGCCACAGCTCGTCTGGGGCCTCGCGTGAGCCGAATCCATCCACCACCAGGTGCACATGCACGCCTCGACGAGCCGCGCGCTTGAGCGCCTGCAGCACGCTGCCACTTTGCCCCAGCGGCGACACCATGTACAGCGCCAGCCACACACTGCGACTGGCGTGATCAATGCACTCGCTCAGGGCGGGAAAGAGTGCCTTGCCGCCTCGCAGCAGGGTGACCTGGTTGCCACCTGTGAAGACCGGCTTGCGCTGGGCATACCAGGCCAGCCGTTTCATCGACTCATCCGCGTCAACTTCCGGGGATGGTGTGTGCAGCATGGTCAATCAGGAAGCCAGGTCCAGCTCCACCACCAGCGGCAAATGGTCGGACAGGCGCGCCCAGGCCCCGCCGCGCGGCACCATGATCGACTGGCACTGCATGCCGCGTGTGTAGACGCGATCCAGCGCCAGGACCGGCACGATGGAGGGGAAGGTGGGGGTGCGCTCGTCGCTGCCCGTGGACGCACGCGTCAGGCCCTCGGCCTCCAGGATGTGGTCGAGCTTCTCGTTCCAGTCGTTGAAGTCGCCCGCGATCACGACAGGTGTGTGAGCCGGAATGTGCTCGCGCACCAGTTGGGCCAGGCGTTCGGCCTGGCGCACCCGGCTCGCGTGGATCAGGCCCAGGTGCACGACCACGACATGGATCTCCACGCCCCGCCAGTGCACCGAGACGTGCAGGAAGCCCCGCTGTTCGAAGCGGTGATCCGACACATCGTGGTGGCCGATGTGGCCCAGTGGCCAGCGCGCCAGCAAGGCATTGCCGTGCTCGCCGTTTTTCGTCACGGCGTTGGTGCGGTATGCCACCTCGTAGCCCTCGGGTGCCAGGTATTCCGCCTGCGGCACATTGGGCCAGCACAGGGGGCCGAAATCGGTTTTCGAGAAGTGCTGCGCATCGGTGTGATGGAAGCGCCGCACCTCCTGCAGGCAGACGATGTCGGCGTCCATGGCCTCCACGGCCAGCCCGAGATTGTGGATTTCCAGCCGCTTGGTGGGGCCGACGCCCCGCACACCCTTGTGGATGTTGTACGTGGCCACGCGAAGGCTTTTGGAAGACAGCGTGGACGGCGGCAGCAGCGATGACTGGAGGGGATTCAGCACGGCAATGTTCGACGGCGATGCAAGGGCAACCCTATGGTGTCAAAGATAACCGCATCTGCGGGGGGCAGAGTGAGGTTTCAAGCGGGGGCTTTCCCCGTCAGCTTGCCGGTTTGACCTGGCTCAGAAGCGTCAGCCCTGGCCGAGGCGCTGCGCCAGTTGCAGGATGGCCTCCGCGTTCGACGGTGAAAAACAACGGTCTGCGGCCTCCCGCCAGGGCAACCAGGCGTACTGCGTGTGTTCCCGAGGCGCCAGGGTGACCGGGATGCCCCGGGGCACGCACAAGCCGAATACCCGCTCGGTGTTGTGCGTGACGCCGGGCGCATAGCGGTGGCGCCAGACCGGGTAGATCTCGTAGATGTTTTCCACCGCCCAGTCGCTCAAGGCGCTCAAGGGCACCTCTGGCGAGCCCACGTCGATGCCCGTCTCCTCCTGAACCTCTCGGATGGCCGTGTCCGACCAGGGCTCATCCAACGCGTCCTTGGAGCCGGTCACGCTCTGCCAGAAGCCGGGCTGTTTGGCCCGCTCGATCAGCAGCACGTCCAGCTCCGGTGTGTAGATGACGACCAGGACGGATAAGGGGATCTTGTAGGACGGAGCGGACATGGTTGAAGTGTGACATGGCACACGAACGGAGGCGCCAAACGGCGAGGTAAGTCCTCAAGTCACGCGCGAATCCGGACGATCAAACGTATGGGGTGCCATGTGGCATCTCACGCAACACCTGTTTGCCGAGAAGGTAGCCGTTCAGGTCATGACGTCCTATTCTGCTTTTGCACTGGTTTCATCGCTGGCCTTGCTGACCGTCAGCTTGGCCTTTCTCGCCCTGTGGCGGGTGCTCAAGCAGGCCTACTGGGGCCAGTTTGCGCTGGTCTCCTTGATCGCTGGTACGGTTTACGCACTGGACATCTTCACGCGCCCTGTCGGCGATCGCCCGAATCTGCTGGCCAGCACCCTGGGTTTGAGCTGTATCTGCATTGTCATGTGGGCCATCGCCCGACAGCAGGCGTTCGGGCCCCGATACAGCCGTTGGCTGCTGTTCAGCCACGGTGCCGTGGCGTTGACCGGTCTGACCCTGGTGGCGCTGGGGCAAGTCACGCGGCTGCAGCTTTTTTCTCTTTACGTGCTCATCTATCTCAACCAGATGGCCGTGATCCTGCTCGCGGGCGGCGTCAACTGGCGCACGGTGCCTCTGGCAGCGTGCCTGGCCATCTTCCCCGTCACCGTGACCTACGTCTGGCTGATGCAGGTGGATGTCATGTACTTGCGCTACCTGGTTGGCCTCATGACCTTTCTGGTGTGCATGTGCATCCTGGTCGAGGGCATGCTGGACGCGCATACCCGGCTTGGCCAGACCGTTTCCCAGCTGGATTCCGCCAAGGATGAGCTTCAATCTTTGCTCGATACCATGCTGGCAGGTTCGACCAAGGTGGCCGATGCCGGTCAGGAGGTATCGCGCAGCGCTCAGGAACTGGCCATGCGCACCGATCAGCAGACCTACAACATCAGCACCGTGGCCGATGTGATCAGCGGGGTGGCCGATCAGGTCGAGAACACGACGGCCAATGTGATTGCCGTGGACGAACAGTGCAACCAGTTGCGCGAACGTGTACTGGCGGGCGACGAAGTGGTCAATGAAGCCGTGGCGTCCATTCAGCTCATCAGCCAGCGCTCATCGGAGATGAGTGAGGCCATTGCCCTGATCGAGTCGGTTGCCTTCCAGACCAATATCCTGGCGCTCAATGCTGCGATCGAGGCAGCCCGCGCCGGCGCCGCAGGCAGAGGCTTCGCCGTGGTGGCTACCGAGGTGCGGGCCTTGTCCAGGCGTACCGCCGAATCTGCGCAACAGGTCAAGCAGTTGATCGAGCGCACCGCCGGGCAGGTAGACGATGGCGTGGCGCGCATTCAAAGCGTCAAGCAGCGTCTGGGTGACATGACGGCGGATGTGGAGGCCGTGACTGGTCGCACCCAGCAGGTTGCCTCGGATGCCCTGACGCAAAGCCAGTCCTTGGCAGAGGTGAAGTCCAGGCTGGAAGAACTCAAGCAACTGACGGACGCGAACGCCCAACTGGTGGCCACGTCGGTGATGGCTGCCGATGGCATGAATGACAGTGCCAGTGCCCTGCGCAGCATGGTCGCGCAAGGCCGGGGCGACCTGGCCTCTGCTCCGATAGAGCATGAAGCCGTGCCGGTCGCACCCAAAGAGGCCGTCGAGTTCTTCTGATCGCGGCGTGTGGTTCAGGGACGTGCGCCGTGCTTGACCGCCACGGCCGGAGGCAGTGACTTGGCCTGCAGCTCGCGCACCTGCACCACCAGCTTGTTATGCGCATCCAGGAAGGCGGCGGCAATCACCTTGCCCTCGTTGGTGTTGCTCCAACCCAGCCCGGCGGCGCCACCCAGCTTGCTGGCAATCAGCCCACCCAGGCCCAGGTCGGTCGTGCGCGCCGAGCCGGTGGCTGCTGCCAGCTGCTCGGTGGTTTCGTTGTCGGTCAGCAGCAGGGCCACCTGGGCTTCCTTCAGCTTGACCTGCTCCAGCAGGCCGGCCAGCCCGGCGATGTCGCGCAGCACCGGGATGCTCGACAGGACGCCGGCGATGCCACGACCAGCCTCCTGCTCGCTGAAGGTCAGGCTGGGGATGACGGTGTATTGCGCCTCATAACCTTTGCCTTTGTGCACGGTGCTGTCGGCACGCACGATGCCGGCTTCCTTCAACTGGCTCTCCTGCATGGTGCTGCGCAGTCCGGCGGCGCGGTCGACCACGCGGAAGCAACCGCTTTGCTGCGCCAGCAGCTTGATCAGCGGCACGGGCGTGGCGGGCAACTGGTAATGGCTGCTCATGGTGTAGCCGTCAGGATTTTCGGCCAATGCCAGGGTGGCCACCGGGCTGTCGCATCGCACGAGCGAGGCATCGGCACCTTGCGCACCCTTGGGGCCCGCGGAGCCGCTGACCATGGAGCCGCCCTTGCCCAGCTCGGTGGAGGACTGGGGCGTCTTGTCGCCGCAACCCGTCAGGCAAGCAGACAGCAAGGACAACAGCAGGGTAGTGGCAAGTGTGAGTCGCATGGTGAGGAATCCTGATTTCAATCGACGTGGCCCGTGGGCTCGCCGAGTGTACAAAACGCTGGCCTCGTCGCAAGCGCCCTCATGGGTGGGATGCAGGCTTGGCCACGTGTGACTTTGGTGTGTTGACGCCTTCTGATGCCAGATCGTCCAATTTGCCCCAATCACAACTGTGCACCGAATGCAGCAGGAAAGGCAGGCATCAAGATGGCGAAGGACCGAGTTGTATTTGTGCCCTGGAACGACAACCAGGCAGGCAAGTTCGGCACCGATGGCGACTGGAGTAATCGCCAGAAGGACAACACGCACCACAAGCGCACCTGGACGACCTACTTTCTCAATACCGCCGGCAAGCCACTGGCGGATGTGGGCATGGGCATGTCAGCGCGCATTCACATTTTTGGCCATGGCGTGCCCCCTGGGCAGGACAATACCAAGACCTATCCCGATGTGGACACGGCCGCGCCAGTGACGGTCGAGGAACTCGCCGACATGCTGGTGGAGAAGGGTCTCAAGAAGAAGTATCTGGGCACGATCGTCTGCGACATCTGCTACAGCGCCTTGGGTACGCCGTCGTTTGCCAAGCAACTGGCACGAGAGTTGTACAAGCGCGGCTATGTCTGCGCGGTCATGGGGCACCAGGGCGCCATCTTCCCGGTCTACTTCCGCTATGACTCGGTGAAGGACAACAAGTACGAACACCGTATTGTCGAGAAGCTCGATGGCAGCCTGGTGAAGTCCAAACATGCTCAGGAGCGGTTCTGGGGCTTCACCTGATCCGGCTTGACCGTTCACGAGTCCAGTCGCCAAAAAAAAGCCACCTGCGATGGGTGGCTTTTTTTGTGGGGCCTCTCAGCCCCGGTGCGGCTTGATCGATCAGGCTGCAGGCGTGGCCGCCGCCGCGTTGCGCAGGCGGATGTGCAGTTCACGCAGTTGCTTCTCGTCGACGTTGGACGGTGCGCCGGTCAGCAGGCACTGGGCACGTTGCGTCTTGGGGAAGGCGATCACGTCACGGATGGACTCGGCCTTGGTCATCAGCGTGACCAGTCGGTCCAGACCGAAGGCCAGGCCACCGTGGGGAGGCGCACCGTATTGCAGCGCATCCAGCAGGAAGCCGAACTTGACCTTGGCGTCTTCGTCGGTGATGTTCAGGGCCTTGAAGACCTTGGACTGCACCTCGGCGCGGTGGATACGGATCGAGCCGCCACCCAGTTCCCAACCGTTCAGCACCATGTCATAGGCCTTGGCGATGCACTTGCCGGGATCGGTGTCCATGTAGTCTTCGTGACCATCCTTGGGGGCCGTGAAGGGGTGGTGCACGGCGTTCCAGCGCTCCGACTCGTCGTCGTACTCGAACATCGGGAAGTCCACCACCCACAGCGGGGCCCAGCGGTCTTCGAACAGGCCGGCCTTCTTGCCGAACTCCGAATGGCCCACCTTCAGGCGCAGCGCGCCGATGGCATCGTTGACGATCTTTTCCTTGTCGGCGCCGAAGAAGATCAGGTCGCCGTCCTTGGCGCCCGTGCGCTCCAGGATCTTGGCAATGGCGGCGTCGTGCAGGTTCTTGACGATGGGCGATTGCAGGCCGTCACGGCCCTTGGCCACTTCGTTGACCTTGATCCAGGCCAGGCCCTTGGCACCGTAGATCTTGACGAACTCGGTGTAGGCGTCGATTTCACCGCGGGACATGGTGCCGCCGCCGGGCACGCACAGGGCCACCACACGGCCGCCCTTGGTTGTGGCAGGCGTCGAGAAGACCTTGAAGTCCACATCGGCCATCACGTCTGTCAGTTCGGTGAACTCCAGCTTGACGCGCAGGTCAGGCTTGTCCGAACCGAAGCGGTGCATGGCGTCGGCGTACTTCATGACAGGGTAGGCACCCAGGTCCACGTTCAGGGCCTTCATGAAGACGTGGCGGATCATGCCTTCGAACATGTCACGGATTTCCTGCTCGGTCAGGAAGCTCGTTTCAATATCGATCTGGGTGAATTCAGGCTGGCGATCAGCGCGCAGGTCTTCGTCGCGGAAGCACTTGGTGATCTGGTAGTAGCGGTCGAAGCCCGCCACCATCAGCAGCTGCTTGAACAGCTGGGGCGACTGGGGCAGGGCGAAGAACTGGCCGTCGTGCACACGCGAAGGCACGAGGTAGTCGCGGGCGCCTTCCGGGGTGGATTTGGTCAGCATCGGGGTTTCGATGTCGACAAAGCCGTTTTCGTCCAGGAACTTGCGCGCTTCCATGGCCACGCGGTAGCGCAGCATCAGGTTCTTCTGCATGTAGGGACGACGCAGGTCCAGCACGCGGTGCGTCAGGCGGGTCGTCTCGGACAGGTTCTCGTCGTCGATCTGGAAGGGGGGTGTCACGGAAGCATTCAGCACTTCCAGGGTGTGGCCCAACACTTCGATCTTGCCGCTGGTCAGGCCGGCGTTTTCGGTACCGGCAGGGCGGGCGCGCACGACGCCGGTCACCTTCAGGCAGAACTCGTTGCGCACGTCTTCGGCGATCTTGAAGGAATCGGCACGG
Organism: Aquabacterium sp.; assembly: GCF_036279675.1. Taxonomy (GTDB): domain Bacteria; phylum Pseudomonadota; class Gammaproteobacteria; order Burkholderiales; family Burkholderiaceae_C; genus Aquabacterium. The sequence continues at coordinate 42,000 of NZ_DASUIS010000097.1, read as the reverse complement.
TCGGGGTCGAACACCACCTGCACCAGACCTTCACGGTCACGCATGTCGATGAAGATCACGCCGCCGTGGTCGCGGCGACGGTGGGCCCAGCCCATCAGCGTCACGGTCTGGCCCATCAGCGCTTCGCTGACCAGACCACAGTAAGTGGTGCGCATTGTTGGTTTTCTCCGAGATGAGGATCACGTGGCCCGCACATTTTGCGCAGGCCCGAAACCCTCCATTGTCGTTCAGGATTGGGTCGTTGGCGTGACCGGAGGCAAACTGCCCGTCGAAGCCGAGGGTGGCGGGGCCACCACGCCCATGGAAATGATGTACTTGAGCGCCTCGTCGACCGACATCTGCAGCTCCACCACATCCGCGCGCGGCACCATCAGCATGAAGCCGGATGTCGGGTTGGGCGTGGTGGGCACATACAGGGTCAGCATGTCGTGGGGCAGGTTGTCGGCCACTTCGCCATTGGGCTTGCCGGTGACAAAAGCAATGGTCCAGGCGCCCGCACGGGGGTATTGCACCAGCACGGCCTGACGGAAGGCCTGGCCGCTGCTGGAAAACAGCGTGTCCGACACCTGCTTGACCGATGAGTAGATGCTCTTGACGATGGGGATGTTGGAGAACATCCGGTTCGACTGGTTGAGCAACCACTGGCCGGCCATGTTGGTGACGGCCACGCCGGTCAGCCACAGGGCGGTGACAACGATGATCACGCTCAGGCCAGGCACCTCCCGCAATTGCTGCAGCAGGGGGCGCGCGCTTTCCGGCAGAACCGTTTGCGCTGCCACGACCAGGGTGGCAAACACGCCGTCGAGCGTGCCGACCACGTGCATCAGCACCCAGATCGTGATGGCCAGGGGCAACCAGACCAGCAGGCCGGTAAGGATGTATTTCTTCACGTGGTGCCTTGTGTGGGGTGCTTGGGGGCGAAATGTCAGTGGCAGGCGCAGGACGAGCCGCAGCCGCCAGCAGCCGTGTCGCCACCTGAAGAGCTGCTGTCGGACGAAGCCGCCGAGGCTGCGCTCGACTCAGTGGTGGCAGCCGCAGCTGCGCCGGTCGCAGGGGCGCTGGTGCCACCCGAGCCGCCACGGAAATCCGTGACGTACCAGCCCGAACCCTTGAGCTGGAAGCCGGCGGCAGTGATCTGTTTCTTGAAGGACTCGGCGCCACAGGACGGGCAGGTGGTCAGAACCGGGTCGGAAATCTTTTGCAAGACGTCCTTGGCATGGCCGCAGGACTCGCAGCGGTAGGCGTAAATCGGCATGTGAAAACCTCGGGCAATCCCGTAAAGACGCCATTCTAGATGGGGCGCCAGTGTGGCGTTTCAAGATCTGTGCAAGTCCTGCCCCGCAGATACGGGTTTCGGGCCCGTTCGAGCGGCGCAGAACCAAGGTGCCAGGGATCAGGCCATGTGGGCCTGGCGGGTGCGCTTGTCAGGAATGATCTGGGGCACCAGGGAGCCCAGCACCATGCCGATCAAGGCCGCAATCAGGCCGGCGAGCTGGCCGGGGAAGGCTTCGCCCCAGGCGCTGTTGGCCAGGAAGGCCCCCCAGACGCCGATGCCGCCCGCGATCGACAGGATGGCACCTTGCGTGGTGGCACGCGTCCAGTAAAGACCGAAAGTCAGCGGCACGAAGGCACCTACCAGTGTCACTTGGTAGGCAGACGACACCATGTCATAGATGGCCGTGCCCTGCATCTTGATGGCGTAGGTCAGTACCAGGCCGGTGAAAATGAAGATCGTGATCCGCAGGGACAGCAGCACTTGCTTGTCGCTCATGCCTGGGTGGATGTTTTTGAGGATGTTTTCGACAAAACTGGTCGACGGCGCCAGCAGCGTGGCGGACGAGGTGGATTTGATGGCCGAGACCAGTGCGCCGAAGAAGAAGATCTGCGCGATCAAGGGCATCTTGGAGAGGATGAGCGTGGGCAGGACCTTCTGCGGGTCATTGGCCAGCAATGCCTTGGTTTCGGCCGGCATGATGATCAGCGAGGACGCCACGATGAACATGGGCACGAAGGCAAAGGCGAGGTAGCTGAATCCGCCGATGATGGCACCCTTGCGTGCGGTGTCGCTGTCCTTGGCTGACATCACGCGCTGGAACACGTCCTGCTGCGGAATGGAGCCCAGCATCATGGTGACGGCCGCGGCGATGAAGGCGATCCAGCCATCGGGCGTGTGTTCGGGCAGGATCTTGAACCAGTCGTTGGCCACCGCCATGTCCAGCACCTTGTCGGCACCACCTGCCTGCTGGCTCGCCATCACGGCGATCAGCGACAGGCCCACCACCAGCACGATCATCTGGATGAAGTCCGTCCAGGCCACGGCCAACATCCCGCCGATCAGCACATAGATCAGCACCAGGGTGGTGCCAATGACCATGCCGATCCACGGTTCGATCGCGCCACCCGACAGCACGGAGAAAACCAGGCCCAGTGCGGTGATCTGCGCGGCCACCCAGCCCAGATAGCTCAGGATGATGGCGATCGAGCAGAACACTTCGACACCCTCGCCGAAACGATGGCGGTAGAAGTCGCCGATCGTCAGCAGGCTCATCTTGTAGAGGCGCGAGGCGAAGAAGGCGCCCACCAGCACCAGGCACATCGAGGCGCCAAACGGGTCTTCCACCACCGCATTGAGGCCGCCTTGCACGAACTTGGCCGGGATGCCCATCACCGTCTCGGCGCCGAACCAGGTGGCGAAGGTGGTGGTGATGACCATGGCCAGGGGCAGGCTGCGACCGGCGACAGCGAAGTCCGCTGTGTTCTTGATGCGGGTGCCCGCGTAAATGCCGATCCCCATCGTGCCCAGGAGATAGAGGATCACAAACGCAAGCAACGTGGTGTTCATGTCAGCAGTCTTCCGCTCGATGTGGTGGCGAGTTGGTCAATGCAAGGTGTGTGCGCAGTTGCGCGCGGGGCGCAGTTTAGTGCGAGTCAGGCGAGGCTTTACGCAAGGGGGTGTAACCGTGCGGCACCCCCCTCAGGCTGGGGGTGGGGTCGCGATCAGATCACACCCATGGCATACAGCCGGGTGATCAGTTGTGCCGCCAGCAAGCCCATCACGAAGCCGACAGCCACCCAGAGCATGGCCGCCAGCGTGCGGTTGGTGCGACGTTGTTCCAGCAGCATGGCGTGCAGATCGCGTCGCAAGGCCGAGTCGCCCTGTTCCAGGTTCTTGTGGATCAGGCGCGGCAGTTCTGGCAGCAGCTTGGCGTAGCGAGGGGCTTCGCGCTTGAGGCGCTCGAACAGGCCCCGCACGCCAACCTGCTCGTGCATCCAGCGTTCCAGGAAAGGCTTGGCCGTGCTCCACAGGTCCAGATCCGGGTCCAGTTCGCGACCCAGCCCCTCGACGTTGAGCAGCGTTTTTTGCAGCAGCACCAGCTGGGGCTGGATTTCAACGTTGAAGCGCCGCGAGATCTGGAACAGGCGCAGGAGCACCTGGCCCAGCGAGATTTCCTTGATCGGGCGATCGAAGTAGGGCTCGCACACGGTGCGCACGGCGCCTTCGAGTTCGTCGATGCGCGTGTTGGGGGGCACCCATCCGCTCTCGATGTGCAGTTCAGCCACACGCTTGTAGTCGCGGTGGAAGAAGGCCACGAAGTTTTGCGCCAGGTAGTCCTTGTCGACCTCGGTGAGCGTGCCGATGATGCCGAAGTCCAGGGCGATATAGCGCCCGAAGCTCACCGGATCCAGGCTGACCTGGATGTTGCCGGGGTGCATGTCGGCATGGAAGAAGCCATCTCGGAACACCTGCGTGAAGAAGATCGTGACCCCGTCACGCGCCAGCTTCTTGATGTCGACACCGGCTTCCCGCAGGCGCTGCATCTGGCTGATGGGCACGCCCTTCATGCGCTCCATCACCATCACGGTGGGCGTGCAGTAGTCCCAGATCATTTCGGGCACCAGCACCAGATCCAGCCCATGCATGTTGCGCCGCAGCTGCGCCGCGTTGGCGGCTTCGCGCACCAGATCGAGTTCGTCGTGCAGGTACTTGTCGAATTCTGCGACCACCTCGCGGGGCTTGAGGCGACGACCATCTGCCCACAGGCGCTCGACCCAGCTCGCCAGCGTGCGCATCAGGGCCAGATCGTCGTCGATGACATTGAGCATGCCGGGGCGCAGCACCTTGACGGCGACTTCGCGCCCGTCGTGCAACACGGCAAAGTGCACCTGGGCTACCGAGGCCGAGGCGACCGGGTCGGCATCGAATTGCTTGAACACCGCAGAGATGGGGCGCCCCAGCGCCTTTTCCACCAGGCGGACGGATTCGTCGCTGGGGAAGGGCGGGACACGGTCCTGCAGTCGGGCCAGTTCATCGGCCACATCCGGTGGCAGCAGGTCGCGTCGGGTGGACAGCATCTGCCCGAACTTCACGAAGATGGGCCCGAGGTGCTCCAGTGCCTCGCGCAGACGTTGACCGCGCGGGGCGTTCAGGCGCCTGCCGAAAGACAGCACGCGCGCCAGCGCGCTCAGGCCAGGGCGGCGCAGGCTGTCCAGAAAGAGGCCATCCAGGCCGTACCGCAGCGCGATCAGGCCAATGTAGGCTGGGCGAAACAGTGCACGCATCCGCGGTCAGCCGTTCTTCAGCGAGTGGCGCCAGGGCGGCTGCCTGGCTGAGGGCGCCAGCGTTGCAGGCTTTGCTTGATGCTCTCTCCGACGGTGCGCAGCAGTTCTGCCGGGGTGTTGCCCAGCCAGCGTGCGATGTCGTCCTGCACGTCCCAGCGCAGATTTTTCATCATCCAGGAGGCGACTTCTGCCAGCGCGGCATCACCTTCGATGTTCACCTCCGGGCGTTCGCCACGCAGGGCCTGGCGGGCCATGGTGAGCGGGTCGGCCAGGCGAACCGTGATGATCAGGCCGCTTGAAGGTGTGACACTTGTATCAGCTTGCGTGGCACCTGCCGCACCTTCCACCGCCTCGAACAGGCCCGCGGGGGTGATCACGAAGCGCCAGGGGGCGGGTTGCCATGCACCATTTTGGCCACCGGTCAGGAAGGCGGGCAGCGGCGGCTTGAACGACGACTCCCAGCGGAGATCGATCGTCCGCCCGGCGTGCGCCTGCAATTTGGCCGTGGCCACGGGTTCGCTCGACACGATGTGGTTGAGCAACAGAGTCAGCCTCGGCAAGGCGAGCTGACCGATCCAGGAAAGGGGATGAGGTGCCATGGGGCAATTGTAGGTGCGCCCCGACACCCCCCGGAAACTCGTGGCGCACAGGGGGGAATCCGGGGCAAGGTGTCACAGTTTTTGGTCCACAATGTCTGGCCGACCTTTTGCTTGAGGGTCCTTCATACGTCACGCGTTCTCCGATCACGACGTTTGCGCCAAAAGTGCAATCGTTGTGGCGTTTTCCGGGGCTTGGGGTGAGCCCCTGGTATACATGTTCAACAATCGAAACTACAACCGCACGTTCTTCAGCGCTCCGCAATCGGTGACATCGTTCGTGGCGGCTTTCCTGGAGCCGTCCATCACCGTTGCGTCCCTTCTGGGGGCGTTGGCCTATTTCAACGAGCCTGTGATGCGTGCGTCCATGGCCCTGTGCCTGCTGGTGTTCGCGCTCACCTTTCCGGGGCGCAACCGGTTCACGGACTCCAGGCTGGAAGCTGGGGTGGACATCGTCAGCTCCTGGGTGTCCATGCTGGCCATCCTGTGGTTGTGCGGGTACGCCACCAACAGCCTGCAGTTCTTCGATTTCGACGTCATGCTGACCTGGGCCGTGCTCACGCCGGTGTACCAGTGGGTGGCCGTCCTGATCGGCAAGGCCATCATCAAGCACCGGTCGTCTCTGCCTAACGCCAGGCGCAAGGCCATCGTGGTGGGCGCGGGCCCGCTGGGTGGCAAGGTGGCACGTGCGCTGCAGAGCAATCCTGATCAAAGCACCGAGTTCATCGGCTACTTCGACGACCGCACCGACAGCCGCGTGCTGCCCGAGGCGGTGAGCATGCGCCTGGGCGGCTTGCGCGATGTGGCCAACTATGTGTACGCACACGGCGTGCACGAGGTCTACATCACCTTGCCGCTGGGCTCGCAACCCCGCATCGTCGAGTTGCTGGAGGCCGTGCAGGGCACCACCGCTTCCCTGTACTTCGCACCAGACGTGTTCGGCATCAGCATCATCCAGGGTCGCCTGCAGGACATGAACGGCGTGCCGGTCGTGGGCATTTGCGAGACACCTTTCACCGGTACCAACGATCTGGTCAAGCGGGTGTCCGACATCGTGCTGGCCAGCATCATCCTGGTGCTGATCTCGCCCATCCTGATCGCCTTGTCGATTGGCGTGAAGCTCAGCTCGCCCGGGCCTGTCATCTTCAAGCAGCGCCGCAATGGGCTGGATGGCGAAGAGATCATCGTCTACAAGTTCCGGTCCATGCGCACGCAGGACAACGGTGCCGTGGTCAAGCAGGCTACCAAGGGTGATTCGCGCATCACGCCTTTTGGCGCCTTCATCCGCAAGACCTCGCTGGACGAACTGCCGCAGTTCATCAACGTGTTGCAGGGCCGCATGAGCATCGTGGGGCCACGCCCACATGCCGTGGCGCACAACGAAGAGTATCGCCGCCTGATCAAGGCCTATATGGTGCGTCACAAGGTGCGTCCCGGCATCACAGGCTGGGCTCAGGTCAATGGCCTGCGCGGTGAAACCGAAACCATCGAGAAGATGCAGGCGCGGGTCGAGTACGACCTGGAATACCTGCGCAACTGGTCATTGGGCCTTGATCTGCAGATCATCATCCGCACGATCCGTCTGATGATTTTTGACCGTAACGCATATTGATAACAGCTGAGGTGCACGTGAATCCAATCAACATGATGTCCTGGCGCCCTTCCTTGCGTCCTGTGGTGCTGGCCGTTGTTGTCGGCTTGTCCATGGGGGCTGCTGGTCTGGCACATGCAGATGAAGAAGACACGCCGCTGTACCTGAGCGTGGCGCATTCGATTACGCGTGACAGCAACTTCTCGCGCGACAGCCGCAGTCAGGGCGAGACGGTCAATGTCACTGCTTTGCAGGCGGGCATCGACAAAGCCTACGGTCGCCAGACCTACCGGGGCTCTGCCAAGGTTTCCAAGTACAACTATGCGTATTACGGTGACACGCTCAACAATGACGGCAAGGATCTGGATGGCACGTTCTCGTCGGAGTTCCTGCGCGACTGGCGTGTGACGGCAGATGGCACCTATACAGAAAACCTGAATCAGGTCACGGACAACAATGACGCCGCCAATCGCGTGGTGCGCAATATTCGCACCTATCGCGATGGCAACCTGGCCGTGCAGTACGGGATCGGTGGTTTGTATTCGCTGACGGCGCAATACGATGCCAACAAGCTGAAGTACTCGGCCCCTACGTATCGGGTCAATGACGCGAACCAGCACACTACGGGGCTTCGTGCCACGTACAACAGCACGGATATGTTGAATTTTGGTTTGGGATACCGTCTGGTGCGCACGCACTTCGTCAGTCGTGCTGACGATGAAAGCCAGAAGGACCGCAACATCGACTTCACGACGAACTGGCAGGTGTCCGGCCTGAGCAACCTCAATGCCACCCTGACGCGTCGAAACACGGTTTACAGCAGTGATCCTGATCGCACTGTGCGTGGATGGACTGGCGGCTTGAACTGGCTCTACACGCCCTCGGGCTTGATGACCTATGGCGTCGGTCTGCAGCGGGCCACCGGGGCGGACAGAACCAAGAATGACAAACTGATCAAGGGCACGCTGCTTTCCAGTTTGAACACCGACAACAACAATGTGTCGACCACGCTGGATCTGAGCGCCAGGATGAAAGTAACGGGTAAGGTGAATGCCTATGTGGCCTACAACCTGACGCGCTACGCCATTGACAACCAGAACGTTGGTACCGTGCCGCAATGTACGGTCAACGGTTCGGGTGTCATCGTGTCCTGTGTGGCGGTGCCTGGAGACTCGTCGGACCGGTCGAGCAGCATGTTCCACTCCACCACCCTGGGCATGAACTACGCGGCAACCCGTGCCATCAGCCTGGGCTGCTCGTACAAGCGATATGACCAGAGCCCTGGCGCCAACCGCATTGCCTACGACGGTCACTCGGTGGATTGCTCTGCCAGCCTGACCATCGATTGATCCTGGAGGCACATCAGCGTGGCTTGTATCTTGTTGACGGGCGGCACCGGCTACATCGGTTCGCATACCTGGCTGGCCTTGCAGGAGGCCGGGTTTGACGTGGTGGGCGTGGACAGCCATGTCAACAGTTCACCGCTCGTGCTGGACCGCCTGGAGCGGATCGGTGGCCGCAAGCCCGTTTTCGTGAAGGGTGATGTGCGTGACCAGGCTGTGCTGGACCGCTGCTTCGAGCTCGGCCAGGCGCAATTTGGCGGCATCAAGGCTGTGGTGCACTTTGCGGCGCTCAAGGCCGTGGGTGAGTCGATCGAACGCCCGCTGGATTACTTCGAGAACAACCTGGGCGGCATGCTGGCCGTGTGCCAGGCCATGAAGCGTCATGGCGTGCCCAACATCGTGTTCAGTTCTTCGGCGACGGTGTACGGCAAGCCTGAGACCTTGCCCATCACCGAAGATGCGCCGCTGCGTGTCACCAACCCCTACGGCCAGACCAAGCTGCTGGGTGAGGAAATGCTGCGCGAACTGGAGCGTTGTGATCCCTCCTGGCGGGTGGCCTACCTGCGTTATTTCAACCCGGTCGGAGCCCACCACAGCGGCCTGATCGGTGAAGATCCTCGCGGCATCCCCAACAACCTGATGCCTTATGTGGCTCAGGTGGCGGTGGGCAAGCGCCAGCATCTCAATGTGTTCGGCAACGACTACAACACGCCGGATGGCACGGGCGTGCGCGATTACATCCACGTGTGTGATCTGGCCGAAGGCCATGTGGCCGCACTGCGTTACCTGTTCGACAAGCAGCAGTCGCTGACGGTCAATCTGGGTACCGGTCAGGGCTACAGCGTGCTGGACCTGGCCAAGGCGTATGGCAAGGCGGCCGACCGCGAGATTCCACTGGTGTTTGCACCGCGTCGTCCCGGTGATGTGGACGCCTGTTATGCGGATCCTCGCCACGCGTTCGAGACCATGGGCTGGAAGGCCACACGTGGCCTCGAGCAGATGTGCGTGGATTCCTGGCGCTGGCAATCCACCAATCCGAATGGTTTTGAGGGTTAACCTCAGGTGAGGTGATTCAAATCACTCGCCGATTTGATATGGTTCAGGTATGAAACACTCTTTGCTTCCCGTGATCATGGCTGGGGGCTCCGGCACCCGCCTGTGGCCTCTGTCTCGCGCCTTGTACCCCAAGCAGTTCCTGGTGCTGCAGGGCAACCAGAGCCTCTTTCAGCAGGCGCATCTGCGTTTGCAGGCGCTGGGCTCTGACGACATCGAGGTCAGCAAGCCTTGCGTGGTGGGCAACGAAGAGCACCGCTTCCTGGTGCTGGATCAGTTGCGCGAGCTGAAGGGCGAGCCCTCGTCCCTGTTGCTTGAGCCCGTGGGCCGCAATACGGCGCCGGCCGTGACCCTGGCTGCCTTGCAAGCCACGGCCGATGGCGCCGATCCCATCCTGGTGGTGACACCCGCAGACCAGACGGTGACCAACGAAGCCGCCTACACCGAGGCCTTGCAAAAGGCTGTTCGGGCCGCCGCCAACGGTGACATCGTGATTCTGGGCATCACCCCTGATCGCCCCGAAACCGGCTTCGGCTACATCCGTACGGCTCAGGCCGATGCGGATGGCGTGCGCGCCGTGGCTGCCTTTGTGGAAAAGCCCAATCTGGAAACCGCGAAGTCGTACGTCGCCGATGGTGGCTACTTCTGGAACAGCGGCATGTTCGTGATGAAGGCCTCGCGCTGGCTGGCTGCGCTGGCGCACTTCCGTCCCGACATTGCCAAGGCCACGAGCGAGTCCTTTGCCGTGCGCACCACTGATGCCACGTTCGTGCGCCCGGGCAAGGCCGAGTTTGCCAATGTGCCATCCGAGTCGGTCGACTACGCCGTGATGGAGCAGTGCCCCTCCAAGCCTGACAGCGGCTTTGTGGTGCGCATGGTGCCGCTGGATGCCGGCTGGTCGGATCTGGGTGCCTGGGATGCCGTGTGGCAGGTCAGCGAGCACGATGCCAAGGGCAATGCATCGCAAGGTGATGCGCTGTTCCAGAACAGCAGCAACACGCTGGTGCACGCCACCAGCCGTCTGGTGGCCGCAGTCGGCCTGGACAACGTCGTGGTCGTGGAAACGCCTGACGCCGTGCTGGTCGCCGATCGCAACAGCAGCCAGGACGTGAAGAAGATCGTGGCGACGCTGGACAGTGCCTCGCGCACCGAAGGCACGCTGCACCGTCGTGTACACCGCCCATGGGGCTGGTACGACTCGATCGATTCGGGCCCGCGCTTTCAGGTCAAGCGCATCATGGTCAAGCCCAAGGCGTCCTTGAGCCTGCAGATGCACCACCATCGCGCCGAGCACTGGATCGTGGTGAGCGGCACGGCCGAGGTCACCAATGGCGACAAGGTGCTGATGCTGTCGGAGAACCAGTCGACCTACATCCCGCTGGGTACGGTGCACCGCCTGGTCAACCCGGGTACGATCCCGCTGGAGATCATCGAAGTGCAATCGGGCAGCTATCTGGGTGAGGACGACATCGTTCGCTTCCAGGACAACTACGGTCGTTCGGCTTGATGGCTGGTGTGACCCCATGAAAAAAGCCACCGTTGACCGGTGGCTTTTTCGTTTCTGAGGCGGGTGATTCCCGTGCAACCCGCACGTTACGCGGGCAGATGCAAAAGCAAGTCCATCGGATGCGCTGCGATCACGTCGGCCCCCCAATCACCGATGTCGCCGTTGTGACCGATGTAGCCCCACGCGGCGGCGGCGCTGGGCATGCCTGCTGCCTTGGCGGCCTGGATGTCGCGCAGGTCATCGCCCACATACAGCACCGAGGCGGGCGGCACGTCCATTTGCTCGCAGGCCGTGAGCAAGGGCAGCGGGTGGGGCTTGGCGTGGGCGGTGGAGTCGCCGCTGATGATGACGGCGGCGTCCTCCCGCAAGCCCAGGCCGTCCATGACCGGCAGGGTGAACCGGTGCGGCTTGTTGGTGACGATGCCCCATTTCAGGCCGCGTGAGGTCAGCTCATAAAGCAGATCCGACATGCCCTCGAACAAGGCCGTGGTGTCGGCCAGGCATGCCATGTATGCATCCAGGAAGGCCTGTCTGAGCGTGTCGAATTCGGGGTCGCCGGGATGGATGTCCAGGCCGACACCAATCAGGCCACGTGCCCCGGCCGACGCATAAGGACGCAGCACGTCCAGTGGCAGAGGTGGCAGCCCGCGCTGCACGCGCAATTGGTTGAGCGCCCCACCCAGGTCGCCGGCCGTATCGGCCAGCGTGCCGTCCAGATCGAACAGCACGGCGGTGGGCGGGCTGCGCCAGTGGATGCCGCCGGGCTTGAAGGTGGCGTCGATGCGCATCACGAGGCCAGCGGCTTGCGGCAGGCCACCATGTAGTTCACGCTCGTGTCGCCCGAGAGCCAGTAGCGACGGGTGATCGGGTTGTATTCCATGCCCTTGAACTGCACCAGATCCAGATGGGCCTCGCGGATCCAGCGCGCCAGCTCGGCCGGGCGAATGAAGCGCGCGAACTCGTGCGTGCCCTTGGGCAGCAGCTTGAGCAGGTACTCGGCACCCAGGATGGCGAACAGATAGGCCTTGGGGTTGCGGTTGATGGTCGAGAAGAAGACCCAGCCACCGGGGCGGGCCATCTCCATGCAGGCGCGCACCACCGACGAGGGATCAGGCACGTGCTCCAGCATCTCCATGCAGGTGACCACATCGAACTGGCCTGGCTGTTCGGCTGCCAGGGCTTCGGCGGCGATGCTGCGGTAGTCGATGTTGGCGATGCCGGCTTCCATGGCGTGCAGTTGCGCCACCTTCAGCGGCTTGTCGGCCAGGTCCACGCCCAGCACATTGGCACCTTTGCGGGCCATTGACTCGGCCAGGATGCCGCCGCCGCAACCGACGTCCACCACGTTCTTGCCCTTGATGGCCGCCAGCTGGTCGATCCAGTCCAGGCGCAGGGGGTTGATTTCGTGCAGGGGGCGGAATTCGCTCTCCGGATCCCACCACTTGTGGGCCAGGTCGCTGAATTTGGCGAGTTCTTGGGGGTCGGCGTTCGTCATCATGGGCGTGATGCTACCGAAATGGCGGGCCGGTTCCACGTTTCGCGCGCGATTCTTCGCTGTTTTTTGATGCTGACCAGCCTGTGTCGCTCCCGGCACCTGTCCGCCGCACCCCAGGAGGCTGCTGACGGATCAGTGCCCGATCTGCTTGAGGCGTCGGTAGAGCGTGTTGCGGCTGATGCCCAGGCGTCGCGCCGCTTCGGACATATTGCCTTGCGTGGCCTCCACCACCTGTTGGATGGCCTGATCGGACAGGCGACGCAGATTGGCGTCCGGGCTGGGCGTCATGCCGACAGGGGCTGCGGGCGATTCGGTCTGGCTCAGGGTGGCTGCGCGCACCTCGGCGGCCTCGGCCACCGGTGCGCGCAGATCCTGCACCATGTCCTCGGGGAGGTGATGCCAGTCCAAGGTGCGCTCATCGGGGTCGAGCAGGGCGCAGACCGTGCGCAGCAAGCCATGTAACTGGCGCAGGTTGCCGGGCCAGGGGTAGCGGCTCATGGCCTGCATCAGACCGGGGTGGATGCTGTCGACGGGCAGGCGTTTCATGTCGGTGCACAGTTGATCGAGCATCTGCCGCACGATGGCATCGAAGTCCTGGCGCTCACGCAAGGCGGGCAGGGACACTGTCAAGCCATTGAGCCGGTAGTACAGGTCTTCACGAAAGGCGCCTGCGGCAATGGCGTCGCGCAATTTGCGGTGGGTGGCGCACACGAGCACGAAGTCAACGGGCTGAGGTTTGCTGCCGCCCAAGGGCACGACCACCTTGTCTTGCAGCACGCGCAGCAGGCGGGCTTGCAGAGACAGGGGCATGTCGCCGATTTCGTCGAGGAAGAGGGTGCCACCATCGGCCTCGCGGATGCGGCCAGGCGAGCCTTCGCGGCGCGCACCGGTGAAGGCTCCGCCCACATAGCCGAACAGCTCGGCTTCGATCAATGTCTCGGGCAAGGCCGCGCAGTTGACGGCCACAAAGGGCTTGTGGGCGCGATCGCCATCCGCATGCAGGGCGCGCGCGAAGACCTCCTTGCCACTGCCCGATTCACCTTGCACCAGCACCGCGATGCCTTGTGCCTGAACCCGTCGGGCGCGCTGCAGGGCGTCGTGCAGGCGCGGATCAACAGGCTGCGCGCTGGCGGCTGGCTGCGTGAGGGGGGCCTTGGCTGCCGGCGGCCTGGCCTGCATGGGCGCCATGTTGAGCACAGGGCGCTGACGCACATCCATGCGCCCGAACAAGGCGCGGTCCCCTTGGGCATGCAGGCGCATCACACGGCCAGGCGGCATCAGCCGACTCTGGATGCCGGTGAGCTGGTCCAGTGTGCCGGTGCCGATGCGCGATTCGTCCAGGCCGAGCCATTGCTGTGCCAGCGCGTTGGCGCCCACCACCCAGCCGTCATCCGACAAGGCCACCAGGCCTTCCCCGACGGCGCCCAGGCCTTCTGGCAGGTGGTGCAGGCGCAGGATCTGGTCGCGGCTGTGTCGAGCGTGGAAGAGGCGATCTTCGATCATGCGGGCGGCAGAGCGCACCAGGGCGAAGGTGTGGGGATGGTGTGCGCGCTGATCGCCGGAGATGTCCAGCACGCCTTGCAGACGGCCGGCCGAGGTGCGCACGGGTGCTGCGGCACAGGTGAGGAAGCTGTTGCGCTCGAGATAGTGTTCGGCACCATGGATCACCACCGGGCATTGGTCGGCCAACGCGGTACCGATGGCGTTGGTGCCGCGGTCGGCCTCGTGCCACAGGGCGCCGGGGCGCAGGGCGACGCGGTCGGCGCGGTCAACAAAATCGGTGTCACCCAGGCTGTGCAGCAGCAGGCCGCGCGCGTCGGACAGGACCACCAGGTTGCCACTGCCTTGCATCTGGTCGAACACGAACTCCATCACAGGGCGCGCATGGGCCAGGAACTCGTGCTGGCGCTCCAGGGCCTGCTTCAGATCGGGGGCCGTGCAGATGGGTTGGTCGGCCAGCATGTCCACCGGGCTGAGCCCTGCGTGGTGGCTGCGCTGCCAGGAGCGGCTCAGGGATTCGCTGACCAGGCCTTGCGGCACTTCGCCGTGTTCCAGCATCCAGCGGCGGGCTTGCTGGAGCTCGGTCGCGGAAGGGTGGTGTTCAAGGCGATGGGGCATGAAACGCTGGTGCTGGTTGGAAGCAACCCGCGCAGTATCGCCCCGCGTTGGGGGTGACACACCCGTAGTCACCCTGTGTCATTTCGGGACAGTGTGACCTTGTGGCGCAGTGGCGCTGACACAGGGGTGACAGATTCGGACGGCAGACCAAAACCGGGCGTTCAGGTCGGGTAAAGCCAATGCTGGCGGGGGCTGCAGGCCATTTTTCAGTGGGCGCAAGGCCAGCATGGCATCGGGACGAACCCCAGATGGCACACGCCGTGCGCTGTAGAGGGCATGAGCCCGGTCGCACAACAGCCGGGGATCTGTGTGTGTGAACCAGGAGACTGACATGATCTACGCCCTCCCCGGAGCAGCCGGCGCCCCCGTGGCATTCAAGAAGTGCTACGACAACTTCATCAATGGCAAGTTCGTGCCGCCTGTGAGCGGGCAATACTTCGATGTGGTCACGCCCATCAATGGCCTGGTCTATACCCAGGCCGCACGTTCGCAGGAAGCCGACGTGGAGCTGGCACTGAATGCCGCGCATGCCGCTTCGGCCAAATGGGGCGCCACCTCGCCCACCGAGCGCGCCAACATCCTGCTCAAGATCGCCGACCGCCTGGAGCAGAACCTCGAGAAGCTGGCCTACGCCGAAACCATCGACAACGGCAAGCCCATCCGCGAAACGCTGAACGCCGATATCCCGCTGGCCGTGGACCACTTCCGCTACTTTGCGGGCTGCGTGCGTGCTCAGGAAGGCTCGCTCAGCGAGATCGACGGCAACACCATCGCCTATCACTTCCATGAGCCGCTGGGCGTGGTCGGCCAGATCATTCCCTGGAACTTCCCCATCCTGATGGCCGCCTGGAAGCTGGCGCCTGCGCTGGGTGCCGGCAACTGCGTGGTGCTCAAGCCGGCCGAATCGACGCCGGTGAGCATCATGGTGCTGGCCGAGCTGATTGCCGATCTGTTGCCACCCGGTGTGCTCAACATCATCAATGGTTATGGCCGTGAAGCCGGCATGCCCCTGGCCAACAGCAAGCGCATCGCCAAGATTGCCTTCACCGGCTCGACCGCGACAGGCCGCGTCATCGCACAAGCAGCGGCCAACAACCTGATTCCCGCCACGCTGGAGTTGGGTGGCAAGAGCCCCAACATCTTCTTTGACGATGTGATGGCCGAGGACGATGCCTTTCTGGACAAGGCCATTGAAGGCATGGTGCTGTTCGCTTTCAACCAGGGTGAAGTCTGTACTTGCCCCTCGCGTGCGCTGATCCAGGAATCGATCTACGACCGTTTCATCGAACGTGCCGTGAAGCGTGTGGCCGCGATCAAGCAAGGCAGCCCGCTGGACACCGACACCATGATGGGCGCGCAAGCCTCCTCCATGCAGATGGACAAGATCATGTCCTACCTCCAGGTGGGCAAGTCCGAGGGCGCGCAAGTGCTCATCGGTGGCGACAAGGCTGATCTGGGTGGCGAGCTGAGCGGCGGCTACTACATCCAGCCCACGCTGTTCAAGGGCCACAACAAGATGCGCATCTTCCAGGAAGAGATCTTTGGCCCTGTGCTGGCCGTGACCACGTTCAAGGATGAGCGCGAAGCGCTGGAGATTGCGAATGACACGCCTTATGGGCTCGGTGCTGGTGTTTGGACACGCGATGGCAGCCGCGCTTACCGATTTGGCCGGGGTATTCAGGCTGGCCGTGTGTGGACCAATTGCTACCACGCTTACCCGGCTCACGCCACGTTCGGTGGCTACAAGGAATCGGGCATCGGCCGGGAAACCCACAAGATGATGCTGGACCACTATCAGCAGACCAAGAACCTGCTGGTCAGCTACGACCCCAACAAGCTGGGCTTCTTCTGAAGCCAAGGGCTCAAGCCACAACGATTTGTTGTGCCGGGCCGGGATGTTCTGCCGCCTCCACAAGGGGCGTCGGGGCTTCCCGTGCAGGCCTGTGACACACGGGCCTGAGCCGGCGATGGAGGCGGGCAGATCCCCGCCGCATCCTTTTTCTGGTTATCCGCGACTTCAGTCTCCTCGACTGATTGGAGGGCCTGCGTGCCCTCCTTTTTTCCTGGGTACTCGACTTGTGACACAGTTCGGCCTGAGTCGAATCTGGAGTCTGTGAGACATGAGTACCGTCGTCGCCTACGGCATCCCCAACTGCAACACCGTCAAGAAGGCCCGCACCTGGCTGGACGAGCACGGCGTGGTCTATACCTTCCACGATTACAAGAAGCAGGGCGTGCCTGCCGATCGCCTGGATGCGTGGATCAAGTCTGTGGGCTGGGAAGTGCTGGTCAACCGCCAGGGCACGACCTGGCGCAAGTTCGATGACGCCACCAAGGCTGGCGTGGTGGATGCCGCCAGTGCCAAGGCGCTGATGCTGGCCAATGCCAGTGTCATCAAGCGCCCGGTGGTGGAAAAAGCCGGCAAGGTGGTCTGCGTGGGCTTTGATGAAGCCAAACTGGCCGTGCTGGGCTGAATCGCCCGAACGGATCGCGCTGGCCTGATCAGCGGCCCAGCAGCTTGAGTCGGTTGGCCTGGCTCACGTAGAACTGCACGGGGTCTGGCGCGCCTTTGCCGATCAGGCCGAAGACGTGGTTCATCTCGTCGATGTGGTTCCAGGGGTAGTCGTCGCGGATGACCTTGCCCAGGTGGGCCGCACAGGCGATCACGGCGCCATCGCTGGGCTCGGACGTCTGCTGCATGGCCAGGTCGGAGACATCCCAGGCATTGGTCTTGACACCCTGACCGGTGGCCGAGAAATAGTAGATGCCGTTGACGAGGTTGGCACCCTGGCCGCAATAGCGGGCGGGCAAGCCCGCTGGAAAGCGTCTGGCGAAGTCTGCCAGTTCCGTTTGCAGGTTCAAGGCCGAGGCGTCTTGTGGCAGGTCCTGATGACCGGAGATCCAGGCCACAAACGAGCCGGCGAACTTGACCATCGAGGCGTAGTTGGCCACGAAGGCGGTGATGTTGCTCTCGGCTGCCTGTGCGTCCGTCATCACGGTGGGGCCGGCCATGGTGGTCACGCTGGCAACCAGTTCAGGTGCCACGCCCGCGACATAGCGGCTGGTCGGGCCGCCCTGGCTGTGGCCGATCAGGTTGAACTTCTTGACGCCATCTGCGGCCGCCCATTGCTTCATCTGCTGCAGCAACTGTTCGCCCCGCACGGAACTGGCGTTCACTTCCGACACAGCCGCCACATAGACCTTGGCGCCGTTCTTGCGCAGCGCGTCTGGCACCTGGTAGAAGTAGTCCACCCCGAGGACGTCCTTGAAGCCCAGGAAGCCGTGCACCAGCACGATGGGGTACTTCGTGGCGGCGTAGGTGGTGGTCGTGGCTGCCTGAACACTCAGGCTGCTCAGGGCGCTGATGGCCCCGACGGCGGCAAACAGGATGGTGCGAAGAAAGTGCATGTTGTTACCCACATATATTGTTAATCAGGGTAACAAGTTTGCAAATGAAACGATGCTCGTTCAATGGTGAATACCATGGTGCGATTTCACGTCACCAGCGTGAACGAGGCTTGTCCGTGCAACTGGCCGTTGATCTGGATGTCCACAGCGTGCCGGCCGGGGTGGTAGCGCCGCGTGCTCACCGGCTTGAAGCTGTGCGCCTTGCGCCAGACCAGTTCTTCACCGGGCTGAAGGGTGAGCCGCTTGCCCTTGAAGGTCTTGGGTGAGGTTTCGCCATTGGCCTTGAGGTGATGGATGCGGTAGTCGAGCTCCAGGGTCTGCGGTGTCTTGCCGGCTGCCTTCAGTCTGACCTCCAGGGTGAGGCTGTCACCCACGGCAATGCTGTCCTGTCCGAGTGAAACGGTGACGCGGCCCTTGAAGGCCTCACCCAGCCCCCATGCCGACATCACGCCTGGGTGCGCCTGTTTGATCAGTGATCGGCATGCGTGCCTGAGCAGCTTGACACGGTGCGACGGCGCGTCGGGCAGATGTTGTTCCAGCCAGCGCACCAGCACGTCAGGGTGATCCTTGGCGATGTCGTTGAGGTGGTTGGCCACACTGCGCCGCACGTATTCGCTGGGGTCGTCCTGCAACTGCAGCAGCAGGGGCAGCGTTGGGCTCGGGTCACGCACCAGGGCTTGCAGACGTAACCCCCAGGGCAGGCGAGGGCGGCTGCCTTCACTCACCAGGCGGCGCACATGGGCGCTGGGGTCATGTGCCCACTGGTGCAAGGTGGCAAAGGTCAGTGCCGGGTGTTCAACGATGAAGGGGCGGATCGCGAACTCGGCTGTGAAGCGCTGGGTCAGGGCATGCAACGTCTGCAAGGCCCGCTCGGGATGCTGCAAGCCATGTCGAGCCACGTATTCGCCATAGGCCCAGAGCACCCAGCCTGCCACGCCGGTGTCATCGGTCTTCAGCGTGCCCAGTTCCTTGTCGGGGTCATGGTGGGCTTGCGGTGATGCCACCGGCTTGAGGCTGGCTTGAAGGATGTCCGCAGCTTGATCGAAACGGTTGGGCAGGCTGGCGTGCAGGGCTTTGCAGATGTGCACGGCCCTGTCCTTGAACTCGAGTTCGTCCAGGCCTTGCTTGGCCCCTTGTTCGAATGCGGCACGGTCAAAGAGAGGCGAGATCCGTTGCAGGTGGTGGCCCGTTTGGCTCACGACCTCGGCGTTGAGCAGGTTCTTGAAGGGTTCCATGATGCGATGTGTTGATCTAGGGATAGATGCTGCCATGTGAGCTGCCTAGACTGAAACTCATCCGCAACAGCAGGTCTATCCGAAACACATCATGGCAAGCACTTCAAAGAAGGCCGACAAGGCTGCCGATCCGCTCAAGCTCGCAGGCATGAAGGCGGTGATCGATGATGCCTGCCTGGCGGCCGTGTCCAACAGCAGCGGCCCGATTGATCCGACCAACCACACGGCCTTCGTGAAGCGGCTCAAGGCGGTACAGGGCAAGTTCCCGCCGGTCTACGAGCAGTATTACGTTCAGCCCTATATCAAGACCATCGTCGATCTGGGCCCGACCAAATTCAATCAGGTGCTCAAGCGTGACCCCAAGCGTGAAGGCGCTGCCGGGTTGATGATGGATCTGGGGCAGGCCATCCTGCAGCATGGCGAGGGCTATGCCAAGGCGCCCACCCGGGCCTTTCAGGAGTTCATCTCCGACTTGTATGACGGCTTCCTGAGTGCGGCAGACCGCCGTGGCGTCAAGCAGCCCGATCTGGGGGTGATCCCGCCGCTGGCCAAGTGGGGCAACCCGGATTTCGGTCCGTATACCTGGCCTATCGATGCGTCGGAGTCATTCGGGGTGGAGGCGGCCGTGGTCAACATGCCACCTGCCAATGCCGAGCATGGCCTGGTGGCCTGGGCCGCACTGGGGCATGAGACCGCGGGGCACGACATCCTGCATGCCGATACCGGATTGCAGGCCGAACTGGCCGACATGCTGCGGACCAACCTGGCTTCGCTGGGCCAGGGCCTGTCTGACTACTGGGCCGACCGCATTGACGAGACCGCATCGGATGTCATGGGCATCCTCAACCTGGGGCCGGCAGCGGGCATCGGTCTGATTGCCTACTTCCGGGGCTTGGGCAAGGCCTATGGGCAACCGGCTCGATTGGGCAGCATCGGTTATGAGGATGACCCTCATCCCGCCGACATCGTGCGGGGCTATCTGGCCGCCGAGGTGGTGGTCTTGCTCAGCTTTGCGGGGCACACGGCCTGGTCCAAACTGATCGCCGCCGAGACCGACAAGGACCGCGACACCATCGTGCTGGCGGGCAAGACCATCACCGCGGCCGTGGCGCGCAAGTCCGCACGCATCGTGGCGAAGACCTTGGTGAAAGGCAAGGCCAAGGCGCTGGAGAACCACGCGCTGGGCGATATCCAGGGCTGGGCCGATTCAGATGAGGCCATCCTGCAGGCCATGCGCGCGCCCTTGCGCGATGGCAAGCCTTTGCCACCCACGCCGGGAGGCAAGAAGCTGTATGCGGCGCACCTGGTGTCGGCGGCGGTCATGGAGGCCCTGGCCACCGGGCAGAACCTGGGCACCTTGCAGGCCAATCTGATCAAGGCACTCAATGATCTGCATGATGGCAACCCATCCTGGGGCCCTCTGTTCATCGCACACCCAGGGCAGATGCGGCGCGACTACTTTGTGCCAGCGGCCTTGCGTCGATTGCAGCGAGGCTGTTGAGGGGGGAGCAGTGGGGTACCGCTGCTCCTCACACTCAAGCCGCCAGCAACTGCCGGAGCACGAACGGCAGGATGCCACCGTGCTGGTAGTAGCTCACCTCGATCGGGGTGTCGATGCGCAGCAGCACGGTGACGGTCGTCTTGCTGCCATCTGCGCGTTCGATGATGAGCTTCGCATCGGCTTGCGGCTTGATCGCGTCACCCAGCTCGATGCTGATCAGCTCGTCGCCCTTGAGCCCGAGGGACTGCCATGAGTCGTCACCCTTGAACTGAAGTGGCAGCACGCCCATGCCGACCAGGTTGGAGCGGTGGATGCGCTCGAAGCTGCGCGCCACCACGGCCTTGATGCCCAGCAACTGCGTGCCCTTGGCCGCCCAGTCCCGGCTGGAGCCTGTGCCGTACTCCTCGCCGCCGAAGATCACCGTGGGCGTGCCTTCAGCGATGTACTGCATGGCCGCGTCATAGATGTACATCTGCTGGCCGTCTGGTTGATGCAAGGTCAGCCCGCCTTCTTCGCGGCTGCCGTCGGCCTTCACGGGCAGCATCAGGTTCTTGATGCGCACATTGGCAAAGGTGCCGCGCATCATCACCTCATGGTTGCCACGACGTGAGCCGTAGCTGTTGAAGTCCGCCTTGCTCACGCCATGTGCGATGAGGTACTGGCCGGCCGGCGAGGCCTCCTTGATGGAGCCGGCGGGCGAGATGTGGTCGGTGGTGATCGAGTCGCCAAACAGGGCCATGATGCGGGCCTTGTCGACGCCGAGTTTGGCGAGCCTGGGCGTCGTCTCGAAGCTGTCGAAGAAGGGGGGGCGGGCGATGTAGGTGCTCAATGGCCAGTTGTAGACCTGGCCCTTCACACCCTTGGTTTTCTCCCACAGCTTGCCCGGCTGGCTCTTGACCTTCTCATAGTTGGCCTTGAAGGCCTTGCCGTCCATGGCGTACTTCATGAGCTGGTAGATCTCGTCGCTGCTCGGCCAGATGTCACCCAGGTAGATGTCCTTGCCTCCCTTGCCTTGGCCGACGGGCTCGGTCATCAGGTCGCGCGTGACATTGCCGGCAATCGCATAGGCCACCACCAGCGGTGGGCTGGCCAGGAAGTTGGCCTTCAGGTTCGGGTGGATGCGAGCTTCGAAATTACGGTTGCCCGAGAGCACCGCCGCACACACCAGGTCGTTGCTGCTGATGGTCTCGTTGATCTCGGGTGTCAGATCGCCCGCGTTGCCGATACAGGTGGTGCAGCCATAGGCCGCCACGTTGAAGCCCAGCTTCTCCAGGTAGGGCAGCAGGCCGGCCTTTTCCAGGTACTCGGTGACGATGCGCGAGCCCGGGGCCAGCGAGGTCTTGACATGCGGCTTGACCTTCAGCCCGGCCTCCACGGCTTTTTTGGCGAGCAAGCCGGCTGCCAGCAGCACGCTGGGGTTGGAGGTGTTGGTACATGAGGTGATGGCCGCGATCAGCACGTCGCCGTTGCGGATGTCGACACCGTTGCTGGTCTTGAAGGTCTGGTTCAGTTTCTCGGCTGGCTGGTTGAAGCCGTTCTCGGCGGTGGGTTTGGCAAACAAGCTGCTGAAGGTCTGGCTCAAGGCGCCGATCTCGATGCGATCCTGCGGGCGCTTGGGGCCAGCCAGTGAGGGCGCCACCGTACCCAGGTCCAGCTTGACGACGCTGGAGAAGGCGATGTCGCCTGCCTTGGGGACGCCAAACAGGTTCTGCGCCTTGAAGTAGGCCTCGAAGGCTTCGATCTCGGCCTTGCTGCGGCCCGTGCCCTTGAAGTAATCGATCGTCTTGTCATCCACCGGGAAGAAGCCCATGGTGGCGCCGTATTCGGGGGCCATGTTGGCAATCGTGGCCCGGTCGGGCAGGGCCAGCGAGGCGGTGCCTTCGCCGAAGAACTCGACGAACTTGCCCACCACCTTCTGCTTGCGCAGGATCTCGGTGATGGTGAGCACCAGGTCGGTGGCGGTCACGCCTTCGCGCAGGCGGCCGGTCAGTTCCATCCCGACCACATCGGGCGTGAGGAAGTAAACGGGCTGGCCCAGCATGCCGGCTTCGGCTTCGATGCCACCCACGCCCCAGCCCACCACGCCGATACCGTTGATCATGGTGGTGTGGCTGTCGGTGCCCACCAGGGTGTCTGGGTAGGCCACGCCATCCTTGGTCTGGTGCACGCCGCGTGCGAGGTATTCGAGGTTCACCTGGTGCACGATGCCAAAGCCCGGCGGCACCACGCCAAAAGTGTCAAAGGCCTGCATGCCCCATTTCATGAACTCGTAGCGTTCGGCATTGCGCTCGAACTCGATCTTCATGTTGAGGTCGAGTGCCTTCTTGTTGCCGTAGTGGTCGATCATGACGGAGTGGTCCACCACCAGATCCACGGGCACCAGGGGTTCAATGCGCTTGGGGTCCTTGCCCTGCGCCTGGGCCACGTTGCGCATGGCGGCCAGGTCGGCCAGCAGGGGCACGCCAGTGAAGTCCTGCAGCACCACGCGGGCCACGACGAAGGGGATCTCGTCCGTGCGTTCGGCGTTCGGTTGCCAGTTGGCGAGTTGGGCCACGTGCTCGGCCGTGACCTTCTGGCCGTCGCAGTTGCGCAGCACCGATTCCAGCACGATGCGGATCGACACCGGCAGCTTGTGGACGTTGGGGTGCAGCCTGGCCAGTTCCGGCAGGGAGAACAGCTTGAGCGATTTGCCGGAGGCCGTCTTGAACGATTTCAGGGTCTGTGCAAAGGCGTGCGCAGGCTGGGAAGCTTTGGCCATGTAGATTGCTCCGTCTGAAATGGGTATGGGTTCTGAGGAAAGCTCATTTTGGCAGTGAGCCCGCTGAGGCGACAATACGCCCCTTCAGTGGCCATGTCACCCAAACAGGATCAGTTCCGGTGTTCAGCAAGCAGTTCAACCCCCAGCGTCCTCCTCGGTTCAGACGTCGACAGTCCGGCGCGGCCGACTGGTTCCTGATCGCCATGGTCGGGGCAGTCGTGCTGGCATCTG
This sequence comes from Aquabacterium sp., assembly GCF_036279675.1. Lineage (GTDB taxonomy): Bacteria > Pseudomonadota > Gammaproteobacteria > Burkholderiales > Burkholderiaceae_C > Aquabacterium. The sequence continues at coordinate 18,604 of NZ_DASUIS010000097.1, read as the reverse complement.
TCGTACCGCAGTGGGGGCGCAGTGAAGGGGCCTTGCATCTGGGGCGCGTCACGGACATCGGCGTGTTCATGCTGTTCTTCCTGCACGGCATGGGCCTGTCCACGGACAGCCTCAAGTCAGGGGCCACGCGCTGGAGGCTGCATGTGCTGGTGCAGGCCAGCACCTATGTCCTGTTTCCCTTGTGGTGGGCAGCCTTGTCCGCCTTGCTCGGTCGCTGGGTGCCGCACGATCTGCTGATGGGGTTCTTCTACCTGGCGGTGCTGCCGTCTACCGTGTCGTCGTCGGTCGCCATGACGGCACTGGCCCGCGGGCATGTGGCCGCAGCGGTGCTCAACGCGACCCTTTCCACCTTGCTGGGCGTGTTCCTCACGCCACTGCTGGTCAGCCTGGTCATGCAGGGCCAGGGGCATGATCTGGATGTGGGGCACACCATGGCCAAGGTCGCCCAGATGCTCTTGCTGCCTTTCGTGGCGGGGCACCTGCTGCGCCCGCTGTTGTTGAGCTGGTTCACGCGGATCAAGCCCGTGACCAATGTCTTCGACCGCGCTGTGATCGTGCTGCTGGTCTGGTCGGCCTTCAGTGACTCCGTGGCAGATGGGCTGTGGACGCGTCACGGCCCCTTGCTGCTGGCGCAGGCCATCCTGGGGGCGGTGCTCTTCCTGGCGCCCATGCTGTGGGTCACCCGCCGTCTGGCGCGCGCCATGGGCTTCGAAGTGGAGGATGAGATCGTGGCCGTGTTTTGCGGGTCAAAGAAGACACTGGCCTCCGGCATGCCGATGGCCAAGCTGCTGTTTGGCGGTAGTGCGGCCATGGGCGTGCTGATCCTGCCCATCATGCTGTATCACCAGCTGCAGCTGTTTGTCTGTGCGGTGATGGCGCGGCGTTACGCTGCCAGGGCGGCGAAATCCGTCGTCCGCGCTTGATTCAGTTGACGCGGAAGACCTGCGAGGCGCGTACCAGCGTCTGAGCCTGGCGCTGAAGGGATTCGGCTGCCGCAGCGGCCTCTTCCACCAGGCTGGCGTTCTGCTGCGTGGCGCTGTCGATCTGGCCGATGGACTGGTTCACGCTGGCGATGTCGTCCGACTGTTCGGCCGTGGCCACGGTGATGCCATGGATCAACTGCGTGACCTGGGCCACCGCATCCACCACGCGGTTGATGGTCTCGCCGGCGGCTTCCACCTGCCGCGTGCCATCGCCTACTTGTTCAACCGAGGCGCTGATCAGGTTGCGGATTTCCTTGGCGGCTTGCGAACTGCGGCGTGCCAGCGAACGCACTTCGGACGCCACCACGGCGAAGCCCCGGCCTTGTTCGCCGGCGCGAGCCGCTTCCACGGCCGCATTGAGCGCCAGGATGTTGGTCTGAAAGGCGATGCTCTCGATCAGCTGGGTGATTTCCGTCATCCGGTGTGAGGAGCCCTGAATGCCTTGCATGGCCTCGATCACCTGGCTGACGGCGGCGCCACCTTGTTCGGCGACGGCCGTGGTCTGTTCACTGACCTGCGCCACTTCGCGGGCCGTGTCGGCCGTCTGCTTCACATTGCTGGTCAGCATGGACATGGCGGCCGTGGTGCGCTCCAGGCTGCCGGCCTGGGTGTCCGTGCGGGTCGACAGGTTGCTGTTGCCCGCAGCGATGTTGGCGATCGCCTGCTGGATGCCATCGGTTTCGCAGCGCACATCGTTGACGAAGGCGCGCGTGTTCAGGTTGGCCTGGCGCAGGCCGCGCATCAGCATGCCCACCTGGTCGGTGCGATCGGACCAGATGCTCTGGGTCAGGTCACCGGCCGACATGTTGTTGATGAAGCGGATGGCTTCATTGAGTGGCTGTGTGACCGTCACGTCCAGCAACTTGACCATGGCGGCCGACAGCAAACCACCGACGACCAACTGCACCCAGGGCAGCACATGGGCAGGCAAGCCCAGCCAGGAAGGCAGCATGACCACGGGCAGTATCACAGCCATGCCCACGGCCACTCGGCCAGTCAGGTGCACGCGGCCGAACTTGCCAAACACATCGCGCAGCCCGAAATAGCGCACGCGCCCTGCATGCAGCTTGAAGGTGGGCTGAGGCAGCTTGCGCTCATCGATGATCTGTTTGTACAGATTGGCTGCGGCATCCACCTGTTCGCGGGTGGGTTTGGTCCGCACCGACAGGTAGCCGACGGGTTTGCCGTGGCTCATCAGCGGTGTCACATGGGCCTGCACCCAGTAGTGATCGCCGTTCTTGCGACGGTTCTTGACAACGGCCGTCCAGGCGCGCCCGAAACCGATCGTGCGCCACATGTCCTTGAAAGCCTCTTGCGGCATGTCCGGGTGGCGGATCAGGTTGTGAGGCTGGCCGATCAGCTCGTCCTGGGTATAGCCACTGACGCGGGTGAAGGCGGCGTTGCAATGCGTGATGACACCCTGGCGGTCCGTCATGGACACCAGCATCTCCTGCTCGGGGTAGTCATACTCTTGCCCCGTGACGGGCAGGTTGAGACGCATGGAACGAACTCCGGGACGCGCCGTGAGGCGATTAGACTTGGCCGATTCTGGCCGGATTCCCCTGACTTGCAGGTAGAAATCAGTTCGTCTTTTCGGCCGCATTTCTTGACTGTTGAGTGATTTATGCGTCCGTTGCCCGGCTCAGGCATCCCGTCCGCCACGCCAGATGTGATCTATTGCCCACCGCCGGACGAGGGGCTGGATGTGATTTATCACGATGACGCCATGGTGGTGGTCAACAAGCCCTCGGGCCTGTTGTCGGTGCCGGGGCGAGGCGAGGGCCGGGAGGACTGCATGGCCAGCCGCGTCGCGCAGGTTTTTGCCGATGCCTTGATCGTCCACCGGCTGGACATGGCCACGTCGGGCCTGCTGGTGCTGGGGCGCGGGGAGGCGATGCAGCGCCGTTTGAGCGTGCTGTTCCAGGATCGGCAGGTCGGCAAGCGCTATGTGGCGCTGGTGCACGGCTTGCTGGATGCTGATGCGGGTGAGGTGAACCTGCCACTCATCACCGACTGGCCCAACCGGCCCCGCCAGATGGTGTGCCACGAGCGCGGCAAGCCTTCCCTGACACGGTTTGCAGTGATATCGCGTGACGCCAAGATGGGGCAGACACGCGTGGCGCTGGAGCCCGTGACCGGTCGCTCCCACCAGTTGCGTGTGCACATGCTGGCCAGCGGGCACGCCATCGTGGGCGACCCCTTGTATGGCGATGACGCACTGCAGTCGGCCTGGCCCAGGTTGATGCTGCACGCCAGCCAGATCGCCTTGCCGCATCCCGTGACAGGGGCGGCCATCGAGCTGGTCAGCCCGGTGCCGTTCTGACCCGGCAGTGACAGGCGTTCAGGGCGCCTTGCGGCCTGTGATCATGGCGCGCAGCAGGTTTTCCTTCTGCAACCGGCTCATGATCAGGACGCCGGCCCAGTGAACCAGGACAGAGCCTTGCAGCACCCAGGCGATGGCTTCGTGGGTCTCGATCAGCCAGTCTTCGCCCCAGTAGGCATCGAGCTGGGTCATCCAGCCTGACACACCCAGGGCGAGCACGAGCAGCCACAGCAGCCATGCCATGAGCATGCCTGCAGGGTTGTGCCCCAGACTGCGATGTACCCGTCCAGTGCGCAGCTCGCGCAGATGCTGCATCAGCAGCGAGGGTGCAGGCAGACCGACATGGGCGAAGTCACCCCGCGATCTGCTCAAACCGTAGGCCAGGCGCAGCGCCACCGTCAGCGCCGCGACATAGCCGGCATAACGGTGCATGGGCCCGGTCTCATTGAACAGGTTGAACAGCACGAGCCCGGCCAGCAGCCAGTGGCTGAGCCTCACAGCCGCAGTCCAGACCAGCATCACTTCTCGATTTCAGCCTTGACGATGTCCAGCGTCTTGGTATCGAAATAGATCTCGACCTTCTTGCCGTCCTTGTTCCAGCCGTAGATCTCGTAACACTGGCCGTCAACCTTGAACTTGCGGATTTTGTAGCCATCGGCTTCCAGCTTGGCCTTGGCATCGCCTTCTTTCATCCATTCGGCCTTGGGGTGGGTTTCGCACTTGGCACCGGCTTGGGCGGCCAGGGGAAGGGCCAGTGCAGCGATCGACAACAGGGCGGCGGTAACTTTCATGAGGTTTCTCCAGGAATGATTCGCATTCAGGTTTCCATTCTGGCACGTTGTGCCACCCGAACCCAGCGCGAAATGACCTGGTACATCTGATTCACATCAAGTGGTTTGGGAATATGGTCGTTCATGCCGACTGCCAAGGCGCGATCCCGGTCGCTGACCAGGGCGCTGGCGGTCATGGCAATGATGGGCAGGTGGCGCCATTTGTCGTTGGCCCGGATGCGCTGGGTGGCGGTGTAGCCATCCATGCGAGGCATCTGGCAGTCCATGAGCACACAGTCGAACGACGGCTCGTCCTGGAGTTTCTGCAAGGCCTGGGCGCCATCGTCCGCGATGGCCACCTCGGCACCGGCACGTTGCAGCAACTCCTTCGCGAGCTCCTGATTCAAGGGCTGGTCCTCGACCAGCAGCACACGCACGCCTTTGAGATCGGGGGTACGGATGGGCGAGGGGGCCGGTGCCGTTGGGCTGGCCACCACCTGCAACCCGGCGCCCTGCGTCAAGGCGCGAGTCAGGCTGTCAAACAGGGTGGAGGGGGTCACAGGTTTGGTCAGAACGTCCGCCAGGGGGATGTCTCTGGCGGCCTTCAGGGCGTCGGCCTTGCTGAAAGCCGTGACCAGCAGGATGCAGGGGTTGGCATGCGGGAAGCGAGCCTGTGCGAGCTCGTGGACATGCCTTGCGCAGGTGACGCCGTCCATGCCTGGCATCTTCCAGTCCAGCAGGATCCAGTCGTATGGGTGTGATGCCTGCTGCACTTGCGCCAGCGCCTCGTCGCCACTGCTGGCGAAGTCCACCTTCAGCCCGAGCTTGCTGGTCATCTGGCCCAGAACCTGGCGCGCATCGGCGTTGTCATCCACCAGCAGGACTCGTTTGCCCTTCCAGTCGTCGGAGAGCAGGGCCATGGGGGCCTGGTGCTCCGGCAGGCGCATGCGCACGGTGAAATGGAACGTGGATCCTGCGTTGAGCTGGCTGTCCACCCACATGCGGCCATCCATGCGTTCGGCCAGTTGCCGGGAGATGGTGAGGCCCAGACCGGTGCCGCCGAAGCGCCGCGTGGTGGAGGCATCGACCTGGCTGAAAGCCTGAAACAGCTTGGTTTGTTGGTCAGGGCTCATGCCCATGCCGGTATCGCGCACCCAGCCATGCAGGACCACGTCCTGGCCATGGCGGTGCTGCACTTCCAGCCCGATGGTGACGCTGCCCTGATCGGTGAACTTGATGGCGTTGGACCCCAGGTTGACCAGGATCTGCCGCAGGCGGGTCGGGTCGCCCATCAGGTGGGCGGGCAGGTCAGGCGGGGCGGTGAACAGCAGCTCCAGGCCTTTACGTTCTGCAGGCAGGCCCAGCACATCGGTGACCTGGTCGAGCACCTCCTGCAAACTGAAGTCAATGCACTCCAGCTCCAGGTGGCCGGCCTCGATCTTGGACATGTCCAGCACGTCATTGATGATCTGCAGCAGGTTGTTGGCGGCCTGGTGGGCCTTGATCACGTAGTGGCGCAGTTTGTCGGGTGGTGCATCGTCCAGCGCCAGATGCGTCATGCCGATGATGGCGTTCATGGGCGTGCGGATCTCGTGGCTCATGTTGGCCAGAAAAGCCGATTTGGCACGGGTGGTCTCTTGCGCGGCCTTGCTGGCGGCGCGCAGGGCTTCCTCGGTCTGTTTGCGCGCCGAGACGTCATCCACGATGGCGAAGTACAGATCCTTGTCTTCGTGCGCCAGCGACAGCAGCATGACTTCAGCCTGGAAGGTGCTGCCATCCAGGCGCGTCAACTGCCAATCAATGCGTCCGGGCTGATTGCCTTCGCGGTAGCTGTCCAGCAGTTGTTCGGCCAGTTCTCGGCTGGACTCGCCATTGGGCTGTCGGGGCAGTGACAGGGGCGGCATCCAGGGGCGCAGGCCAGCCAGCTGGTCAAAGCTTTGCGCGCCAAACAAGGTCAGCGTGGCCGGGTTGCAGCGCAGGATGCCTTCCTGCCTGTGGAAGAACAGGAAGGCTGACGACGCATGCGCAAAAACGGCTTCAAAACGCAGTTCGGCCTGCCGGCGGGCCGTGACGTCCAGCCAGTAGCCATCGTAGATCTGCTCGCCGCTCTCGGTGGTGGCCATCGTGCTGTTGACGCTGATCCAGTGCTTGTGCCTGGCCTCATCCATGGCGAACTCGGTGGGCTCGGTAGGCGGTCGAGATTGAGCCTGGGCGCCAGGGCCCCACATCCTGGCAGGATCCGCCATGAGCGAGGTTTCGTCCATGCCGAACAACTGGCGCACGCCGGGCCCGATGTAGGCAAACTTGCCTCGCCCTTCGGGTGAGACCCGGTAGCGAAAGAGCGTGAGCGGCAGGCCACGTGTCATCTCAACGGTTTCTCGTCTGACCTGCTCGACCGCTTCGGCGCGCTCCATGCGCCTGAAGTAGGCCCAGATGACCAGCCAGCCGCATGCCATGGTGGCGGCGGTGGCCAGTGTGGTGGATGCCTGGATGCTGTTTTCGGCTGACAGGGGTGTCAGGACCCAGACGGTGTAGGGGTAGCCCTTGAGCTGGCTGCTCATGCTCAGGTAGCGATCTCGACCGATGGTGATGCCAGCCAGTCGCTGTTTGTCGACGTCGATGGCGACAGGCTTCCAGTTCAGTGGCCGAGGCAGGGTGGTGTAGGCGCCCTCCATTTCGGCATTTCGCCCCGCCAGCGAGGGCCCGTTGGGCACTTGTTGCAGCAGGTTGCCGCTTTGATTGCCTCCCACGACGACACCATTGCTGTCGACGATGTGCAGCAGTCGGCCTGTGGTGTCGGTGAACAACCTGGCCATGGAGGCGGGGTCGGTCTTGAGGATCAGCACGCCAAGGGCACGCGGGCCATCGTTGATGCGCGCCGAGAAGTTGAAGCCCGGTTTGTGGCTGACGCGCCCCATGACGAACTGAAAACCGGCACCCGTCTCCATGGCACCGGTGAAGTAGTCTCGGATGCGGAAGTTGTGGCCGATGGTGGAGTAGAGCTTGTCCTCGTAGCTGCTGTCGGCGACCGAGGTGGCATAGGCATTTTGCAGATAGGCCTGTCGGATCTGAAAGTCCTTGACGATGCCTTTGAGTTGCTCGCTCATCTGGCGCACGTCGGGTCTGGCGCTCAAGGCTGTGCGCAATTGGGCCGGGTCGGGCGATCGCGTGTTGGCTCTTTCAGGCGCAATGTCCTGGCGCAGGAAGGCCACGAAAGACGACTCCCTGGCGAGTACCTGCCCGAGCGCGGCCAGCGACCGGAAGTGGTTCTCGAGGTTGTCCTGCAGGCTGCTCAGGCGCACGTTGCCACTGACGAACACGTCGTGTCGATAGTTCTGCACTCGGTATTGCGCAACCCACAGCCCGGCCAGCAAGACGGCCAACGTCCATGCGAGGGCCGCCCACGTCAGCTTGCGGCGCAGGCTGCGCATGTTGGGCGGCGCTGGCGGGCATTCCTGATCCATCGAGGTCTCCAGCGTATCTGCGAGCCCTTGTTGCGACGGTACTGCCAGGCTCCAGCACCCCATTGCGGTGGTGCACCTGGTTTTCTATCAGAGGGGGGCAGTCGGGGCAACGACGATTGCCCGACCTCGTGATGTTTCCGTGCGTTCTGGCGTGGATTGACCACAAATCCCGCAAGCCTGCCTTTGGAGGGCAGGGCTGTCCGAAATTACTGGCCGTTTGCTCATGGCAGAATCATCGTTTTTCGTCAGAGACTCGATGCCATGACTGCAGTTGTCATCAGCGGTACTGGGCTGTACCAGCCGCCTTTCACGATCACCAACGCCGAGTTGGTCGAATCGTTCAACGCCTACGTTGATCAGTTCAATGCCGAGCACGCTGCCGAGATCGAAGCGGGCACCCTGGCGGCTTTGTCGCACTCCAGCGTCGAGTTCATTGAAAAGGCGTCTGGCATCAAGCAACGCTACGTGATGGAAAAGACGGGCATCCTGGATCCCAAGCGCATGTACCCGCGCTTCCAGGAGCGCTCGGACGAGCAGTTGTCGATGCTGGCCGAAATCGGTGTGGAAGCCGCCAAAAAGGCCCTGGCCGCAGCCGGCAAGACGGGCGCGGACGTGGATGCCGTGATCTGCTCGTGCTCCAACCTGCAGCGTGCCTACCCCGCCATCGCCATCGAGATCCAGAACGCCATTGGCGCCAAGGGCTTTGGCTATGACATGAACGTGGCCTGCTCGGCTGCCACCTTCGGTCTGGAGCAGGCTGTCAATGCCATCCGCGCGGGTTCGGCCAGTTGCGTGCTGGTGATCAACCCCGAAATCACATCCGGCCACCAGGAGTGGAAGGACCGCGACTGCCACTTCATCTTCGGTGACGTCGCCACGGCCACGGTGGTGGAGCGCGCGGACACGGCCACATCGGCTGAACAATGGGAAGTGCTGGGTACCAAGCTGGCCACCCAGTTCTCCAACAACATCCGCAACAACTTCGGCTACCTCAACCGCAGCGAAGATTCGGATCCCAAGGCCCGCGACAAGACTTTCCGCCAGGAAGGCCGCAAGGTGTTCAAGGAAGTGGTGCCCATCGCTGCCGCGCACATCGAATCGCAACTGGCGGCCCTGGGCCTGGAGCCCACCGCGGCACGCCGGTTCTGGCTGCACCAGGCCAACCTGGCCATGAACCAGTTCATCGTCAAGAAGCTGATCGGCGCTGAAGTCACGCCCGAAATCGCGCCCTTGATCCTGGACGAATTCGCCAACACCTCGTCTGCCGGGTCCATCATCGCTTTCCACAAATACCGCGCCGATCTGGCCAAGGGTGATGTGGGCGTGATCTGCTCTTTCGGCGCCGGTTATTCGGTGGGCAGTGTGGTGGTGCGCAAGCGCTGAGCCCGACCCCCATCGGACGGAGGCCGTGCCCGGCTTAGTGGGGGCACAATCTCCGCATCCCGACCACGGCCCGCCGGGTAGCCCCGCGGGCCGTTTCCATTTCTGGCGCTACCCGCGCCTTCATGTTCAGCCATGAGCACAGACTTCACCTTCTACTGGCACGACTACGAAACCTTCGGCAAGGTGGCCCGGCGTGATCGCCCCTCCCAGTTTGCCGGCGTGCGCACGGATGCCGATCTCAATGAGATCGGCGAGCCGCTCATGCAGTACTGCCAGCCCGCGCCGGATTACCTGCCGGACCCCGAGGCCTGTCTGCTCACGGGCATCTTGCCGCAGACCTGCCTGGAGCGCGGCGTGCCCGAGCATCGATTCGCCGATGCCATCGAGCGTGAACTGGGCAAGCCCAATACGGTGGGCGTGGGCTACAACACCATCCGCTTTGACGATGAGGTGACGCGCCACCTGTTCTGGCGCAACCTGATCGACCCGTATGGCCGCGAATGGCAGAACGGCTGTGGCCGCTGGGACTTGCTCGATGTGGTCCGTTGCACCTGGGCGCTTCGCCCTGAAGGCATCAACTGGCCGCAGCACGAAGATGGCCGCCCCTCCTTCAAGCTGGAGCACCTGACGGCCGCCAATGGCCTGAGCCACGAAGCCGCGCACGATGCCTTGTCCGACGTGCGCGCCACCATTGGCCTGGCCCGCCTGATCAAGAACGCGCAGCCCAAGCTGTGGGACTTCTGCCTGAAGCTGCGCAAGAAGGATGCGGTGCTGGCCGAAGCCGGCCTGGACAAGCCTCGCTCGGCCTGGCGCCCCTTCCTGCACATCTCGGGTATGTTCAGCCACGAGCGTGGCTGCATGGCCCTGGTCTATCCCCTGGCCCAGCATCCGAGCAACAAGAACGAGATCCTGGTGTGGGATCTGGCGCATGATCCCGGCGAGCTGTTTGGCATGAGCGCGGCCGATATCCGTTTGCGCATGTTCAGCAAGACGGCCGATCTGCCCGAGGGCGTGACGCGCCTGCCCGTCAAGAGCGTGCACATCAACAAGTCACCCATCGTGATTGGCAACCTCAAGATCCTGAGCCCGGCCTTGATCGCCAAGTGGGGCCTGGATCTGGACAAGGCCGCCGAGCACGCCGAGATGGTGGCCGAGCGCAGCGCCAGCATGGATGGCATCTGGGCCGAGCTGTACGCCCGCGATGACAAGCGCACCCCGGCTGATGTCGATGAAGACCTGTATGGCGGCTTCGTGGGCAATGAAGACCGCCGTGTGCTGCAACGCCTGCGTGGCCTGTCGCCCACCCAACTGGCCGAGCGCACGCCAGGCTTTGTGGACGAACGCCTGGAAGAGGTGCTGTTCCGCTACCGTGCCCGCAACTTCCCGGATACCCTGAGCGAAGCCGAGCAGGCACGCTGGCACGAGTTGCGCGTGGCTCGACTGCATGAAGGCGAAGGTGGCGGCTTGTCGCTGGCGGCCTTCTTCGAGCGCATCGATGCCCTGGGCGAGTCATTGAGTGAAGACGACGAGCGTGGCCAGGACATCCTGGGCGCGCTGTACGACTATGCCGAACAGATCGCGCCTTGAGTCGCTTTGGATGAAGATGCCTGATGACGTCTCACCGTAAACCCGCTCACCGCGATGGCGCCAGGCCAGGCGTGGCCACGCTGGTGCCGGTGATCCGCAGTGCACCACCGCACTTGCGCTACCTCACTGGCTATCCGCCGCATCTGCTGCAGCAGGTTCAGCAATTGATCGACGAGGGCAAGCTGGCCGACACGCTGGCGCGCCGTTATCCCGATCGGCACGACGTGAAATCCGACTCGGCCTTGTACGAGTATGTGATGGCGCTCAAGGGCCGCTACATGCGCAATGCCGATCAACTCAGCAAGGTGGCCTTTGACAGCAAGCTCAAGGTCATCACGCATGCCCTGGGCACACACACCGCGGTGTCACGCGTGCAGGGCGGCAAGCTCAAGGCCAAGCGCGAGATCCGGGTGGCCAGTCTGTTTCGTGAGGTGGCGCCCGAGTTCCTGCGCATGATCGTCGTGCACGAACTGGCCCACCTGAAGGAGAAGGACCATGACAAGGCCTTCTACCAGCTGTGCACACACATGGAGCCGAACTACCACCAGTACGAGTTCGATCTGCGCCTGTACCTGGTGGCGCAGGATCTGGCCGCCACAGAAGCCGCCGTACAGACGGCCGGCAAGCGGACCGACGCCGCGCCTTAGAGCCGGGCCCAGTGCGCCTGCAGGCTGGGTGCCACCTTGTCCGCATCGGTGACGACCGACATGTGCCCCAGCCCGGGCAGTGTCTCCAGCCTGGCATGGCTGTTGACCTTGGCCAGGCGACGTGACATGTCGCGTGCAGGCAGCGTGGTGTGCTCGCCGTGGATCAGGGTGAGGGGTGCCTTGACCAGGTAGTCGTCCATGGGCCTGAACAAGGTGCCGATGGCATGCACCTCCTGCGACATCTTCCAGCCCAGCACGCGCATGGGGGCGCGCACCTTGTCGGGCATGGCGGCCCAGGCCCCGGGGCCGTTCCAGTAGTCGATGAAGGCTTCCAGCCAGGCGTCATCCCCCCCGGTTTCGGATGTGGCAAACAGGCTGTCCGGGCCATACATGGCGGTGATGAGCGAGCCCACGTCGTCGTCGAGCTGAGCCTGGATGTGGCGCAGGGTGCCGAACATCACGGGCTCATACAGCCACAAGGACTTGATGGGCAACTGGCCTTCCAGCGTGAGCAGCAGGGCCAGCAAGCCGCCGTAGGAGTGGGCCACGATGTGCAGGCCGGTCGTGTCCGCCGGGATCTGTGCCTTGATGTGCGCCAGATCCATGTCCATGGTGAAGGGCGTGCCGCGCGGCATCAGATCGTTCGGGGCATAGCCTCGGTTGACGGCGGCGATGCTGCGCATGCCCTCGGGTACGGTGGCCATCAGGCGCTTCCACATGAAGGGGCCCATCCCGGTGGAGTGGATGAACAAGGCAGTGTCGGAACTGGCAAGGGGCATGAAATCGTCTCCGTCATTTACTTGCATAAAGCAAGTAGTTGGGGCAGTATAGGCAGGAAGTTGCCAGCCTGCAACCGAGCTGAATGGATCTTTCGCCGACATTGACTGGAGTCCCCATGCGTCGCACCTCGTTCGCCGACATGAGCTGTTCCATTGCCCGCACGCTGGAGCTGCTGGGCGACTGGTGGACGTTTCTGATCGTGCGCGAGGCGTTTTTCGGCAGCCGCAAGTTTGGCGAGTTCGAGCGGGCGCTGGGCATTGCGCCCAATGTGCTCACGCAGCGCCTGACCAAGCTGGTGGAGGGCGGCATCCTGGTGGTCGAGGCCACCAGCGCGAGTGGCAAGGCCTTGTCCTACCGCCTCAGCCCCAAGGGCCGGGATCTGTTTCCGGTGCTGGTGGCCATGCTGCAGTGGGGCGACAAGCACGCCAGCGCGCCCAAGGGGCCGCCTGTGCGCATCGTGGCGCGCCGCACGGGGCAGGAGATCGCGCCGATGGTCCTGCGTTCGGCCAATGGCGAGCCGCTGGATGTGTCCGAGGTGATGCCGGTGCCCGGGCCGGGGGCTGGCAACGCGGTGCGGCAACGGATGACCGAGATCGCCGAACGGTTCGCGGCTCGGCAGGCCAAGCTGGATTGAGTCAGGCCGGTCTCAAAGCCATAGGGTCGGCTTGTTCACCATCAGGTAGAACACGGCCAGCATGGCGATAAATGCCGGATAGCCCAGCCATTCCCATCTGCGAGCGTAGGTCCAGTACAGCGCAGGTAAGGACTGTTGCCGATCATGCGCCTGCTGGCTCAAGGCCGCCATGCGCAACTGCAGCCACACCACAGGCAACCAGCACAGGCCGGCCAGCACATACAGGCCGATGGCGCTCATCAACCAGGGGGCGTCCAGTGGCCAGCCTGCCAGATGGGCCATCCAGAAGCCGGACAAGGGCTGGATGATGGCCGTGGGGGTGGTGAACCACCAGTCGGCCCGTACCACCAGCTTGCACACCACGGTCTGGGCGGCCTGTGAGCCGCTGCGATTGGCAAAGAACATGTAGAAAGCCGATCCCAGCCCCGTGCCCACCATCAGCACGCTCGACAGGATGTGGATCCACTTGATGAGAAGGTAAGTGTTCATGGTTCGTCCCGTGCCACGATCCACAGCAAGGCGAGGATGGGCAGGTTCTTGCTCAAAGGCCCCAGTGGGTGCAGCCACAAGGCCGGGTCGACCCAGGTGCCGATCAAGGTCATGGTCAGCGTCATGCCCATTGCCGTGAGGTAAACCCAACTGGCAGGGCGCAGCCACATCAGCAGGCCCAGGAGCAGGTCAACGCCAGCGCCACCCCAGATGATCCAAGGATAGAGCGGGGCGGGGATGGCGCTGGCCTGCAGGAGTTGTGCGCTCAAGCCATGCGCTTGCTGCACACTGACCAGGGCCGTCCATATCCATACGGCGATGAGACCGAAGCGGGCCAGTTGCCGATCGACGGGCTTCAGTGCCATGAGCTCTTCACCAGATGCTGGTGTGCGATGGGCCGCCGCCCCAGCAGTTCCGTGAACGCCTGTGGCGGTGCCACATTGTCCTGATCCAGCAGGGACAGGGTGTCCGAGCAGAAGGGCATGGCCGGGATCTGGTCGCCGATGCGGGCGCTCAATGTGGTCATGAAACCGGGCAGGGGCATCACCAGGGCCTTGCCTTTGCCAAGCTGGGCTCGCAGACTGCCGACGAAATCGGCCATGCTCAGGGCTTCGGGGCCCACGCAGCAGACGATGCCCTTCACGGTGGCCGCTTCATTCAGCAGGCGTGTCACGGCCAGGGCCAGGTCGCCCACCGCGACGGGCTGGATCCTTGCCTTGATCATGGCCTGGGGCAACATCAGGGCGGGCAACTGGGCCAGGCCCATGAACAGCTTGCTGCTGTCGCCCTGGGCGCCGAACACGATGCTGGGGCGCAGTACCACCGCATCCAGCTGCCCCTGTGCCGTCAACGTGAGCAGGTGCTGGTCAGTGGCGAGCTTGGTCTGTGCATAGGCCGTGCTGCTGCCTTCGATGCCCAGTGCCGAAACGTGGATCACGCGCCGGATGCCAGCTTGCGCGCAGGCTGTGTACAAGGCCTTGGGCGTGTCGTTGTGCACGGCCTGGATGGGGCGCTTGCGGCTGTCGCGCAGCACACCCACGGCATTGACCACGGCGTCGATGCCTTGCAGTCGCGGCAGCCAGACGGCGGGATCGGTGTCGACATTGAAGTCGACAGGGATGGCCGATGCATCGCCACGATGGGCGGGTGAGCGTGTGGCGATCACCCGATGCCCGGCCGCCATCAGGGCCTTGGTGATGTTGCGGCCGATGAAGCCCGAGGCACCGCACAGCAGGACGTTCATGATTGTCGCTCCTTGTTGGCATCCAGTGTCTGGCGTACTTGTGCCCAGACTTCACGAGAAATCATGGCCACGGTGGTGAACACACCTGCGAAGACCAGCCAGAGCGCGCGTCGAAGGGTGTCAACCGTGCTGCTGCCTTCTCGGAACTCGCCGAAAGTCAGCATCAGAAGCAGGGTGCCACAAACGGCCAGCAAGTAGGCGCTGCGCACCCAGAACTCGGCGCCGCCTTCGGCATTGCACAGTGATTGCAGCACCTTGATCAGGATGGGCTTGAGGTAGCTGATGGCCAGCAGCGGGCCAACGATGGCGATCAGCAACGAAACCAGGAAGAGGCTTGTGTTCATGATGGACTCCTGTGTGCTTGATGGTGAGGCGCTCAGAGCTGGCAGGTCTTGTCGGTGCAGCGGGCGCGTTGCGCAGCCTGCTCGGCCGCGCGCCTGACCACGCCTTCAAATACGCTGGTGACGAGGCCGCGTGGGATGCGGTAGCGGTTGCGTGCCAGTACCGGGTAGGCCTTGTCTGCCAGCCACCCCAGCACGGGCCACGAAGTGGGGGCTGTGACCCAGCCGAGGCCGACCGCACCGTAGGCCAGCCTGAACACCTCCACGCCACTGACCACCTCGCCGTTGGCCTTGCGGGCGTGCAGCAGGCTCATCAGGTCTTCTCGCGAGATGCCGGCAAGTGGCGACACAAAGGTGGGTGGCGAGGCGTCAACGAAGGCCAGCAAGCCGTCCACATTGCGCAGCATCAGGTTGCTCATTTCGCCGTTGCACAAAGGGCAGGAGGCGTCGTAGTAGATCGTGAGCGGATAGGTGGCGGTGTTCATGTCGACTCCTTTTGAAATTTCAGTAAAGACAGAAATATCGAGCCAAAAAAGGGGATGGCTCATCCCCGTACGAATTTCTGGATGCTGGCGCCCATGCGCAGCACCTTCTCCAGGGTGTTGGGTGACAGGCGCAGCATCTCGTCAGACCAGGAGCCCAGGGCCTCCATCAGCCTGAGGGTTTCCAGCACCCGATCCTGGGCATCCGGCGCCTCATTGGCGAACTCGGCTTGTTTGACCAGGCCCTGCAGCATGCGGGTGGTCGGGTCGAACTCACGTTCCTTGCGTTCACGCACCACGGTGCGGAACAATTCCCACACGTCCTTGGACGTTTCGAAGTAATCGCGTCGATCCCCCAGCACCTGGGTGGTGTGGACCAATTTCCAGTTGATCAATTCCTTCAGGCTGGTGCTGACGTTGGAGCGGGCCACGCCCAGGGTCTCGGCGATCTCTTCGGCATGCAGGGGCTTGCCGTGAAAGAACAGCAGGGCGTGGATTTGCGACACCGTGCGGTTGACGCCCCAGGCTGAGCCCATTTCGCCCCAGTGCACCACGAATTTGCGAGCAACATCTGTCAGTTCCATGCCTTGCAGTTTATGACGTCTGAAATTTCTGTCAAGACTGAAATTAAAGATGTGCGCAATCTGACCGAAAAGCTCCCGAATGCCGAGTCGTTGCCCTGTGTCGTTGGAGTGTGGCGCCGCAACATGAACAAGTTGATCGAGGATTTCGCCGTTTTGAGCGGCTTGCGGGACCGTGAGGTTCTGGACATGTCGCTGGCGCAACTGGTGCACGATCTGGTGCGGCCTCAGAACGTGGTGATCCATCGCAGGGTGGGCGAAGGCGTCGATGTTCGCTGGCTGACCACGGCCAGTTGCTGCGCGGGTCGCGACCAGGAACTCGTGGATACCTCCAGCGTGCCTTTCGAGAGCCTGCCTGGCCTGGCCAGCCTGCCGTTTCACGCCCGCTGCCTCCACACCGGCGAAATGCTGGAGCTGCCTGATCCCTTGCCGACCTGTCTGTATCCCTTGAGTGCCGGCCGCGAGGTGATGGGCGTGCTGGAGGTGGCCGCCCTGCAGCCTTTCACGGCCGAGCAGCACCGCGTGCTGGCCAGCATGTCGCGCTTCTACCGCAATCTGCGCGGCCTGCTGGAAGAAAACGAATGTGATGCGCTGACCGGCTTGCGCAATCGCAAGACCTTTGACGAGGCCTTTGGCCGTCTGACCTATCAAAGCGCGCAGTTGTCGCTGCCTACAGGGGATGAACGGCGCGATGCACAAGCCGAGACCTTCGGTTGGCTGGCCGTGATTGACATCGATCACTTCAAGCGTGTGAATGACAACTTCGGGCACCTGATCGGTGACGAGGTCCTGCTGCTGATGGCGCGCCTGATGCGCGAGACCTTCCGGTTCAATGACCTGATCTACCGCTTCGGTGGCGAGGAGTTTGTCGTGCTCCTGCGCTCAGCCAGTGAGCATGATGCAGTGGGCGCTTTCGAGCGTTTGCGGCATCTGGTGGCGGGCTATCACTTTCCGCAGATCGAGCGCATCACCGTGAGCGTTGGCTTCACGCGTGTCTGCGAAGACGACACGCCGACCGATGCCTTCGACCGCGCGGACCAGGCCGTGTACTGGGTCAAGCAAAACGGGCGCAACCAGGTGATCTCGCACGACCAGCTCGTGCAGGGTGGGCACGTGGCCAGCAAGGAAGTCAAAGGCGGGATCGACTTCTTCTAGCCGCACCACCCGGTGGCGCTGGCCGGACTCACGGGTGAATGTCTGGAAAGGCCGAGACGTCTGAAGCCGCTGTGGCGGGCTCTGCTGCCGATGCGGCCGAAGCAGCATCAGGCGGCATCGGGATCAGCGAGCGGTCGATGGGCTGATCGTCCAGGCCCAGCGAGGTGATGAATCCGCCATTGGCCCACTCCGCATATCGCCAGTCGTGCTCACTGCGCACAATGCCTTCTTCCGGCGGGCTCAACTCTCGAACAGGTTCGCGTGCCAGGGCCGTGGCCATGAAGTTGATCCAGGTTGGCAGCGCCAATGAGGCACCGGAGCTGTGGCTTCCAAGTGATTGAGGCTTGTCATAACCGACCCATACAACGGCCACCAGATTGGGCTGGAAGCCAGCGAACCAGGCATCGACCACGTCGTTGGTCGTGCCGGTCTTGCCATACAGGTCTGGGCGTTTGAGCTGGCCCTGGGCCCGGGCGGCCGTGCCGCTGCGGGTCACCTCCTGCAACAGCGACGAGATCATGAAGGTGCTGCGCGTCGAGACGGTATGCTGGTTTTCATTCAGCACGGCCTTGGGCGCTTCGAACACCACCTTGCCATCGGCATCGGTGATGCGCTTGATCACCATGGGCGCGACCTTGTAGCCACCATTGGCGATCACGGCGTAGGCGCTGGCCAGTTGCATGGGCGTGGTCGAGCCGGCGCCAAGCGCCAGCGTCAGGTTGTCAGGCTGCTTGCTGACATCAAAACCGTATCGCCCCGTCCACTCGCGCGCGGCCTGCGGGCCCAGCAACTGCACCAGTCGGATGCTGACCAGGTTCTTGGAGCGGGCGAGGGCTTCACGCAAGGTGATGGGGCCGTCGGCGCTGCCATCCGAGTTCTGCGGGGACCAGTCTCCCAGGCCGGTCAAGGGCGCATCGTTGACGATGGTCTCCGGCATCACGCCGTTTTCCATGGCCGCGGCATACAGGAAGGGCTTGAAGCTGGAGCCCGGCTGGCGCCAGCCTTGTGTCACGTGATTGAACTGGTTGGAGCGGAAGTCGAACCCGCCCACCAGCGCATGCACTTCGCCGTCACGCGGGTTGAGCGCGACCAGCGCGCTTTCGGCTTCAGGCCACTGCGTGATGGTCCAGTCCTTGCCCTGCTGAAGCAGGCGCACCACGGAGCCGCGCTGGATCTTGAGTTTGGCACTGGCTTTGGCTGCCAGACCAGGCTGCACCTGGCGCAGGCCCTTGCCCGTGACCGTCACCACATCGCCGGAGGCCAGTACGGCCACGACCTTTTTGGGGCCAGCCTCCGTGACGATGGCGACCCGCAAGGTTTCGTCATCGTTGTAGTCCACGAGGGCCTGGGACACGAGCGGGTCGGTGTCGTCGAGGTTGTCGTCCAGCTCTTCATGGTCTTCGGGGCCACGCCAGGCCATCTGCAATTCCCGGTCGATCAGGGTCTTGCGCACGGCCTTGTAGGCGGCTTGCTGTTCGTTGGCGCGCAGGGTGGTGACCACCTTCATGCCGGTGCTGTAGGCCTCTTCGCCGTAGCGGGCATAGACCTGTGCGCGGGCCATCTCGGCCACGTATTCGGCGTGGACTTCCATGTCGCCGGGGGCGCGCACGCTCAGTTTCTCGGCCTTGGCCGATTCGTATTGCGCATCGTCGATCACGCCCTGGCCATGCATGCGCATCAGCACGACCAACTGACGGTTGCGGGCGCGCTCGGGGCTGCGTATCGGATTGGCGTTGGCCGGG
>NZ_DASUIS010000096.1:0-9619 GCF_036279675.1 Aquabacterium sp. | reverse complement strand
GGGTAGCGCCAACACGCTCCCCAGCAACCTAGCCACAAGAAGGATCAATCATGAACGCCACTTCCATCCGCACCCGCCTGATCGCTGCTGCCGCTCTGGCATGCGCCGCCGCTGCGCCCGCTTACGCTGGCGATTTCATGGCGCGTTTCCGTGTCCTGCAACTGGACCCAGCGAACCAGAACACGGCAGATGCCGTCATCACGACTGACTCGGTTTCGGTCAACACCAAGTACATCTGGGAAATTGACGCTTCCTACTTCGTGACCGAAAACGTGGCGCTGGAACTGATTGCCACCACACCTCAAAAGCAGACCGTCTATCTGAACGGCACCAAGCTGGGTACCCTGCGTCACCTGCCTCCAACACTGTTGCTGCAGTATCACTTTGCCCCCACCAACAAGGCCGTGCGTCCTTATGCTGGCTTCGGCGTGAACTACACCCACTTCTCGGCCGTGAACCTCAATGACGTGCTGCCGCTGGACATCGACCGTCACAGCTGGGGTACCGCTGTTCAGTTCGGTGCAGACTTCCCGATCAATGACAAGGTGTCCATCAACGTCGACTTCAAGAAGATCGACATTCGTACCCGTGTGTACAACAACGGTACGCAGCTGGGCACCGTCAAGGTTGACCCCGTGCTGTTCGGTATCGGTATCGGCTACCGCTTCTGATCCAGCACTGCAGCGATCTGCTGCAAGTCGCTTGAAAGGGACCTTCGGGTCCCTTTTTCTATGGGTGTCCGTGTCGTGCGCCTTGCCAAGAAAAAAAGCTCCCGGAGGGAGCTTTTTTGTTGAAGACCTGGCAACACGGGTGGCCGGTCAGGCCCCCGCGTGGCTCATGTCGTTCAGGCTTGCTTGCGGCGAGCGCTCAGGGCGATACCGACCAGGCCCAGGCCCATCAGGGCGTAGGTCGAGGGCTCAGGCACCGAAGGCGTCGGGTTGGCGCTGACCACGGTGACGTTCTTCACGGCGCCAGGCAGCCAGGACACGAAGGACACGGCGCTACCCAGTTGGGTTTGCAGGTCGGACGACAGCGTGAACGAAGACAGGGTCATGTTCAGTGCACGTGCCGAAGCAGAGCTGCTCACGCTGTTGATGCTGTCGGCGCCGATGGTGCCCACTTCGTTGCCAGCCACCAGGATCGACTGGTTCGTGTAGGTCTTGCTGCTGCCCAGAGCTGTCACGAACAGGTCGCCGTACAGCATGTTGTCGGCGGCGTTGTACGAGAAGTTGGTCATGTTGACCTTGACCGTACCAACGAAGGCGATGGTGGTGCTCAGCGAGATGCCGGAGGTGGCGTCATACGACACCAGCGCAGCGCCAGGGAAGCTGCTCACCGAAGCGCCGGCGATGGCGTCGGTCAGGATGCCGGTCGACGAGTTGTAGGTGGAGCCACCCAGTGCCGTAGCGGTGAAATTGTTCGAGGCCAGCGCAGCGGTGTCGAACGACACGGTCGAGCTGGTCACGGGGCTCAGTGTCACGCTGGCTGCAGAGGCGGCGGTTGCAGCGACGGCCAGGAACGACACGGCGAAATGCTTCAAAAACTTCATGTTCACGTCCTTGTTTCGGTTGATTTGGGGCGCTGCTCCTGCCGCCCTCGAATAGAAGGCTCTGGTGAGCCATGTCGCGATCTTCACCCTTGTTTCTCGATTAACGCATAGGGTTCCCTCGAAGTCCCCCCGAAACCGGGGGGCGTTAAGCGCTCCAGCTGTTGCTTTCTGTAAGAACGAGAACGAGGGGAATATCGTGGGTTTCCGGGGCCAGTGTGGCGGCCTCCAGCTTGCCCAGATCCCAGGCCACGCCTACCGCCGTGACGTCGGGGTGAGCCTGCATGAAGCGGTCGAAATAGCCTCCGCCGTAGCCCAGCCGCCACCCTTCCGGGGTGAAGCCCACGCAGGGCACCAGCACCACGTCCGGGCGCACCGGTTTGCCCTTGGTCGACGGGATGTTGCATTCATCTCGCGTGTCGGGCTGATCGTTGCCGTCCCAGGCTCGGTAGTGCATGTCGATGGGTGATTTGCGCGCATAGGGCAAGGCCAGTTGACAGGCCCACTCTGAACGGGCTGTGGAAGCGACCGCCATTGGGTTAAATTCGCCCTGCATAGGCCAGTACAAGCCCAGACACTCGGGCTCCAGTTGGGCGAGCACCGCCAGCACGCGTTCCTGCAGGTCAGCTTGAGCCTGCGCGGCGGCAGGGGTGTTCATCCAGTCGCGGCGCGCTTGAAGCAGGTGTTGTCGCAGTTCGGGGCGCGTGGCGGGCGGGTTGTTCGTGGCCATAACAAAAGGTTACTCAATTGCGGATCTCTTATAAGTATGCGGCTGCTGGCGCACAGGGCCTGACTGCCATGGCGCTGGCCCTGGGGCTGCTGGGAGGCGTGAGCCCCGTGCACGCGGCGGTGGATGACACCACCGTCCAGGATGCCCGCGACGCGCTTCGCGTGCGCGACAAGCCCCGCCTGCTGGCGGCACGTGATGCGCTGATGGCTGCCCACCATCCTCTGGCGCCCTGGGCCGACTACTGGTACTTCCAGGCGCGCCTGATCGAGGCCGGCCCGACCGAGGTGGATGAATTCCTGGCGCGCTGGCCCGACAGCTATGTGGCTGACCGTGCGCGCAACGACTGGTTGCTGGAGCTGGGTCGACGCCAGGACTGGCGAACGTTTCTGCGCATCCAGCCGGCCTTCCGGATGAACGATGACCGCGAGGTGAGCTGCCTCGGGGTGCTGGCACGCTTCCAGACCCGCGCCCCCATGGAGGGGCCGGGAGACTGGCGTGAGCAGGCGCGCCAGGCCTGGTGGGGCCAGAAGGACGCAGACTATGGCTGTGACGCCATGGCCCAGGTACTGTTGGCCGCCCGTGTCCTGGAGCCCGCCGACGTGTGGCGCAAGTTGAGGCTGTCGATCGAGGCGGACAAGCCCCGCGCGGTGCAGCAAAGTGCGAAGCTGCTGGGTGATGTGATCAGTCAGGCCGTGAGCCGGGTCATGACACAGCCACAGGCTTATCTGATGCCGGCGGCGAGCCGTAACGCCTCGTTCGCCGGGGGCGATGACAGCAAGCATGCGCCTGGCGCCTCCTTGAGTGCGACGCCCAAGGCGGGCAAGCACAAGGACAAGGGCAAGGCGGCCAAACGCGGCAAGGGTCGAGCCAAACCTGACCCGACGCCGGTGCCCCTGGCCATCCCGGCAGATGCCATCAGCCCCTTGAATCTCCTGGCCTATGTGCGCTGGACCGGGGTGGACCCTTTGGCCGCCGCCAGCGCCATCGAAGACAGTGCGCAGCGGGCGCGTTGGCGCTGGAACGCCGAGGAGTCAGCCTGGGCCTGGTCTCAGCTGGGGCGGGCGACCGCCTGGAAGCTGATGCCCGAAGCACCCGCGTACTTCGAACGCGCGCTGGCCGATCGCGCCCTGGCCGCGGGAACGGGCGAGATGCGCCTGAGTGGTTCGCGCGTGGCCGCATCGTGGTCGGCTGAGACCCTGGCCTGGATGGCGCGCGCCGGCTTGCGTGCTGCTTCCGCCGGGCAGGCTGAGCGCTGGCAGCTGGTGGAGCAGGCGGTGGATGCCATGGCACCGGATCAGCAGCAGGATGGCGCCTGGCTTTACTGGAAGGCCAAGGCCTTGCAGGGTCGGGCTAAAAGTGGCGCCTCATCCCCGGTCGTGGCTGACGGGCTGCGGCAACAGGCGCGTGATCTGCTGGTGCGGGTCGCGAACCCGATGACCTTCTACGGGCAGCTTGCTGCCGAGGAGTTGCATGGTGCGCCAGCGCGTGCGCCGGCTCGCCCTGCTGCCATTTCGGAAGGCGAGCTGGCCGATGCCCGTGCCATACCCGGTATCGACCGCGCCTTGCGCATGCTGGATCTGGGTTGGCGCACCGAAGCGCTCAAGGAGTGGAATTTCACGCTGTCTTATTCCAAGGCTGGCGGCCTGAGCGACCGTGAACTGATGGCCGTGGCCGAGGAAGCCTGTCGCCGCGAGATCTGGGACCGGTGCATCAACTCCAGCGAGCGCACCCGCCAGGAGTTCAATCTGGAGCAGCGCTATCCCATGCCCTTCAAGCACGACGTGCTGACCGCCGCACGTGAGGTCGGGCTGGATCCGGCCTATATGTATGGGCTGATCCGCCAGGAGTCCCGCTTCATCATCGCGGCGAAATCGGCGGTGGGGGCATCCGGTCTGATGCAGGTGATGCCCGGCACGGCCGCCTGGACGGCGCGCAAGCTGTCCATCGAGTACCACCCCGGCCTGCTCATGGACCGCATGACCAATCTGCGCCTGGGTGCCGGCTACCTCAAGCTGGTGCTGGATGACTTCCAGGGCGCGCAGGGGCTGGCGGCGGCGGCCTACAACGCGGGCCCTTCACGACCCCGCCGTTGGCGCGATGGGCCGCGCATGGACGCCGCAGCCTGGGTCGAGAACATCCCCTTCAACGAGACGCGTGACTACGTCAAGAAGGTGCTGTCCAACGCCACGGTGTATGGGCATCTGATCAGCGGCAAGGCCTTGTCCGTGCGCAGCCGGTTGGGGCCCACGGTGGGGCCCCGCGCCGCCAGCGCGCCTCCGACGGAAGACGATCTGCCCTGATCGCCTGCTCACGGGCCATGCTTGATCGGCCGGATGGTGGTTGAACCAGGCGCACCCAGGTTCAGCGCCTGTGCGTCGCCACCTGTGCCAATGGGCGAGATCGAGAAGTTCAGGTTGCCGATCGGGCCGCCAAGCTTCAGCCTGGTCATCTCGCTCGACAACAAGGGGTAGGCGCCGCAGGGCTCGCCCGCTTCACAGATGAAGCCGTTCTGGTCCAGATCGGCGCCTGCCACCAGGACGACCGTGGCATTCAGTGGCCCCCGCAACTGCCAGGTGTACTGCCCGTTTTGCGCGTTGACGGCCACTTCGTCAACGGTCTGGTTGGTAAGCGCGTCCATGGCGATCACGTAGACCGCGCCATAGTCAGCCTGACGCCTGGCTGTGCCGGCCCCGCTCTGGTTGACGACTGTCACCTCCACGGTGAAGCTGTCGTTGCCTGTGGTGATGTCGAGGGTCAGGAACTGGGTGCCTTGAGGGAGCTGGCTGCGGTCCACGCTCACGGTGTAGGTGCCCAGGCCTGTCTGGGGATCGACATTGGCCTTGTTGATGCGCAGCGCTGCGGACGAGCTGCTGATCGTTCTCACCACGTCGGTGGTGGCGGCCGTGACGTTGAGCACCAGGCTCATGCTGGTGCGTTGAGCGCCGAAGTCCAGCGCAAACGGATTGGCGACGATCTTGCCTTTGGGTGCCACGCCCGGGGTTCGTGCCTCGTTGAGCGCCACGTCCACGGCCTTGCGAGCGTTGATCAGGCCGTAGCCGGTCGCGGTGTCAAAGCCAGGCGCACCCAGGTCATCCGTGAGCTTGCCGGCATTGAGCCATTCGTCGAGCTTGTCGGGGGTGAGATCGGGGTAGGCGTATTTCATCAGGGCGACCACGCCCGCCACGTGAGGCGTGGCCATGGAGGTGCCGACCATGGGGCCTCCGGAGGCCACTCGACGCCCTTCCGGCGTGAAGTTGGGGACCGTGCTGAAGATCTGGTCTCCGACGGGATCCCCGGTGGACGAGGTGCTGAAATCCCCGCCGGGTGCCGTGACGCGCAACTCGGGCCCTGACTGCGAGTAGAAGGCTTGCACGCGGGCCACGTTGGACGCGCCCACCGCCACGACGCCACGGCAATTGGCGGGCGAGCCCACGGGCACCGTCATGCCTTGCGGGTTGTTGGCGCCATTGCCGGAAGCGATCACCATGATCACACCGGCCTGGCGAACCTGGTTGATGGTGTCCTGATACGCCGCGGAACAGGTCGACGTCGAGCCCAGGCTCATGTTGATCACGTCGGCCTTGCGTGGCGGAAGCAGGTTGCTGCGGTTGGGCAGGCCGGCCGCATACCGCATGGCCTGGAGGATGTCGAACAGGCTGGCGTACGGGCTGCCGGGGTCGAACACACGCAGCGGCATGAGGCGGGCCATCGGGGCGACGCCGGCTGCACCGTAGCCGTCGAAGGTTTGTGCGGCGATGGTGCCGGCCACGTGGGTGCCGTGGAAATGGGGGGCTTCTCCGCTGGCTGCGTCGGGGCTGGACGGGTCATCCGGGTTGGCAGAGTCTCGATCGCCGGTGAAGTTGACCGACACAAAGCTGCGACCACCCTCGATCTGCCCGGCCAGATCCGGGTGATCAGTCATGATGCCGGAGTCGATGACGGCCACGATCGGGCGGCGCGTCGGTGGCGTGGCCAGGCTGGCCAGCCGATCCATGGCGGCAGGCAGGTTGATCTGCTCGTAGTGCCAGCGCTGGCGTGGGTAGAACGGGTCGTCTGGCGGGAAGCTGCCCACGCCTGTGGTCAGCTGATTCAGGCTGACCCGCTCGTTGAGCGCCACGTATTGGTATTGGCCGGTGCGCATCAGGGCCTTGGCATAGGCCAGGGTGTCGAGTGTGGCCGCCAGCCCTTGCGGGCGCTTGTCAGTCAGGGTGGCCGCCTGGCTCAACATCGACGCACGCTTGAAGTCCGTGTAGCCGGTGACCTGGGCCAGGCCCTTGAGCCTGGCGCTGGCCGTGGCTGGCAGGGTCAGCAGCGTGGGCACGCCAGCGGGCACGGGCACTTGAGTCAGCCCTGCTGCGCTGTGGAAGCCCTGCATGGTTTGCACGCTCTGTGCTTGAGCGCGGCCATGGTTGACGGGCTGCAGGAATTCGCTGCGCGGCAGCGCAACCAGTTGATTGGTGGCCACCAGGGCTTGTGCGCTGGTCGAGTTCGCGCAGGCGCTGGCGGTGGCCGGGCTGCCGATGCGCATGTTGTAGACCGACGCGCCACCGTTGGCGTAGACGGCGATGAAATATCGCCCCGGTTGGCTGATGCGCATGCATTCCGTGTTGCCCGTGCCCATCGAGATGCCGGCCGGATGCAGGCGGTCGTTCTCGCTGAAGAGCACCAGCTCGAGGTCGTTCTTGCCCGGGTCGGCCGAGAAGGTCAGCTCCACAACCTGATCGGTCTGCAGGTCGGCCACAAAGCCGTCGACCTGATCGCCCAGCATCTTGTTGGGGCCATCTGGCCCCGCACCTGGCTCGTTGACCGTGCCCACGAGGTTGACCGGTGTGGTCAGCGCCTGGGCGGTGTCGAAATCGTCGTTGGCGTGCCGGTTGGCTTGTCGGATGTCGTTGGTGTCCGAGTCCACGGCGGCCGTCTCGACCATGGACAGGGTGCCCGACAACGTCACGATCGTGTCGCCGTCACCGCGCGAGGAGGGTGTGCCGCTTGTGCTGCTGCCGCCGCCACCGCCGCCGCAGGCGGTGAGCGACAAGGTCAGTGCCAGGCAGGTCGCGCGCGCGTGCCATCCCTGGCCGAGTAATGTCGGCATGGTCAACTCCCTGATCTTCGGTTCTCTGTTTTCTGGTGCCGCGGGTGCGGGGCACGGCAAGCATACAAAGAGATCAGGAGCGCATCCATGACAGGGTGCGGATTTCCCCGCAATTGGGGAGGCCCATGCAGCAGAAAAGCGAAAAACCGGGCCTGGTCAGCCGACCAGCCCGGTTTTCTGGACGCGGCGCCTGATGACAGGCGCGCGCCGGGATGCTCACATACGGTTTATCAAGCCGCAGCCAGCAGCGCCGAGGTGTCGAACACGCTGCTCATCGGCGGCAGGTTCATGATCATCGGCTGAGGGGCGTTCTTGGAAACCTTGACAGGCTTGACGTTCGGGTCGTTCTGGGCGACTTCGGCCTTGTCCCAGTTGCCAGCGGACTCTTTGCCCGACACGGCGATCGAGTAGAACACGCGGAAGGCGACCTTGCGCTCGGACCAGAAGTCGGCGGCGTCACGGAAGGCGTCCAGCAGTTGCTCGCGGGTTTCGCGGTCGCACTTGTTGCCGTCAGGGATGAGTTCCAGCACCACGACGAAGCCAGGCTGCGGGCCGGACTTGTGCACCAGGTCGGTCATGCAGTCGTACAGGGCGTCGAGGTTCTTGCCGAAGTGATCCGGGAAGAGGAAGTCGCGGGCGATGATGTCCAGCACGTCCTGCTTGTTCTGAGCGGCGCTCAGGTTCGTGTACAGGAAATGTTGGCCTACCGCATTGGCAGCCAGTTGCAAGTCTTCCGGGCGGAAGGCGCGGATGGATTGAACGATGTTGGGTCGAACGGATTGCAACAACATGATCGCTTGTGCCCCGGGATTCATGGAGGTGGTCATGGCCAGACGAGCAAAGTTAAAGGTCTAAGAAAAAAGAACGGCGCTTCAACGCTGTGGATCAATTTGCTGGAAGCTTTGATAGTGATCCGCAGTGTAGAAACAAGTTTCAGGCTGTCTAGTGTCTTTACCTCCGCAAACAATTCGTCGCGCGCCGCGATCGCGTTCGCCGGGGGTAGGGACGGTGTACTCGTGATAGAAACCGCGCGGCCGACGGGGCAACAGGCGCTCGCGATTGCCAAACACCACACCATCCTTGGCATACCTGAAGGGACCACCCGCGGCAATGCGGCGGTGGACGTCTTGGGCTTGCTCGGGAAGGGCAGACAGGGCCACCGACGACGAGGCGGTGCTTGTCTCTTGTGGTGCATGGCGACGGGCCAGTGCTTCGGAAGGAAGCCAGGCGGCCGCACAAACCAGGGCCACACCAGTCAGGAAAACGGCAGACCACGCGCGGGAGGTTCTGGCGACTGCGGCGGGTGCCGCAGATGTCAAGCCACAACCGCCTGACGAGGATTCCCTGTTGACTGTGCGGGGCACCATGATGCTGTGTTTCCAGCCTTGATCTGTCAGCAATGCAGCTCTTCGTTAAAGCCGTGACTGTATAGAAAAGAGCCGAAAAGCTCAAGGCCCAGGGGGCCCTAAAGCGGGCTCCCGGGGCCTTTGCGTGGGGGGTTGACAGATTGTGATATAAGCCCGCGCCCAGGCTGGGCGGGGCTTTCACGGCGTTTCAGGCCGCTGGTCTGCTTCAGCGAACCGCGTTGGCGTCGGCTACCGTCATGGCCGTCATGTTCACGATTCGTCTAACCGTGGCGGACGGGGTCAAAATCGTCACCGGCTTGGCGGCGCCCAGCAGTACGGGGCCCAGGGCAATGTTGTTGCCGGCCGCAACCTTGAGCAGGTTGTAGGCGATGTTGGCCGCGTCGATGTTCGGGCAGACCAGCAGATTGGCTTCGCCGGTGAGGGTGCTGCGCGGCATCAATTGCTGGCGGTAGGGCTCGTCGAGGGCCGTGTCGCCGTGCATTTCGCCGTCGATTTCCAGCCAGGGCGCGCGCTCCTGGATCAGGGCCAGGGCCTCGCGCATCTTCACGGCCGAAGGCTGGTTGCTCGATCCGAAATTCGAGTGCGACAGCAAGGCCGCCTTGGGTCGCTGGCCGAAGCGCATCATTTCCTCGGCGGCCATGATGGTGATTTCGGCGAGCTGTTCGGCCGTCGGGTCGTAGTTGATGTGGGTGTCGAGCAGGTTGACGGTGCGGCCCGGCAGGATCAGGCCGGTCATGGCCGCGTAGGTCTTGACCCCGGCGCGCCGGCCGATCACCTGGTCGATGTAGTGCAGGTGCAGGCTGGTGTTGCCCCAGGTGCCGCAGATCAGGCCGTCGACTTCGCCCTTGTGCAGCAGCATCGAGCCGATCAGGGTCAGGCGGCGG
>NZ_DASUIS010000095.1:0-88786 GCF_036279675.1 Aquabacterium sp. | reverse complement strand
AAGCTGACCGCCACTACCGCTTCATGGAGTTCTGCGGCGGGCACACCCACGCGCTGGCACGCTATGGCGTGCTGGACCTGCTGCCGCCACAGGTGCAGATGATCCACGGCCCCGGCTGCCCGGTGTGCGTGCTGCCCATTGGCCGCATCGACATGGCCATCGCACTGACGCAAAGGCCGGGCCTCATCCTGGCCAGCTATGGCGACACCTTGCGCGTGCCGGCATCCAAGGGCCTGAGCCTGATGAAGGCGCGCGCCCTGGGTGCAGATGTGCGCGTGGTCTATGCCGTGGACGATGCCTTGCAACTGGCCCGCCAACACCCTGAACGCGAGGTGGTGTTCTTCGCCATTGGTTTCGAGACCACGACCCCGGCCACGGCCGTCGCGATACAGATCGCCCAGCAGGAAGGCCTGCGCAACTTCAGCGTGTTGTGCAACCACGTGCTCACCCCTGCAGCCATGCACGCCATCCTCGATCAGCCAGAGCCGGTGGCGCTCGATGGCCTGGTGGGGCCGGCCCATGTGTCCACCATCATCGGCTCACAGCCTTACGAGGTCTTTGCCGAGCGTCATCATTTGCCCGTGGTCGTCGCCGGTTTCGAGCCGCTGGACGTGATGCAGGCCATCCTCATGCTGATCAGGCAGATCAACGAGGGCCGCGCCCAGGTCGAGAACCAGTTCACCCGGGCCGTTCGGCGTGAGGGCAATCTGAAAGCCATGCGCCTGGTCAATGAGGTGTTCACCGTGCGCGAGGCCTTCGACTGGCGCGGGTTGGGTGCCATACCGCACAGTGCACTGGCGCTGCGTGAAGCCTTTGCCAGCCTGGATGCCGAACGGCGCTTTGATCTGACGCCCTTGTCGGTGCCTGATCATCCCAAGTGCGAGTGCGGGCCCATCCTGCGAGGGCACAAACGCCCACAGGACTGTGTGCTGTTCGGCAATGTGTGCACGCCGGAACAACCCGTAGGCGCCTGCATGGTGAGCTCGGAAGGCGCCTGCGCGGCGCATTACCAGTATGGGCGCCATCGAATCGCGTACCAGCAGGCCACAGCCAAGGTGACTGCATGAGCGGCAGCAAGCCTGGCTACATTCGCCCGCTCGACTTGCGCCATGGTCGAGTCGACCTCACCCACGGCGCAGGCGGACGCGCCAGCCACCAGTTGATCGAGGCCGTGTTCAAGTCGGCCTTTGCACGCACCTTGCCCGCGGGTCTGCCAGCAGCAAGCGATGACGGCACCGTGCTGCCCAACCCCTTGGCCGCCATGCCAGAGGGCAGACTGGTGATGTCCACCGATGCGCATGTGGTGTCGCCGCTGTTCTTTCCCGGTGGCGACATCGGTTCGCTGGCGGTACATGGCACGGTCAATGATCTGGCCATGATGGGGGCCACGCCGCTGCACCTGAGCGTGAGCTTCATTCTGGAAGAAGGCTTGCCCCTGGCCGACCTGGTGCAGCTGGTGCAGTCGATGACGCAAGCGGCCATGGCGGCCCGTGTGGCCATCGTCACCGGTGACACCAAGGTGGTCGAGCGAGGCAAAGCCGATGGCCTCTACATCAGCACCGCTGGGCTGGGTGTGGCGCCGCCCGGCCTGCACCTGTCCGGCCAGTTGGCCCGCCCAGGCGATGCGATCCTGCTGTCAGGCAGCATCGGCGAGCACGGCATGGCGGTGCTCAGCCAGCGCGAAGGTCTGCGCTTTGAAGCCTCCATCGTGTCCGACTGTGCGGCGCTCAATGGGCTGGTGGCCGACATGCTGGCCACCGGTGCCAGGCTGCGCGTACTGCGCGACCCCACGCGCGGCGGCCTGGCCACCACGCTCAACGAGATCGCCTCGGCATCGCAGGTGGGCATGCAGATCGACGAAGACGCCATTGCTGTACAGCCAGCAGTGGCAGCGGCTTGTGAATTCATGGGGCTGGATCCGCTCTACCTGGCCAACGAAGGCAAGCTCATGGCCATCTGCGACGCAGCCGATGCACCAGCGCTGTTGCAGGCCATGCAGGCCCATCCGCTGGGTCGGCAGGCCAGCCGCATTGGTACGGTGACGGATGACGGCCATGGCTTCGTGCAGATGCGCACCCGCTTTGGTGGCCAACGCATGCTCGATTGGCTGATGGGCGACCCTCTGCCCCGGATTTGTTGACTTGCATCATATTCACGCAGGCCAACGACCTTCAAGCAACACATCAACCGTCACATGAACTCGATACTCTGAAGCATGGACTCCCGCGACGACATCAGCGACATCCTCCAACGCTACCAGGCCGGCCCTGGGGCCTTGCTGCAGGTGCTGCGGCAGATTCAGTCGCGGTTTCAGCACGTGCCCGCCAGCGCCATCGCCACGCTGGTGCAGCAATGGGGCCTGAGCTACGCCGCCGTGCGCAGCGTGGTGAGCTTCTACCATTTCCTGAGTTTCGAGCCCCGCGGCCGCTACACGCTCTACCTGAGCGACAGCGTCACGGACCGCATGCTGGGCAGCGAAGCCGTGCTGCTTCAGCTCTGCCAGCGCCTTGGCGTCGCCATGGAAGAGACGCGACCTGACGGTCTGGTATCGCTCCACCGCACGTCGTGCACCGGCCTGTGTGACCAGGGCCCCGCCGGCCTCCTCAACGGCCGCCCCTTGACGCGCCTGACCTTGCGCCGCGCCGATGAAGTCGCCGATCTGATCCTGGCCGGCTCACCACTGGATCAATGGCCGGCAGACTTCTTCGAAGTCAACAACCCCGTCTGGCGACACCAGCTCACGCTCAGCCACCCGATTGCACCCGGGCAGGCCCTGGCACGCCTGAAGGCCATCGGCCCGGATGCCTTGCTCGGTACGCTGCGCGAAGCAGGCCTGCGCGGCCGTGGTGGCGCGGGCTTTGCAACCTGGCAAAAGTGGGAGGCATGCCGCCAGGCAGCGGGCCCGCGCGCCATCACCTGCAATGCCGATGAAGGCGAGCCCGGCACCTTCAAGGACCGGATGCTCCTGATGCAATGGGCCCATGAAGTGATCGAAGGCATGACGCTGGCCGCCTTGACGGTCGGTGCCGAACAGGGCTTTCTGTATGTGCGGGGCGAGTACGAATTCATCGAGCCCCATCTGCATGAGGTGCTGCAAGCCCGCCGCGTGCAAGGGTTGCTGGGGGCCGATGTACTGGGCACAGGGCAGCGCTTCGATGTCGAGTTGCACATGGGTGCTGGCGCCTATGTGTGCGGCGAAGAGACCGCCTTGATCGAATCGGTGGAAGGCAAACGCGGCATCCCGCGCACGCGCCCGCCTTTCCCTGTTGACCGTGGCTATCTGGGCTTGCCCACCGTGAACAACAACGTCGAGACCTTCGTGCAAGTGGCCCAGATCGCCCTGCATGGGGCCGACTGGTTCAAGGCGCAAGGCACCAGCGCCTCCTGCGGCACCCGCATCCTCAGCGTGGCGGGTGATGTCGCCCGGCCCGGCCTGTATGAAGTACCCTGGGGCGTGACCGTGGCCGAGGTCTTGCGCGACTGCGGTGCGCTTGACGTGCAGGCCGTGCTGGTGGGAGGCCCTTCCGGCAAGCTGATTGACGCCGCGCAGCTGCAACGCCAGATCAGCTTTGAAGACCTGCCCACTGGCGGCGCCTTCACGGTGTTCAACCAGACACGCGACATGGTCGACGTGGCCCGTCAGTACACCCGTTTCTTCGCCCATGAATCCTGCGGTTTCTGTACGCCCTGCCGCGTGGGCTGCGGGCAATTGGTGGAGACGGCCGAGCGGCTCGTTCAAGGCCATGCCAGCCAGCGCGATATCGAGCGTCTGAAGGAAACGGCCGAGCTGATGCGCCACCTGAGCCACTGCGGTCTGGGCCAGACCGCCGCCCACCCCTTGATGGACGTGATCGCCCACTTCCCCGACCAGGTAAACCAGAGACTGGTGCCCGACGAACAAGCCTTCGATCTGAATGACGCCGTGGTTGACATGCACGCCCTCACCCTGCACACGAGCCCGACATGAGTGCGCCCCCCACCTTCAAGCTCGATGGCCGCGAAATCCCCTTCCAGCCTGGGCAGACCATCATGCAGGCCGCGCAGGACGCTGGCGCCTACATCCCGCATCTGTGCCATCACCGGGACTTTGCCCCCATCGGCAGCTGCAAGGTCTGCAGCGTACGCATCAAGGGGCGTACCGTCACCTCGTGCACCATGCCGGCCAGCGAGGGCCTGGAGGTCGAATCGGAAGCCCCCGACATCAACGCCGATCGCCAGCGCCTGATCCAGATGCTGTTCGTGGAAGGCAACCACCACTGCCCTTTCTGCGAAAAAAGCGGCAACTGCCACCTGCAGGCCCTGGGCTACCACCTGGGCATGCACGACACGCACTTCGTGCACGAGTACCCGCAGCACGTGGTCGATGCTTCGCACCCCGATGTGCTGCTGGACCGCAGCCGCTGTGTGCTGTGCGAGTTGTGCGTGCGTGCCAGCCGCGAGGTGGATGGCAAGAACGTGTTCGCCATCGGTGGGCGCGGCCTGAAAACCGAACTGATGATCAACAGCCCCAGCGGGCAACTCAAGGACAGCGCGGTCGCCGCCACTGACCGCGCCGTGTCCATCTGCCCCGTGGGCGCCTTGATGCCCAAGCGACACGGCTTTGTCATCCCCATCGGCCAGCGCCCATACGACCACGCCGACATCGCCCAGAAGCCGGAGGACAGCTGATGAGCGCTGACCAGCAAGAGACAAGCAAGAAGCTGCGCATCGCCACCTGTTCGCTGGCCGGCTGCTTTGGATGCCACATGTCCTTTCTGGATGTGGACGAGGCCCTGGCCGATCTGATCGACCACATCGAGTTCGACCGCAGCCCGCTCACCGACATCAAGCACGTGAGCGAACATGGCGTGGACATCGGCCTGATTGAGGGCGGCCTGTGCAACAGTGAGAACGTCGAGACGCTGCATGAATTCCGCCAGCGCTGCAAGGTATTGGTGGCGGTGGGCGCCTGTGCCATGTATGGTGGTGTGCCGGCCTTGCGCAATGGCATCCCCGTGAGTGAACTCGTCGCCGAGGCCTATCTGGGTGCCGATCTGTACAACCCGCAGGTCCCGCAGGATCCCGAGTTACCCCCCTTGCTCAAAAAGGTGCTGCCTTTGCACGAAGTGGTGGCGATCGACTACACCCTGGCAGGTTGCCCGCCCCCCGCCGAAGCCTTTCGTGAACTCATCATGGCCATGCTGGAAGGCCGCCCGCCCGTTCTGCCCGCCGAGAACCGCCGATTCGATTGAGCCCTGCCTTGCCACCGCGAGCCACCATGCCTCACCCACTTGAAACCGCACCCGACCCCAACGGCCTGAGCCGCGTGGTGATCGAGCCCATGAGCCGCGTGGAAGGCCACGGCAAGGTCACGCTCCTGCTGGATGAACAACGGCGCGTCAAACAGGCCCGCCTGCACATCGTTGAATTCCGCGGCTTCGAGCGTTTCATCCAAGGCCGCCCTTATTGGGAGGTACCGACCCTGGTGCAACGCCTGTGCGGCATCTGCCCGGTGAGCCACCTGCTGGCAGCCAGCAAGGCCTGCGATGCCTTCGTCATTGGCAACGGCAGGGTCACACCCACGGCGGACAAACTGCGGCGCTTGTTGCACCACGCC
This sequence comes from Aquabacterium sp., assembly GCF_036279675.1. Lineage (GTDB taxonomy): Bacteria > Pseudomonadota > Gammaproteobacteria > Burkholderiales > Burkholderiaceae_C > Aquabacterium. The sequence continues at coordinate 83,190 of NZ_DASUIS010000095.1, read as the reverse complement.
CAGGTCCTGCAATCCAACGCCCTGCACTTCTTCCACCTGGCCTCACCCGATCTGCTGTTCGGGTTTGATGATGCCGTCGCCCATCGCAACATCGTGGGCGTCTTGCAGGATCAGCGCGAACTCGGCCTGCAAGGCATCCGTATCCGCAAGTACGGCCAGGAGGTGATCCGGCTGCTCACGGGCAAGCGTGTGCATGGCACGGGCTCGGTGCCTGGTGGCTTCAACAAGACCTTGTCTGCCGCTGATCGCAGCGTGATGCTGCAGGACATCGGCCAGATCACCGACTGGTGCGCCAGCGCACTGGTGCTCGCTCGCGACCTGTTTCTGGCGGGGCAGCCTGAACAAGGCGCCTTTGCCAACTTCCCCTCGATGTTCATGTCCCTGGTGAGGCCGGATGGCGCAGGAGATCTGTACGACGGCGCCCTGCGCATCAACGATGAACATGGTGTGCACGTGAAGGACCAGGTGGATGTGCACGACTACCAGCAACTGCTGGGTGAAGAGGTCAAGCCCTGGACGTATATGAAGTTCCCCTTCCTGCGCAGCATCGGCCCCGAACAGGGCTGGTACCGCGTCGGGCCGCTGGCTCGCATCAACAATGCCAGCTACCTGGACACCCCCCGTGCAGAAGCCGCCCGCGAGGAGTTCAAGGCCTGGAACCACGGCAAGCCTGTGGGCGCCTCGCTGGCGCAGCACTGGGCGCGCATGATCGACATGCTGCACTGTGCCGAAACCATCGAGCGCCTGTTGAACGACCCCGACATCATCGGCACCGACCTCATGGCCAAAGGCACCCCCTTGCGTGAAGGCATTGGCGTGATCGAAGCCCCGCGTGGCACGCTCATGCACCACTACCGCATCGGCGAAGACGAGCTCATCAGCTACGCCAACCTGATTGTGTCCACCACGCACAACAACACCGCCATGAACGAGGCCGTGCGCAGGGTGGCCGCGCAGTACTTTGATGGCCGAGAACTCAGCGAAGGCCTGCTCAACCACATCGAGGTGGCGATCCGTGCGTACGACCCCTGCCTGTCGTGTGCCACGCATGCGGTGGGTAAGATGCCATTGAAGCTGGAGTTGCTCGATGCGCAAGGCCAGGCCGTGGGCCTGCTGCTCAAGCACGAAGACGGCCAGATCGAACGCCCTACGCTGCCGGCGTCCGGCCAGGCGAGCAACTGGCCATGAACAAAGCCCCCATCCTGGTACTGGCCGTCGGCAACCCGAGCCGGGGCGATGATGCATTCGGCCCCATGCTGGCCGATCAACTGCTCTCGTGGCTGGACTCGCAAGCCGAAGACGTGCAGGCCTGTGTCGAGCTGATTGCCGATCAGCAACTGATGGTGGAGCACGTGATGGACCTGTCCGAGCGCGAGCAGATCCTGTTTGTGGATGCGGCCATGCAAAGCGATGACGCTGTATCACTGACCAGGCTGGAAGCACTGCCCACCGAACAAGCCGCACAAGCGGTGAACAGCCACAGCTGCACGCCCACCCAATTGCTGGGCCTGTATCAGGCCATGTTGCTTCAACGCCCTCCACCCGCCCAGTTGCTGAGCCTGAGAGGCCACCGTTTCGAGCTGGGCGAGCCCTTGTCACCCCAGGCCCGCGCCCACCTGCCACAGGCCGTGGCCCTCATGCATCAATGGCTGAACGATGCGCTGAACAAGGTGGCGCCCACGATCACGGGGCGCGACCATGCATGAGCTGTCGCTCGCGGTAGAGGTCGTTCACCTGCTGGAAACCCATGCGCACGAACTCCGGCGCATCACCCGCCTGACGCTGGACATCGGCACCCTGAGTTGCGTCGACGAACAGGCCTTGCGCACGGCGCTTGAAACAGCCATGGCAGGCACCCTGGCCGAAGGCGCCGACATCGAGATCCAGACCGTCGAAGCCCTGGCCCGTTGCCAGGACTGCGACCAGACCTTCCACCCGCCAGACCGCATCGAGCCCTGCCCGCATTGCGGCTCGTTCAAAAAGACCTGGCTCAAGGGTGAAGACTTCAAATTGCGCAGTGTGGAAGGCATCCCGGCCTGATCTTTACGGCTTTTTTATGCCGCACATGCCAGAATTTTCGCAAGAGAGATGCGAGGCTGACTAAGCTGAGTCATCCCGGCTTCGATCCAGCCCATGTCCAACCTGAACAGTCCCTCCCCAGCCGTGGTCCATCGTGCCACCTGGCGTGATTACCTGCTGGCCATCACGGCCTGTGGTGCCACCACCGTGCTGACCATCCCGTTGCACGACTGGCTGGAACTCGTCAACACGGTCATGCTGTTCCTGCTGGTTGTCGTGCTGGTTGCGGCACGTCTTGGACGTGGCCCGGCGGTGCTGGCCTCCTTCCTCAGCGTGGGGCTGTTCGATTTCTTCTACGTGCCCCCTCGCTGGTCCTTCGCGGTCAGTGACGCGCAGTACGTGCTGACATTCGCCGTGATGCTGATCGTGGCGCTCATCATCAGCCACCTCACCATCGGCCTGCGCGTGCGGGCGCAGGAAGCGCAGCAGGCTGCAGAACGGTCCAACGCCTTGTACGCCCTGGCCAGCCAGTTGGCTGGCGCGCTGACCATCGAACAGGTGTGCGATGCCACCGAGCACTTTGCACAACGCCAGCTCGGCGCACATGCCAGGCTGCTGCTGCCAGCGCATCAGGATACAGAGGCCACCCCATCTCACGAATCCCTGGTCCCCGCCAGGCCAGAACAATCGCCGCTGGAGCGCACCATCACCCTGCTGGCGCAGACCGCCTTCCAGGCACCAAGAAACCACGGCATGCAACAGGTCGGTGACGACGGCCACTTGTACGCGGTGCTGCCACTGGCAGGTTCCACCCGCTCCCGAGGCGTGCTGATCCTGTCATCCCATCAATCCGGCGCCCGTGAACTTGACGGCCACCGCAGCCTGCTGGACGCACTCGCCACCTTGGTGGCCACCGCACTGGAGCGCCTGCATTTCGTCAACGTCGCCCATCAGGCCCAGCTGGAGATGAACGACGAGCGTCTGCGTGGTTCCATCCTGTCTGCCTTGTCGCACGACATCCGCACGCCGCTGACCTCGCTGTTCGGTCTGGCCGACACCCTGACCCTGATGCAACCGCCCCTGCCCGAGCAAGCCAAGGAGATGGCCGGCGCCATCCGCGACCAGGCCATGCGCCTGCACCGCATGGTCAGCAACCTCCTGGACATGGCCCGGCTTCAGACCGGACAGCAAGCCGGGCAGCTGCCGCTTCGCCTGGAATGGCAACCCATTGAAGAGGTCATCGGCGCCAGCATCCAGTTGCTTGGCCACAGCCTGGACGATCACCCCGTCAAGGTGCACCTGGATGCCGACCTGCCCCTGCTGTCGATCGATGCCGTTCTGATGGAGCGCGTCTTTGGCAACCTGCTGGAAAACGCCGCCAAATACGCCCCACCTCATACCGAGATCCACATCAGCGCTTCACCAGAAGGCTCGCACATGCTGATCAGCGTGCGCAATGAGGGCACAGGCTTTCCGGCCGATCGGCTGCCCAACATCTTCGGCGTGTTCGAAAGAGGGGCCCCTGAATCCAGCATTCCAGGCGTGGGGCTGGGCCTGTCCATCTGCCGCGCCATCGTCTGGGCCCATGGCGGGCGCATCGAGGCCTTGAATCCACCCACCGGCGGTGCAGAAGTACGTTTCATGCTGCCGCTGGGCACGCCCCCCACCATCGAGCCTGAACCCGAGTCAGGTACCAGCCCGGAGGGCCGATCATGAGCGCGAACACCGCCATCCTGGCCCCTACCATCCTGCTGGTTGAAGACGACCCGCACATCCGCCGCTTCGTGCGCTCGGCCCTGGAAGGCGACGGCTGCAAGGTCGCCGAGAGTGACACCATGCAGCAAGGCCTGATCGAAGCAGGCACGCGCAAGCCCGACATGGTGATCCTGGATCTGGGCCTGCCCGACGGTGACGGCGGCCAGTTCGTCAAGGATCTGCGGACCTGGTCCACCATGCCCGTGCTGGTGCTGTCGGCGCGCGCCGCCGAGGTCGACAAGATCGACGTGCTGGATGCCGGCGCAGACGATTACCTGACCAAGCCCTTCTCCGTCGGTGAGTTGCTGGCCCGCGTGCGCGCCATGCTGCGCCGTGCCCGTCGCGGCACCGACATCGAACAACCGATCTGCCTGTTCGGCAACATCGAGGTGGACCTGATCCACCGACAGGTCACCCGTGGCGGCCTGCCCGTGCACCTGACACCGATCGAATACAGGCTGCTGTGCGTCTTGCTCGCCCACACGGGCAAGGTCATGACGCACCGCCAGCTTCTGCGTGAAGTGTGGGGGCCGTCGTATGCCGACAGCAGCCACTACCTGCGCATCTATGTGGGTCATCTCCGCCAGAAGCTGGAAGACGACCCGGCGCAACCCCGCTACTTTCTGACCGAGGTCGGCGTGGGCTATCGCTTTCAACCGGGAAACTGAAGGGATCACGACAATATGTCATCCGACCATCAAGGTGCATCACGTCTGGGTCCACTGACCCTGGCGGCACTGGGTATTGTTTTTGGCGACATCGGCACCAGCCCCTTGTACGCTTTCAAGGAAGCCTTCAATGGCCCGCACGCCCTGGCCATCTCGCCGGAGAACGTGCTGGCGACGTTATCTGCCTTGCTTTGGGCCGTGCTGGTCATCGTGTCCATCAAATATGTGTGGATCGTGCTCAAGTACGACAACGACGGGGAAGGCGGTGTGCTGGCCCTGACGGCACTCGCCCACCGCCTGACGCACGATGCACCGCGGCGCTCCCTGCTCGTGGTCAGCGCCGGCGTCTTTGCCGCCGCGCTGTTTTATGGCGATGCCATCATCACGCCGGCCATCTCGGTCTTGTCTGCGGTGGAGGGCATCAGCGTGGCCACGCCGCGGTTCGAGCATTTCATCGAACCCATCACCATCGGCATCCTGATCGGGCTGTTCTTCATCCAGAAGAAGGGCACAGGCAGCGTGGGCACGCTCTTCGGGCCCATCACGGTGGTGTGGTTCCTCACACTGGGTGCGCTGGGCTTGCACAGCATCGCCCAGACACCCATGGTGCTGCAGGCCATCAACCCCATGCATGCCCTGAACTTCACGATCGACCATCCGGGCAGCGCCTTCATCCTGCTGTCGGCCGTCTTCCTGGCGCTGACCGGTGGCGAGGCCTTGTATGCCGACATGGGCCATTTTGGCGCCAAGGCCGTCCGTCTGGGTTGGTACGGGCTGGTCTTCCCCTGCCTGATCATCAACTACTTCGGCCAGGGTGCCCTGGTATTGCGTGATGCCAGCATGGCAGCCAATCCCTTCTTCCTGATGGCACCACAAGCCCTGCTGATCCCCTTGGTGATCCTGGCCACGGCGGCCACAGTCATCGCCTCACAGGCCACGATTTCCGGCGCCTACTCGATGACCCTGCAGGCCAGCCGCCTGGGCTACCTGCCGCGCGTGCGCATCCTGCACACCTCCGACAAGGAAAAGGGCCAGATCTACATACCCAGCGTGAACTGGCTGATGTTGCTGGCGGTGATCGCGCTGGTGCTGGCCTTCAAGTCCTCCGGTGCGCTGGCCGCTGCGTACGGCATCGCCGTATCGGGCACGATGATCATCACGACCTTGCTGACGGCCTTCGTGACACGCATTCAGGCCCGCACATTGCGTCGCCCCACCCTGATCGCCTTGGGGGCCTTCACGCTGCTGGAGATGGGCTTCTTCATGTCGAACCTGAGCAAACTGGGCGAAGGTGGCTGGTTCCCGCTCACGCTGGGCGCCGCCATCTTCCTGATGCTGACCACCTGGAAGGAAGGCTCCGGCCTGGTGGCCGATCAGCGCCGCAAGATCGACATCCCCATGGATGACTTCATCCACAGCCCACGGCCCGATGTGCCCATGGTGTTCGGCACAGCCGTGTACCTCACCTCGGATCCGACCATCGTGCCCAGCGCGCTGTTCCACAACCTCAAGCACTACAAGGTCATGCACCAGCAGACCGTGTTCCTGCACGTGCTCAATGACAACGCGCCATATATCCACAAGGATGAGCGCGTGACCGTGTCAGAGCTGTCATCGGGGGCCTTCCGTGTCTCGGTGCGCTTTGGCTTCCGCGAAGAGCCAGACATTCCCGAAGCGCTGAAGTTGATCAAGCACCCCACACTGTCGCTGGAGCCCATGAGCACCACCTTCTTCGTGGCCCGCTCCAGCATCGTGGATGGCCCCGGCGCCATGCCAGCCTGGCGCTGCGCGCTCTATGGCTGGATGACGCGGCAAGCGGAAGGTGCCGCCACGTACTACCGCCTGCCTGCCAACCAGGTGGTGGAACTGGGCACGCAAGTGATGCTGTGATGCACGCGATGCGCGATCAGGCTGCGCTCAATCTGCACGCAGCCTGACGCGCATCTTCAAACCGACCGGCACCATGGTCAGCGCCATGTGCTCATCCGCATCCCGGCCATCGGGCGTGTCCACGCCGACGATGTCGAATTGCTGCAGCAGCATGGCCGCCACCAGCTTGATCTCCAGCAAGGCCAGATAGCGCCCCGGGCAGATGCGCGGGCCGGCCCCAAAGGGCATGGAGACCCGCTTGGCATGGTGTGGTGCCAGCTGCGTGGCCTCGTCCAGCCAGCGCTCCGGCATGAAGCGGTTCGCCTGCGGGAAGGTCTCGTCGCTCAAGGTGTCGTGGCGCATGACCATGACCACGGACGTACCGGCCCGGATCTGCACATCCCCCACCACCGTATCCTTGAGGGCCTGCACCACGTTGAAAGGCCCCACCGGCTTGATGCGCATGCTTTCGTGGATGCAGGCTTCGAGGTAATCCAGCTTGCCCAGGTCGTCTGCCGTCCAGTCATTCAGATCGCCCAGGCAGCTGTCCACCTCCTGCCGTGCACGCTGCAGGGTATGCGGGTTGCGGCTCATCAGGTAGATCATCCACGACAGGCTGGTGGCCGTGGTGTCCTCACCCGCCAGCAGCATGGTGAACACATTGCCCACCACATCGTCGTCGCTCATGCCACTGCCAGGCTCGTCGGCGGCCACGATCATGGCTTCGAGCAGGTTGTGCGGAGCGGCCCGCCTGGATGGATCCTGCAATCGCACGCGCGCTTCGGCCATGAAACCACGTATGGCGACGTTCACGGCTTTCACGCTGCGGTCCAGGCGCCGATCGCGCGGCAGCTTGAACCACTTCCAGTAGCGCACGATGGCGTGGGAGCGGCGCCAGATGGTCGGGAAGATCTGGTCCAGATGCCGCTGGATGACGTCGTCGTTGGACTCGATCGTGTTCACCTCCATGCCAAAAGCCAGGCCAGAGATCGCATCCACGGTGAAGCGCATCAGATCGGCCTGCAGATCGATGGGTTGCCTCTGTTCGGCAGCCTGCTCGAAACGATGGCGCAAACGCGCGGCCACCCTCAGCAAGGCAGGCAGGTAGGCCCGCACCTGCCCTGGCGCAAAGCTGGCCATGACCATGCGACGCTGTTTGGCCCAGTGCTCGCCTTCGGCCACGAACACGCCGTCCTGGATGCCCATCTCGGACATGATCTCCTGCATGCGCGAGGGGCGGCGAAAGCCCTCCGGCCGGTCACGCAGCAGCGAGGCGATCACCTCGTGATCGGACACCACCAGCAAGGGAAAGCCGCCCAGGCGCACGTGGATCATGGGCCCGTAGCGCTTGACCCATGACTCGACGTTCTGATGCACCTTGCTCAATTGCACCTGCAAAGCGTTGCCCACCACCGGCCACTGCGGCGGCCCGGGCAGGTCGCGCAAGCGGCGAACACGAGGCGCCGCACCCGGTTCAGGTGGCACGGACTGACGCGAGTGAGGCAGGAATGACAGCTTCATGTGCCGAACTGTGGCCACTTCTGGCCGCCCTGTCATTGACGGCAAACACCAATGGATTGACCCGCGCGCGCAGTGTCGGATGCGGCCCCCGGCAGGTGTCCACTAAACTGGCACCCCGTTTCAGCCATTCAAAGGACTCCCGCCATGGGCGCGCAGTGGAAAGCAAAACACAAGGATCTGGCCGCCAACATCAAAGGCAGGGTGTTCGGCAAGCTGGCCAAGGAAATCATGATCGCGGCGCGCAATGGTGCGGACCCGGCCGCCAACGCGCGCCTGCGCCTGGTGGTAGAACAGGCCCGCAAGGCCTCCATGCCCAAGGACACGCTGGAGCGCGCCATCAAGAAGGGTGCAGGCCTCACGGGTGAGGCGGTGCACTTCGACCACGTGATCTACGAGGGCTTCGCGCCGCACCGCGTGCCGGTCATGGTCGAGTGCCTGACCGACAACGTGAACCGCACGGCCTCGGACATGCGCGTGCTGTTCCGCAAAGGGCAGCAAGGCACATCGGGCTCGGTATCCTGGGATTTCGACCACGTCGGCATGATCGAGGCAGAACCTGCCACGCCTGACGCCGACGCCGAGATGGCGGCCATCGAGGCCGGTGCGCAAGATCTGGAAGCCGGTGACGAGGGTGTCACGCTCTTCCTGACGGACCCGACCGACCTGGATCTGGTCAGCCGCGCCCTGCCCGCGCAAGGCTTCACCGTGCTGTCGGCCAAACTGGGCTACAAGCCCAAAAACCCGGTGGACCCGGCCAGCCTCAGCGCCGAAGCGCTGGAAGAGGTCGAAACCTTCCTGGCGGCCATGGACGCCAACGAAGACGTGCAGAACGTGTTTGCCGGATTGGCAGGTTGAGCTTGAACGACGCCACCAGGGCTGAAGCCCCCGAATTCGAACCCGTGTACGAAGCACGCCTGTGGCGCGACAACGGCTGGACGGCCAAGGTCGTCAAGAACGAGGACGATGACGGCTGGGCCGTCGAGATGATCAGGGATGGCGAGCCCGAACCCGCCCTGGTGGGCCCCTGGACCATGGGCCGCGACAAGAAGAACCCCAAGCCCTTGGACACGGGCGCCTTCAACACCCTGGTCAAGACCGCCTCCGAGGTGATCCGCCGCCACGAGCAGCAGCTGCACGCCATGCTCCACAAGAGCGTGGTGGTGAGCGGGGCATCAGGGCAGATCACCGTCGCGCTGGACATCGTGCCCGATGAGGATGATCCGTATGCGCTGCTGTCCGCAACGGACCAGGCGGGCGATCAGATCGTCCAGGTGCGCGTGGCGCCCCATTTCAAGTTGAACCTCGGCAGCGCCGAAGCCTGGATCGCATCCGACTTCGTCAAGCCCGGTCGGTGACCCTCCCCCCCATGAACCTGCCCACCCCAACCTTGCTCGCCTGGCACTACACGCTGGGCGTGCACCTGCTTCGCATTCTTGAAAACGGCTACATCCTGCCGCAGGACACGCCTGACACGCCCGCCGTGGAATGCCCCGTCGCCTGGTTCTCGCTGAACCAGCAGCACGACCCATCCGCCCTCAAATCCGTCCTCGTCAATGGCGTGGCGCAGCCGCCCACCCTGGCGGTGATGAAGCAGTTGGGCAACGGCGTGTACCGACTTGGCATCAGCCCCCGCAGCCTGCTGGGCGGCGAAGCCTTGCGACGCGAAGCCCGCATCAGCAAGGCGCGCTGGGCCGAGCTGAACAAACAGGCCAAGGCCTGCGGCGCCAACGCAGCGCAATGGTTTGGCGCCATCGACCCCGTTCCCGCATCCGACTGCGTGATCGAGGTGCTCGGGGACGATGGGCAGTGGAAGCGGGTCGCCTCCTGAGCCAGGCGGGGCTCAGTCCTTGAACGTGGGCGTCTGCTTGGCCATGCCGGCCATCATGGCGGCCGTCAGGTCATTGGACATGAGCATGGCGGCGTTCCAGGTGGCGATGTAGTTCAGGCCGTCGGCCACGGAGTGATCACGGCTGTAATTCAGCATTTCCTTGGTGCCACGGATGGACAGTGGCGACTTGGCGGCGATCTGCGCGGCCAGTTCGCGCACACCCGCCTGCAAGGCTTCACGCGAGTCGTACACCTTGTTGACCAGGCCGAGCGACAGCGCCTCGGCGGCATCCACCTTGCGGCCGGTGTAGGCCAGTTCACGCACGATGCCCTGGTTGCCGATGAGCTTGGGCAGGCGCTGCAAGGTGCCGACGTCGGCGGTCATGCCGATGTCGATTTCCTTGATCGTGAAGTAGGCATCGGCCGAGCAATAGCGCATGTCGGTGCAGCAGACCAGGTCCACCCCACCGCCCACGCAGCCGCCGTGGATGGCGGCCAGCACAGGCTTGCGGCAACGCTCCATGCTGGTCAGCGTGTCCTGCATGTCCAGGATGACGCGGCGCAGGTTCTCGCGGGTGCGGCCTTCGCAGTCGTTCTTGATCTGGGGCAGCAGGCCCATCATCATCTGCAGGTCGATGCCGGAGGTGAAGTGCTTGCCTTCACCTTCGATGATGGCCACGCGGGCTTCCACGTTTTCATCGATCCACGTGAAGGCCTTGCGGATGTCCTGCCACATGGTGGCGTTCATCGCGTTGGCTTTCTCGGGGCGGTTCAGGCGAACCACGGCCACATGGTTGTCCAGGCTGACGGTGACGGTGTCGAGTTGCATGATGTGTCTCCTCGGTATCTCTTATTGGTTGTGGTTGGCCTTGTAGGCGGGCAGATAGGCCGCCAGGCGTGCCCCCATCTCGGCGCCCAGTGCCTGCAATGCGTTGAAGGGGCGGACCATGACTTCGAAGTCCACGATCTTGCCCTCTTCATCGAAGCGGATCATGTCGATGCCCTTGAGCGACTTGTCGCCCACGCTGGCGCTGAACTCCAGCACCACGTTGAGCCCATCCTCCGACACCAGCGTGCGGTGGTATTCAAACTGCGTGAAGACCTTCGACACGGTATTGAGGATGAGGTTGACGGCCGCGGCGCTCACATACGGCTTGAAGGCCATGGGCGAGCGGAACACGGCGCCGTCATGCAGGATGGTGGGCAGCCTGCCCAGATCCTGCAGCGACACCATCTCGTGCCACAAAGCCAGCGAGGCCGCCGCAGCGGGCTTGAGTACAGAGGTCGAACTCATGGTGTCACTCCAGGGTTGATCAACGCCAGATCACAACAGGATCAAACAAGCATCACAAGGCCGCGGCCACTTCAGTGCCTTGCTTGATGGCGCGCTTGGCATCCAGCTCGGCCGCCACGTCGGCACCGCCAATCAGGGTCACCTTCTTGCCGGCGGCTTCCAGGCCTGCCTGCAGCGCACGGAAAGGCTCCTGGCCGGCGCACAACACCACGTTGTCCACCGGCAGCACCACGTCCTTGCCACCCACGGTGATATGCAGGCCGGCATCGTCGATCTTGTTGTAGCTGGCGCCCGCAATCATCTCGACATTGCGGTTCTTCAAGGAGGTGCGGTGGATCCACCCCGTGGTCTTGCCCAGGCCATCACCCACCTTGCTGGTCTTGCGCTGCAGCAGGTAGATCTGGCGAGGGGCCTTGTCCAGGTGCGGCTGCTTGATGCCACCGCGCTCGGCGTAGGTCGAGTCGATGCCCCACTCGGCATTGAACTTGGCCAGGTTCAGCGCGGGGCTGTCGCCTTCGTGCGTCAGGAACTCCGACACGTCAAAACCGATGCCACCGGCACCGATCACGGCCACGCTCTTGCCCACGGGCTTCTTGTCGCGCAGCACATCGAGGTAGCTCAGCACCTTGGGGTGGTCCACGCCATCGATGGCGGGGGTACGCGGTGTCACGCCCGTGGCCAGCAGCACTTCGTCGAACTCGCCCTTGACCAGGTCTTCAGCGGTCACGCGTGTGTTGAACTGGGCCTTCACGCCGGTCAGCTTGATCTGGTTGCGGAAGTAGCGCAGGGTTTCATAGAACTCTTCCTTGCCCGGGATCTGCTTGGCGATGTTGAACTGGCCACCCACATCGTCAGCCGCTTCGAACAGGGTCACATCGTGGCCACGTTGTGCGGCGGTGGTGGCAGCAGCCAGGCCAGCGGGGCCTGCGCCGACCACGGCGATGCGCTTCCTGGCGGTGGCGGGTTCGATCTTCAGCTCGGTCTCGTGGCAGGCACGTGGGTTGACCAGGCAGGAGGTGATCTTGCCGCTGAAGGTGTGATCCAGGCAGGCCTGGTTGCAGCCGATACAGGTGTTGATCTGATCGGCCTTGCCGGCGGCCGCCTTGTTGACGAAGTCAGGATCGGCCAGCAGAGGGCGCGCCATGGAGACCATGTCGGCGCAGCCATCGGCCAGGATCTTTTCGCCCACTTCAGGCGTGTTGATGCGGTTGGTCGTGATCAGCGGGATCTTGACCTTGCCCTTCATCTTCTGGGTCACCCACGCAAAGGCACCGCGCGGCACGCTGGTGGCGATCGTGGGGATGCGGGCTTCGTGCCAGCCAATGCCCGTGTTGATGATCGTGGCGCCAGCGGCCTCCACAGCCTGGGCCAGTTGCACCACTTCGTCAAACGTGGAGCCACCTTCCACCAGGTCCAGCATGGACAGGCGGTAGATGATGATGAAGTTGCTGCCCACGCGTTCGCGCACGCGGCGCACGATTTCCACCGGGAAGCGCATGCGGTTCTCGTAAGAACCACCCCACTCGTCGGTACGCTGATTGGTGCGTGCGGCAATGAACTCGTTGATCAGGTAGCCCTCGGAGCCCATCACTTCCACGCCGTCGTAGCCGGCCTTCTGGGCCATGGCGGCGCAGTTCGCGAAGTCTTCAATGGTCTGCTCGACTTCCGCCGTCGTCAGCTCCCGCGGCGGCATGGGCGAGATCGGAGCCTTGATGGGGCTGGGGCCGACCAGGCCGGGGTGGTAGGCGTAGCGGCCAAAGTGCAGGATCTGCATGGCGATCTTGCCGCCGGCTGCATGCACGGCATCGGTCACGATCTTGTGCTGAGCGGCTTCTTCTTCCGTGGCCAGACGGGCACCACCGGGATAGGGGCGGCCAGCGTCGTTCGGGGCAATGCCGCCGGTCACCATCAGGGCCACGCCACCACGTGCACGCTCGGCATAGAAAGCGGCCATGCGCTCGAAGCCATTCTTGGCTTCTTCCAGGCCCACGTGCATCGAGCCCATCAGGACGCGATTGCGCAATGTGGTAAAGCCCAGGTCCAGCGGTTGCAGCAGGTGAGGATAGGCGCTCATAGATGTCTCTCTCGGTGAAGTCGATGGGATCGGCAAGCTGGCGACTATGCAACCAGTTGCATGAACGGAGCGGATATTAGGAGAACTTTGTCGTTTATGCAACTGGTTGCATAGTTGAATGCCACCCCTTAGACTCGGCGCATGTCTTTATCCCATGCCTTGATGACGTCCCTGCTGGAAAAGTCGTCGTCAGGCTACGACCTCGCGCGCCGTTTCGACAAGTCCATCGGCTTCTTCTGGCGCGCCACCCACCAGCAGATCTATCGCGAGCTGGCCCGCATGGAAAAGGCTGGCTGGATCACGTCCGAGGCCGCACCAGACGGAGGCCGCACCCGCAAACGCATCTACCGTGTGCTGGACGCCGGCCGCCAGGAGCTGGAGCGCTGGGTGCGCGAACCCGCCGAACCCCAGGATCAGCGTGACGAACTCATGGTGCGCATGCGCGCCGACGCGGTGATCGGCCCCCTGGGCCTGGAAGCCGAAATCCAGCGCAGAATGGCCCAGCACGCCGTCAAGCTGGAGGCCTATCGCCTGATTGAAGCGCGCGACTTTCCTGCCGATAAGACATTGACCCGTGAAGCCCGCATCCAGCACCTGATCCTCAAGACCGGGATCATGTACGAGCTGGGGTGGTTGAACTGGTCCAAGGAAGCGCTGAAGGTCTTGCAGGAAACCGATCAACCCTCACAAGCAGGCTGAGCCGCCTCCGGCGGGTAGCCTGATCTGCCCTGGTGCCTATGCATTTCCCAATGGCCCTTGCAAGCCGTTTGATCAGACTGGTGTGCATGCTGATGCTGGCTGGCGTCACGCTGCCCGGCTTCAGCGCGCGGGCCGCCACGCCAGGCCAGGCCATCGAGGTCGTGCTGACCGACGATCAAGCCGAAGTGCAACTGGGCCCCAGCATGCAGTCTCGCGAAGACGCCGGCAGTCGGCTGGACGCTCAGGCGGCATGGGCCTCACCTGCAGGGGACTGGCACCGCCAGCACAACGCATCCATCAACTTCGGTTTCTCGACTTCTGCGTGGTGGACCCGGGTGACCTTGCGCAATGCGACGGGACACGATCTGGAACGCATCCTGGATCTGGGCAGTTCCTTGCTGGACCACGTCGACATCCATGTCCTGCGACCGGATGGCGCACAGCTTCAAGGCATGAGCAGTGGCGATCGCCTGCCTTTTGCCAGTCGTGGCGAGAATGTGCGCACGATCGCCATGCGCCTGCACATCCCGGCCGGGCAACAGGTCACCGTGTTGATGCGACTCCAGTCGCACGACGGCCTCAACGAGATCATCACCCCCAGGCTGTACGCCCCCGAAGCCTTCACGGCGCATGTGCAGCTCGAAACACTGGCGTTCGGCGTTTACTACGGGCTGCTGGCCACCGTCCTGCTCTACAACCTGTTCCTGTACGCCTCCACGCGGCAGACGATCTTCGGCGTCTACGCAACCTATGTCGGGTGCTTCCTGCTGTGGGGCCTGGTGTTCCGCGGCTACGCCTTCCAGTACTGGTGGCCCGACTCCCCTGACTTCAACAACCAGGCCCTGGCCATCATCGTGAGCGCGCTCTACATGTCGCTGGGGCTCTTCCTGATGAAGTACCTGGACACCGCAAACTCGGTGTCTCGAAAGATGCACCGGTTCGCCGCCATCAGCACGGCGGCGCAGGGCCTGTGCATCCTGCCCGCCTTCCTGAACCTGTATGCCGCCACCTTCATCATCAACAGCGCGATCGGCAGCCTGGAAATCATGGGGCTGACCGCCATCATCACCGTGCTGGTCGTCAAGAAGAAGTCGAAAGCCGGGCGATACGCTGCAGGTGCCTTTACCACGCTATCGGTCGCCGCGCTGCTCTACTACCTGCGTGTGCTGGGCTTCGTGCCTGCCAACGCCCTGACAGACAACCTGCTGCAGATTGGCTCTGCCGCAGAAGCCCTCTTGCTGGCCTTTGGTCTGGCCGACCAGATGAACACGCTCAAGACCGAAAAGCTGCACGCCGAGCGCCAGGCGCTGGCGGCACAAACCGCCTTGAACACACAACTGGAATCCCTTGTATCCAGCAGAACGGCCGAGCTGGAGATGGCCAACGAACGGCTCGCCAACCTGGCCATCACCGATGAGCTCACGGGCGTCTACAACCGGCGCCAGTTCAACAAGGACCTGGCGGCTGCTGTCGCGCTGCATACCCGTCATCAAACGCCAGCCGCGCTGTGCCTGCTGGATGTGGATCACTTCAAGGCCTACAACGACCGATACGGCCACCCGGCTGGCGACGAGGTGCTGCGCCAGATCGCCACGGCATTGCGCCAGCAACTGCAGCGCGCCAGCGACCACGTCTACCGAGTGGGTGGTGAAGAGTTTGCCATCCTGCTGGACATCAACGAACCGCCGGAGAAGGTCGAGCGCTTCATCATGCAGATGCTCGCCGCGGTACATGGCCTCAACATCCCGCATGAAGGCAGCCCCTTCGGGGCCGTCAGTGTCAGCATGGGGCTGGTGATCCTCAAGGCACGCGGTGCATCACGAACTGCCACAGAGCTGTACAGCGCCGCCGACGCCCTGCTCTATCAGGCCAAGCAGGCCGGTCGCAATCAGGTCATCAGCCAGACACTGGACTGAGCGCGGCCTCGGCACGATTGCGCCCACCGGCCTTGGCGCGATACAGCGCCGCATCAGCCTGCGCGATCAGGCTGTCGATCGAGTCCACCGACGAGGTCAAGGCCGGGCGGACGACCGCCACGCCCAGGCTGATCGTGACACTGCCGCAAGTGGCCGAGCCTTCATGACGCAGACCCAGTTCGCGCACGGCCGCGCACAGGCCCTGCGCCATCTTCATCGCACTGTGCAACTGCGCGCCTGGCAGAACCACGATGAACTCCTCGCCACCCCAACGGGCCACACAGCCCTGTGAAGCGGGCACGCTGCGCTGCAGGACCTGCGCCACGTGCTTCAAACACTGATCACCTGCCGGATGGCCATAACGGTCGTTGTAGGCCTTGAAGTGATCCACATCCATCAACAGCAGCGCCAGGTCACCGTGCGCCTCGCGCAGGTGCGCCCATTGCTGAGTCAGGTAGGCATCGACATGCCGCCGATTGGGCACACCCGTCAGCGGATCATGGCGAGAGAGCTCGTCCAGTCTCGCCTGTGAGGCGCTGAGCTCCTGGTGCAGCGCCTGCGCACGCAGTTGCCACACAAAGCGCCTGCGCTCCTCCAGCTCGAAGCGGTAGTTCATGGCCAGGGTATAGACCGCGATGATCGCCACCAGCAAAGCCAGGGGCACATCGAAGACGTCATAAGGATTGACGCGATCCGATCGCGCCCACACACAGGCCAGGCAGGTGGCCATCACCACCAGCGAAAAGACCAGGGCATACCGAAAACGAAAGCGTTGCACCAGGTTGCCGTAGATCGTGATGGGCACCAGGCCCGCCGTGTACATGCCTGCATAAGGGCTGTGGGAGTGCATGAGCAGCCAGCCCATGTTCAAGGCCGTGATCACCCCGGTCATCATCAAGGTGCCTTCCAGCAGCGGCCTGGGCAGGCGCGCGAGGAGCGCGTTGAACCGCACCCCGATCAACAACAAGAACAAGGCCACCGGCGAGAAAATGAACAGCCGCATGGTCAATGCCTGCGGATAGACGTCAGGGATCATCCGTGCGTCCACCAGCAGAAAGAGGTTGTAGACCAGCAAGGCCAGCAAGCCGCTTGCCACAAAGTGCTGCACACGAGCCGGCCCGCACGCCTCGACGAAACGCGCCTCATCGACGGCATCCATCCGCAAGGATGGCGGGCGCCACCGCATCCAGCGGCGCAGGTCGATGTCCAGCTCCAGTGGCGCCTGATTCAGCATCGCCTGACCTCACTTGCCACCGCAGCATGGGGCATCATGCCCTGCGCTGCATGCATGCGATGGCGGCCCGCATGCTTCGCGCCATACAGCGCCTCATCGACGAGTTGAACCCATTGTGGCCAATCATCCTGCTCGTTCGGATGCACCGAAGCCCAGCCGCCACTGATGGTCACGTGTGCTGCACACAAGGACGCTTCATGGGGCATCTGCAAGGCAGACACCGCCAGCCGCAAACGCGCCGCCGCTGCTTCGGTGGCGTCGACATCGGCATCCAGCAGCACGACGACAAACTCTTCGCCGCCCCAGCGCGCCACCAGATCACCAGGTCGGCGTATGCAGCCCCTCAGCGCCTCGGCCACGGCCACCAGGCAACGGTCACCGGCCTGATGGCCATAACGATCGTTGTAGGGTTTGAAATAATCCACGTCCACCAGGATCAAGGACAGGCTCGTGCCCTGCGCCCTCGCGGCTTGCCAGCACTCGCTCAGGTAGGTCTCGACATAGCGGCGATTGGCCACCTGCGTCAGCGCATCGGTGGTCGCCAGGTGACTCAAACGATCGTGGGCCTCGGTCAGGCTGGCATGAAGTGCCTGCTCCCTGGCTTCAAGCAGAAAGCTCATGCGCTCATCGTGCTCCTGCTTGTAGTTGCCGTACAGCACAAACGCGATGGACGTACCCAACAGCAAGCTGGTGTTGAAGCTCATCATGCCGGTGGCATCCGGCATGGTGGCCACCACATGGCCATGCAGGCCCGCCACGGCCAAAGCCATCATGACGGCCGGCCAGAACCGCGCGATCACGCAGGTGAACACCATGATGATGTTCAACTGGACCACACGCGCAACAGCCCAGTCGGCTTCACCGCGAAGAACGATCGCCACTTCCAGCAAGGCAGCCAGCACGCCCGCCAAGGCAATCATCCACTCGTTGAGCGCTGGCATGCGCAAGCGCCGAAGCAGGTACAAGCCGATGAAGATGGCAGGCGGAAACACGGCCTCCCTGAGCACGGCGGCAAAACGCACCACGCCAGGGCTCAACAGATAGTCGCCAATGATCATGGCGCCAAACAGGCAAACGGCCGCCACGCCTGCCACCACCATCATGTGGAAACGTCTGGCTTCCCCCTCTGTCAGGAATCGGTCTTCCAGTTCTCGTGGGAAAGTGAGCAAGGCAAAACCATCAGCCAGCGTCTTGCTGACCAGCGCAGACTGCCCCGATGCCACCACCTCGGGGGCATCCATCAGCTTCACGCTTGCGATACTTGCCATGTCGTCTGCCACCAGCCACTCCTGCCTGCCTCGCCATGGTGCTCTGTCGAGCAACCATCGCGGGTTATGCGCCAAGTGAATTCTGCCGAGACGGCGATACGTTTGCACACAGGATTTACGCGTCCATGCGCCAGGCTCTCCAAGGGAAGAGCGGCAAATGCACGGGCTATCCCCACCCTATCCGCGGGGTGATCGAAGCCAGTCGATCGGGTTTCCACTCAGGTATCCAAGGTGTCTGCGTCAGGTCATTTCCCTGAACTTGCGGCACGTCAAATCGGGTTAGGCGGGCGTGTCGGGTCCCGGACAGACAGCACCTCGACGGATCGGCACACTCCTTGATCAGTTCGACCCGTTTGCCCCCTTCGTGCGTTTCTCCCCCGCTCCCTCCCACACCATCGTGATCGGTGCCGGTCTTGCCGGCCTGACCACCACGCTGGACCTGCTCGACCAGGGCCACCGCGTCACCTTGCTGGATCGCGACGAGGCGGATCGCCTGGGTGGTCTGGGGCTGCATGCCTTTGGCGGCATGGCCCTGGTGGACACGCCCTTGCAGCGCTTCAACCGCATCCAAGACAGCGCCGAGATTGCCCTGGCCGACTGGCTGGCCTTTGCCGAATTCGAGCCAGATGACATCTGGCCCAGGCGCTGGGCAGAGCACTACGTGCAGCACTGCGTGCCCGAGGTTTACGAATGGCTGCGCAGCCATGGCATCCGCTTCATCCCCGCCGTGCAGTGGGTGGAGCGGGGCTGGATGACGCGTGGCAACACCCTGCCCCGCTATCACGTACTGTGGGGCACCTCGCGCCACATGTTGTTGACCCTGATCGACGCCATGAAGCAACACCCCATGCAGGACCGGTTGACGATCCTGCCCCGGCACCGCGTGGATGGCCTCATCGGCAACCGTGATGGCATCCAGGGATGCCACGGCATGGACGAACGGCACGAACGCCCCTTCGAACTTCACGCCGATGCGGTGGTGGTGGCCACAGGCGGCATCACGGGCGATCTGGCGCGCGTTCGGCAACACTGGCCCCGGGACTGGGGGCAGGCCCCGGCCACCCTGCTCAACGGCTCGCATCCTCATGCAGATGGCCGCATGCACGACGCCATCGCCAAGCTGGGAGGTTCGGTCACCCACCTGGATCAGATGTGGAACTACGCCGCCGGGGTGCGCCACCCACGCCCCCACTTCCCTGGACACGGGCTCAGCCTGATACCAGCCAAGTCAGGGCTCTGGCTGGATCCGCAAGGCCATCGCATCGGCCCCGTGCCCTTCGTCACCGGCTTCGACACCTACGACATGGTCGCGCAGATTGCCCGCTCGCAATGGCCCTGGACCTGGCAGGTGCTCAACCGCCGCATCGCCGACAAGGAACTGGCGGCATCTGGTGCCGAACACAACCAGCACATCCGTGATCGCCGGCCCCTGGCCTTGCTGCTGCAGATGCTCAACGGCAACCGCGAGCTGGTGGACGAGCTCCTGGCGCAATGCCCCGACTTTGTCATGGCCGACAACCTTGTCGACCTGGCCCGCCGCATGAACATGGTGGCCGGCGATGGCCGCATCAGCGCCACGACCTTGCGCGAGCAGATCCAGCCCTACGATGACCAGATCAAGCGCGGCCCCCGCCTGCACAACGACGACCAGTTGCGCCGCATCGAGCAACTGCGGCGCTGGCCAGGTGACCGCTTCCGCACCTGCCACTACCAGGCTATCCTGGATCCATCATCCGGGCCGCTGATCGCGATCCGCTGCCAGTTGCTGACGCGCAAGTCCACAGGCGGCATCCAGACCAATCTGCAAAGCCGCGTGCTGGATCAACAAGGCCAGCCCATCCCTGGCTTGTATGCCGTGGGTGAAGCGGCCGGCTTTGGTGGCGGCGGCGCCAACGGCCGCAAATCCCTCGAGGGCACCTTCCTGTCGGGTTGCATCCTGACCGCCCACGCCGCTGCACGCCACATCCACTGCGCAGCCTGACACCCATACCGATAACGGAGACGACCATGAAGAAGACCGGCGCAGAACTTGTTCGCCATGCCCTCGAGCAACTCGGCATCCGCCATACCTTCGGCATCCCCGGCGTACACAACACGGAGATCTACGACCAGTTGGCCAGCTCCGAGGTGGTCACCCCGATCCGCGTGAACCACGAAGGTGGTGCCGCCTTCATGGCCGATGCCGTGAGCCGCACCAATGACTTCAACGGCGCCTTGCTGATCGTGCCGGCTGCCGGCACAGCCCTGGCCATGGCCGGCATCGGTGAAGCCTTTCTCGATGGCATTCCCATGATCGCGATCTCGGGCGGCACCCGCACCGACACGGGCTACACCTACCAGCTCCATGAAATGGACCAGCTGGCCATGGTCAGGCCCATCACCAAGGGGGCGTGGCGCATCACCGAGCACAAGCAGATCGTGCCCACATTCTTTGAGGCCTGGCACATCGCCAATTCGGGCGAGCCGGGTCCCGTGTTCATCGAGATCCCGGTCAACATCCAGCTTTTCCCTGGCGACGTGGATGAACTGCCCACCTTCGTTCGCCCGGCCCCGCCACAGGCTGCGCTGGACGCCGGCACCCTGGCTACCATCGAGCAGGCCAGCCAACTGCTGCGTCAGGCGCGCAAGCCCGGCCTGTTCATTGGCTGGGGCGCCATGGAGGCCACCGAACTGAGCGTGCAACTGGCCGAGTTGCTGCAGATGCCGGTGGCCACCACCTTGCAAGGCCTCAGCGCCTTCCCCGGCCAGCACCCCCTGCACGTTGGCATGGGCATCGGGCCAGCCGCCGTGCCCGCTGCTGAAAACGCCTTTGCCGATTGCGATGTGCTGCTGGCGATCGGCACGCGCTTTGGCGAGATCGCCACGGGCAGCTTCGGCATCAAGCCAGGCTGGGAGCTCATCCATGTGGACATCAACCCGGCCGTCTTCAACGCCAACTACCCCGCGCGCCTGAGCATCGAAGGGGATGCACGCGTCATCATGCAGGCGCTGCTGGCGCAACTTCAGGCCACCCCGCCCAATGCCGCCACCGTGCAGGCTCGAGGCATGCACACCCGCCAACAGATCGCCCATGACAAGCATGCCTACATGGCTGAATGGCTGGGCCACGACAGCGGCCAGCGCGTCAACCCGGGGCGCTTCTTCCAGGCCCTGCGCAGCAAACTGCCGGATGACGGCTACCTCGTCACCGACGACGGCAACCACACCTTTCTCGTGGCCGAGTTGTTCGAGCCCCGCCAGAGCCGGCACGTGATCACGCCCACCGACTTCAACTGCATGGGCTATTGCGTGCCTGCCACCGTGGGCATCAAGCTCACCCACCCTGACAAGCAGGTGGTGGGCGTGGTGGGCGATGGCGCCTTCCTCATGACCGGGCTGGAGCTGCTCACGGCCACCGAGAACAAGCTGGGCGTGGTCTGCTATGTGTTCAACGATGGCGAGCTCTCGCAGATCTCGCAAGCTCAAAAGCTGCCCTACAACCGCAAGGCCTGCACCGTGCTGCCGGAGGTCCGCTTCAAGGGCATCGCCGACGCGGTGGGGGCCCACTACCTGCGCATGGCCGGCGATGCGGACATCGCCGCCGTGATCGACCAGGCACAGACCTTGTCCGCACAAGGCGTACCGGTGATCGTGGATGTGCTGATCGACTACAGCAAGCAGACGCGCTTCACCAAGGGCATCCTGCGCACCAACCTGATGCGCATGGACCTGGGCAACAAGCTGCGCATGATCGGCAGGGCAGCCTGGCGACGCGTGGCCACCCCCATCTGACACACGTGACACACCCGCCCCTTCAGTCTGCGCCCCAACAAGCCGAAAACCACCTCCAGATCAATGCACTTCACTGGAGGCGGCCCATGGGCGCAGATCATCACGTGGCCATCCTTGGCCAAGGCTACGCCGTACCCGACATCGTCCGGGGCAATGACGCCCCGATTTTCGACTGGCTGAAAAAGCACTCGCCGTCCGGCACGGACTTGTTCAACGGCCTCAAGTACCGGCGGGTGCTGCCGACGGCCGATGGCGTCATCGACATCATGACCGAAGCCTGCAAGCAGGCCATGGAGCGCGCGCGCATCAAGGCAGAAGATGTGGACATGATCCTGGGCGCAGGCTCGGTCAGTAGCTACATCGCCCCCAATGACCTGGCGGTAGTGCACAACCAGCTCGGCTTGAGCCCACATTGCCGCGTGATGCCGCTCAACACGGATTACTCCACCTTCCAGGATGGCCTGCGCCTGGGCACGGACCTGATCCGCAGCAACACGCTGCGCCATGCGCTCGTGGTCTGCGGCAACAACTGGACCCACTTCGTGGACTACCACGAGCCCGTCTCGCTGGCGGCCTCGGATGGTGCGGGCGCCGTGGTGCTGGGCTACAGCAGCAACCCACGCCACTTCCGCCTGATCGATTGGGAAAACGAAACACAGAGCCGCTGGTACGGCGCCTTCCGCATGGCGCCTCGCCCCACAGCCGAACACGGACATTTCACCAAGCCCTTGATGAAGCTGGATGACAAGACAGGGGAAGAAGCCTTCAAACAATTCGGCCTGAAGGTACCCGGGCCGCTGGTGCAACGCCTGCTGAGTCGTCATGGCCTGACCGGTCAGGACATCACCCTGATTGCCCACCAGACCTCCAAGATGGTCCAGGATGCCTGGCAGGCCGCCATCCAGCCCCGGCACTACATCAGCACGCTGGAAGAGTTCGGCGACATGGTGTCCTCATCCGTGCCCGTCAACCTGGCCAAATGCCATGCCGAGATCCACACCAGGCACCTGGTCCTGCTGGGCATCGGCATGGAAATGCACGCCACGGCCTTGCTGCTCGAAAGAAGCTGAAGGCCGCGGCGCAGGCGCTCGTGCGCCGTGGTCAGATCTGGTCAGCCCTGATAAGGCGGAGGCTGCAAGCCCAGGTGGTTTTGCAGCATGTCTTCAGCCGTGGCCAGCGCACCTTCCACCCAGCCTTGCGCATGTGAGTAGGCCTCGCCGCAGATATAGACCGGCTTGCCCTTCACAGGCTGCACGATGCGCTTGCTCACGTGCTGGCTGTCCACGTACTGAGGCCAGAAGTTGGCACCGCCACCGAAGGGGTCATCACCCCAATCGCGGTAGGCCGCCGCATACGGGCGGCGCTCTGGCGTGTCTTCCAGGCCATGCATCTCCAGCAACTGGCGGTGCGCCTCCTGCACCATGAGCTTGGGCGCGGGGTTTTCCTTCCACTCCACGGCGGGGTCGTTGCTGTCGGTCCCATCTTCATTGGGGAAGCCTTCCGGGTCGTTGCGCAGACCGGCCCAGTACGCCAGGTCCAGCCCATCGTTGTAGATCAGGATGGCGCCCGCCTTGGTGTCATCGCCCACTGGCCAGTAGTAGCACTGGCGGATCGGCAGATCGGTAACGGACTGGCCTTGCGTGATGCCCAGTTCCTCCCACCAACGCGTGCGGTAGCACAGGGCCAGCTTGAACAGCGGAATCGGCACCACGGACTGGATCAGCTTGTGCACCTCGTGGTGCTCCTTGCCCAGCACCGATCCCGTCTGATCCAGCAACTCCAGCGAACGACGCGGCATGGCCAGAATCAGCTTGCGTGCGCGCACCACCTTGTGATGCCCTGCGTGCACCAGATGCAGCTCCACGCCTTCACTGCCATCGTCGAACCGGACGGTATCGAAGCGCTGCAGGCGATGCTCGAAGTGCACCTTGCCCCCCACCGACTCGAAGCGTTGGTGCAAGGTCTTGGGCAACATCTCGTAGCCCTCTTTCAGGCGGCTGTACTGGATGCTGGCGCCATAGTCGCCGATGTTCCAGGGGAAGCCATCTGCCGCATTCCAGGTGAAGAAGATGGAGTCATAGCCGCTGGTGTCTTCGGCAAACTGGAAGGACTCGTGGCTGACCGACCGGTTGTAGATGTAGCGCATGGTCAGGTCACGCACGCTGTGGCCTTCGTAGCGGCCAGTTTCGGCCACCTTGTCCCAGTCCACGGTCTTGAGGTCCACATGCTTGCGGTGGAGCACTTCTTCCAGGTAGCGCTCGGCGGCCAGGGCCGTGAAGCCTTTGGTGAAGCCCTCGTAGTCCGACTTCGGGATGTCGTAAGGCACCTTGGCCGGATCCGACAGATCCCTGGTGCGCAGATGGCGCCCACGCAGATAGGCCATGTTCGGGTCCTGAGCCACCACAAAGGGCACGGTCTCCAGCTTGAGATAGGACACCAGCGACGACACCATGGTCTGCGCACTGGTATAGCGCATGCCACCCAGCTCGACACGCCCCTCGGGCATGCCCGGAGGCTGCGCCGACATCAATCGCCCGCCGACACGGTGACTCAACTCGAAGGCCTCGACACGTGTGCCCTTGCCTTGCGCGCTGGTCAACCACCGCCAGCCGCTGTAAAGCCCTGACACGCCCGCGCCGACGATGGCGACATCAAGAACCGGGTTCAAAGCATCTGTTTTCACGATATAGCCCTGTGGTTGTGGAGGGCACATTTTTGACACCCGCCGCCCACACCAATCGGGCGATGTGCAAGCCATGTCTGGCCTATTTGCCAGACCACATTCCATGCCCAATCCAGGAGTTCGTCGAACATGTCGTCCAATGTCCCCGCGCCTTCTCCCACCGCCTACGGCACCGTGGCCCAACTGCTGCTCGACTACCTGCGGGCAGAGGGGGTCGACAAGGTCTTCGGCATCCCCGGCGGTGCCGCCGTGTGGTTGATGAACGAGCTCAAGAAGAAATCACAGCAGATCGAATATGTGATCTGTCGACACGAAACCGGTGCGGCCTACATCGCAGACGGCTACGCGCGCGTCAAGGGCGGCCTGGGCGTGGTGCTGACCACCTCGGGCCCCGGTGCCACCAACGCCCTGACGGGTGCCATGAACGCGCAGGCCAGCAACTCGCCCGTGCTGGTGATCACCGGCGAAGTGCCCGAGGCCTATTACGGCAAGGGCTATCTGCAGGAAGGCACGGACGCCAAACTGGACGTGCACAACATCTTCCAGAACGCCCTGGCATCGAGTGCCATCATCTCCAGCCCGCTGAACTTCCAGACCTTGTTCCAGCAGGCCCTGCGCAATGCCCTGTCGCTGCCCAGACAGGCCGTTCACATCAGCCTGCCCAATGACATCGCAGGCGAATGTGCGCCCAACTACCCTGCCAACATCAGGCCGCCCACCTACCGGCCCGTCACGGCCTGCACGGACCCCAAGGCCGTGGCCGACACCCTGCATGAACTGGTCCACGCCACGCGCCCGTTGATCTTTCTCGGCAACGGCAGCCGCGATGCACTGGCCAGCCCGGAGCGCCTCAAGGCCTTCACCGAGTTCGTGGACCGTTTCGGCATCGCCGTGATGACCACGCCGGATGCCAAGGGGATCTTCCCCGAGGCACATGCCCTGTCACTGCGCAACTACGGCATCTGCGGGTGCGCCTGGCCCAGCCTGTACATGCACCCTGCCGACAAGGCCGATCAGTTCGACACCTTGCTGGTGCTGGGCTCCAGTCTGGGCGAACTGTCCACATCCGTCACCGCGTCAGCGCTCTACAGCCCGGCGCTCGAACCCACACGGCACTTCATCCAGGTGGACCTGAGCGCCGCCGTCATCGGCCGCGACTTCCCCATCACACGCGGCGTGGTGGCCGAGATCGCGACCACGCTGGATGTGATGCTCGACAAGGCACGCCACCTGCAGCCAGACCAGGCCAAGGTCGATGCACGCAAGGCGGTGATCAAACAGATCAAGCTGGACCATGCCCCCTGGGCTGACCCTGCCGGTCGCGACAGCGAAGCCGCACCCGTTCACCCCGCCGCCATGATGCGTGTGGTCGATGAACTCGTGCACCAGGGCCACATCTTCATTGACGCAGGCAACTGCGTGGGATGGTCACTCAACAACCTGGTGATCAACCCGCCTGTGCGCTATCACAGCGCCCTGGCCATGGGTCCCATGGGCTTTGCCGTGGGCGCCGTGGTGGGCGGCAAGATGGCGGCCCCTGATCTGCCCAATGTGGCCATCGTCGGCGATGGCGCCTTCATGATGCACGGGGCCGAGATCTCCACGGCCGCGCAGCACCGCGTGGGTGCCATCTGGATCGTGCTGGACGACAACGACCTGGCCATGGTCAGCCAGGGCATGGCACAACTGCTGCCCCCGGCTGCGCAATGGGATGACTACTACCAGTTGGGTCGCCCCGACCTGGCCCGATTCGCCGAGGGCCTGGGCGCCCGTGCCGTGACCATTGCCAGAGATCAAGGCACGCAGGCATTCCGAGATGCCCTGAAGCACGCGCTGGCAGATGCTGACCAGCACCATCGCCCCCAGGTGATCGTGGTGCGCATCAACACCCAGGTGGCGCCGCCCTATGGCTGGCCCGTGCTCACCCCGGCAGACTGCAGCCCAGGCAAGCCTTGTTGCGGCAAGGCCTGAGGTCCGGCGATTCAGTGCGCGCGCTGCTTGAGGAAGGTCAGATTGAAGGGCACGCTCAGGCTGGCGCGATCAATGGTGAGCGGGAACGGCTCGATCGGTGACAGCAGACTGAACGCGGTCTGACTGCTCATGTGGGCCGTCACCACACCCTTGACGTGAGGCTGCACCGTGAACACCGTGTCGATGGGGATGTGGAGGCTGGGCGGCAGCTCGCCGCTGATGGCCACATCCAGGTCCACCGGCACGTCCGTCTTGACCGGCACGGTCATCTTCAAAGGCACATTGAGCGTGACGGGCACCGACACCGCCATGCTCGGCAGCCAGGATCGCAAGGCCACCTGCATGTTCAGCGTGGTCTTCACGGGCACCAACTGCTCAACCGTGACCGAGGTGTCCACAGGCAGCGTGGTCTTGATGTGCGCCATGGCGTTCAGGTGATCCGGCATCTGCACCGACATGGTCTGCTTGATCGGGATCCGCACCACAGGCCGCATGTCGATGCGCGTCTGCAGCGGTGAACTGACCTCGGCCATGGCCACCATGCCTTCAGGCAAACGCAGTTGCACCGGCTGCTTGAGCAAGGTCAGGCGGGCCTCCCAATGCTCGTAGAAATACCAGACCGATATGCTCATCAGCACCAGCCAGATCAGCAGGACGGCGCCTCCCACCACGATCAGGGCGACGGGCTTGATGGGTCGGTTCCAGCCCCATGGGACGGGCTGAGCAGCGGTCGGGCTCGGGTTGCGGGTCATGGCGATGCGGCACCCTGGTGATTCAAGGTGCGGGCGCCTTGCGACGGGTCGCCAGCGTCACATCCTCGAATGGCACGGTCAAGTCCAGCAAGGACAGCCCAGCCCTGACCTTCTGCTGCGGAAACGTCAGGCTGGCACTGACTGGTGCCGTCAAGGGCAGCGACATCGCGCCATGCAGCGGCAAGCGCGTCTCGATCACCGTGTCCAGCGTGGTGTGCAGCGGTTCGCTGAAGCGTACTGTCACGGGCGTGACCAGCACCAGCGGCAGATCCTTGTGAATCGGGATCACCATGTCCACCGGTACGTCAGCCTTGACCGGGATCTTGCCCTGGATGGGCAGGGTCAGCGGAATGCCCAGGATGCGCGTCTTGACCTGCGTGTCCAGGTCCACCACCTGGTCCACCTTGAGCACATGCTTGATCGGCACCTCGATATTGACGGGCACCACCGTGTCCAGGCTGACCTTGATCGGAATGGCGTCATTGAGCGGAATGCTCAGATCCTGGTGAATGGGCACGCGCACAGGCAGCGACTGGTTGTCCAGGCTGATCTTGACCTTCTGCGTGACAGCGGCCTTCACAGCCAGCTCTTGAGGCAGCAGGATGTCGGCCTGCTGCTCCTTGAGCACCACCTGAGCGGCCAGGTTGTGCCAGGCCCACCAGGCCGCTGCCGCAGCCGCCGCCCCCATCAGGATCAGCAACAGGCCCGCCGTGAGGATCAGGTGCTTCCAGGTCACGGTGCGGCCGTAGATGGCCAGCATGGGGCCGGACAGCGGCGCTTCAGGCGAAAGAGAATCAGGTGCAGCTTGTGTCACACGGGGACTATGCCACGGCCAGCATCGCTAAGATGCAGGGTTTTCAAGACGCCACAGGCCTTTTCCGACCCCGGCCAGCCCCAAGATGGACTTTCCTTTGACCGATCTCAATGCCGTCCGTGCGATGTTCGACACCCTGCAAAGCCGGGCCAGCGCACAAGGGATCAGCCTGCGGCAGCCCCCGGATGAGCCCACCACCTGCTGCGGCAGAGGCTGCAACGGGTGCGTGTGGGAGGGCTTTTATGCCGCGGCAACCTACTGGCGTGACGAAGCGCTACTGATCCTCAGCGATTGAGAATGCAACTGGGCACCTGCCCGCCCCGGCGCGATCAACTCACCTTGAACTTGAACTCACCGTTCTTGCCCGCGCTGACCTTGATCTTGCTGATCGGCTGACCTTCGGCCATGCGCGCCAGCACGCTGTCGGCCACCTCGGGCAACAGGCTGCCGTTGAGGATGTGGTCCACGGCGCGGGCGCCGGTGTCCACCTCGGTGCAACGGGCCAGCACCGTGTCGATCAAGGCGTCGTCGTACTCCAGCACCGCCTGGTGATTGGCCATCACGCGCGCTGCGATGCGATCCAGCTTGAGTGTGATCACGTTAGCCAGCACATCGTCGCTCAAGGGGTAGTACGGGACCACCTTCGTGCGGCCGATGAAGGCCGGCTTGAAGGTCTTGTACAGCGTGGGGCGCAGGGCCTCGGCCAGCTCGTCAGCGGCCGGCAGCTCGTCGGCAGACTTCATCACCGTGCCACCCGCCTCTTCATCGTGCTTGAAGCAAGCCTGCATGATGCCTTGCGAGCCCGCGTTGGAGGTCAGGATGATGACCGTGTTGCGGAAATCGATCTCGCGGCCTTCGGCGTCATCCATCAGACCCTTGTCGAACACCTGGAAGAACATCTCCAGCACATCCGGGTGCGCCTTTTCGACCTCGTCGAGCAAAACCACGCTGTAAGGTTTGCGGCGCACGGCCTCGGTCAACACGCCACCTTCGCCATAGCCTACATAACCCGGGGGCGAGCCCTTGAGGCCACTCACGCTGTGCGCCTCCTGGTACTCGCTCATGTTGATGGTGATCAGGTTGCGCTCGCCACCATACAGGATGTCTGCCAGGGCCAGGGCCGTCTCGGTCTTGCCCACGCCGGAAGGCCCCACAAACAGGAACACACCCTTGGGCTTGTTGGGATCTTCCAGCCCAGCACGCGCCGTGCGCACGCGCTGCGCAATCGCGGCCAAAGCGTGGTCCTGCCCGATCACACGCTCCTGCAGCGTGGCCTGCAGATTGCGAACGGTCTTGATCTCGTCCTTGACCATCTTGCCCAAGGGGATGCCCGTCCAGGCTGCCACGATCTCGGCCACCACATGACCATCGACCTGCATGGGCACCAGTGGCGCCTCTCCTTGCAGCGCAGCCAACTCGGCCTGTTTCATCGCCAGCAACTCGTGATCGGGGCTGGCGTGGGTGATGGTGGCCTTCTTGCTCCTGGCCTTGCTGCTCGGTGCGCTGGTGCCTGCCTTGGTTTCAGTGCCTGCGCCTGCTGCTGCTTGGCCCACACCGGCTTCGGCGCTCGACAGGCCACCAGCCTGGTGTTCCAACTTCGTGCGCAGTTCGCGGATGTCCTGGACCAGCTGCTGCTCGAACGTCCAGCGTTCCTCGTCTGCCTTCAAGGTCGCCACAATGCCATCCCGCTCGGCCTTCAAGGCATCCAGGCGATCACCATGGCGCGCGCCGGCTGCAGCCTCGCGTGTCAAGGCCGCGCTTTCCGCATCCAGCCGCTCCAGGCGCTTGCGCGCGTCTTCAATGCGCGCGGGCGTGGCGCTCTGGCCCAACGCGACCTTGGCACAAGCGGTGTCCAGCACACTGATGGCCTTGTCGGGCAACTGCCGGCCACTGATGTAGCGGGCAGACAGGCGCACCGCCTCGGCGATGGCTTCGTCAAACAGGCGCACGCCGAAGTGCTTTTCCATCAAGGGCGCCATGCCCCGCAACATCGCGCAGGCCAGCTCTTCGGAAGGCTCCTCCACCTTGATCACCTGGAAGCGGCGAGCCAGTGCGGCGTCCTTTTCGAAGTATTTCTTGTACTCGCCCCAGGTGGTGGCCGCGATCGTGCGCAGCTCGCCACGCGCCAGCGCAGGCTTGAGCAGATTGGCCGCATCGTTCTGCCCTGCCTGACCGCCCGCACCGATCATGGTGTGTGCCTCGTCGATGAACAGGATGATGGGATGCGGGCTCTTCTTGACCTCGTCGATCACATTCTTCAGACGGTTCTCGAACTCGCCCTTGACCGACGCACCGGCTTGCAGCAAGCCCATGTCCAGCACGTGAATGGCCACACCCTGCAAGGGCGTGGGCACATCGCCCAGCGCCACGCGCAAGGCCAGGCCCTCCACCACGGCGGTCTTGCCCACGCCGGCCTCACCCGTGAGGATGGGGTTGTTCTGGCGGCGACGCATCAGGATGTCGATGGCCTGGCGGATCTCGACATCACGGCCGATCACCGGATCCACCTTGCCGTCCAGCGCACGTTGCGTCAGGTTGGTGGTGAACTGGTCCAGCGCGGGCGTCTTGCCGCTCAGGCGGTCGCTGGCACGGGCTTCATCGGCCTGCGTCTCGTCACCATCGGCGGGCGCATCGGCATCACGCACGGCTTGCGTGGCCTCTTGCGAACCACGCGTCACCTCGACCATCTTGTGCTTGAGCTCATCGAGCTTGAAGCGCGCAAACAAGCTGGACGAACGCAAGGCCAGCTGGCTCAGCGTTGGCTCGGTCAGCAAGGCCAGCACGATGTGCGCGCCACGAATGCGCGCCGTGTGTGATTCCAGCGAGGCGATCAGCCAGGCATGTTCGAGTAGAACGGGCAAATGGCTGGAGAACACGGGCGTGCGGCTGTTGCCGGTCTTGAAGCGGCTCAACTCGGCTTCCAGATCACGCTGCAGCTCGGTGCCCGACACGCCGAAGCGCTGGCACAAAACCACCAGGTCACTTTGGGGCTGCTCCAGCAAGGCAAGCATGAAGTGCTCCAGATCCACCTCGTAGTGGCCACGCGCCATGCACAGACTGGCAGCGCGCTCGGCGGCACGACGTGTGGTGTCGTTGAGCTTGGAGATCAGGGTCTTGAGGTTCTGGCTCATGGTGATGACAGCTTGAAATGTATTTTTGTTGAATGGGGTGGCGCTATAGGCATCAGGCTCGCCACTCAGGCGGCGGCATGGATGTCATAGCGCACGTCGACCCGGTCCTCGTTGGCAGATCTTGTCTGCAGGAAAGTGTCCCAACCCAGCCGGAAGGCGGTAGCCGGGCGGCTTGAATCCAAGGTGCAACCCTGTACGTCGTCCCGCTGCAATTGCAGGTTGATTTCGTACTCCAGGCTGATGCCGCCCAACATGGTCAGCATCTCCTTGAGCGCCAGCGCCCCCTTGCCGCCGGGCAGGAAGCGCCGGAACTTCGCATGCGGCAAAGGCCCCAGGACCACCCGCATGCGCAGGTCCCGTTGCCACACACGCTCACCCAGCATGGCGGAACGTCCCAGCACCCCGTTGACGGGCGCCGCGCCCGCACGGCTGGAGCCGCTCAGGCCCAGGTAGGCTCGGCCCGAAGCAGGGATCTGGTACCAGCGCCCCACGAATTGCTCCAGGCGCACGGGCACATTGAGGTAGTCGCGCAAGACCTGCTGCAACTGGCTGGCCGACAAGGTGCGTTGCTGCAACGTGCCGGCGTAATACGCCAGCGCCTCATCGGCGACGGCGCCCCGGTCGCCGCCCAGCCGATCGCGCAGCCCCCTCTGCCCCAACCCGGCCAGGGACAAGGCCAGGGGCAGAAAACGGCTGCGCCGATCTGCCTCGAACTGGATGGGCATGCGGTGCTTGCGCCAGGCCTCGTAAAACAGCGACACCGCACGGTGGCTGAACAGGTCCATGAAGGCACGCCCGGCATAGTCCTTCTGGTACAGCTCACGCTGGGACAGCATCTCCGTGTAGAACAACGGCAACGTGCCATTGACACCCAGCAGGCCCATGAAGGCCGGTGTCATGTCGATGCTGTCGATGTGCTGGGCCAGGGGCGCCGTGGCGGAGGAGGCCGTCACAGCGGCGTCTCGCTCATCATCCGAGGCTCTCAGGTGCACCTTCAAGGATTCGATCTGGCTGGGCGGAAAGGACAGAGACAGCGAGTTGCGGAAGTTCAGGCGAGACAAGCCCTTGCCATCCGGCGAAGCCAGCCCCATCCAGCGGTCCAGCAAGCGGACGGCCTGGAAGAAATCGAACTGCTGCGGCGCCTGCAGCAGTTGATCGATCACACCAACGTCATGTCGCCGTTGCGAGGGGGGCATGAGAGCACCTCTTCCTGGGTCCGGGCCGACACCAGCGTCAATCGCGTGAAGCTGTTGGCATGAACGTACAAACCAAAGAAACGATCCAGCACCGAAGCAAACAGCCCCAGGCCGGCGCCGACAAAACTGTCCTCGTCCACCGTCAGACGCACTTCCGTGCCACGCACGAAGGTAGCGTAAGGCTCACCTGGCAGCCAGGCCGTGGCGGGCTTGAATTCGACGCGAAGCACCCCATCAATCTGCCGGCGATTGGAGGCACTGCGAGGCAGGTCATACAGGCGCAACATCTCCTTGAGTGCATCAATGCCACCACCCGACAGCGACAGGTGGTTCAAGGACAAGTGCGAAATCAGACGCCACAGCGCACCACGACCACGCTCGAACCTCAGGCTCGGCGTGGGTTTGCGCAGCAGACGAACCTCCTTGGCCAGACCACCGCCCTCGAGGAAGAGATCGCCACCCGCCACACCAAAGGGCAACAAGGTCGGTAGATCCCGGTTTGTCGCGGTCACGGTCAAGGAGAGCGTCTCGGTCTGAGGCAAGGCAGGGTTGAAGTCCACATCCACGATGGACATGGCCATCTCGTAGCCAGGGCTGTCAGCAGCCAGGTCCTCATCGCGCTGCGCAGACCAGTAGCGCCCGCCAGCTCGCGCAGCATCGCTTCGCTCCTGCGCAGAGCGAATCAACCGTTGCGCCGCCATCGTGGGGGCCGCGTTGATGTCGTCCTCGTCCAGATCCGCCCCCAGCAGATCGTCGTGCTGCAGCGAGAAGAACGGCTTGAACTCCTGAACGGACTCACCTTGCGCCGTCTTCTTGACACGGAACACCCGGTCAATCGAGTAGACCTCATAGCCATAGGCGCGCCGACCATCCACCACCACAGGGTAGGAACTGGCCGCATGCGTGACGCGAATGGGATCAGCAGGCTGCTTGAACAGATTCACCACCGGTGCACACCCCAACAGCAGACTGCGCACATTCAAGGACTCCAACAGGCGGGACTCGTCCGAATCTGCCCTTACGCCAGACAAAAGCAGATGGACAGTCAAGCTGCGGCGCGTACTGCTTGCCCCTTCCTGCTCTTGCCCGGCCGCACTGCCAGCCTTGCGCAAGGCAGCGGGAATGGGTACAGGCACATCCACAAAGTTGAACTTTTCAGGGAAGGCGAAGTACTCGGTCAACAGGCGATAGGCTGGATGAGACCGCGCATCAAACTCGATCATGGCCTCATCGTCCGCGAAGCCTGCCAGGGCGGGCCTGGGCAGTTCGCCAGACAAGGACGCCGCGGGCGCATGCCAAGGCTGATGCGCCTGCGTTTGCACCATGATGCCCTGTACCTTGTGACACAAGGCCTCGCGCAGTGCGCTCACCTGCGAGGGCTCTCCATCGAGGTAGAAGCGCAATGGTTGGTCTGCCAGCATGGCCCAACTGGCTTGAGGCGACAGCAGATCCAGGGTGATCGAAATGAGCGAGGTCACGCCTGCGGGCAAGCGAGTCCCCTCCGGCGCCGAGATCGCGTTGCGGTAACCGACGTCGGCCACACGCAGCGGCAGCAACTGCACAGCCTGCGTGGTTCTGAACTTGCAAGGCACGCCCTTGACGGGCCGCGTGGACATCATGGTGCCACGCTCGATCGTCGCCGGCTTGCTCATCTGACCAGCTGCTGCCCCCAGGTCGAACTGCGCGATCGACGCGCTGGGGAATGGTCGCAGATAGTGCGGATACAGCACTTCCAGCAGCGACTCGGTGAACAGCGGGAAATCGTCATCGAGCCGTTTGTTGACGCGTGCCGTCAGCAAGGCAAAGGACTCGATCATGCGTTCGACGTGCGGGTCCTTCGCTTCGTCGGAACCCAGCTGCAATTGCCCGGCGATACGCGGATAGGCCTGTGCAAACGACTGCCCTCGACGTCGAAGGAAAGTCAGTTCGTTCTCGAAATAAGGCAGCAAGGCCCGCATGTCAGTGGCTCACCTGGTAATACATGCCCGCAGAATCAAACTGCGCGCCAAAGCTCACGGCATCCTGAAACCCTGTCACGCGCAGCATGGCGTGGATGTCGAAGGCCAGACGGTGCACTTCTGACTGGGTATCCCTCAAACGCACCATCACGTTGCGCAGGCGCGGGTCATAGCGTTCAATCGCTTTGGCCATGGCCTGGCAGATCTGATCCCTGTCGACACCACTGGACAAGCTCTTCGCAGAAAAATCAGGAATGCCAAAATTGAAGATAGAAGACCCTGTCAAGGGAAAGCCGGCGAAGTCTTCATCGTCATAGCAGCGCCGCGTGTTCAGCAAACGCTCCAGATCGCGCGCTACCTGGGCCTTCAGCTGATTCAGGTCGACACCCAAGTACACATCAGCACGCGGCGTATCCGAAACCAGCAGGCGATCCCAAAGGGAAGACTGAAAGCGCATGGGTACAGCGAAAAAAAAGGCCGCCGCAGCGGCCTTCATAACAGAGACGATCAGGCGGCAACCTTGTTGAGCGCCAGATCCCAACCACCGATGTGTTGCCCCACGTTGGCCGAACCGTCAGTCTTCGAGCCGCTATAGGTCCACACCACCTTGGCGTACTTGATACCCATGGTTTCGGTGGGCAGGCCCTCGGACTTCACGGTGGGGTTCACACTGGACACCACGGCGTTGTAGAGCTTGATCGTGAGGTATTGCGTACGTGTGCTGCCTTGCGCACGGAAAAACTGGATTTCCACGTCATAGGCATAACCGGCCGAGCAAGCTTCCCAGATGTAGGGGCTGGACGTGTCGATGTCCTTCGTGAACAGCATTTCGCCATGCTCGCAGCGTTCAGCGGTGTGACCACCTGCGGTCGACGAAGTCGCAGACTTGGGCTGACGCAGCACATGCTCCCATGCCTCGATCTCCATCCACAGGCCATCCTTGTGCTTGTCGTCGAGCGACTCGCCAGGGATCTTCTTGGAGTTCTGCTTGGGCGTGAACTTGAGGTAAATATCTTTCATTTTCTTCCTCCTAACCTTTGTGAGTTAGAGTCGTTGAGAAACACTGCCTTGCAGGCTTTTTAGGCCCCGCCGGGCAGTTCAGCAACCAGCCGAAGCGAAACAGACAACTCGTCCAGCTGGAAGTGTGGACGCAGGAACGACACGGCACGGTACACGCCAGGGCGGCCCGGTACCTCTTGCACCTGCACTGTGGCTTCTCGCAAGGGGTGCTTGGCCTTTTGCTCTTGAGACGCATCATCAGAACTGATCACATACTGGTTGATCCAGGTGTTCAGATATGTCTCGATGGACTCGGCCGAAGCAAAGCTGCCGACTTTGTCGCGCAGCATGGACTTCAGGTAATGCGAGATGCGGCACACAGCAAACATGTACTGCAACTGAGCTGACAAGCGTGCGTTGGCGTTGGCCGCATCGCTGTCGTATTTCTTGACCTTCTGGACTGACTGCGCACCAAAAAACGCGGCGTAATCCGTGTTCTTGCAATGCACCAGCGGAATGAACCCCAGGTCATTGAGTTCTTTCTCACGACGGTCCGTGATGGCGATTTCGGTGGGGCACTTGAGCGCCACTTCGCCGTCATCGGTCTTGAAGGTGTGGGTGGGCAGATCCTCCACCAGGCCACCACCTTCCACACCGCGGATCGCAGCACACCAGCCGTATTGCTCGAACGCATTGGTCAGGCGCGTTGCAAAGGCATAGGAAGCGTTCACCCACAGGTACTTGCTGTGATCGGTGCCGTCCGTGTTCTCGACAAAGTTGAAGCCTTCGCAGGTCACGCCATCCTTTGGATCAAAGGGCTGGCGGCCCAGGAAACGAGGCAGCGTCATGCCCACATAGCGGGCATCCTCCGACTCGCGGAAGGACTTCCACTTGGTGTACTCCACGGTATCGAAGACCTTGGACATGTCGCGAGGCTTGCCCAGATCGGTGTAGCTCTCCAGACCGAACAACTCGGGCGATGCGGCCGTGATGAACGGCGCATGGGCGGCGGCCGCCACATGCGACATTTGCTCGACGAAGTACATGTCTTCAGCACCACGATCGATCTCGAAGTCGCCGATGATGGTGGCAAAGGGTGCGCCGCCGAAGGTGCCGAACTCTTCTTCGTAGATCTTCTTGAACAGCGTGGACTGGTCGAAGTCGATCGAGGTCTTGAAGTCCTTGACCAGTTCCTTCTTGGTGGTGTTGAGCACCTTGATCTTCATCTGCTCGCCCGTCGAGGTCTGCTTGCAGAGGTACTGCAGGCCGGTCCACGAGGATTCGAGCTTCTGGAACTCGGCGCCGTGCATCACTTCGCTGAGCTGATCGGAGATCAGTTGATCGATCTCGGCAATGCGGGCATCGATGTTGGCAGACAGGTTGTCCGAGACCACCACCGTGCCATCCAGCACTTCCTTGACCAGCTCGCCAATGATGTCCTTGGCGCGGGCGTGTTCGGTCTCGGTCTTGGCGACCTTGCTCCTGGCAACGATGTCATCCAGCAGGCTGACGCTTTCGGCCAGTGCACCGGTCTGAGCTTGCAATTGGGCGCTCATGGTCTCACTCCTGGTCTTGCTGAGCTTGGGCGCCCAGCGTCTTGAGGTGTTCGGTGTTGCTCAGCACCTGGCCAAGCAGATCTTCCAGCTTC
The DNA here is from genome assembly GCF_036279675.1 of Aquabacterium sp. Classification (GTDB taxonomy): domain Bacteria; phylum Pseudomonadota; class Gammaproteobacteria; order Burkholderiales; family Burkholderiaceae_C; genus Aquabacterium. Next base: position 46,123 of record NZ_DASUIS010000095.1, on the reverse strand, counting down.
TCGTTGCCGGCCAGCTTGTTACGCAGGTCGGACAACTTCGTGCGGGCCTCCAGCAGCTTGCGCAGTGGCTCGACTTGCTCGACCACGGACTCGGGGCGGAAGTCGTCCATCTTCTTGAACTCGAGGTTCACGGCGAACTCACCACCTTCGGGGCTGAGCTTGTTCTTCACACGGTAGCTGGCGCGAGGGGCCATGCCTGCCAGGACTTCATCGAAGTTGTCCATGTCGACGTTGACGAACTTGCGGTCCTTCAACTTGGTTGCAGGCTTGTCAGGATCTGGCTGCCCGGTGAAATCGCCCATCACCCCCATCACGAAGGGGAGCTCCTTTTGCTCGATGGCGTCGCCGATCTCGACGTCATACGTGAGCTGAACACGCGGTGGGCGCACGCGCTCCAGACGTTTTTGAACGCTGTCTTTCTTGGCCATGGAAAGGCTCCTTCCTTGAACTGTTTACTGCAAAGCACCAAAGGGGTTGTTGCGGCCGCCCGAAGCCGAACCAGCTCGCGCCGTGTTCGTTTGCGAGGGGGACTTGACCGGCTGCGTCAGCGCTGGTGCGGCAACTGGCGCGGTGTTGGAACGGGGGGCGGTGGACACACCGGAAGCTGCGGCAGCCACTGGCTTGGCTTGAGCCTTGCTGGCAACCTTGGCCTTCACCGGCTCGGACGCGCCGGCAGCCGGCGGCGGCACCAGAATGGGCTCACCCAATGCCTCGCGGATCAGCCTGGCCACGCTTTCTGCTTCGCTGCGTGTAGAACCATTGACTTCGTTGGCCTTGCGCAATTGCTCCAACGCCAGCGCGCTTACCCGCAGGCCACTCACGGCCAGGATGCTCTTGGCAGTCAGATCATTCACATCGCGCTGCAGGACTTCCTGCGCTTCGGTGATCGCCGGCCCGTATTGACGTGCATCGAAATGAATCTGCGCCTTCTTCAACCAGGGCGCCTTGGATGAGGGGTCTGCCTTGATCGCCAGATCAAGCTGCACCATGGCCTGTTCGGTGTTGCCCTGCTTCTGAGCCTTGTCCGCCGCAGCCAGGTTTTCATTGACCTGCTCCTGCACAGCCAACCTGGCAGCCACATCGTCTTTCTTGGGTGTGGACGAACATGCTGTCATCGCAGACAACACCGACACCATCACCGCGCAGCACATGCCGCGGCGTACGTATACCAGACTCAATCGAGTACTCCCTGTTTGATCTTTATCGTTGCCGTGAAAGCCTTTTGGCATCAGGCGACAGGCCGGATTAAAGCCGAATTCGAATTGACTGCCTGCCCCCATAGGGGGGTGATTTACAGACTCTTTCACTTGGTTGCAAATCACACCCCCTCCGGTGGGGGAGCCCTGTTCATCGGGCCTTCAGAGCTTCTTAAACTACGCGCCTGCGATGGGCACATGCAGCCCCGCTCAAGAAGTATGAACACAAGAAAAAGGGAGAGGCATGGCATGCGCATCAGCAGTCTGATGGCCGCATCCCTGCTCGTGTTGAGCGGTTGCGCATCAACGCCTTCGGCGCCATCAATGCCATCCTTGCCCGCTACGCCCACCGCGCCAACGCCGCCAGCCGACGAAGGTCTGATGGGCATGATCAGCAGCGCGACCGATGCCGCACTGGCAGCCGTCGGCTTGAAGAAGCCGGAAGTCCCCGCGGTTCCGGAAGTGCCCGACAGCGCACTGCCCGATTACAAGGTGAACTGGCGCATCTACGCCAGCGAGTCCCTCAACGTCGATGAACAGGGACGGGCACTGCCCCTGGTGGTGCGCATCTACAAGCTCAAGAGCCCGGATGCCTTCCTGCAGGCGCCTTCAGACACCTTCGGTGATGCGACCAAAGAGAAAGCGGCGCTGGGTGAAGATCTCATCGGCGCGCGCGAGATTCAGCTGGTCCCCAATCAGCACCACGAAGCCACGGACAAGGTACCTCGTGAGGCGCGCTACATCGGCATCGTCGCGCTGTACAGGCACGCGTTGACCGGCCGCTGGCGCTATGCCTTCAGCACGGCAGCCGCCGACAAGACCGGCCTGACCATTGGCGCCCATGCTTGCGCCATGAGCGTCCAGGTTGGTGAAGCCATCGGTCAGGCGGCCAGCACGGTGCGCTCGGTCGCCATGCCCTGCCCCTGACACACAAGAAAGAAGCACACGTGATCCAGTCACCCAAGATCCTCTGGGGCGAAGGTTTGTTCCTCAGGCCTCAGCATTTTCAGCAGCAAGACGCGTATCACGAATGGCGCCTGGCCCAGATGTCTCGCCTGCTTCATCCCTATGCATGGGGCGTGCGCCACATCAAGGTCGATCCCGACGCCTTGCAGACAGGCCTGCTGCGCATCCTCGAGTTGCAGGTGGTCTTCCCTGACGGAGAGTTGTTCAATGCCCCGATGGAAGACGAGTTGCCGCCGCCCGTGTCTTTGGTCGCGCTCGACGAAACCAGCAAGCAGGCGGGCACGGACACGGTCTTTCACCTGGCCCTGGCACCACTGCGCAGCAATGGCACCAATATGGCGGCCACCAGAGAAGAGGCGGACACCGCAGCGCGCTACTACCGCAGCCCCATCCAGGCCGCAGATGCCTATACCGATGCCGTGGCAGCCGAACTGGTGGTACTGCGCAAGTCCGCGCGCTTGCTGTCGGATACCGAGCCCCGCGGCCATCTGGTCAGCCTGCCCTTGCTGCGCCTGAAGAAGACCTCGACGGGCGGCTATGAGCTCGACGGCCGCTTCATGCCGCCCTGCCTGAACATCCAGGCCTCGCCGACACTCTTCCTGCATCTGCGCCGCCTGCTCGACGTGATGCAAGCCAAGGTGGATGCGCTCTATGGCCTGCACCGCGAGCCCAGCAAGAACGTCATCGAGTTCCGCTCGGGCGATGTGGCCTCGTTCTGGTTGCTGCACACCGCCAGCGCAGCCTTTGCGGGCCTGTCGCATCTGGCGCGTCACCCCGCATTGCATCCCGAGCGCCTGTTCGAGCGCCTGCTGGAACTGGCCGGCGCCCTGATGACATTCTCCAAGACCTTCACCCTGGCCGACCTGCCCACCTACGACCACCTGAACCCCGGCCCTGCATTCAATCGGCTGGACCAGATTGTTCGCGAGTTGCTGGAGACGGTGATCTCGACACGCTACTTCGCGATCAACCTGCAGGAAAACATCCCGTCCTTCCACCAAGGCAGGCTGGATTCCGAACAGATCTCGCCATCGACGCAGCTCTATCTGGGTGTATCGGCGGCCATGCCGCCTGCAGAACTGGTGGACGTGGTGCCTGCACGCTTCAAGCTCGGCGCACCTGATGATGTGGACAAGCTCGTGCTGTCTGCCATGCCTGGCGTCAAGCTGGTGCACGCCCCCCAGGTGCCGGCTGCGGTGCCTGTGCGCCCGGGCAGCTACTACTTCACGCTGGAGCCTCGCGGCACCTTGTATGAACGCATGATGCAGGCGCAGGCACTGAGCATCTATGTGCCCTCCGGCATCCAGGATCTGCGCCTGGAACTGATCGCCGTGAATGCGTGATGTCTGCCTGATGATGGAGCAACCGACATGAGCCCCGCTGCCAACGCCCCTCGCCTGTTCGCCGATCAGATCGGCACAGGCCGCCATCCCACGCACCTGCGCGTCGTGGCCTCCACCGACAAGGATGCCTCGTCATTGCTGGATCTGATGTATGACGGCTTCTACCTGCTGTTCCTGCTCAAGGGCAAGCACGCCCCCATGGATGCCGACGTGTTCCGTGACCGCATCAAGCAGTTCCTGACCGCATTCGAACGCGGCGCCACGCGCATGCAGGCGTCTGTCGAAGACATCTACCTGTGCAAGTACGCGTTCTGCGCCACGGTGGATGAAGCGGTGCTGATGTCGGGCTTCAAGGCGCGCGAGGCCTGGATTCGCCTGCCCTTGCAGATGCAGTTCTTCGGCGAACAACTGGCGGGCGAACAGTTCTTTGAAAAGCTCGAAGACCTGCGCCGGCAAGGCGCACCGCGCGTGCAGGCGCTGGAGGTCTTCCACATGTGCCTGCTGCTGGGTTTTCAAGGCAAGTACCTGCTGGAGGGCACGGAAAAACTCGGCTACCTGACCGCACGCCTGGGAGACGAGATTGCGCGCATCAAGGGGCATGGCGCGGGCTTCGCGCCGCATTGGTCGGCACCCGATCGGGTTCAGCACCAACTCAAGAATGAAGTGCCTTTGTGGGTGATCGGTTCGGTGTTCGGGCTCATCGCGCTGCTGGGCTTTCTGGGCTTGCGCTGGCAACTCACCGAGCAGACCAAGCATGCCCTGGGGGCACACCACCACATCGTTCAACTGGCGCCACAAGTGGCCAACATCACGATCACGCTGCCCTGATCAGCTGCCTTTGGCCTCGTCGTCCAGCTTGCGCAGGAAAGCCATCTTGTCGGCGATCTTGGCTTCCAGGCCACGCGGCACCGGCTGATACCACTGAGGGTCAGCCATGCCGTCAGGCAGATAGGTTTCGCCTGCGGCATAGGCATGCGGCTCGTCATGGGCATAGCGGTATTCATGCCCATAGCCCAGCTCTTTCATGAGCTTGGTCGGTGCATTGCGCAGATGCACCGGCACTTCGCGTGACTTGTCCTGCTTCACGAATGCGCGTGCCTGGTTGTAGGCCTTGTAGCCCGCATTGCTCTTGGCCGCCACGGCCAGATAGATCACGGCCTGCCCCAATGCCAGCTCACCTTCAGGCGCCCCCAGGCGCTCGAAGGTCTCGGCGGCATCGTTGGCGATCTGCATCGCACGCGGATCAGCCAGACCAATGTCTTCCCAGGCCATGCGCACGATACGTCGCGCCAGATAGCGAGGATCAGCCCCGCCATCCAGCATGCGACACAACCAATACAGCGCGCCGTCCGGGTTCGAGCCCCGCACGGACTTGTGCAAGGCCGAGATCTGGTCGTAGAAGTTGTCGCCACCCTTGTCAAAGCGACGGGCATTGAGTGTCAGCGCGTTCTGGATGAAGGCCGCATCGATGTGCGTGGTGCCGGCGGCGCCCGCTGCCGTGTTGCACTGCTCCAGCAAATTCAGGAAGCGGCGCGCATCGCCATCGGCATAGCCGACCAGCGTGTCCACCGCGAGCTCGTCGAACTGCAGGTGCGACAAGGCCTTGGCTTGCGCACGCGACAGCAACTGCTTGAGCTCTTCATCGGTCAGGGACTTCAGCACATAGACCTGTGCACGCGACAGCAAGGCCGAGTTCACTTCGAACGACGGGTTCTCCGTGGTGGCCCCGATGAAGGTCACCAGGCCGGATTCGGCATACGGCAACAAGGCATCCTGCTGAGACTTGTTGAAGCGGTGAATTTCATCGACGAACAGGATGGTGTGTTTGCCCCGAGACAGGTTCTGCTCGGCCTGCTCCATCGCCGCACGGATGTCCTTCACGCCCGAGAACACCGCCGACAAGGCAATGAACTCGCAATCGAAAGACTGGGCCGTCAGACGAGCCAGGGTGGTCTTGCCCACACCCGGCGGGCCCCACAGGATCATCGAATGCGGTCTACCCGACTGGAACGCCAACCTCAGCGGCCTGCCCTCGCCGAGCAGGTGCGTCTGCCCGATCACATCGGACAGCTGATGGGGACGAAGCGCCTCGGCCAGCGGCGGTGCCGGCTCCAGTTTGAACAGATCGGACATGGCGCCATTGTCGCAGGCGCCGACATGCGTGTTCAGGCACAGGAACAATAGGCAGAAATGTGACGATTTGATGAAGGTTTCTACTGATTTGCAGATCGCGACACGGGCGCATGCTGTCAAAACAGTCCCGGCGCTTGTTCCAGGTCGGCCCCAGACAAAAAACGTTCGTCAAGAAGAAAGCTGAGGTGCCCCATGTTGACCCTTGCCATCGTCTGCCTCGTTCTGATCCCCATTGGCGTGGACATCGCCCTGCGCGGACGGCATCAGACCATCGAACTGTCCATGACCCGCCAGAAGTGATTTGCGCCGGGTACTAGACAAAACCCTGAGGGGATGTCACAATGCTTGTCTTCGCTGCCAGAAATGGCGTGAAGTTTAAAGATCATCCCCTCTGACCTTTTTCAAGCCGGGTTGTTCACCGCACAAGGTTTCGGAAGCTCTCTTTCAAGAGAAGCCTTTCAAAACGTGCAGGCTGACAACCATGAGCGTGTCTTGAGTTCCGGTTGGCGGCGATGCCGTCGCTTTCACCGACTCACCGTGGCCACTTGAGGCTGAAGCCTTCGCCGGATGACCGAGCCAACTTGCTCGATCAGTTTGTGCGCTTGTCACGAAGTACGGACACGAATCCATAGCGACCCCACCTTGGCTCAGGCCGTCTGACGATTTGTCAACGCCTGACCGTGGCGTTTTGTTGCTTGCCTTTTTCGGCAAGCGGCAGCGCTTTGTCTTGCTTGAAAGAAGTTATGTCACAAGAAAATCAATTGCCCGTTAACGACCAAGTTAGTGACCAGATCCAAGCTTCCGTGGACGAGTCGCGTGTCGACGCCCACAGCGCTTCCCTGATCGATGCCCTGGCGCGCCGCCTGCAAGCCGAAGAATTCGGAGAAGACGCAGACGAGGCCGTGGAAGGCGAAGAGATCGCTGCCGAAGCCGCTTACGAAGGCCCTCGCTTCGAAGAACTGGGCCTGAGCCCCATGCTGTGCCGTTCGCTGGTTGACTCCGGCTACACGCAGCCTACGTCGGTTCAAATCGAAGCCATCCCCGCCGCCCTGAAGGGTGCCGACCTGCGCGTGGCCTCCAGCACCGGTAGCGGCAAGACTGCCGCCTTCATGCTGCCCTCGCTGGAACGCATCATTGCCGCTCGTGGCGACAACACCAAGCGCCGCGAAAAGGGCAAGACCTACGGTCCTCGCGTCCTGGTTCTGGCGCCTACACGTGAACTGGCCATGCAGGTGGCCAAGGCTGCCGACACCTACGGTCGTCACATGCAAGGTCTGCGTGTGGCCACCATCGTGGGCGGCGTGCCTTACGCCGCCCAGCTCAAGGCCCTGCGTGGCCCGCTGGACGTGCTGATCGCCACCCCTGGCCGTCTGCTCGACCACCTGGGTACCGGCGCTTGCGTGCTGTCCAACCTGGAAGTGCTGATCCTGGACGAAGCCGACCGCATGCTGGACATGGGCTTCATCGAAGACATCGAAGCCATCGCCGACCAGACGCCTGAAAACCGTCAGACCATGATGTTCAGCGCGACCTTCGCCGGTCACGTGGGCCAGCTGGCTCAGCGCCTGACCCGCGATGCCGTGAGCATCGAAGTCTCGTCGCACACGGACAGCCATGACAACATCGAGCAACGCCTGCACCTGGCCGACTCGCTGTCGCACAAGAATGAACTGCTGGACCACCTGCTGACCTCCAAGGAAGTCGACCAGGCCGTGATCTTCACCAGCACCCAGCGCGATGCCGACATCCTGGCTGACCGCCTGGCTGACATGGGTCACGCCGTGGCCGCCCTTCACGGTGGCATGCCCCAAGGCCGTCGCAACCGCGTGCTGCAGGCTCTGCGCTCGCGTCAACTGCGCGTGCTGGTGGCCACCGACGTAGCCGCCCGTGGCATCGACGTGCCCACGATCACCCACGTGATCAACTACGGCATGCCCATGAAGGCGGAAGACTACGTTCACCGTATCGGCCGTACCGGTCGTGCCGGCCGCAGCGGTCTGGCTGTGACCCTGTGCGAGCGTCGTGACATCGGCATGATGCGTCGCATCGAGCGTTTCACCACGCAACGCATTCCTGAATCCGTCATCGAAGGCCTGGAGCCAAAGATGAAGTCCGGCGGCGACAGCCGTGGTCCTCGTATGGGCAAGCCCATGCCTGGTCATCGCAACCGTGAAGACCGTGGCGCACCGCGCTTTGGCGCCAACCGCGAAGGCGGTTTCGGTGACCGTGGCGGTTTCAACGACCGTGGCGGTGATCGCGGCGGCTTCGGCGGCGACCGTCCTGCTTTCGGCGGCAAGCGCGAAGGTGGCTTCGGTGGCGATCGCCCTGCATTCGCTGGCAAGCGTGAAGGCGGCTTCGGCGGCGCGCCTCGCGGCGATTTCGGTGGTGACCGTGGCCCTCGCTTCAACAGCGAAGACCGTGGTGGTGATCGCGGTGGCTTTGGTGGCGACCGTGGTGGTTTCAACAAGGGTGGCTTCAACGCCGACCGTGGTGACCGCAAGCCTTTCGGCGGCGACCGTCCTGCCTTCGGTGACCGCCCACGTGGTGACCGTCCTGCCTTTGGTGGCGATCGCCCTGCTTTCGGTGACCGTCCTCGTGGCGATCGTCCGTTTGGTGACCGTCCTGCTTTCGGTGATCGCCCCCAAGGTGACCGTCCGTTCGGCAAGCCAGCCGGCAAATCCTTCGGTGACAAGTCGGGTGGCAAGTCGTTTGGCGACAAGCCTGGCTTCGGTGGCAAGCCTTTCGGTGCCAAGCCTGGCTTCAAGTCGGGCCCCAAGCCTGGCTTTGGCGGCAAGCGCCCAGGCTTTGGCAAGCGCGAAGGCTGATCCCAGCTTCTGACGTCAGACTTTTCTGACGTCATGCACTGAAAGATGTTCAGGCCCGCAGCGTATGGGCCTGAACCTCAACCAATACCGGGAAGACACCGTCGGCATGCAAGCTGATTCACAGCGGCATCCAACACCCATTCCAATGGGTCAACCTGTCTGGGGCTGCGCCGTGTGGCGCGCCAGTCATCAAGGTTGATTCAACACATCTGCCCCAGCGGGCGGAATGAACTGAAACCGGGTGGTCGGGAAGACCACCTTGGACTCGAATTGCGCAAAGTCCAGGCGTGAGCGTTGGCCAAAGCTGTCCAGGATCTCCAGGGCAGCCAATTGCCCGTTCTTGGTGAAGCCAACGCGCACGGACTGGAACTGCCCGTCTTTGTGGCGCGGCAAGGCCTCCACCCATTCGAGAGATGACGTTGCCTGTGAAGGCGTCGAGGTCGCGGTCGCCGCACTCGACGAGCCAGCAGTCACAGCGACAGCTTTCAGGGTGAAGTCCTTGTCCAGCGACCCACCTGCCAGCAAGGCCGCAGGTGAAGCGCCAATGGTGGCACTCATGGGCCGCACGGTCACCTGATTGAGGTCGGTGTCGTACAGCCAGACCTTCTTGCCATCGCCCACGATCAACTGCTCGGTCGGGCCCGCATAAGCAAACCGGAACTTGTCAGGACGCTGGAATTCCAGCGTGCCCGTTGACTTGCGTGTCTTCTTGCCATCTGGTGAGGTCACGACCTGCGTGAAATTCGCGCGCGCCGTCTGCACGTCCTTGACGAAGTTGCGCAGCATGGCCACGGCGTCCGCGGCGTGGGCCACGTTGACCACGCTCATCGCGCCCCACAAACTTGCCGCCAGCGCGCTCGACGCAGCCAGGCGCCAGTTCGAATTCATCTTCATGTTCTGTTTGTTTTCTGCCTGGATCAGGCGTCCCAGGGCGCCGCGGTGGCACCCCCTTCCCCACCGCGTGCCGGTGTGATGATCTCGCGGTTGCCGTTGGTGGACATGGACGAGACCAGGCCGGACTTTTCCATCTGCTCCAGCAAGCGGGCCGCACGGTTGTAGCCAATGCGCAGGTGGCGCTGCACCAGCGAGATCGAAGCCTTGCGGTGCTGCAGCACGATGGAGACCGCGTTGTCGTACATCGGGTCCTGCTCGCCATCGCCGCCGCCTGATGGCGAGCCATCCAGGTTGCTGCCTTCGTCGCTCAGGTTGCCACCTTCCAGGATGCCCTCGATGTAGTTGGGCTCGCCCTGTGTCTTGAGGTACTCGACCACGCGGTGGACTTCCTCGTCGCTCACAAAGGCGCCGTGCACCCGCACAGGCAGCCCCGTGCCGGAGGGCAGATACAGCATGTCGCCCTGCCCCAGCAAGGCTTCGGCGCCCATCTGATCCAGAATCGTGCGGCTGTCGATCTTGCTGCTGACCTGGAAGGAAATGCGCGTGGGGATGTTGGCCTTGATCAGGCCTGTGATCACGTCCACCGAGGGGCGCTGTGTAGCCAGGATCAAGTGGATGCCGGCAGCACGGGCCTTCTGGGCCAGGCGCGCGATCAGCTCTTCGATCTTCTTGCCCACCACCATCATCAGGTCGGCCAGCTCGTCGATCACGATCACGACATGGGGCAGGCGGTCCAGCGGCTCGGGTTCATCCGGCGTGAGGCTGAACGGATTGGGGATCAGCTCGCCACGCGCCTTGGCGTCGTCCATCTTCTTGTTGTAGCCGGCCAGATTGCGCACGCCCATCTTGGACATGAGCTTGTAGCGGCGCTCCATCTCACCCACTGCCCAGTTCAGCGCGTTGCCGGCGAGCTTCATGTCGGTCACGACCGGGCACAGCAGGTGCGGGATGCCTTCGTAGACGCTCATTTCCAGCATCTTCGGGTCGATCAGGATCAGGCGCACATCGCGTGCTTCGGCCTTGTACAGCAGGCTCAGGATCGTCGCGTTGATGCCCACCGATTTACCGGAGCCCGTGGTACCGGCCACCAGGCAGTGCGGCATCTTGGCCAGGTCGGCCACCACGGGCGCGCCCACGATGTCCTTGCCCAGGCCAATGGTCAGCATGGACTGGGCCTCATGGTAGATCTGCGAGCCCAGGATCTCGGTCAGGCGGATCATCTGGCGCTTGGCATTGGGCAGCTCCAGCGCCATCAGGTTCTTGCCGGGGATGGTCTCCACCACCCGGATCGACACCAGGGACAGCGAACGGGCCAGGTCCTTCGCCAGATTCACGATCTGCGAACCCTTCACGCCCGTGGCGGGTTCGATCTCATAGCGCGTGATCACCGGGCCCGGCGAGGCCGCCACCACCCGTACTTCCACGCCAAAGTCCTTGAGCTTCTTCTCGATCAGGCGAGAGGTCATCTCCAGCGTTTCGGAGGTGATGGTCTCCATGCGGCCTGTGGCGCTGTCCAGCAGATCGATCTGGGGCAGCTTGTTGTCGCCCATCTCGGCGAACAAGGGCTTTTGCTTTTCCTTGACCACACGCTCGGATTTGGGCACCTCGACCACAGGCTGCTCGATGATCAGCGGGATGGGATCGGCCGGCGCCTCGTGGCGCACCTCTTCGACCACGCGCTCGCGCTCGATGGCCGCCTTCTCGCCGATGCGGATGTCCTGCGCCACTTCGCGCTTGGTTTCGCGCGTCTCGCGCAGGCGATCCACCAGTGAGCCAATGCGCTCGGCCAGATCCAGCCAGGAGAACTGCAAGGCCATGGAAGCGCCCGCCACCAGCAGCGCGATCCACAGCACACCCGAGCCGTTGAAGCCCAGCCACTTGCTGCTCAACTGCCCGAGCGTCAGGCCCAGGATGCCGCCGGCATGCTCGCCGGCCAGGCTCAGCTCATGGCGATACAGTCGCGTCCACTCCAGGGCGCAACTGGCCGACATCAGCAGGATCACGCCCAGCCACAAACGCCAGGGCGCGAATTCATGGCCATGATCGAAAGGTGCCGGGTTGGCGCCCACGGTCACGCTGACGGCCGAGTCGCGGCGCAACCAGCGCGCCAGGCCGCCCAGCAGGATGCGCGCGCCCACCAGCAACAACCACCAGGCCGATTGACCGAAGAGGAATTGCGCCAGATCCGAGCCATACGCACCCGCGTGCCCGACCCAGTTGCTGGGCTCCAGGTGCTGCCCGGACGTGGTGAAAGCGGGATCCAGCCGGTTGTGGCTGAGCATGGACAGCAGCGCCAGCAGCCAGAACACGCCGCCCAGCAGGAGGCCAGCCTGGAAACGCAGGGTGTTTTCCAGTGGTGCAGCCGGCTCGACCACGGGCGTGGCGGGCACACGGTGCAAACGACCACTCACACGCACACCCGGAGCCGAATCGGCCCGACCACGATCGCTGCCCTTGCCAGGCGCAGCGCCCTCAGAACGGAGAGAACCCAGGGGAAATGTCATGCCCGCATTGTGGGGGAATTTCGCCCATGAAAAACGCCCCTCGCGAGAGCCGCGAGAGGCGTTTACATAGAGAAACTGCGGGGCAATCAGGCGGTGGCGGCCAGGCGATCCTTGAGCACCACGCTGCCGGTGTCCTGGGTCTCGATCAGGCCACGCTCTTCCAGGTCCTTCATCACACGCGACACCATCTCGCGCGAGGCACCCACGTGCTTGGCCAGATCCTGGCGCGACACCTTGCCGCGGATGACCTTCTCGCCGGCATCTTCGTCGGCCATGTCCAGCAGGGCGCGGGCCACGCGGCCATACACGTCCAGCAGGGCCAGGGATTCGATCTGGCGGTCGGCATTACGCAGACGCTGCACCAGGCCACGCAGGATGGCGTAGGACAGCGAGGAGTTTTCAGGCAGGCAGCGGGCAAATTCGGCACGGCCCAGCACCAGCACATCGGTCTGCACTTCGGCGCGGACGGTGGCGGAATGGGGTTCGTTGTCGATCAGGCTCATTTCACCCAGGTAATCGCCGGCTTCCAGCACGGCCAGGATGACTTCGCGACCGCGCTCGTCCGAGGCCACCACACGGGCACGGCCCGTCAGCAGAATGAACAGGGAATTGGTCTTGCGACCGCGCTCGACGATCAGTTCGCCTCGGCGATAACGACGCTTGACCACGCCTTCGGCGATGGACTCGGCTTGCGCCTGGGTCAGCATCGAAAACAGCGGTACGCGACGGATCAGATCGAGATTGGACAACATGGCCATGGCAGCTCCTCTATGTTCAGACGGGATGGGCCTGTCAAGAAAATTTGAATTTCAGGTGAGACTTTTCACCTGTACGTGGTGTGACAAACAACCTGTCTCTACAATTTTCGGCAGTGGTTCGGAAATATTGAGCACTTTATGCAGCGACACTCTCGCCCCAAGGGCAAATGAGCGCCGTGAAGACCGCACAGTTCCGCACCGGCTAAGCTTCGACCTACGACATCACCGAGAGAAAGACCGCCATGAGCGCCGAACAACACAGCAACGTCCTGATCCTGGGCTCGGGCCCCGCCGGCTACACGGCCGCCATTTATGCAGCTCGCGCCAACCTCAAGCCCACCCTGGTGACCGGCATGGCCCAGGGCGGCCAGTTGATGACCACCACCGAAGTGGACAACTGGCCCGCTGACGTACATGGTGTGCAGGGTCCGGACCTGATGCAGCGCTTTCAGCAACATGCTGAACGTTTCAACGCCAATATGGTGTTCGACCACATCAATGAAGTGGACTTGTCCAAGCGCCCCTTCACGCTCAAGGGCGACGCCGGCACCTACACCACCGACGCGCTGATCATCGCCACTGGCGCCTCGGCCAAGTACCTGGGCCTGCCCTCTGAAGAAGCTTTCATGGGCCGCGGCGTGAGCGGTTGCGCCACCTGCGACGGCTTTTTCTACCGCGAGCAGGAGGTCTGCGTGGTTGGCGGCGGCAACACGGCCGTGGAAGAAGCGCTCTACCTGTCGAACATCGCCAGCAAGGTGCACCTGATCCACCGCCGCGACAAGTTCCGCGCCGAACCCATCATGATCGACAAGGTTCACGAGAAAGTGGCCGCCGGCAAGATCGAGCTGCACCTGTTCAACACGTTGGACGAAGTCCTGGGCGACCAGTCCGGCGTGACCGGCGTGCGCGTCAAGAACGTCAACGACGGCTCGACCAAGGAAATCAAGCTCCAGGGCTGCTTCATTGCCATCGGCCACCAGCCCAATACCGACATCTTCAAGGGCCAGCTGGAGATGAAGGACGGCTACATCCTGACCAAGGGCGGCAGCGAAGGTTTCGCCACCCAGACCAGCGTGCCGGGCGTTTTTGCCGCCGGCGACGTGCAGGATCACGTCTACCGCCAGGCCATCACCAGCGCCGGCACAGGCTGCATGGCGGCCCTGGATGCCCAGCGTTTCCTCGACAAGTAAGCCCTCGTGCAAGCAAAACTGGCCAGGACTTTGCCAAGTGCAAAGAATCTGGCTATAATCTCGGTTTTGCCGAAATTCGTCCCGGAGTGGGTAGCCCTTGCCAGGTTGGTCAGCTTGATCAAACCGAAGCGTGTGAGGGTTTGAAGCTTCCGGAAGGGCGCTTACCAGGGCCAACAAAGCCCTGCTCTGAGCACCGAGACCGCAACACCAGCGCTTTCAAGCGCTTTTAATGTGAACGGAGAAGCGTCATGGCACGCGTCTGTCAAGTCACGGGCAAGGGCCCGATGGTGGGAAACAATGTTTCTCACGCCAACAACAAAACCAAGCGTCGTTTCCTGCCTAACCTGCAGTACCGTCGTTTCTGGGTCGAGAGCGAAAACCGCTGGGTGCGTCTGCGCATCAGCACCGCCGCTCTGCGTCTGATCGACAAAGTGGGCATCGATCAGGTCCTGGTTGACCTGCGTGCCCGCGGCGAACTGTAATCAGGAGACTGCATCATGGCTGCAAAAGGCGGACGCGAAAAGATCAAGCTGGAATCCACTGCGGGTACCGGCCACTTCTACACCACCAGCAAGAACAAGAAGACCACGCCTGAAAAGCTGGAATTCATGAAGTTCGACCCCAAGGCACGCAAGCACGTTGCCTACAAGGAAGTGAAGCTGAAGTAATTCAGCGCACTCCGGCAAGCTCAGGCTTGCTTGTCAAAGACCCGCCCTGCGCAAGCCTGGCGGGTTTTTTGTTCATGAGCCCATGGCGCCTGGCCTTGCGATCAGTCAAACGACTGACTTGCCACCGCCGCAGAATGCAGCCATGACTGCACCATCCATCAACGGACAAGCGCTGGCCGGCAAAAAAGCGCTCATCGTCGGCATCGCCAACGAATCCTCCATCGCTTACGGTTGCGCCAAGGCGTTCAAGGCACTGGGGGCCGAGGTCGCCATCACCTACCAGAATGACAAGGCCCGCCCTTTTGTCGAGCCCGTGGCGCAGGAACTGGGCGCCGAGATCTTCGCGCCGCTGGACGTGACCCAGCCCGATCAGATCAAGGCGCTGTTCGACACCCTCACCCAACGCTGGGGCAAGCTGGACCTGCTGGTGCACTCGATCGCGTTTGCGCCCAAGGCCGATCTGCAAAATGGCCTGCTCAACAGCTCGCCTGAAGGCTTTGCCAAGGCGATGGACATCTCCTGCCACTCCTTCCTGAGGTTGGCGCGAGAGGCGGTGCCCTTGATGACCGATGGTGGCTGCCTGTTCGCCATGAGCTATCACGGCGCCAACAAGGTCGTGCCCAACTACAACCTGATGGGCCCGGTCAAAGCTGCACTGGAGTCGGCCTGCCGCTACCTGGCCTATGAGCTGGGACCAAAAAAAATCCGGGTGCATGCGATATCACCCGGACCGATCCAGACGCGCGCGGCGTCCGGCCTGAAGGAATTCGATGTGCTGCTGGCACATGCCGTCAGCACGGCGCCCATCGGCGAACTGGTCGACGTGATGGACGTCGGGATGACCTGTGCTTACCTGGCCAGCCCGTTTGCACGCCACCTGACGGGCTCGACCGTCTATGTCGATGGCGGCATCAACATCATGGCTTGACGCGACCCGAAGCCTTATTCGGCCAGCTTCTTGAAGGTGGCGATGACGGCGTCACCCTTGAAGGGCTTGACGATCCAGCCCTTGATGCCAGCAGCCTTGCCGCGCTCTTTCATGATGGGCGTGTTTTCCGTGGTCAGCATGATGATGTTGACCGACGCATTGCCCAGCTCGCCGCGGATCTTCTCGGCCATGGTCAGGCCATCCATATTGGGCATGTTGACGTCACTGACCACCAGCTTCACGCGGGGATCGGCCTTGAGCTTGGCCAGACCATCGCGACCGTCGACGGCCGTGATCACGTCCAGGCCAGCCTTCTTCAGAAAATCACCGACTTCATTGCGGACGGTAGCGGAGTCATCAACCACAAGTACTTGTGCCATGTTTGTTCACCTCATTGAGAAAATAATCAGAAGAGCTCCAGCTCACCCGAGTCAAACAGATCTTCGACCAGTGCTTCGTTTTCCTTGAACTTGTCTGGCGACCAGCTCAGGTTGAACACGAAACGTTGATACAGAACCAGGTTGGGACCATTGCCGCTCTTGTCCGACAGCGTGTACTTGAAGCACAGTTGCGGATCCTCCGAACCGAAGGAGATGTAGCGATGCAGGTGGTTCACGATGATGGGCACCTGCGACGAGCGGCCTTCCAGCGGCTCATACGAGATGAAGCGGTTCTTGAACGAACCCCACACCAGGTTGGTGACCTCGCCCAGCACGTGGTTGATGTCGCGGAAGTTGACGAAGTCCGTGGCGATGTGGGTCTTCTCCGACTCCACGAACTTCACCAGCGGCTGCTCTTCGGTCTGCAGCATCATGTAGCCGCGGCACCAGTTGCTCTCCAGCGGGATCAGCGTGAACAGCTCGCCGTAGATGATGCGGTCGCGCACGATGTAGGGTGCTTCGCTGCTGACGTCCACGTCCTTGAACTGGCTTTCCAGCGCGGCCTTGGTGATCTCGGTGATGCCGCGCACCAGCGCATTGGGGTACACCAGGCTGAAGATCGTCTCATCGATCACCGGGCCCAGCTTGTCGATGTTGTCAATGGTGTAGGCCTGGCTGAACAGACCGCGGTCTGCCTCGTCGAACGAGTCCAGATCATCCGAGCCTTCGCGGCGCAGGAAGATGGGCAACTCGGGGCGCACCACGTGGATCTCGCGCACCAGCGGGAGGCCACCTTCGGCACCGCCATAGCCTTCGCTGAGGAAGATGGCACCAAGGTCCACGTTGGACTTCAGCACGCCCATGACGTTCTCTGCCTGGGCCTTCACGCCCACCAGATGGTTATCGTCACAAAACGCCTTGATACGGGCTGCTGCGTCCTGGGAATCTTCCAGCACGAGCACTTTGCTGACCAGCTCTGCTTTTTCAACCATGGTCCTAATCCTTCTGGGATGAAGATGACGACTAGAAGAGTTCCAGTTCGCCGTTGTTCTCTTCGGTCTGAGTCATATCGACCGTAAAGTCGATATCTGCAAACTCACAGACACACAGGCTGGCGTGCATCGTGAAATTTTCATTGATCGAGATTTTGAAATGCTGGGTGTAGCCCGCATCCAGCTCGGTCAGGTAGTCCACACACTCGCGATCCAGCACATTGGGGGTGGACATGCCAAGGTGAGGAAAGTGGTTGCCCAACTCACGGTTGAGCGCACCGCAAAAGATGTTGCCGCACTCGCAGATCACGTCCAGGAAGTCGGACTCGTTCATGGACTCAACCTCGGAGCGGTTGATGGCCGCGAAGTGCGCCTTGGTTTCCCTGTTGAGCGTGAAGTACAGCATCGTCATCACACGGAAGGTGTAGGACGACACCGTGAGCAAGACGACCTTCTTTTCTTTGGCTTCCTTGACATCAGCAATCACGGAGACCTCGCACGGCCCCTCCGATGAAGCACACAAGGCGTTCTTGAGCGCACCGGTGACGATGTAGTCGAACGCGTCTTTGGCTTGCTGGCTGATCATGGTGCTCAGATGGCTTCTGCGACCAAGGCATCCTTGGTCTTGGTGTTGATCATCTGGAGCTCGGTCACCGCGCCAATGATCATCTTGCCGCCCGCCTGCAGGTCCTGGAAGGTGGTCGTGGTGATCAGGTCGTTCTTGTAGAGGTTGTTGCGGTAGTCATTGGACAGTGCCTCGGCCCGATTGGCCAGTGTCCGCACTTCGTTGGCCACCACGGCAAAGCCCTTGCCCATTTCACCCGCACGCGCGGCTTCGATGGACGCATTGAGCGCCACGATCACCACTTGTCGAACGATGGCGGCGAACTCGTCATTGCGATCGTGCATCTCGCGGTTGTGCGTGATCAGCACGTTCATGTCGGCATGCCAGCGCTCGAAGGTCTTGATCAAGGTGAGCAGCTTGTCGATGGAGTCTGCCAGGCGATTGCAGTTGACCAGCGTCTGCTCCTTGCTGCCAGCAGCCACGCCCTGCACCTCGCTGAGCTCACGCTCCAGAGACTGGCGCAACTGGCTGAGCTCGGACTGCGCGGCAGACTGCTCGCTCTGCAGCTGATGCTGCTGTTGATCCAGTTCGTGGCGCAGCTCTTCAACGGTGCGCTGCAAGGCCTCTTCACGTGCACGAGCCTCAGGGGCCGACACGAGTTCACCTCTCAGCTTGAGCGCACGTTGATGGTGAAACCAGGCACCGAATGCGCCAATCAAGCATCCCGACAGAAACAGAATCGAGTAGAGCAGCATGTTCAAACCTTGCGGTGATCAGGCAGCCCCCAACATGAACCATGTCAAGAACTGCAGTATTACCTGAGCTTATCGGCGGATGCTGTCCGTCATAAAGTCGCACAGGCGTCCAAATTGCACGCTTTTCACACCTTGACTTGCGGTCAACAAAAAAGCCCTGCCAGCGTCTACCGGCAGGGCTTTGCTTATCGGGTCAGCCTTGCTCAGGCCTTGACGGCGAACTTGTCCGGCAGCGTGATCTGCAACTCGAAAGCACGCTGGTCGGAATCCACCTTGTCATCCGTGAAGTGGATGGCCACATCACCACCTTCATTGCGCAGGAAGCCTCTCACGGCATCCATGCCCACACCACGTCCGGACACCTCGGTCACCTTATCGGCGGTCGAGAAGCCCGAGGCGAAGATCAGATTGGCAACGGTCTCCGGTGGCGTGTTGTCGCCAGCCTGGATGAGGCCACTGTCAATGGCTTTCTGACGGATGCGGCCGACGGCCAGCCCCTTGCCATCGTCATACAACTTCAGCTTCAGCTGGCCATCTGCCAGATCCACATCCAGCTTGATGTGACCGACCGGGTTCTTGCCCGCTGCGTGGCGCACGTCGCCTGTCTCCAGGCCATGGTCCATCGAATTGCGGAACAAGTGGGTGAAGACGTTCTTGAGCAAGCCGATCGCCTGTGTGCGCACCACGATGCCGTTGTCGGCAATGGTGATCACTGGCGGCTCCTTGCCGAGCTCCTTCGCCAGCGAAGGCATGGACTCGACGATGCCGCTCAGCACGGACTCGATCTTCTCGGTGCCGATCAGGCGCAGCGTGCGCTCGACATCGGCCAACGCTGCACGCATGGCCTCTGCATCGTTGGAACCCACGTTCCTGATCAGCTCGAGCGTACGGCCAACCTGGTCCTTGTCGACCATCAGGAAGCGCTCGACGTTGCCGCGACGGCCCGGCCCCTTGCGGCCCAGCTTGACGTCGTTGATGCGGTGGTAGTCGTCGACCAGGGCATGCACTTGCGCCAGTTGATTGAGCAAGGCGTCCTGATCCCAGACCTTCTCTTCGTCCTTGCGCAGCTCGTCGTATTCCTGCTCGGTCTCGTGCACGACGTTGGTCATGTTCAGCAGGCCATAGGTACGGGCGTTGCCCTTGATCGTGTGCATGTTGCGGAACAACAGGCCCACCACTTCCAGATCCTTCTGGGGCGTCTTGCGGATGAGCTCTTCGTTCTCGGCCACGAACTTGTAGGACGACTCGATGAAGTCCTGGAACTTCTCCTGGCTGACAGCCAGGATCTCGCCAATGATGTCCAGTTCGCGCTTTTGCGCACCAGCCTCGCTGGCCAGCTTCTTGAACTCGGTCACATCGCGCACGCACAGCATGAGCTTTTCGACCACGTCATTGTCATCTGCAATGGGCGACCAGCTCAGCTCCAGGCTCTTGACGGAGCCGGTGGGCAAGGTGATGTCGAATTCGGTGACCAGCAGGTGCGAGTTGAACTCGTAGTTCATCAGGTCTTCGCCGATACAGGAACCCGCAGCGGCATCCACCTGAGACAGGTCGTTCGAACCCAGGCTGGTGTTGGTGAACACCAGATCCATGAAGTTCTTGCCGGCAATGTCCTTGGTCTCGAAGATCGTTTCCATGTAAGCCGAGTACTCGGGGTGAATCACACCACCGGGCAGCACGGTCAACACACCTTGAGGCATGTTCTGCAACATGGCCTGGATGTCGTGCGTCTTCTGACGCAACTGGGAAGTGCGCTCTGCCACGCGACGCTCCAGAGAAGCGTTCTGCTCGGCGATCACGGCCATCATCGCCACGTTGTTGCGGATGAAGAAGACCAGCACGCCCATGAAGATCAAGTTCATGACGCCCAGCGCCATGCCCATGTACAGGTTGAGCTTGACGGTCTGCTGCGACTGGGCCAGCGTCTTGACGAAGTTGTTGTAGCTGGACTCGCGGAATTTCTTGATCGACCCACGCAGATCATTGAGCGTCTTGTTCATCCGCTTGGTCTGCTCGGGCATGTTGCCCACCTTGTTGGCGAGGAAGTCCTCCGCCGTCTTCAAGGCCATGTCGTTGTACTGCTTGTTTTCGACACGCAGCGCCTGAATGTCCTTGGCACGCTCGGGATAGATCTTCTCCATCTCGACAAAGGACTGGTCTGCCTTCTGGAAGAAGTCTTCCGCCTCGTCGAGCGGGTCATGCTCGCCCAGCATCACCGAGCGCATGAACAGCTCTTCCATCTTGTCCAGACGGACGATGTTGGCATCGATCTGTTGCAGCACCGGGAAGTACAAGTCCTTGATCGCAGACAGCTGATCGCTGCTCTGGAAGGATTTGCGCACGCTGTAGCTGGTCACAGCCAGGAACACCACGATGGCCACGCCGACCATGAAGATGATCTTGCGCATCGGATTGCCGCTGGCAGGCGCCTGCGCCCCCCCGGCCGCCTCAGTGGCTTGCTTGCTGACCGTATCGACTGGACTCTGCATGGTGTGTTCCATTGCCGTCAACCTTGTAAATGATCCGGTGTCGAGCGCAGCATCTTGATCATTCAAGCTCACGCTCTGACCCGATATTCACCAACCAAAAAATTCAGGATGGCGAAATCAGAATACGAAATACCGGACAGGTTTACGGCAGGAAAAGCGTCCACTTAAGGCGCCAGTAAGCGTTTTTTCACATTGATGTGAGAAATGATCGATGCGAGCGAGCAAAAAAAAGCGTACCTCAAGGGTACGCTTTCCCGTTCAAAAGCCAGCCTGGCTGGCCTTTGATCGATCAGGCATGAGCCGCACGCAATTTGCGCGAGAAGTCCTGCAAGGCGGCAATGCCGCTGGCTTCAGCGCGCTGGCACCAGGCCTGCAGCTCGACCACGAGTTGCTCGGCAGAGACGTTCGTCCTCGTCCACAGGGTACGCAGCTCTTCGCGCATGGCCAGCAGTTTGTCCAGTTGAGGATTGGCTGCGCGAGCCTGATCCACCTCCTGCTGCATGCCGGCTGGCAGCTTGTCGGCATCACGGTGCATCCACTTGCGCGCGCGTTGCAGCTGGTTGGCAGCAGACACTTGACCGTTGGCCTTCAGCCGGGCCACTTCAGCCGAACAAGCCTGGCGAACTTCGCTGGCATAGCGAGCCATCAGCTCGTAGCGGTTGGCCACAATGGCTTCCAGCGTCTTGGCGTCGGCCACGGGCTTGACGTCACCCAGGGTGAGGCGCGGCGGGGTCTTGCGAACCTTTGCCAGGCCCAGCAATTCCAGACCACGGATGTAGCCCCAGCCAATGTCGAACTCGTAGGACTTGACCGACAGCTTGGCCGACGTGGGATAGGTATGGTGATTGTTGTGCAGCTCTTCGCCACCGATGAGGATGCCCCAGGGGAAGATATTCGTGGAGGCGT
This sequence comes from Aquabacterium sp., assembly GCF_036279675.1. Classification (GTDB taxonomy): domain Bacteria; phylum Pseudomonadota; class Gammaproteobacteria; order Burkholderiales; family Burkholderiaceae_C; genus Aquabacterium. The sequence continues at coordinate 24,631 of NZ_DASUIS010000095.1, read as the reverse complement.
CAGGTGCCTCGAAGTTGCGGTAGCCCCAGAAGTGACCGATCCCGTTGATCACGCCAGCGGCCATGATGGGGATCCACAGCATCTGAACAGCCCACACGGTGATGCCGATGGCGCCAAACAGGGCCAGGTCGATCAGCAGCATGGCGATGGGGCCCCAGTTATTGCGTGGGGTGTACAGATTGCGCTCCAGCCAGTCATCGGGCGTGCCGTGGCCATACTTCTTGAGCGTCTCGGCCTTCATGGACTCGTCGCGATACAGCTCGCGACCTTCCAGCAGCACTTTCTTGATGCCGCGGGTCACCGGGCTGTGAGGGTCTTCTTCGGTTTCGCACTTGGCGTGGTGCTTGCGGTGCACCGACACCCACTGCTTGGTGACCGTGCTGGTGGTCAGCCACAGCCAGAATCGAAAGAAGTGGGAAGGAATCGCGTGGAGTTCCAGCGCACGATGCGCCTGAGCACGATGCAGGAAGATCGTGACAGAAGCGATGGTGATATGCGTTAGAACCAGGGTATAGGCAACAATTTGCCACCAGCTGGCATCTGTCAGACCTTGGATCGCCCATTGCACGAATGCATCATGCAGCGACCCGAAAAACTCGGAAGAAAACATCAGGGACCTTTCAACGGGACGCGAGATTGTAGAGGTCCCCAGGAATTTGTCTTTGTCCAGAAACAATAAAGGGTTGCCACACGAGCAATCGCGTGACAACCCTCGTCTGGAGAGACTTATTCCACGGTCAGAACAACTTTGACCGTGCTATCCACAGCGGACTTTTCGATGTAGCCGATGGCATCCGGGTTGGAAGCCACATGCTTCTTCACGTCAGCAGCAGTCGGCACTTCCTTGGGCGGCGTGGCCTTACCGGAGAAGGTCAGACGTGCCCAGGTGGCTTTCACCTGCGCAGACGACTTGCCCGCAGCCTTGCTGTAGAACATATCGCGTGCAGCGGTCGATTCCGGCAGGTCCGCAGGAACGGCAGTCTGACCAGTCGGCAACGTCGAGGTTTTGCCCAGGAAGATGGCGGCGGCCTGCTCTGGCGTCATGGATGCCAGCGGGCTCTTGGGGTTGACGATCACAGCGACCTGGGCGCTGGCTGCTTGGGCCAGGGTCAGGAGTGCAACTGCGGCGGCGGCTTGAAGGGTATGCTTGATTTTCATGTCTTGCTCCCTTCCGATCAGAACACAAAGTCCATCGACACGGTCAACACGTTGACCTTGCGACGACTATTGAGGAAGGATTGAGCTTCAGCTGTGCTGGGGTCCTTCGTGAAGAACAGCCCATACGAATCCGCAGGCTTGTGAACCTGATCCCATTGAGCTTTCAAAGCCACGTTGGGCATCACGTCCCAGCGCGTCCCCACAGTGATGGTGCGCTGAGCCAGTTTTTGGACATCCAGATAGCCTTGCAGACCGCTATTGGCCGACGTTTGCACGCTCGTGGTGACACCGTTGACCGCCAAAGGCGTCACTGGTGTGAACGACACGTTGGCACTGTTCACGGTGAGTCGTGACAAACCAACGTAAGGCGTGAATTTGGCGACTCGATAGCCCACCAAACCATACCAGCCTGTCGTGTCGGCCACGAAGTTGTCGCTGCGACGCTTGGTGTACTCGCCCGACACAATCCAGTTGTCCTGATCGTAGCTGAACCCGAAGCCGGTAAACGAGACGTTCCCGTTTTGCACTGCAAGCCCATTGGCAGCCGTAGCAATCTGGGAGCCCATGTCATTCAGAACTGCTGCCAACCCACCACTGATACTGCCCGCAGGAAACGGTGCCACTGCGGCGCACGGGTCAGAACCAGCGGAAATAGCCCGCAGGCAAGTTGCCGACAATTGCAACCGATCAATCGAATCCGAATTGATGTTGATTTTGGATCTGGAATACCCGCCACGCAGCGTCAGACCATTGTCCATTTCTGCCGTGATGTTGATACCCTTGGTTTTCTTCAGCTGGAAACTGGAAGGCGCAATACTGAGCGCCCCCTTTCTGAAGGCCGATGTGTAGTCAGCGTTGGCGTCACCCGCAAAGAAGGTAGCGTTGATCGTGGTAGAGCCCAGCACATGCTGGAAGGTTACGTCGCCACCTTCCAACTGATCAACAGGCACCTGGCCGTACACATCCAGGTTGGGGCGCACCGTGGTATTGGCATAACCCACGTTGCGGAAGTCGGAAATCATGAAGTTCGGGGCAACCAGTCGACCACCACGAACGGTCAAGGCCGGGGTAACTTGCCACTTCGCAAACAGCCAGTCGACTGTCGGTACGTATTGGGAGTTCGCGTCATACCGCGTCATGATCTGGGCGGTACCCGAGAAAGTCGGCGTGAACTTGTAGGAGCCCTGCACAGCCAGCTTGCTGTCCGGGCTCATGCTGGGTGTGGTGCCCGCGCCGCCACCCTGACCCGGGTAGTTGAAGTCAACGTCATTGGTGCTGGTGTGCACGGCACCCAACGTACCAAAACCAGACAATCGGAAGTTGCCATCAGGCGACTGGTAGTCAGCCTGGGCGCTCATACAGGCGACCAAAGCTGCGGCCGCCAATGGTAGGCGCCGAAGTTTTTTCTCTGACATAGGAGGGACTCCTCAACAGGGTTGACGGGACGCCAATTCGGACTGTTCCACCTGATGCTTTTGGTATCGGCTGTATGTCCGAATGCGCGACCACTTTGCCTAAGGGCTTGGCGGTTGTCGTCAGAGTAGTGTTACCACTTGACACCTATCCCCTGAATAAGGTGTATCGCAACGTGCAATTTTTCACTAATGCGCGAATTAGTGATTCAAACGCTGAAGCGTTTCCGACACCTGGGCCTGTAACAGCTCGGCCAGAGCACGTCTGTCAGCGTGCGTCACCGCCTGCAAAGGCAGGATCCGGGCGTGCACGCAAAGGCCCCTGGCGGTGACCACCCACCACAAGGATTGCATCAGCGTGGTGTCGCCCACATAGGCTGCAATCGGGCTGACGGCATGCCGAGGGTCGCTATAACGCAACACAACAGGCTGCACCGGTGCCGGCGCATCGATGGCCGCTTGTAACAAGTTGGCGTGGAAATGCATCACGTCGTGCCCGTCACCCGTCGTGCCTTCAGGGAAGACAGCCACGGTGTGCCCCTCCCGCATGGCCTGGGACATCAGCCCCAGAACGCGCATGGCATCCCTGCGGCGCTCCCGCACCAGATACAGGGTGCCGGCGGCCGTCACCAGCCGCCCCACCAAAGGCCATTTGGCCACTTCGGCCTTGGAGACAAAGCGCGAGGGCACGACGGAGTTGATGGCCACAATGTCCAGCCAGGACACGTGGTTGGCCACCACCAGCTTGGCGCCTGGCCTGGCCTGGCCCTGCACCTCCAGGCGAATCCCCAGAATGTGCAGCAACTGGCGGGACCAGTTGATGGTCTCCGCATGCCAGCCGTGCTCATCCAGCCCTGGCCAGATCACGTAAGAGCGCACGTAGCCCACCAGCACGTGCAAGAGCACACGCAGCAGCCGCCAGGCGGCCAAGGGCACAGCCAGGATCAAGCCCAGCCCGGAGGGGCCAGGCGGGCGCTCCTCCAGGGCGGCGCTCATGCAGCGGCGCTTTGGCGTTCTGCCTCGTGGGCCACCTGCCCTGCCACCAGGGTCAGTTGCACGCGCCCCACCAGCTCGAACCCGGTCGAGCTGAAGGCAAAGGGCGTGTGCTTGCCCTGGCTGACCAGCGCGGCAGGCTCGACGATCCAGCGGGCAGCCGGATCAAACACCACCACGTCGGCGACACCACCGGCCACCAGGCGGCCCGCGCTGGACGACAGCGAACCCAGCGCGTCACCCAGCACCTTGACGGGGCCTTGCGTGACCACGGACAGCGCGCGGCGCAGCTTGTCGGGCGCGGGCTTGTCACCCTGATCGGCGCCGGACCACTTGAGGGCCAGGCTCAACAACAGCTCCAGCCCTGTGGCGCCAGGTTCGGCTTCGCCGAAAGGCAGGGTCTTTTCGTCTTCGTCCACGGGCGTGTGGTCGGACACCAGCGCGTCCAGCGTGCCGTCGAGCAGGCCTGCCTGCAGGGCATCGCGGTCGCGGCCCTGGCGCAGCGGCGGCGTCAGGCGCATGGCAGAGTTGAAGTAGCCAATGTCGACATCGGTCAGCAGCAGGGAGTTGATGCTCACGTCCGCCGTGATGGGCAGGCCCTGGGCCTTCGCCTGGCGAATCAGCTCGACACCCTGTGCGCTGGAAATGCGGCAGATGTGCACGCGCGCACCGGTGGCACGCACCAGTTCGATGATCGTGTTGAGGGCAATGGTTTCAGCGGCAACTGGCACGCCGGAGAGGCCCAGCCGTGTGGCCACGGGGCCACTGGCCGCCACACCCTTGCCCAGCCAGGCATCCTGCGGGCGCAGCCACACGGTGTAGCCGAAGGTGCCCGCGTATTGCAGTGCACGTTGCAGCACCTGTGTGTCCTTGATGGGCACCTCGGCCTGCGAGTAACCCACGCAACCGGCTTCGTGCAACTCGGCCATCTCGGTGAGCGTTTCGCCCTTGAGGCCACGCGTGAGTGCACCCAGCGGGAACAGACGGCAGCGGCTGAGCTTGCGGGCACGCAACTTGAGCATCTCCACCAGGCCGGGTTCGTCCAGGGTGGGGTCCGTATCGGGCAGGCAGACCACGCTGGTCACACCACCAGCCGCAGCAGCGGCCAGTTCGGACTCCAGCATGCCTTCGTGCTCGTGGCCGGGCTCCTTGAGACGCGCCGCCAGGTCCACCAGACCTGGCGCCACGATCATGTTGGTGGCATCGATGACGCGGTCAGGGGCGAAGTCGCTGTTGACGTTGCCGATGGCACTGATGCGCCCGGATGTGATGGCCAGGTCACCCACCTGGTCGAAGCCAGATGCGGGGTCTACCAGGCGGCCGTTCTTGATCAGGATTTTCATGCTTCATTCCCCGCGATGATGGACATGACGGCCATGCGGACCGCGATACCGAAGGTCACCTGGGGCAGGATCACGCTTTGCTTGCCGTCCGCCACCGCCGAGTCGATCTCGACGCCACGGTTGATCGGGCCCGGGTGCATCACGATGGCATCGGGCTTGGCCAGGGCCAGCTTGGATTCGGTCAGGCCGAACTCCTTGAAGAACTCGCCGGCGCTGGGCAGCATGCCACCGCTCATGCGCTCGTTTTGCAGGCGCAGCATGATGATGACGTCCGCACCGCGAATGCCCTCCTCCATGCTGTGGCACACGCGCACGCCCATCTCACGCAGGTCGCCGGGCACCAGGGTGCGCGGGCCCACCACACGCACTTCGGGCACGCCCAAGGTGGTCAGCGCGTGGATGTTGGAGCGGGCCACGCGCGAGTGCACGATGTCGCCCACGATGGCCACGGTCAGGTTGCTGAAGTCCTTCTTGAAGTGCCGGATCGTGTACATGTCCAGCAGGGCCTGCGTGGGGTGCGCGTGGCGCCCGTCACCGGCATTGACCACGTGCACATGCGGGGCCACGTGCTGCGCGATCAGGTAAGGCGCCCCCGATTCGGAATGGCGCACGATGAACATGTCGGCCTGCATCGCACTCAGGTTGGCGATGGTGTCCAGCAGGCTTTCGCCTTTGGAAGCCGATGAACGCGCGATGTCGAGGTTGATCACGTCGGCGCTCAGGCGCTTGGCGGCGATCTCGAAGGTGGTGCGGGTGCGGGTGCTGTTCTCGAAGAACAGGTTGAATACGCTCTTGCCACGCAGCAAGGGCACCTTCTTGACTTCACGCTCGTTGACGCTCAGAAACTGCTCGGCCGTATCCAGGATCTGGTGGATGTTGGCCTTGGGCAGCCCTTCGGTGGACAGCAGGTGGATCAGCTCGCCATGCTTGTTGAGCTGGGGGTTGTTCTTGTACATCAAACCCTCTCGAAATGAAATTGGAAACGGCCTTCCGGCGTGCGGTCCAGCGAAACGCGCTCGTTGGCTGGCAGCGTGATGCGGGCGGCAGACAAGGCAGGCTCGATCGGCAACTGGCGGCCACCACGGTCCACCAGCACGGCCAGGGTCACGCTGGCGGGGCGACCAAAGTCGAACAGTTCGTTGATGACGGCGCGCGTGGTGCGGCCGGTGTAGAGCACATCGTCGATCAGCAGGATGTGGCGGCCTTCCACCTCGAAAGGCAGGTGGGTGGCGTCCTTGGTGGCGCTCATGCCCCGCGAGCTGTAGTCGTCGCGATGCAGGGCCGACGAGATCACACCATGCGGCGTCTTCAGGCCCAGATCCGTGATGAGGCGCTCGGCCAGCCAGGCGCCACCCGACCAGACGCCGACCAGCGTGGTCTCGGGCGTGACGATGCGGCGGATGCCCACCAGCAGGCTGTCGTACAAGGCCTCGGCATCGAGGTGCAGGGTATGGGTGTCGCTCACGGGGGCCTCTCAGCTTTCGGATGGCTCGGGATGATCGTTGAAATATTGTTGCAGCAAGATGGCAGCCGAAGCCGCGTCCAGGTCACGCGCCCCCAGGGCGATGGCTTCGGTGGTCGAGTAGCGCTCGTCCACCTCGTGCACAGGCAGATGGAATCGCCCGCGCAACTGGCCGCCGAACTTGCGCGCCCGCACGGTATTGTCGTGCTCCGCGCCGTCCGGGTGAAAGGGCACGCCGATGACCAGGGCGTCCGGGCGCCATTCGGCAATCAGCTGGCCGATCTGCTCGAAACGGGGCTTGCCCTCGGCTGCGATCGTGCGCAGCGGCTGAGCCTGGCGCGTGAGGCTGTTGCCCGTGGCGACGCCCACTCGCTTGAGACCGTAGTCAAAGGCGAGATAAGTCAGGACAGGGCCGCTCATGCGTGCCCGGCCTCGCCCATCAGGAAGTTGCGATCGATGCCAAGCAGAGACAAAGCCTTGTCATAGCGTTGTTCGACCGGCGTGTTGAAGATGATCTCGGGCTCGGCGTCTACATTGAGCCACCCGTTGCGACCGAGTTCTTCTTCCAGCTGCCCCGCACTCCAGCCCGAGTAGCCCAGGGTGATGAACACCTTGCGCGGGCCGGCGCCGTTGGACAGCGCTTCCAGCACGTCGCGGGAGGTGGTCATCTCCAGGCCATCCGTGATCTTCAGGGTGGAGTTGTAATGGCCACCTTCGGCATCCAGGCTTTCATGCAGCACGAAACCACGCTCGGTCTGAACCGGGCCACCGAAAAACACCGGCCGCGTGGCCAGATCCGGGCGCTCCAGGCTCAGATCGACCTTCTCGAAGAGGTTGCGCAGGTTGATGTCGATCGGCTTGTTGATGACCAGGCCGAGCGCGCCCTTGTCGTTGTGCTCGCACATATAGACCACCGTGCCGGCAAAATTGCCGTCTTTCATCCCCGGCATGGCGATGAGGAACTGGTTGGTCAGATTGATGGGAGTGGGCGCGCCTGTAGACATCCCTCGATTTTAGACGCCCCGGCCCCGCACGTTCATGCAGATTCCCGCATTTACCTGCTCGCAACCCGTGCTTGCTGACAAAGTGATACTGCCGACATGACACAGACATTCGATTCCGCCCTGGTCTGGTTTCGACGCGATCTGCGCAGCACGGATCACGCGGCGCTTTATCACGCCCTGAAAAATGCCCGCAAGGTCTGGTGCGCCTTCGTGTTCGACACGGACATCCTGGATGAATTGCCCCGTTTTGACCGGCGCGTGGACTTCATCCACCGCAGCGTGATCGAACTGGATCAGGCGCTGGAAACCCTGGGGCAACAGCACCCGCTGGCGCAACTCACGTCGTCGGCCGCCAGCGGCGCCACCGCCGGGCTGATCGTGCGCCACGGCTCTGCCAGGGTCGAGATTCCCAAGCTGGCAGCCCAGCTCGGGGTGCAGGCCGTGTACGCCAACCACGATGACGAGCCCGCCGCCCTGGAGCGCGATGCCCACGTGCGCGGCCCCTTGAGCAACATCGGCGTGGCCCTCTTCACCTCCAAGGACCACGTGATCTTCGAGCGCAACGAGGTGCTCACCGGCAACGACTCGCCCTATGGCGTGTTCACGCCCTACAAGAACGCCTGGCTCAAGAAGATCGAGCCTTTTTACGTCAAACCTTATCCCGTTGAACGCTTCAGCTCGCAACTGGCGCCAATTCCAGCCAAAGTGCAGCCCATCGGTCAAGCCCGGGTGCCCACGCTGAAGGCCCTCGGATTCGAGGAGGTTGGCTCGCTGAAAGTCCCCGCTGGCATGAGCGGCGCCCATTCGCTGCTGGACGACTTCCTGCACCGCATCGACCGCTACGACGAAACGCGCAACTTCCCCGGCATCAAGGGCCCCAGTTACCTGTCCACCCATCTGCGTTTTGGCACCGTGTCGATCCGCCAGTTGGCCGGCCTGGCCTGGGACCGTGCCAAGGCAGGCTCCACGGGTGCGCAGACCTGGCTGTCCGAGCTGATCTGGCGCGATTTCTATCACCAGATCCTCTTTCACCACCCGCATGTGGTGGGCCAGGCCTACAAGCGCGAATACGATCTGATCAAGTGGGCGCACGGCGCCAAGGCCGAGGCGCACTTTCAAGCCTGGTGCGAAGGCCGCACGGGCTACCCGCTGGTGGACGCGGCCATGCGCCAGCTCAACCAGACCGGCTACATGCACAACCGCTTGCGCATGGTGGTGGCCAGCTTCCTGATCAAGGACCTGGGCATAGACTGGCGCCGCGGCGAGGCTTACTTCGCCGAGAAGCTGCTGGACTTCGATCTGGCGGCCAACAACGGTGGCTGGCAGTGGGCGGCCTCCAGCGGCTGCGACGCCCAACCCTGGTTCCGCATCTTCAACCCGATCAACCAGAGCGAGAAGTTCGACCCGCAGGGCAAGTTCATCCGCCGCTACGTGCCGGAACTGGCCGCCCTGCCCGATCAGGCGCTGCACGCGCCATGGTTGGCCCGACCTGCCGATCTGGCCTGCGCAGAAGATGTGGTGATCGGGCGAGACTACCCGCAACCCATCGTGATGCACGACGTGGCCCGGCAGGAAACACTGGACCGCTACGCCGTGGTCAAAACCGTGACCGACAAGGACATCCAGAAGCTGGCACGCAAGAAGGCTCCCCGCAAGACAGCAGCCAAGGCCGCATCGAAGCAGCCCGGCAAAGCCTGACCGCGTGCAACAGGATCAGAGAATCAGAACAGCTCGACGTCGCCGACGTGCGTGTCTTCGGACTTCAGCACGCCTTCGCGCACCAGCGCCTCGAAGCACAGTACCTGATTGCGCCCCTGATGCTTGGCCTGGTAGACGCCCTGGTCAGCACGCGAAAAGGACACATTGGGCGTGTCCTTGTGCTGGATCTCGGTGAAGCCCACACTCACCGTCACCCGGTTGATCTGCGGGAAAGGATAGGACTCGACGTTCTTGCGGAAACGCTCGAACGCACCCATGGCATCGGCTTCGGTGCCACCCCGCAACAGGATCACGAACTCTTCACCACCGAAACGGTAGAGCCGATCGTAGTGGCGGAAGGACTGGCGCATGATGCGCGCTACCAGCACCAGCACTTCATCGCCGATCAGGTGGCCAAAACCATCGTTGACCTTCTTGAAGTGGTCGATGTCCACCACACCCAACCAGTAGCCCGTGGCAGGAATGGCGCGACGCTCACCCGCTGGCACCTGATAGGTATCGGCATTGACCGGCATCGACGCCTTCAGGAAGGTGGCATCGAAGGTCTGGCGATTGAGCAAGCCGGTCAAGGCATCACGCTGGCTGGACTCCAGCAGGTTCTGGAAGTTGCCAAATACCTTGAGCAGGGTCTGGATCGGGCGCAGGGCCTGCAGCGACAGTGGCTTTTCAGACCAGACTTCCAGCACGCCAGGCAGGCCGACTTCGACCAGCAAAGGCAGCACCGTCACATGGCGCAGGGCAGGCTCGGACACTTCTTCGCTCAACTCGGCCTGCTCCAGCATGCGCGAGTCCAGCACGGAAGCGCGCATCGGATAGGCGGCCAGCGGCGGCAGGGATTCCAGATCCACCCACGGTGGATCACTCACGGTCAACTGACCACGTCGGGCCAGGCCGCTGCACAACCAGTGCCGAGGCTCCTCGTCACGACCAACCAGGCGGTACACGCCCACGCTGGTCACTGACAGCAACTCCAACACGCCTTGCGCCAATGAGACGTCCAGCATCTCCCGATCCCGCTGCGCGGTCAGCGCCGCCAGGTGGGAGATGGCATCCTCCACGACCGGCTGAGCGGTCGGGTGGCTGCTTGGGTGTGGAGCGGTTTTGGCCAACAAGTCGGTACTGCAGGAAATCAGACCGCCACCTCGTTGAGAGCAGCGTACCGGCCAACCAGGGCCAGCAACTCCTCTTCACCATACGGCTTGCCCAGGTAGTGGTTCACACCCAGTTCGGTCGCATAGTCACGATGCTTTTGAGCAATACGTGAGGTGATCATGATGACGGGCAGATCAGACAATTTCTGATCCGCACGGATGTTGCGAACGAGGTCGAAGCCATCCATGCGGGGCATTTCAATGTCCGACAGTATCACTGCGGGGCGCTCCTGTGCCAGCAATTCGAGGGCTTCCAACCCATCTTTTGCGAGCATCACGCGATAACCTTCACGAGCCAGCAGACGTTGGGTCACCTTGCGCACGGTCAAGGAGTCGTCAACCACCAGCACCAGAGGGGTCTGCGCCTCCGTGGATTCCGTCACGGTCTTCGCAGATTGCTTGCTGTTGGCCTGCAACCAGCCATCGAGGTCCGGGCCGGCAGCGGCCAGCGCCTGGGCCGTCTGGGCCTGGGCACGATCGCCGTACACCGTGGCCAGGGCCACCGGGTTGTAGATCAGTGACACGGCGCCCGACGCGAGCAGCGTCATCCCGGCCAGGCCAGGCAGACGCGCCAGTTGCGGCCCCAGGTTCTTGACGACCACTTCCTGGTTGCCCAGCACTTCGTCCACGTGCAGCGCAATGCGTTGCTGAGCCGAACGCACGATCACCACAGGCAGACTGCGCCCGCCTTCCATGCCGCGCGGGCTGAAGTCCAGCAACGAACCCAGCCAGTAGAACGGCAGGACCAGATCGGCGAAACCGTAGCTGCCTTGTTTGTAGGCCAGCTCCACCTCTTGCGGACGGGCGCGACGCACCATCTCGATCAGGTGAGTCGGCACGGCGACGTTGATGGCGCCACAGCGCAGCATCACCACCTTGGTGACAGCGGTGGTCAAAGGCAGGATCAGCGTGAAACTGGTGCCCTTGCCGGCCGTGGTGGCCGTCTCGATGCGGCCGCCCATGGCGTTCACTTCGGAGCGAACCACGTCCATGCCGATGCCACGACCGGCCAGCTCGGTGACCGATTCGGCCGTCGAGAAACCGGAGGTGAAGATCAGTTGGGACAGCTCGGCTTCGCTGGGTGTGTCATCAGGCAGCAGCAGGCCCATGGCCACTGCGCGCTTGCGAATGCGCTCCAGGTTCAGGCCGGCGCCATCGTCACGGAACTCGATGGCCACTTCGTTGCCTTCATGGCGCAGCGCCACGATGACCTGACCGGCGGCATCCTTGCCAGAGGCGGTACGGGTGGCGGCATCTTCGATACCGTGGGTGATGCAGTTGCGCAGCAAGTGCTCGAACGAGCCCGTCATGCGCTCCAGCACGCCACGGTCGATTTCGGTGGAACCGCCAACGATGTCCAGACGCACCTGCTTGCCGGTTTCCTTGGCCGCTTGACGCACCACGCGGTACAGGCGATCGGACAGGCCGTCGAACTCCACCATGCGGGTACGCAGGAGATCGTCCTGCAGGTCGCGGGTCAGGCGCGCCTGGGCCGCCAGCTGGTCTTCCGCCGTTTCCAGATTGCGCTGGAGCGTACGCTGCACCGTGGCCACGTCGTTCACCGACTCGGCCATCATGCGGGTGAGCTCCTGGAAGCGCGTGTAGCGGTCGAACTCGAGCGGGTCGAAGTTCTGGCTCTGGGCGCGCGCCGCTTCCATGCGGGTGCTGAGCTGGGTTTCGGCTTGCAGTTCGATGTCGCGCAGTTGCTGGCGCAGACGCTCCAGGTTGTCCGTCAGGTCGGTCAGGGAGCCACGGATCTGGCCCACCTGCGATTGCAGACGGGTGCGCGTGATACTGACCTCGCCGGCGTGGTTGACCAGACGGTCAAGCAACTGTGGACGCACGCGGACCACGGCCTGGGATGGCGCGTGGGCATGTTCGCGATCCAGACGGGCCGTCGGGCCCTGAGCCGCCCGAGGCAAGGTGCCCCAGTCGATCGGCTCGAGCTTGACCTCGGTTTGCTGGCGAGCGGTGATGGGCGACACCACGGCGGGCACCGCATCGGACGTGTCGGCTTCATCTGCGGGCACGACATGCTCGATGGGCGCAGCGGGTTCGATCAAGGGCGTCGCAGCCTCGACACGTTCCGGCACCACGACCACCGGCTCGGCGGGCGGCAGTTCGCGGTTGACCTGCTCGTCATAGCTTTGCGCATCGTTTGCACGCAAGGCTTCGAAGACCTCGACCAGACGGTCAACGCGGCCTTCCAGCGGCGCGATGTCGGCATGCGTGATCTGATCGGACGCCAGCAGGCGCTCGATCGTCGATTCCATGCGGTGCGCCAGTTCACCCAGACGCATGGCGCCGGCCAGACGCGCGCCACCCTTGAAGGTGTGCAGCGTGCGCATGCAGGCCGCGGCAGCCGCAGGGTGATCCGGCATCTCCAGCCACTGACGGGTCTGGCTGGACAGTTGAGGCAGCAACTCCTGCGCTTCTTCTTCGAAGATCGGGAACAGATCAGGGTCGACGTTGTCCTGCGCATCGATGTCGGACTCGTCGTCCCAATGCACGGGGCCTGCGCCGGTCAAGGCTTGTGCTGTGGAGCCACCAGACTGCAGCGGATCGGTGTCTGGCGACAGGGGCGTCAGCTCACGGAACTCGGCCACACCCAGCGGTGCGGGCTGCGTGGACTCCACCTCTTCGGCGGAGTGGACCAGGCGCAGATGAGGACGCGACTCTTCGACAGGCAGATCACCCAGCTTCGAGTCACTCAGGACGATCGTTTCGGCATCCTGGGCGAAGGGATCGGCATGAGCGTCACGGCCGGACTCCTCGTCCAGATCGCTCACCAGACTGCGAGCCTCGATGCGACGCGACGCATCGTGGTCGTACCACTCCAGGCGTCGCATCAACTCATCAGACGGCGTCTTGAGGAAACCGGCAGCAAATTGATGCAGCAGGCGGCGGATCTCGTCAGCAGCCTCGTTGAACAAGGCCACGGCCTCGGTCTCGCCGCCACCCAGTGTCTGGGAGCGCATCAAGGCGTGCTCCAGCAGGCGGGCCAGTTGCGACAGCTCGGTATAGCCCACCGTGCCGGAATTGCCGGCCAGCGAGTGCGCCAGCGCAATGGCCTCATCGCTCACCGGACGGTGCAACTCCAGTGCCCACTCGCCCAGCGAGGTGGACAGGCGGCGCGATTGCTCGTCGGCTTCATTGAGGTAGATGTTGAACAGCGGGATGCTGATGCGCAGCGGGCCCACAACCTTCACCTGCTCGTCGGCGTTGTCGCCTTCGGACTCCGGCACAGCAGCCTCCGTGACGTCTGCAGGTGCCGATGCCTCCACAGCGTCAACCGTCTCGACAGGCTCGGTGGGGATCACCACATCGAGATCGGCCGCTTGCGTCGGGTCGTCATCATCGAGGATGACCACTTCCTTGGGATCGGTCAGCTCGACTTCGCCCAACGGAGCTTCTTCCGGCTGCTCATGCTCGGAATAAAGGGCAGCTGGCCTGGATGGCGCATGGATGGTTTCGACCTCGATGGGCGCTGCCTCATCCTGATGCGAAACGCCATCGGCAGGTGCATCGAGATCCAGCACGATCAACTCATGATCGGGCACGGGCTCGGGCATCAGATCCTGAGGCTGCGTATCGACCTCGGGCAAGGCATCGAGGTCGAGCACCGTGTCGGACTCAGGCGTCTCGATGTCCAGCAGGGTGATGTCGGCGGCAGATACCTCTTCCACCGCAGGTACGGCGAGCTCCGGCAGATCCAGGTCATCAAATGACAAGGACTCGACCACCGGCAACGGCTCGGCCTTGACCTCTTCAACAGCCTGATCCAGAGAAGGCAGCTCCCAGTCCGGCTCGGTGAACACGGGGCGGGGCTCGGCCAGCAGTTCGGGCGCCGGTGAGGCGTCTTCCACCACAGGCAGTTCGGGCAAGGCAGGTTCGGCCAGAACCTCGATGACAGGCTCAGGCGGTTCTTCTGGCTGGCTCTCAGCCTCGGCAGCCGGCGCCGAACGCGCATCGGAAATGGCACGGCGCTCACCGCGCAGACGCAACGCATCGGCCACGTCGATCACCGGTTGTGCAGACCAGCCTCTGTCCTGCCTGGCAGAGATGGCGTCCGTCCACAAGGCGAAGTGGCCCAGCACATCGGCCGTCACGGCTTGCAGATCGGCGCTGGCAGGCGTTTGCGATGCCAGCCAGGCGTTGTACATCTGCTCGCAGGCCCAGGCGGCTTCGCCGTATTCCTTGAGCCCGACCATGCGCGAACTGCCCTTGAGCGTGTGGAAGCCACGGCGCACAGCCGTGAGCGAGCCCACATCGTCGGGTTGCGAGGCCAGGTGAACCAGGGCCTGCTGGGCGTTGTCGATGACCTCGCGCGCTTCCTCCAGGAAGATGTCGCGCATCTCGTCGTCTTCTTCCAGGCCGGTCTCTTCAGGTGCAGCGGCGGCTGGTGTCAAGGACAGCGGTGCCTGTGGCGGGAACTGCGGCTCGGCCTGCAGGGTTTCCGCGTCAGACACCGATTGGGTGAAATCGCTCAAGACCTGCGAGACCTGCTCGCGTGCGGCGGCCAGGGCGGATTCATCTTCGCTGGCCTGCGCCGATTCGAGTGCAGCTTGCGCCGCAGCCACGCTCTCAGCCAGCTCGGCCTGCTCCTGCACGTGGGGCGTATCGGCCAGCTTCTGCAGTTGCTCGGAGACCTCGGTCAGCGAGACGTCGTCACGCTCCAGCACCTCGGCCACCTCTTCGGCCACCGCGTGTGCTTCTTCCTGTTGCACATGCTGCGCAACGAACTCTACCGGGTCAGCCTGGGTTTTTTTTTCCCGCCCCATCACCGGCGCGAGCACCCCGGTGGTCTCATCCATGGTGAACAGGGACTTGGCCAGCGCGGGCTGCACGCCCATCATGTCGATGAGGAAGCCCAATGCGCCCAGGTTGGTGGCCAGGCGATCGAAGACACCCTCCTGCGCGGCCTGATCCAGATCGGCACCCGGCACCAGCAAGTGATCCACTGCTTCGCGCATCCGCACGGTGGCATGTGCTGCCACATCCAGCCCCAGCACGGCCAGCACGCCGCGCATGGACTGCAGCTGCGACGGCACGTTGACCAGCGGGGTCACGTCCTTGGGGTCACGGAAGAACTGGTCGATGTGCTTTTCGCAATCGGTCAGGGTCGAACGCAGTTCCTGCACCACGCTGCCGATCGTCTGGCGATCGGACACGCGGCGGTACAGCGCTTCCATCCAGGATTCGAGCGGCTGGGCTTCGTGGCCCTCGCTGATGGCCTGAATGCGTTGCGCCAGACGCTGCACGCGTTGCTGTTGATCAGGATGGTCGAACTCGCCGTCTTCCAGCGAGGCTTCCAGATACAACAGGCTGGTGGCCACTTCCATGGCCAGCGCAGGTGTTGGGGCCTGCGAGGCCTGCACGGTCGCCTGCACGGCATGGGTCAGGGCATCGGCCAGCACCTGGCCATCGGGGAAGAGGCGACGCAGTGAATCGCTGACCAGAGAGAACTGCTCGTTCAGCCCGCCCAGACGCAAGAGCTCGCCTGCGGCCACCGCCGACCAGCCATCCTTGGCACCGGCCACGCGCTTGATGGCTTGCGCCACCCAGGCGGGGTCGTACTTGCCCAGCGAGGATGCCTGCAGATCGACCGGTTTGTGGCGCTCCAGCCCAAAGGTGCGGCGCACGCGGGCCAGCACCGAGTTATCGGCAGCCGGCACGTCAGAGGCCTGCGCACAGAAGAACAGCAGTTCATTGGCCAGGCGATCGGATGGTGTGGCATTGCCCTTGACCAGCACGCGCAACTGGCTGAGCAGTTGCGACAGCACGCGCTTGGCATGCACGGTCAGCGGTACGTGGGCGCCTGCGAGGCCTTCCAGGAAGCCGCTCGCCAGCATCCAGGTGGCAGATTCGCGGTGAGCGGCACGCTGCACGGCACCGCTGGCCAGAGACGCGCACAGATCAGCCAGTGCCACGGCATCGGCCGGCTGGTTGCGCTTGAGCAGGTTCAGCAGGCCGGTCTCGAAATCATCGACCGTGCCTGCATCGGCGGCGCGTGGTGTCACGTTGTCAGGCGGTGCCAGCGGCGCTTCCAGCGACAGATCAGGCCAGTCCTGCGACCACAGGTCCGTCGGGCGCGGCAAGACACTGCCCACACGGGCCATCAGGGCCTCGTACTGGGGGAACAAAGCCATGGCCGACACCGGCTTGCCGGCCAGCCTGCGGCTGACGTAATCCAGCAGGGCAAACGAGGCCTTCTCGACATCGCGCACCGCCTCTTCCGTGATGGACTGCGGGCGGTTGACGAACTTCTGCACCACCGCTTCGGCGGCGCGCAACAGCGTGGCACCAGCCGGCACACCGGCCAGCTCCAGCGCACCCACACCCTGGTGGATCTGCTGGCGGGCCGTGCGCAGGATCGCAGGGTCCATGGCGTCCATGTCGGACAGCCCGGCTGATGTCACATCCTTGAGGCAACGGTGCAGCGCCTTGTGTGCCGAGTCCAGCGACTTGCGCAGTTCCTCATGCACCCAGGCCAGTGCACTGAGGTCGTCAGATGGCGAGGGATCGTCGTGGTGCAAGCTGTCCATGGGTCATTCGCTCTATCAGGAAGCGATCTTGAATCGGGCCACCGATTGCTGAAGTTCGTTGGCGGTACGGGACAACTCACGCACCAGTTGCGTGGTCGAACGGGTACCTTCACCGGTCTGCTCGGTCACGGCAAAAATGTGCTGGATGTTGGCCACCACCACGTTTGCCGATTCGGCTTCACGCAAGGCTTGCGACGAGATCTGCTCAATCAGTTCAGCGAGTCGGCGTGACACGCGGTCGATGTCGCCCAGCGCAGAACCGGCGGCGTCGGACAGTCGGGCCCCTTCAACCACACCCTGCGTGGAGCGCTCCATGGCGCCGACAGCATCTTGCGTGTCGGTCTGAATGGTGCGCACCAGGGCGGCAATTTCACGGGTCGCATCAGCCGAGCGTTCAGCCAGACGCTGCACTTCTTCGGCCACCACCGAGAAGCCGCGGCCGGCTTCACCAGCGGAGGCTGCCTGAATGGCGGCGTTCAAGGCCAGCACGTTGGTCTGTTCGGTAATGTCGGAAATCAGTTCGGTGATTTCGCCGATTTCCTGAGACGACTCACCCAGTCGCTTGATGCGCTTGGAGGTTTCCTGGATCTGCTCGCGGATGGTGTTCATACCGCCGATGGCGTTCTGCACGGCCTGCAGACCGGAGTCAGCAGCAGCCAGCGATTGACGGGCCACCTCGGCGGAGTGCTGGGCCTGTGCGGACACTTCGTTAATCCGGCCGGCCATCTGCAGCACCGATTCGCCGGTTTCACGAATCTCGCGCAGTTGCTCGTCGGAGGCGGCCAGCAGTTCAGTCGACGTGGCCTCCACCTCGCCGGTGGTTTCCGTCACCCGTTGCACCGTGCCTTGCACCTGGGCCACCAGGTTGCGCAGCTCTTCCACCGTGAAGTTCACCGAGTCGGCGATGGCGCCGGTGATGTCTTCCGTCACCGTGGCTTGTTGCGTCAAGTCACCTTCAGCGACGAGTTGCAGTTCGTTCATCAGTCGCAGAATGGCCGCCTGGTTGGCGTCGTTCACGCGCTTGGCTTCACGCTCCATGCGTTCGGCTTCCTGACGCTGTTGTTCAGCGATCTGACGGCGGTGCGTCTGGTCGGTCACGAACACGCGGAACAGGCCGTAGGCCGATGCCACGGTCACCAGCAGCGAGACCAGGATCATGGCCACGTTCAGGCCACCGATGCCGGCGCCTTCAGTCAGCTTCTGCTGCACGGTTTCCAGACCCTTGCGCAGTGGCTCGGAGTCATCGATCACGGCCACCTGGGCATCACGCGCGGCCACCAGGCCTTGCAGCGAACCCAGGATGAAGGTCGATTGCGTGCGGGTGCGCTCGAAAATCTTCAGCAGGGCTTCCAGCTGCTCACGCACGGCCGGGTCCTTGGAGGCAACCAGCTTCAGTTCGGCGTTGCCGTTGAGCATGCCTTCGGCGATTTCCTTGAAGGCGTTCAGGTCCTTGCCCAGCAGGAACACGGCCTCGGTCGACACGCCTTCCACCGTCAGGAATTCATTGGCCGACTTGCCGATACGCTGCGTCAGCATCACCAGCTGGTTGAGCGAGGACATCTCGGCTGCGGACACCCCACCCTTTTCAATCTTGGTGGAGGCAATGCCTTCTGCCAGATCCAGCAGTTCGGACGACTGGCTGTTGACTTCACGCAGGGCCTGACTCACCTGGGTCAGCGTCTGCTTCTGCTTGAGCACGTAGTCGGCGTTCTTTTCAGCGCGGTCCACCAGGGGCAGCAGCTTGCTCAGCTCTTCCTTGGCACCACCGTGCACTTCACTGAGACCCAGCTTGGCATCGCCCTTGTCCAGACCGCGCACGTTGCTGGCCAGCACCTTGGAGCTGTCGGCCACTTCACCGAAAGCCTGCGCACGACCGATCAAGGCCTGCGACACCGACTTCGCCAGACGTTGCGACTGCATCAGCGCCTGACCGGTGGCACCGGTCTGGGCCGCACGGCGGTCTGCAGAGGTCACCGACAGGAAGGCCGACAGCAGCAGGCCCACCATGCCGACACCCAAGGCGCCACCGATGAAGCGTTGCTGCTTGTCCAGACGCCATTGACCGATCACGGGCAAGCCGGTCTGGGGTTCCAGCACCGAGTTGGTGGTGTCGGCCACCTCACCCTTGAGGCGATTGTCGTGATAGTCGGGCGGGAACTCCGAAGGCGCCGCCTCCGAAATGATCGAGTCCGAGGTGATCGTACTGCCTGGCTGGATGGTCGAAGGCGAAGCCTGCGTGTCCACAGACTGGGCGCCGGAGGACGTGACCATCCCCTCGGTGCTCAATGCTTCCGACTGGACCTCCTCGTCGTCCTGTGTTTTGCCCAGGTCCTTGATTCGACTCAGGAAACTCATGTCCTTATGCTCCAAACAGTCAGCTGTGACAGCCAGACGGGGTTGAACCCGTCAAACATCTATTTTCAAAAAGGCCTCGTCAGCCACCAGGCTGGCCAGGTCGAGTTCGTACCAGGTGCGCCCTTGCGCGTCGTTGAGTTGCTGGCCGATGAAGTGGGGTTTGGGCGCACCGCCCGTGTCTTCAGCGGGCGTCAACGCGCTGGCATTGCGCAAGCCCATCAGGCGATCGATCAGCAAGGCCGCATTCATCTGCAGCCCCGAATTGAAGGCGATCAGACGACCGGCATCGCGTGCGGCCACTTCGGCCAGATTGCGGGTCTGACGCTGGGGCAAGCCCAGGAATGCCGCCATGTCGACCACACCGTGCAGTTGCCCGCGCAGGTTGGCCACACCCAGGAACCAGCCCTGGCTGTGTGGCACGGGCTGAATCGGTGAGAGCGGGAAAATTTCGCCTGCCTGATCCAGGGACAGCAGGAAGCCATGGCCGGCGATCTCGACGGCCAGCCAGCTGCGAGCAGGCGCCTGCTGGCGCACCATCTGCAGACGATCTGCCAGACGCTGCTGCAACTCCCTCAAGGCTTCTTTATTGGCCATCTGGATGCGCCCTCTTGTTCTTTCTTGTCTGCTCAGCCGAAGGCTTTGATCTTGGACAGCAGCTCGTCAGGATTGACCGGCTTGACCACATAGTCACGCGCGCCCTGGCGCATGCCCCAGACGCGGTCGGTTTCCTGATTCTTGCTGGTGCAGATGATGACCGGCACATTGGCAAACGACGGATCGCGCGTGATGGCGCGGGTCAGCTGGAAGCCGTTCTGGCCAGGCATGACCACATCCATCAGGATCAAGTCAGGCTTTTCTTCCTGCAGGCGGCGCATGGCCTCTTCGCCGTTCTCGGCCGTTTTCACCTGGTAGCCCTTTTTCGTGAGCAACTCGGACAGCACGTGCAGTTCGGTCTTGGAATCGTCAACCAGCAATATTTTCTGAATAGGCATATCAACTCCTCAGTGCACGCTCGCCTCGGTTTTTGAAACCAGCCGGCGCACACGCATTATTCACCTTGTCGGACAAACAACTGACAGGCTCTGTTGCACTCAACCGGCGCTGTATTGCGCCACGGCCTGCAGCAGTTGGTCTTTGGTAAAAGGCTTGGTCAGGTAATCCTGCGACCCCACCATGCGCCCGCGTGCCTTGTCGAACAGGCCGTCCTTGGAGGACAGCATGATCACAGGGGTATTGGTGAACCGCGGGTTTCTTTTGATGATGGCGCAGGTCTGATACCCGTCCAGACGGGGCATCAGAATGTCACAAAAAATAACATCTGGATTGTGGTCATTGACCTTCGAGAGCGCGTCAAAACCGTCCTCGGCCAGCACGACTTCATATCCGCCCTGTTTCAGGAAGATTTCCGCACTGCGACGAATGGTATTGCTGTCGTCGATGACGAGCACTTTGGTTGCCGCCTTCACTTCGGGGCTATCTGCATCAGACACGGACGCGTTCCTCCAGACTGCCAGCGCCTCGTGAGGCCCTGGACCAATTCAGTTCGATCAAGGAATCAGACCTGGACCATTTCGAAGTCGTCCTTGCGTGCGCCGCACTCGGGACAGACCCAGTTCATCGGAACGTCTTCCCAGCGGGTGCCGGGCGCGATACCCTCTTCAGGTAATCCGGCGGCTTCGTCATAAATCCAGCCGCAAATCAGGCACATCCAGGTACGAAACTCGTTCACGTCGGTCCAAACCAGCTTGAATACAATGAACTGATTGTAGCCATCAGCCGCTCCTGCAAATCCGAGGGTTTGTGGGCACGGGCTCACCTTCTAGACAATACTGCACACGCATGAACGCCCCCCAGACAGGTCAAACCGACCACACCGCCCCCGATGACCAGGACGCGGGCTCGCCAGCATGCGTCATGAGTTTCAATGCCAATGACGCCAGTGGCGCCTCCGGCATTGGTGCTGACATCGCCACCATTTCCGCCATGGGCGCGCACGCGCTGCCCGTGGTCACCAGCCTGCTGATTCGTGACTCCGCCGAGGTGTTCGAGTCGCACGAGATCGATTCCGACGCCATCGTCGACCAGGCGCGCAGCGTGCTGGAAGACGTCACGATCGCCTCATGGAAGGTCGGCTTCCTGGGCAGCGCCGACGGCATCAGCGCCGTCGCCGAGATCCTGTCCGATTACACGGACACCCCGCTGGTGTCCTATCTTCCCAACCTGTCGTGGCTGGAAGAGGACGCCCAGATGGCCTACCTGGAGGCCTTCCGAGAATTAATTCTGCCGGCCAGCCACGTGTTGGTGGGAAACCACAAGACATTGACCGATTTCCTGCTGCCCGAGTGGGATGCCGAGCGCGCACCCTCCGCCCGAGAGCTGGCCGTGGCCGCCGCCGAGCATGGCTGCGGCTATGTGCTGGTCACCGGGGTGCAACTGCCCGACCAGTTCATCGATAACGTGCTGGCTTCGCCTCAAGGTGCGGTTGCCGGCGAGCGATTCGAGCGTTTCGAAGCCAGTTTCGTGGGCGCAGGCGACACCCTGTCGGCTGCGCTGGCCGCCATCCTGGCCAGCGGCACCGAGCTGGATGTGGCCGTCTCGGAAGCCTTGAGCTTCCTGGACCAGGCCCTGGATTCGGGCTTCCGACCTGGCATGGGCGGCGTGGTGCCCGATCGCTTCTTCTGGGCTTTGCCCCCTGGCGAACAGCCTCCCGAGGGCGTGGCGACGGACGAATCCACCCACCCTGAGATGGACGACGCCAACATCCCGCCTCCGCACGCACGCAACGTGCACTGACCGATTTCAAGCAGTCTGCATGACCACGAACGCCTCGCTTTTTGAACGCGCCCAGCGCGTCATCCCTGGCGGCGTCAACTCGCCCGTGCGCGCCTTCCGCGCCGTGGGCGGTACGCCCCGTTTCATCACCCGTGCCCAGGGCGCCTACATCTGGGACGCCGAAGACCAGCGCTACTTTGACTACATCGGATCCTGGGGCCCGATGATCCTGGGCCATGGCCACCCTGAAGTGGTCGAAGCCGTGCAGAAGGCGGTGCTGGACGGTTTCTCCTTCGGTGCCCCCACCGAGCGCGAGATCGAACTGGCCGAAGAGATCCTGAAGATCGTGCCCAGCGCCGAGCAGGTGCGCCTGGTGAGCTCGGGCACCGAGGCCGGCATGAGCGCCATCCGCCTGGCGCGCGGCTTCACGGGCCGCAGCAAGCTGATCAAGTTCGAAGGCTGCTATCACGGCCATGCCGATGCGCTGCTGGTCAAGGCTGGCTCCGGCCTGGCCACCTTCGGCCACCCCACCAGCGCGGGCGTGCCACCTGAAGTGGTCCAGCACACCCTCGTGCTGGAATACAACAACATCGCGCAGATCGAAGAAGCCTTTGCCACGCAAGGCGCCGACATCGCCTGCGTGATGATCGAGCCGATCGCCGGCAACATGAACTTCGTGCGCGCCAGCGTGCCCTTCATCCAGCGCATCCGCGAACTGTGCGACCAGCACGGCGCCCTGTTCGTGTTCGACGAGGTGATGAGCGGCTTCCGCGTGGCCCTGGGCAGCGCGCAAAGCATCTATGCCAAGGCCCTGCCCGGCTTCAAACCGGACATCAGCGTGTTCGGCAAAGTGATCGGTGGCGGCATGCCACTGGCCGCGTTTGCAGCCTCCAAAGAGATCATGGCCAAGCTGGCCCCGCTGGGCCCGGTCTACCAGGCCGGCACCCTGTCGGGCAACCCGGTGGCCACGGCTTGTGGCCTGGCCACGCTCAAGCTGATTCAACGCCCGGGCTTCTTCGAAGCCCTGTCTGCCTCCACCCGCAGCCTGATGGCGGGCTTCGAAGCCGAGGCCAAGGCAGCCGGCGTCGAGCTGACCACCGATTGCGAAGGCGGCATGTTCGGCTTCTTCTTTGCCGACCACCTGCCCCAGCATTACCAGGCGGTGATGGCCAAGGGCACGGACAAGTTCAACAAGTTCTTCCACCTCATGCTGGACCAGGGCGTGTACCTGGCACCGGCCATGTATGAGGCCGGCTTCGTGAGCGCGGCGCACACGGCCGATGACATCGCCCAAACCGTGGCGGCAGCCGGCCAGGCCTTCCGCCAACTCTGAGCATTCCATGCACATTCACATTCTTGGCATTTGCGGCACCTTCATGGGTGGCGTGGCGGCCCTGGCCCGCGAAGCCGGCCACCGCGTGACCGGCTGTGACGCCGGCGTCTACCCGCCCATGAGCGACCAACTCCGCGCCCTGGGCATCGACTTGATCGAGGGCTACGGCGTCGATCAGATCGACCTCAAGCCGGATCTGTTCGTGATCGGCAACGTGGTGTCGCGCGGCAACCCGCTGATGGAAGCCATCCTCAACGCCGGCCTGCCCTACACCAGTGGCCCCCAATGGCTGAGCGAGAACGTCCTGCAAGGCCGCCACGTGCTGGCTGTGGCCGGCACGCACGGCAAGACCACGACCACGTCCATGCTGACCTGGATCCTGGCGTTCGCCGGCAAGCAGCCGGGCTTTCTGGTGGGCGGCGTGCCACAGAACTTCGGCGTGTCTGCCCGCCTGGGTGACATCGCCGCTGACACGCGCCCTGCATCCGGCCACCCCTTCGTCATTGAAGCGGATGAATACGACACCGCCTTCTTCGACAAGCGCAGCAAGTTCGTGCACTACCGCCCGCGCACGGCCATCCTCAACAACCTCGAGTTTGACCACGCCGACATCTTTGCCGACCTGGCCGCCATCGAGACGCAGTTCCACCACCTGGTGCGCACCGTGCCCGGCACGGGCCGGCTCGTGGTGAACGCCCGAGAGGAATCGCTGGACCGCGTCCTGGCCCGCGGCTGCTGGAGCGACGTCGCCCGTTTTGGCGTGCGTGGCGACACCCCAGGCTTTCGCGCCCGTGGCGAGCCCCATTCGTTTGACGTGCTCAAGGCCGGCGTGCTGGTGGGCCGTGTGGAATGGGCGCTGCAAGGCGAACACAACCAGATGAACGCCCTGGCCGCCATTGCGGCAGCCGAGCACGTCGGGGTGACGCCGCAACAGGCTTGCGAAGCCCTGGGCCAGTTTGCCAACGTGAAGCGCCGCATGGAGGTCAAGGGCGAGGTCCGAGGCATCACCGTGTACGACGACTTTGCCCACCACCCCACGGCCATCCGCACGACGGTGGACGGCCTGCGCCGCAAGCTGGCGCCGGGCACGCGCATCCTGGCCGTGTTCGAGCCTCGCTCCAACACCATGAAGCTGGGCACCATGAAGGCCCTGCTGCCCTGGTCCCTGGAAGAAGCCGATCTGGCCTTCTGCCACAGCGGCGGCCTGGGTTGGGACGCCAATGAGGCGCTGGTGGAGATGGGTGAGCGCGCCATCGTGGCCGACACCATCGACACCCTGGTGGCCAAAGTGGTCAAGCACGCGAAACCCGGCGACCAGATCCTGTGCATGAGCAACGGTGGTTTCGGCGGCGTGCACGACAAACTGCTCAAGGCCCTGGCCTGA
>NZ_DASUIS010000094.1:0-12211 GCF_036279675.1 Aquabacterium sp. | reverse complement strand
CCCCGGGCCATCTGGGCCGTGGCCTGCCCGATGGCGCCACGCCCCACAACACCCAAGGTCGAGCCAGCCACAGGCTTGATGCGAGGCCCATGCCAGCAGAAGTGCGGCGAGGCCGCCCAACGCCCGTCGACAGCGGCGCGGCTGTAATCTTGCAGGTGATGGCGCAAAGCCAGCAAGGTGGCCATCACATGCTCGGCCACGGCGTCGCTCCCATACCCAGGCACGTTGTGCACCGACATGCCCAACTCACTGGCTGCAACCAGGTCCACGTTGTCCATGCCTGCCGCTGCAATGCAGATGCGCTGAAGCCTGGAGGCCTGGCTCAGCAGCTCTCGACTCAAACGCACCTTGTTGACCACCACCACCTCGGCCTGGGCGATGCGTTCAGGTACGTCGGCGGGCGAGGTGAACGGATAGGCGCGGTAGTCGATCAGGTCGGCCAAGGCCGCATCGACAGGCAAGCCACACGGCAAGGTGCCTGCATCCAGAAACACGACCTGACAGGCCCGGGACGAGCTCATGGACCGGTGGTCACTTGGCGTAGTCATACAAGGGCTGGCCCTTGTCCACCACATGCACGGTAAACAGTTTGAGCGGTGTGTCTCCCACCACCTTGAACCCGGCATGTCTGACATCGCGCAGGTTCAACAAGGTGGCACCTGTTGGTATGGCCGAGGGATCCTTGCCCGGCGCCTGCACCGTCGCACCTTGCAACACGTAAGCGACCTCCACGCCGTGGTGCAGGTGTCGATCGATGCTCTCACCGGCCTTGTACTCGGCGGTGGAGGCGATCACCTCCATGCCCGGCGCACCCGACAGGTCTGCACGCTTGAGTTCAACGCGTTGAGGTGAATCACTGAAGGTCTGTGCGACCAGCCCTGTTGCCAGACCGAGGCCGAAGATTGCCGCGGCAGCGAGCCACCTGGAATGGGTTCGAATGTTCATGGTTGGGAGCTCCTGCACCTGGATTCCTGAAACAGGCTCAACACTTCATACGTTGCAGAACACTTTGCTGAAGCGCCTCAATTTCTGCCTGTGAGTACAGCATATCGAAATGATGCGGTTGATTGAAGCTTGCGCACGACAGGGGCGAATACCAGGTTTTCTCGTCTATCAACAAGGTCTGTCGCTCAACCTTCTGGGTCATCAGTGCCGCAGCGTAAGGTAAAGCCCAGTCCCAACGATAGCGCGCCAACCGCTGTCGAGCGCGCTCGTTCAAGCCGGCGCGGTCAACCTGTTTGCCAAGCAGTTGCGCCTGGAAATCGGCCTTGTACGCACGCCAGTAGAAGATCGAGCGAACATGCGCCAACGTCAGCGCCATCAAGATCAACGAGACAAACACCATCTCACGCCTGCCAACTCGAGAAAAGAAGTCCGGCAGCAAGGGCACGAAGGGCATGAGCCAGACCAATACCGAGCGAGCCAGATAGCGATCGGCAACCTCATCTGCACGCCAAAGCCTGACCAGCGCGACAAGCAGCAACACCACGGTCAGTGCCATCACACCCCTCAGGGCACGGGTACGCCGCCCTGCCACGCGAAATAGCACGCTGGCCAGTATGGCCAGCATGGCGAGTGCGGCAACGGGGCGATGCACGGTCCCCTTGAAAGTCATGATCGACCTGGCGTTGTTCTGCAGGGCTTTGGCGATCAGCGGGTTGCTCGGACTGGTCATCAAGTCCAGCGCCATCCATCCCGCCACGCTCAAAGACAAGGCTGCGACGAACCACCTCCTCGTCTGGCCGTCCAGTTGCCATTTCTTCTCTGGCTTGAATACGAGGTAGACCAGCGCGGGGATGGCCAGCAAGGCAGCATCGTGGCTGAATATCAGCAATGGCGTGAGGACCACAATGAGACTGCGCCTGATCGCCTGGTTTTGCCGGTCTGGTGGCGCGGCCGAAAGCAAGGCCGTGAGCCCGACCAGCAAGGTCATGGTCACACTGGTTTCTGTCGGAAAGCCAAAGGTCGCGAACGTGACCACGCCAAGCGCGAGCACGGCAACGAATTTCATCGCTGGCCTGTCGCTGACCCAGCAGATGGTCGCCAGCCCTGCCCAAGGCAGCAACAGGAAACAGCTGGCATAGGCGTAACGGGCAAAGGATGCCGATGCGCCCATTTGCACAGCCAGATAGGTGGGCCCCTGGGTCAGCAAAAACGCCGCAGCTCGTTTGGGGAACTGAAGCCATACATCGTTCAGAGCAGTGTCAGCCAGAAGGGACACCAGAAAGAACGAGGCATCGGCAAAATAGAAATAATCCGTGGCGATGCCGTACAGAGACACCAGCAGCAAGGTCGCCAGCGCCAGGCGAACAAGCAAGGCAAGGAAACGCCCCTCGGGATTCGAGCGAGCCGTCAGGTCAGTCATCACAGACGGTAAACAGTGGAAGACCCTGCCTTTATGCCATGCCTTGCGGTCATGTCACGGACGGACTTGATCGGCCGGCAAGTGGAAAAGTGCGATGATCCCCGCCTGAACAGGCAGCCAAGGAGCCCCCATGAAAGCCATCTGGAACGGCGTGACCGTTGCCGAAAGTGACGACATCGTCACGCTCGAAGGCAACCACTATTTCCCTGAAACCTCGCTCAAACGCGAGTACACCACCTTCAGCAACCACCGCACCAGTTGCGTGTGGAAGGGGCAAGCCCACTACATGAGCCTGCTGGCCAATGGCGACATGAAGCCGGACGCCGTGTGGTTCTACCCTGAGCCCACGGAAGGTGCCCAGGAAATCAAGGGACGCGTCGCATTTGTGGCCGGGGTCGATATCGTTGAATGATGACGGTCTCGTGCTTCAAGTGCCTGCGACTTCGTTGATCCGGGGACATTTCGGCATGATGTCTGCCTGAACGAAGGCGTTGAAGTCTTCGGAGAAACTGTCCTTCTCGGCCGCCCAGAAGGTTCTGAAGTACAGGTAGTTGGAGAATTGCTTGGTCATGGATTTGACGATCGACTGCCAGAAGGGCTCGGGCAGGATCCACCAGATGAAGGCGAAGCGCGCATGTCGATAGCGGTAGGCCTCCTCGAACAGATTGATGTAGGCCACCGCGATGAAATGGGCCTGACTGCGACAGGCCTGTCTGCGCTCATACGCCGCCGTGAGGTCCTCATGCGCGTCCTGCACATCGGCAAACTTGAACAGGAGTGATTGCCAGCGTGCATACAACTGATTGCACACCGTGACCCGCATGGACAACAAGGCCGCAAAGATGCCCACCAGGCTCATCAGGCTGACCGCGCTGATCACCAGCTTGGCCCATTCCATTTGATCCTGGCTGATCTGCACATGGGTGAACAGGTCGCACATGATGCCGCCCTCCTGACGCTGCTGGATGCCACCGCATTCCAGTCCAGGTGGGCGCCCGGCGCCATCCCTAACTTCTGACCGACGAACACGTGACGCGACCGCGTCAGCAGGCTCACGGCAACAAGGGCAGGTCCGGCAGGTTGCGCCCGACCGCCCCGACGTCGTCATGGGCTTGCAGCGCCTGGATCACCAGCGGCAACGGTTCGGCCCAGATTTCGGGCAGATCTCGCTCCTGGGCATCCTGCAAGGCAAAGGCGAGCGCCTCTCGCGGCGGCGTGAACTGCGCGTGGACGCCGGGCTTGTTGCCGCGGGCATCCACACGATACCAACCGAATTCGGGCAGATGAACGGCATTGAGGCCGTGCAGGCAGTAGGGCGCTCCACCATCACCCACCGACAGGCGCTGATAGCACAAGCCCGCGGGCACGCCATTGGCCCTTAGCAGCGCAGCCAGCAGATGGCTCTTGGCGTAGCAATATCCGGTCTGGTGCAGCAGGACGTCGGAGGCCTTGCAAGTGACCGGGTTCAGCTTGAAATCACCACTGTGCCGGATCTCGTCGCGCACGAACTCGAAGCAACGCTGAACCAGCTGCAGCGTTGACGAGGCCCCGGCCAGACCTTGCGCCAAAGCACGAGCTTGCGCGGCCACCCGCGGATGGTCAAAGTCGATATAGGGACTGGCCACAAGATAGGCTTGCATGGGCATGTTCAGGGCGTCATACACCGGAGTCAGACGTGCGGGCGCAGGACGATGCTCACCAGCACCACAGCGTCTGTCTGACCGCGCAGGCCATGGCGCACCCCCCCATCCAGATACAGCAACTCACCTGCAGACAGCACCACACTCCGCTCGTCATGCGCCTCACCGATGGTGAACTCGATGGCACCTGACAGGCATTGCACCGTGATGTCGCCAGCCACCTGGTGAGGTGGGAAGGCCTTGCCAGCCGGCAGCACCACACGGATGACTTCCAGCTGATCGGTCTTGAACAAGGCACTTGTTGGCACCGACGCCAGAGTGGCAGCCGGAGGTGCAAGCGAAATGGGTTGACCTGAGGTCACGTGAGACAAGGCCATGGCGTCACTCCTCTGCGGTATGGACCCACTTCAGGGTTTAACACGCATATCGAGCAACGTCGACGCCATTCCCTTGTGAAAGACAGGTTACTGACTCAAAACCCGCTGGTGCTCTGTGCCATCAGCCACGGCAGCGACATGTACTTGCGTTGCCGCGCCACGCATCTGCGCGCCACGGCGGGGTCATTCACGCTCTTGTCCACGGCGTAGGCCACCCACTCGGCATAGCTGTCGGTCAACTCCAGCGTGGAGTAGCCCTGCTGGTTGCTGTTGAAGTACTGGATGTGCGGGTTGTTCAAACGCACGGCCGGTGCGGCCAGGCCCTGCATCAACAAGGTACGTTGCTGGGCATCCAGCTTGCTGCCGATCATCTCACCCAGGTTGGACGAGGTCACTGAAGGCGTCATGAACTCTGCGCCCACCAGATTGCCGAAGTCCAGTGGATTGAGGTTGCCGTAGTCGTGCTTGACATTGCTGGCCATGTAGGTGTGCAGGTCGCCGGTCACCACCAGGTAGTTGCGCACCTTGGCTTCACGCAAGGCGCCCGTCAAGGCGCGGCGCTCGGCGTTGAAACCGTCCCAGGCATCCACATTCAGCGGCGTGATCTGCGCACCCAGGAAGGTGATGGACAAACGCCCGAAGAAGGTCTGGTTGCCCATGAGCTTCCAGGTGGCCCTCGATTGCGTCAGGCCCTCGACCAGCCAGTTGTGCTGCTTGCCGCCCAGCAAGGTCTGCTCGGGGCTGTTGTACTTGGTGCAGCCCAACGGCACATAGCGTTGCAGGGCATCGCCTTCGCCACAAGCATGGGCACTGCGATAGCTGCGGTTCTCGATCATGAACAGATCAAGGAAGCTGCCAAAGGCAAATCGCCTGTACACCGTCAAGGCCTCGTGGGGGTGCGTGGCCAGCGGGTTGTAGGCCACACGTGCCGGTACGTATTCGGTCCAGGCACGTTGCGAATCCAGCTTCAGTTGCTTGAGCAGCGCGGGGCTGTTGCCGTATTTCGGGTCCTTGGTGTAGGGGTGGTCAGGTGCTCCCAGGGTGTCGCGGGCGTAGTCCCAATAGCTGTCGTTGGCTGTTTCATGGTCATCGGGCACACAGATGAAGGTGTGCCTCTCCATGGCCGACTGCAATTGGGGATCGCTTCGATAGCGACGGTAGATGAAGCGATAGTCCTGAAGATCCAGTGCCACCGTGCCACCTGACGGCAGGATCATGGTGCGATCGGCAAAGGGCAGACTCTGGAAGCGAGGGTCACCCGCCGTCTCGTAAATGAAGTCACCCAGGTGCAGCACGAAGTCCAGGCTGTCATCCTTGGCCACATGGCTCAAGGCACCGTAGTAGCCGTTGGTGTAGTCCTGGCAGGTCAGCAGGCCGAACTTGAGGTGCTTGAGTGCGCTGCCAGCTGACGACAGGGTGCGGCAGCGGCCCGTGCGGCTGAGCGTGCGGTCGTAAATGAAGCGGTAAAAGTAAGGCCCCCCTGAATGAGTGGCAGGCAACTGGCCATCCAGGTCGATCTTGATCGTGTGGTCGCGTTCGGGGCTGATGTCCTGCGGCGCAATCTGCGCTTGCAGCAACATGGTCTGGAAGCCGGCATCCAGCGCCACCTGCAGGTAAAGCGGCTCATTGGGCCGGATGGCATCAGGGTTGAGGTGGGTCCACAGGATCACGCCCGTGAGGCTGGGATCGGCCGAAGACACGGACAGATCGAAGACACGAGCCGAATCGGTACGCATGCCCGTGGTGTCCAGTGGCACATTGCCCAGACTCGACCAACTGGTGGCCTGAGCCTGCCAGGTCACCATCAAACCGCCACTCAGGGCACCCAACGCAGACAGAAAGCTTCGACGATCCATACATCACTCCCGACAACAGACGCACAGTAAACAGGACAGTGCATGCTGCCGCCAATGGGTGACATCCCCATGACTTGCTGGGGTATCCGCCACGCATGTTGTCGTCATTTGCCTAGAATGGGCCGCATGAGCCAAGCCCAATTTTCGTGCGCCGTGGCGCCGCAGTACCTGGAAGACCAGAGCAACCCCGCGCGCCACGAATACGTGTTCGCCTACACGGTCACCATCGTCAACTCGGGCACGGTACCGGCGCAGTTGATCGGTCGGCACTGGGTGATCACGGACGCCACCGGCAAGACCGAAGAGGTGCGCGGCCTGGGCGTGGTGGGCAACCAGCCCATGCTCAAGCCTGGCGAGCGCTTCGAATACACCAGCTGGACGCGCATGGACACCCCGCATGGCATCATGCACGGCACTTACTTCTGCATGACTGAAGATGCACGCTGGTTTGAAGCGCCCATCCCGGCCTTCACGTTGGCGAGAACGCAGTCTCTGCACTGATGCCCCTGCTGCCCCGCCGATTTCATCCGCTCAAACGACAACCCTGGTGGCCCCGGCCCGGCAACGGCTTCGAGCTGGGTGAGTTGCTGGACCAGGCCGATGCGGGTGCCCCACTGGTGGAGCGCCACATCTGGCTGATCCGCCTGCTGGACTGGATACGCCGCGGCGAGCCGGTCAGCGGCACGCAGAACGTGGTGCGGCTGTTGCAACAGGATGCCGCCCGGCGCGACAAGGTCGTCGCCCTGCTGGCCGCTTTCTGGCGTGACATGGACGTGGCCGCGCTGCTGGCCGACTATGGCTTCTCGCCACGCTCTTCCTTCCTCAATGAACTGGGCGAGCGCCTGCGCCGGCGCGGCCTGCCCTTGAGCCCGGACACCGCGGATCTGGCAGTGCTGTTCAACCTGCTGTTTGACGATGCCGATGACGCCACCTGGTTGCAGGAGCTCGACGACGTCACGCTCGAAGGCATCGCGCAGCTGTGGTCGCAGGCCATGGCCGCACAACCCACAGGCAATGGTGCCCTGGGTGATCACGCGGCCCTGGGCTGGCGCGAACCGTTCTACGACGCCATGCTGTATCTGGCCACACAGGTGCGCGCTGCGGGCTTTTCACCCGCATTCCGCTCTCGGGTGGGTACCCGCGTGGATGTGGACTTCGACGCGGATGACGTGCCCACCGAACATGGTTCGACCGATGGCAGCGCGCGCCAGGCCTTCCGCCAGCTGGCCCGGGTGATCGAGCGCCTGCATGAACTCGCGCTGGCACATGCACGCAGCGGTGCCGACGGTGGCCCCTGGCCCGCAGCCCTGCTGCATGAAGCGCAATACCTGCGCGTGCTGCTGGACCATTGTGCCGAGGCCGCACGCGGCTTGCACGGGCACCTCGAAGTCCATGGCGTGTCGGTGGACCTGGTCTTCCAGATCGACCAGTTGTGCGAACGCTGCCAACGCACGGCGCAGTTGCTGGACGTGGTGCTGAGCGATCAGCCTGCCTCCGCCATGCGCCAGTTGATCGTGGACCTGGCCCGCACCGGCCAGCGCCGCCGCAGCGTGCGCGCCCTGTTCACCCAGCATTACGCCCTGCTGGCCCGCAAGGTGGCCGAGCGCAGCGCCGAGACCGGTGAGCACTACATCACCCGGGACAAGGCCGAATACCTGGACATGCTCCGGCGTGCCGCTGGTGGTGGGGCCGTGCTGGCCGGCACCACCTTCCTGAAGTTCGTGATGCTGTCGCTGGGCCTGTCACCGTTCTGGGCGGGTACCGCGGCCGGCCTGAACTACGCCGTGAGCTTCGTGATCGTGCAGTGGCTGCACCTGACGGTGGCCACCAAGCAGCCCGCCATGACCGCGCCGGCCATGGCGGCCAAGCTGGCCGATACCAAGACCGATGCGGCCATCGAGTCCTTCGTGGATGAGGTGGCACACCTGATCCGCTCGCAGACCGCGGGCATCGTGGGCAACCTGATCGTGGTGGCGCCGCTGGTGCTGCTGGCGCAGGTGCTGTCCTGGTGGGCACTGGGCCAACCGCTGATCGGTGAGCACACAGCGCAGTACGTGCTCAAGTCCCTGAGCCTGCTGGGGCCCACGGCCTGGTATGCAGCCTTCACCGGCGTGCTGCTGTTTGTCTCCAGCCTGATGGCGGGCTGGGTCGAAAACTGGTTCGTGCTGCACCGCCTGGACAGCGCCATGCGCTGGAACCCCGCCATCCGCGCCTGGCTGGGACCTGATCGAGCGGCCCGATGGGCCACCTGGTGGCGTGCCAACATTTCAGGCCTGGCCGCCAATGTGTCGCTGGGTCTGCTGCTCGGTCTGGTCCCGGTGATGGCCGGCTTCATGGCGCTGCCACTGGATGTGCGGCACGTCACCCTGTCAACCGGCCAGCTGGCCGCGGCCCTGGGCACGCTGGGGCCCGATGCCCTGCATCAGCCCGCATTCTGGTGGTGTGTGGCCGCACTGCCCGTCACCGGGCTGCTCAATGTGGGCGTGAGCTTCACCTTGGCGCTGCTGGTGGCCATCCGCTCACGCAATGTGCGGGTCACCGACCGTGCGCGCCTGCGCGCCGCCATCTGGCGCCGCGTGCGGCATCATCCCTTGAGTTTCTTGTTGCCCCCACGATCCACATCCTGATCCTCGGCTGGCAACTCGCCTTGCCGGCGCCCGGCAAACATCGTCCACCAGACCACGAACACCAGGACGGCCAAGGCGCCCACCGCTTCCAGCACAATCAACCACATGAGTTTCTGTCCGTTTCCGAATTGGCGTGTCGATGTGATGACACGTCGTCATGCCCGTGTCCTGATCACCGGACTGATTGTAGGCAGCCTCAGCGGCTGCGGCATGCTGCCCTGGGTTCACACCAGGGGCAGCGGTGCCCCCATTGTCACCATTCCTCAGCCACCCGCACCCGGCACCGTGCAGCCGCAACCCGATGGCACAGGCGGCCTGCTGAGGCCCAAGGCTCACTGGATGCCCGCGCAATGGAACGATCTGCCCGGCTGGCAAACCGACCGCATCAGCGACTGGTGGCCCGCCTTGTGGAAGAGCTGCCAGAAACCCGCCAGCGGCTGGACCAACGTGTGCGCCGAGGTCAAGAAGCTGGGGGCCAGCTGGGGGCAGCAGGTGGACGACGGCTTCGTGCGTCAGTGGGTGCAAAGCCAGTTGCAACCCTGGCGGGTGACCACGCTGGAAGGCGGCAGCACCGGCTTGATGACGGGCTACTTCGAGCCCTTGCTGGAAGGCAGGCGCCAGCCTGATGCGCGCTTTCAGTACCCGCTGCACCGCGCCCCGGCCGATCTGGGTCAGCGCAAGCCCTATTTCAGCCGCACGGAACTCGAAACCTCGCCCGATGGCAAGGCCGCCGTGGCGGGCCGTGAGGTGGTCTACCTGGCGGACCCGCTGGACGTGCTGCTGATCCAGGTCCAGGGCTCGGGCCGCATCCGCCTGCAAGATGAGCTCACCGCGCAGGGCCAGCCACGCATCGTGCGCCTGGCCTTTGCCGGCCACAACGACCAGCCCTACCAATCCGTGGCCCGTTGGCTGGTCGACCAGGGCGCCTTCACGCTGGAGCAGGCCTCCTGGCCCGCCATCCGCAACTGGGCGCAGGCCAACCCGGCCCGCATCCCCGAGATGATGCGTGCCAACCCACGCGTGGTGTTCTTCCGCGAAGAAGCCCTGACCGACCCTGAAGCCGGCCCGCTGGGCGCGCAGGGTGTACCGCTCACGCCAGGCCGTTCGGTGGCCGTGGACCGAGAAAGCATCCCCCTGGGGACCCCGGTCTGGCTGGATACCACCGTGCCTCAGCCCTGGTCCGCCACCCCTGCGCCGCCACAGCCACTGCAACGGCTCGTGATGGCCCAGGACACCGGTGGCGCCATCATTGGCGCGGTGCGGGCTGACTTCTTCTGGGGTTGGGGTGACGAGGCCCTGGCGCAAGCGGGGCGCACCAAACAGCCCTTGGCGGTGTGGGTGCTGTGGCCTCGTCAGACACTGCGTCAATAGGTCTTGTAAGGCAGGAACTTGCCCGACATGACGATGCTCACGCGATCCCCCGCTGCGTTGGGTTCGCGCTGCAGGTCCATCTTGAAGTCGATGGCGCTCATGATGCCGTCGCCGAACTCTTCATGGATCAGCGCCTTGAAGGTGGTGCCGTACACGCTCACCAGCTCGTAGAAGCGGTAGATCAGGGGGTCGGTAGGCACCGACGTGGGCAGTGAGCCCTTGTAAGGCACCTCCTGCAGCCACAAGCGCGCTTCATCCGGCAGGTCGAAGATGTCGCCGATGATGGCGGCCTGCTCGGCCGTCAGCGTCATCTGGCCCAGGCAAGCCGCGGTCACCCACTCCTTGCTCAGGCCCACCTTGGTGGCCACATCGGCCCATTTCAAACCCTTTTTGACCTTGGCCTGCACGATCAGGTCGGTCACGTCTTCTCGGTTCATGCTCAGCTCCGTTGGTATGAATGGAGCTGAGTCATGAGCAAGGAGCGTACCGGATCACGCACAGAAAGCGTCAGGATCCGGCAAATGGCGTATCAGACCTGGAAGGCCTTTTTCAGCTGAACGGCCAGTTCGGCATGCAACTCGGCGGCTTCGGGCATGAAGCGCCCCATGTTGATGAAGTCGTGGATCACGCCGGGCCATTGGCGCACCTCGACGGGCACGCCTGCATCACGCAGCTTCTGGGCGTAATGGTGCCCCTCGTCCGTCAGGGCATCGCACTCGGCCAGTCCGATCCAGGCAGGCGCCACGCCGCTGTGATCGGGCGCGTGCAGCGGCTCGCGGTGCCAGTCGTGCGTCAGGCCATCGCCCCGCGTTTGCGCCTCGAACCAGGCCATCAGCTCGGCGCTCAGCAAGGTGTCGCGAGAAAAGGCCTTGAACGACTCGGTCATGGTGCGCGTCTGTACCGAGGGGTAGATCAGCGCCTGCAAGGCCAGCGGGATGCCCGCGTCGCGCGCCATGAGGGCCACGCTGGCCGACAAGGTGCCACCGGCACTGTCACCGCTCACGGCCAGGCGACGGCCGTCCAGCCCCAGCGTGTGCGCGTGTTCGGCCAACCATTGCAAGGCAGCCCAGGCATCCTGCAGGCCGGCGGGGTACTTGTGCTCGGGCGACAGGCGGTAGTTCACGGCCACCACCGCGGCACCACTTTGCCTGGCCACATTGCGGCACATGGATTCGCAGGTGTCGATGTCACCGATCACGAAGCCGCCACCATGCAGGTACAGCAGCACCGGCAAGCCAGGCTCATGGCTGTCTGCCCACAGGCGGGCCGGCATGCTGCCCACCGGTCCGGGAATGACAAAGTCGTGCACGCGGGCCACCGGGGCGCGAGGCAACTCCATGGCGCCCACCGAGGCCTTGTAGGCCTGACGCGCCTGCTCGATGGGCAGGGTGTAGATGGGCGGGAAGTTCGCGCGCTTGACGTTGTCAAGCAGGGCCTTGGTCAACGCGGAAAAGCGCGCTGCATGCGGGTTGGGGGAATCGTCTGCCATGGACTTGTCTCCGTACTACGGTGTGCTTGTTGGTGCGAGCCGCCAATCTAACAGGCCTGAATTCGCGGGACACATCACGGTGCAGTGACGCGGATTTCCAGTTGCTCGGACTGGTTGTCATCCAGGTCGCGTGTGGACAGGCTGCCCGACTGGCGCCGCTGCCCCTGGCCACCGCTGCGCGCCACCACCACCCACTCACCGAGCGACACCGTCAGCGTGCTGCCCACCTCGACGCGGCGCGTCTGCCCGTCAGGCTCGAGCTGCCCCCCATAGGCGCCGCCCATGCCACCGGTGCCGCCCAGTTGAGCCGGCTGACGTGCCTGCGCCTCGATCTCCACCGTCACAGGTGCCCGGCCGCCGGGCCAGCGGGGCCGGACGTTCAGGCCCTGCCCGATGTCGATCCACACCGTCTGCGGCACGACATTGACCGGGTAACTCGCGCCGGCAGCGCCTGACTGAGGGCCGATCGAGCCCAATGAGCCGCCT
>NZ_DASUIS010000093.1:0-30230 GCF_036279675.1 Aquabacterium sp. | reverse complement strand
TCCGGGGCGTCAACCGGGCTGGGCGAGCCAAAAAAGCGCTGCAGGTTGTGCGTCAGGCTGCCTGATCCGATCACCAGGATGCCCTGCTTGCTCAGGCTGCGCAGCGCCCGGCCCAAGGCCAGCATGTCGGCGGGCTTCGTGTGCGGCATCAAGGACACCGGCACCACAGGCACATCCACCTTTGGGTACACATGCATCAAGGTGGTCCAGATGCCGTGATCCAGGCCACCTTGCGGCGTGAACTGGGCAGGCAGCCCCGCATCGGTCAACAAGCGCGTGACCTCTTGCGCCAAGGCCGGCGAGCCGGCCGCTTCATAGCGGATCTCATACAGCGCGGCCGGGAAGCCGCCAAAGTCATGGATGGTCTGATGGTGAGCCGCGCCCAGCACGAAGGGCGTGCGCGTGGCCGTGTGCGGCGACATGATCACCACGGCCTTGGGGCGCCCCCAGAGCTGGTCAATGGCCGGCCCCAACGCTTGCATGAACAACCCGGCTGCCCCCGGCTCGATCGCGATCATCGGCGAGCCGTGAGACAGGAACAGGGCGGGCAGCGGGGTGTCTTGCGTGGGCTGGGCGGTATCCATGGAGAGAGTCTAGCGACGGGCCGGCAGGAACTGCGCCGACGACAGCAATGCCAGCACGATGGCCAAGGGCACCGTGGACACATAGCCGACATGCTTGAAACCCAGCGCGCCGATCACCCCTCCGACAAAAAACGACAGCACGAGCTTCACGTGCACGATCAGGCGCTCCTGATTCACCCGAACCAGCGGCATGGCCACGCTGTCCGGCGCGCGGTTCCAGTACAGCAGCTTGCCCAGCTCGATGCCGATGTCCGTGACCAGGCCGGTCACATGCGTGGTGCGGATCTCTGCGTTGGACACTTTCGTGATCATGGCGTTCTGCAAGCCCATCACATAGCACAGCAGACCCACGGTGATGCCCATGGACGTGCCGATCAGGTGATGCATGTAGCCCAGCACGCCAAATGCCAGCAACAAGGAGGCTTCCAGCAGCAGAGGCAGGGTGTATTCATGCCGGGAACGCCGGCGGCGCGCCCAGTTGATCATCACGGCCGAGGTGGCCGCACCCAGCAGGAAGGCCAGCAGGGAGGTGAACCAGTCGAGCACCAGGTCCATGCGGCCCAGGGCCAGGTCATCGGCCATGCTGGAGACCACACCGGTCATGTGCGAGGTGTATTCCTTCACCGCCAGGAAGCCGCCTGCGTTGGTGGCGCCGGCCACGAAGGCCAGAGACAGGCCCAGATGCAGGTTGCTCTGGCGTGTACGCTCCGGGGCCGTGAGCGTCCTGAGGTAATCGACTGGCATGGGTGGGGGCGATCTGCAAACTTCGGATTAAGCTGCCATCATCGCGCAATCCGAGCCACATCCAGCCTGAATCTACCTACATGAGTGTGATGTCCAGCAGCATGACCGTACCCGCATGGCGATGGGCCTTGCTCCAGACGCGACGCGATCTCCGTGCCAGCAGCATGCGTTTTCTCATGCTGGCCGTGGTGCTGGCGGTGGCGGCGCTCACGGCCGTGGGTTTTTTTGCCGACCGCATCGAGCGTGGCTTGTCTCGCGACGCTGCCCAGTTGCTGGGGGCCGATGCAGTGGTGGTGGCCGATCAACCCGTGCCGGAAGAGGTGATTCAAAAGGCGAGAGACCAGGGCTTGCGCGTGGCGCAGACCTCTGTGTTCGCCAGCATGGCGCGTGCACCGGATGAGCTTGGTGGCGATACGCGTCTGGTAGCACTCAAATCCGTCAGCCCGAATTACCCCCTGCGCGGCCAACTGACCCTGGGCACCATGGGGGCTGATGGCGTGGTCAAGCCCGCTGGCAAGGCGCCTGCGGGGGGGCCGCCTGCCGGCCAGGCCTGGACCGAGCCGGGGCTCTTGCTGGCGCTGAACCTGAAGGTGGGCGACGAACTCTGGCTGGGCGACGCGAGGTTCCGTATCCAGGCCGTGATCGTGAGCGAACCAGATCGCGGTGGTGGTTTCGTGGCGTTTTCGCCCCGGGTGATGATCCGCGCAGCTGATCTGCCACGCACCCAGCTCGTCCAGCCAGCGAGCCGCATCACTTACCGGGCGCTGGTGGCCGGGCCCGCCAGGGCAGGGGATGCAGACCGCACCCCCATTGCCGCCATGCCCGCCGACGGCAAGCAGCAGGTGCAAGCCTTCGTCGATGCTGCGCGCAAGGTGGTGGACAAGGTGCGCGGCGTGAAGATCGAAACCCTGGATACCGGGCGCCCGGAAATGCGCGCCACGCTGGACCGCGCCGGGCTCTTCCTGCGCCTGGTGGCCTTGCTGGCCGCCTTGCTGTCTGCGGTGGCGGTGGCGCTCGTGTCGCGGGATTTTGCGCAGCGCCGCCTGGATGACTGTGCGCTGCTGCGGGTGCTGGGCGTGCCGCAGCGCGTGATGGCCTGGTCGTACGCGATCCAGTTCGCGCTGGTGGGCTTGATGGCCAGCCTGGTGGGCTTGTTGCTGGGCTGGTTGTTCCACCTGGTTTTTGTCGCGTTGCTGTCTGATCTGGTGGGCGTGTCGCTGCCGGCAGCGGGCTGGCAACCGGTGGCCTTGGGCGTGGGCGTGGGCGTGTTGCTGACCCTGGGTTTCGGCTTGCCACCCGTACTCCAGCTGACACAGGTGCCGCCACTGCGCGTGCTCAGGCGGGACCTGGGACAACTGCGGCCCATGTCGGCCGCCGTATGGGGCCTGGGTGGTGCGGCGCTGCTGGCCTTGCTGATGCTGGTGGCCCGTGACGCGAAGATGGGGGGCATCGCGCTGGGGGGCTTCGCCGGCGCCGTGCTGGTTTTTGCTGCCCTGGGCTTTCTGGCCGTGGCACTCCTGCGGGTACTGGCCGACCGCCTCGCTGGTCAAGCGCCCACCTGGTGGACCTTGGGCACGAGGCAGCTCACCGCGCAGCCCGTTCAGACGGTGGTGCAGGTCTGTGCCTTGAGCGTTGGCTTGCTGGCGTTGATGCTGCTGATCCTCATCCGCACGGACCTGGTGGCCAGCTGGCGCAATGCCACGCCACCTGACGCGCCCGATCGTTTCGTCATCAACATCCAGCCCGACCAGGTCGAAGCCTTTCAGGCCACGCTGCGTGATGCCGGGATCAAGCAGTTCGACTGGTATCCGATGGTGCGAGCCCGCCTCATTGGCATCAACGGTAAACCCGTGCGCGCCGAGGACTATCCTGAAGACCGCGCCCAGCGCCTGGTGGACCGCGAGTTCAACCTCAGCTATGCCCAGCAGACGCCCGCTCACAACCCCGTGGTGGCGGGGCGATATGTTCGTAACGAGGACGACGCCTTCAGTGTGGAGCAGGGCATCGCCAAAACCCTCGGGCTGAAGCTGGGTGATCGGCTCCGGTTCGACATGGCGGGCACCGTGCAGGAGGGCCGTATCACCAGCCTGCGCAAGGTGGACTGGTCGTCCATGCGGGTGAACTTTTTCGTGATGGCGCCCAAGGCGGACATGCCTCAATGGCCGGTCACCTACATCACGGCGTTCAAGCTGCCCAGTCAGGCTCGGCTGGACCGCCTGCTGGTGCAGAACTATCCCAATGTCACGGTGATCGATGTGTCCGCCACCCTGGCGCAGATCCAGAATGTGCTGGGGCAGGTGATCACGGCGGTGGAGTTCCTGTTCTTGTTCACGCTGGTTACTGGGCTGATCGTGCTCATGGCGGGTTTGATGACCTCGCGTGAGCGTCGCGCCAGGGAGTGGGCCGTGCTGCGCTCCATGGGGGCTACGCGCCAGTTGCTGTCCACCGTTCAGCGCGTAGAGCTGCTGGGGCTGGGTGCGCTGGCAGGTGCCATGTCTGCCTCGGCGGCATTGGCCATTGGCTGGGGCCTGGCCACCAAGGTATTCGAGTTCGAATGGAATGCGCCCCTCTGGTGGCCCCTTCTCGGAGCCCTCATCGGGGCGCTGCTGGCCTGGATGGCCGGATGGTGGAGCTTGCGCGGCGTGGTCAGCAGGCCGGTGGCGCTGACCTTGCGGCAGGCTGAATGAGGCTTACTGGGCCAGGCTGTT
This sequence comes from Aquabacterium sp., assembly GCF_036279675.1. Lineage (GTDB taxonomy): Bacteria > Pseudomonadota > Gammaproteobacteria > Burkholderiales > Burkholderiaceae_C > Aquabacterium. The sequence continues at coordinate 26,194 of NZ_DASUIS010000093.1, read as the reverse complement.
GATCAGGCCCATCTCGGCGCTGCCCATCAGCGATTCGATGTCCATCAGGATCAGCAGGCGGTCGCTCACGTTGGCGATGCCGGTGATATAGGTGGTGTCCACGACCGAATTGCTCATTTCCGGGGCGGGCTGGATGGCGGTCTCGGCCAGTTGCATCACGTCGCTCACCGAGTCCACCACGGCACCGACCACGCGGCCCTTGACGTTGAGCACGATGACGACGGTGAAGCTGTTGATCTCGGTCTGACCGTCTTCGTTGAAGCAATTGAACTTCACGCGCAGGTCAACGATGGGGACGATCACGCCGCGCAGGTTCACCACGCCCTTGAGGTAGGCGGGGGCGTTGGCGATCTTGGTGGGCGGTTCGTACGAGCGGATTTCCTGAACTTTCAGGATGTCGATGCCGTACTCCTCGGTACCGAGGCGGAACGTGAGGTATTCACGGCCGGCGGGCACATGGCGCACCTGGCGATTGTTGGTATGGCGCATGCCCAGTCCGGCAGGGGCGGCATCACTGCGGGCAGCGGGCTGTGTCTGGGGGGCGGCTTGCAGGGTTTCCATGCTCGTCCTTCGGGTATCAGGGTCGTGCGCCAAGCGGGGCGTACACCGTGGAGACTGGTTCCACCATCAATATCGGTCAGTCCTCTCCGAACTGAAGCCTGAAATTGGCCCGGGTTTGTGCCAGGGTTGTGCGCGACATCAGAACTTGATGCCGTACCAGCCTATGCCCACGCCCCAGGCGCGGCTGTCAGCCGTCGCGTTGGTGCGGGAAGCGGTCACATCCAGGCCCAGTTGTTCGGGCAGCAGCCAGTAGCGCAGGCCCACTGCCTGGGTGGCGGGAATGTTGTGGTGGCCGACCATTTCGCCAAAGAGCACCCAGCGATCCGAAGGTGTCCAGGCCAGCGCCACGGCATAGGTGTTGGCGCTGGTGTGCTCGGTACGGTCGTGTTCGCGCCCCAGGTTGAGGTGGAGCGTCCATTGGCTGGTGAGGGACAGGCTGGCGAGTGCGGAAAAGCTGTTGGCCGCCTGGTGCCAGTCTGGCTCGTCCGGTGCCTTGCCCGCGCTGGTGCCTGCCTTCAGTCCAAATCGCCAGCCTTCCCAGCTGGCCCATTCGGGGGCCCACTTCAAGCCGATGGCACGGCCTTGCGTCTGCTCGTCGCCAGGCGACACGCGGATGAATTCCAATCCCAGTTCCAGACCATCCAGCAGGCCGCAGGCCGGCGCAAGGTGGGTGCTGTGTGCATCGCTGGCCTTGTCCAGCCAGGTTTCAATCTGGCACACGGCCTGATTGTTGGCGCCGGCATCGTCGGTGGTAAGTGGTCGCCCCGCTTGCGCTTGCATCGCAGCCAGGCAGGTCAGACCTGCGGTCAGGAATTTCCAGTGGTTGGCAGCAGGCCATGCAAGGCGAAGACTCATGTATCGCGCTCCCGTACGGACAAGTTAACTCGTGCTTGACTGCGTTGCACGGCTCGGTGTGGATGCAGACCGCATCAGACCTTGAAGATGGCCATCGACTGTGTCAGACGCATGGCCTGATCTTTCAGGCTGGCGGCTGCGGCCGCTGATTGTTCCACCAACGCGGCGTTTTGCTGGGTCATCTGATCCAGATTCGCCACAGCCTGGTTCACCTGACCAATGCCCGTGCTTTGTTCGGTCGAGGCTGTGGTGATCTCGCTGATGATGTCCGACACACGCTGAACGCTGGAGATGATCTCTTCCATGGCCGCACCTGCATCGTGTACCAGGCGCGTACCGGATTGCACCTTCTCTCCGGAGGCCAGAATCAGTTGCTTGATTTCCTTGGCGGCGGTGGCGCTGCGCTGCGCCAGGCTGCGCACTTCACCTGCCACGACGGCAAAGCCGCGGCCCTGTTCGCCTGCTCTGGCGGCTTCCACGGCTGCATTCAATGCCAGGATGTTGGTCTGGAAGGCGATGCCATCGATCACGCTGATGATGTCGTTGATGCGTTTGCTGGTGCCGTCGATTTCACCCATGTTCGAGACAACTTCCGACACGATGCTGTTGCCTCGATGGGCCGCGCTCGCTGCGGTCTGGGCCAGTTCATTGGCCTGCAGGGCTGACTCCGCACTGTGTCGGACGGTACCGGTCAGGTGTTCCATGGAGCTGGCGGTTTCCTCAAGGCTGGAGGCGGTGCTTTCCGTGCGCGACGACAGGTCCATGTTGCCGCTGGCAATCTCGCTGGAAGCCACCGAAATCGAGTCCGCCGATACGCGCACGTTCGACACGATGGCGCGCAGAGATTCCTGCATCTGGGCCAGTGACGCCAGCAATTGCGCTGGTTCATCCGAGCCGCTGCTGTCGACCTTGTTGCTCAGGTGTCCTGCGGCGATGGCCTCGGAGATGCGCTGGGCATCTTCCAGAGGCCTGCAAATACAGATCTGGTTGAGGATGGTCAGTGGCGCGACGATCAGGATGGACAGCAACACGGCGCCACCGAACAGGGCCATGGTCTGGTGGACGGTATCGCGCTGCTCCTGATCTGCCTCGGCCATCTCCTTGCCCATGACCGCATCGATCTCCTGCGTGCGCTGCTCGAACTGGTCCGCGATCGCCATGGCAGGGCCCAGCGTAGTGAGGGCGTCATGGCTGCTCAAGGCGCCCGAGGCGAGGTTGCCGGTTTCGCGCTCGAACGCTTTCTGGTAGTCGTCAAGCTGAGCAACCATCTTTCGCACGATGACGTTGTCATCGTCTTCTTCGCCGTCCAGCATGTCCGTTGACAACTCGCGCAGCGTCTTGACGGCCTCCTGCCAGCGCTGGATGTCTTTGGTGACGGCGTCCGCCTGACCTGCGTGAAGGATGGCATCCTTCTCGTGCACGCGCATGTGGCCGATGGCTTCTCGCATGCGAGAGAGTTCACTGACCTCTCCGAAGTGGGTGCTGCGGTAGGCCTCTCCCGCTTTCTGGTTGTGCAGCAAGCCATACAGACCCACGCCGCCGACCAGCATCAGCAAAAAGAGCACCACCGCAATGGCGCTGTACATGCGGAACCGGATGGTGAAGCCGCGCATCAGAGTGAAAAACATGTTCATGACCAGACCCAAGCCTGTTTGTCGGACACTTCGGGCGCCGAGAAGCAGGGCACTTCGCCATGTTCAAGTCGCCTAGACCTCGGGGGTTTCGGCGACTTTTGGCACGTCTTGAGGCTCATCCGCATGCATAAGCAAAATAAAACCGTTCGGTGAGGTGCGCGGACATCACGCGCGCCTGCAGCAGGTTCACGCCGGCGCGCGCGCCATCAGATTGTCGAGCAGTGCCATGCGGTGGCGCTGGGGTGTGGTGATGGCGAAGAAGCGCTCCTGCAAGGCAGTCGAGTGCCCGACTGTCACCAGGAGGCCGGCCTTGAGTTCGTCCTGTACCACCACCTCCGGCAACACGGTCAGCCAGCCGCTGTCGCGTGCGATCAGGCGCAGCATGGCCATGTCGTCCACCTCGGCCCTTAACCGAGGCGTCACACCGGCGGATGTGCACAGCGCGTCAAATTGCGCACGCAAGGCGTTGCGTGGGCCAGGCAGGGCAATGTCCACGCCATCGAGGTCCTCGGGGATGCGCAGGCTTTGCGACCCCCAGCGGCTGGCAGGTCCCACCACCGAGATGGACTGGCTGCCCAGGAAGCGGCAATGCAAGGGCCGATCGGGATCGGCGGGTACGGTTTCATTGGCCAGCACCACGTCCAGCTGGTGTTGCAGCAGGCGTGCGATCAAGCCTTCGAGGTGCCCCGATTCAAGCGTCAGCACGACACCGGGGTCGGTCATCAAGGGCCGGATCCAGTTTTCCTGGTAGTTACGCGACAGGGTGGCCACGCTGCCCACGCGCAGTCGTGTGATGCCCGCGGAGCGCCCTTGCAGCCGCCCCAGCATTTCCTGTCCCAGACCAAAGATGTTGTCGGCATAGGCGAGCACGAGTTGCCCGGTGTCCGTCAGTACCAGGCGGCGGCCCTCGCGCGTGAACAGGTCTTCGCCCAGGCGCTCCTCCAGCTGTCGGATCTGGGCGGACACCGCGGATTGCGAGGTGTGCAGCTCTTCAGCCGCGCGGGTGAGGTGGCCTAGTTTGGCGACGCGCCAGAAGTAGAAAAGGTGATGAAAATTGAGTTGCTCCAGTTTCATGTTCTTATTTATGGATTAATTCGTTCTTATCAATGTAATTTACAGAACATGGTTGCGCAAGCATCATCCTCCCGAGGTATCGCAAGGAGTTTTGGTGATGGCGTATGCCCGGGTTCTGGAGTCGGTCACGCTTTTGGCGCCCGCCTTATTGATGGCGGTGTCGGCCTTGTTGTCCTGGCTGGGCAAAGGGTCGATGGCCGGGCCTTGGCGAGGCTTCATGGCGCTGTCTTTTGCCGCGCTGGCGATGGCCGCATGGGCACTCGTACAGGGAGGCGGTGGTCAATCCTGGCACCCGGCGCTGCACGCGTCGACGTTGGGCCTGTGGATGGCCTTGCTCGTGCAGGTATTGGGTACCGTCATCGGCAGCTTTTCCGCCCGGTATCTGGAAGGGGAAGCGGGGCAAGGTCGATACGCCGCGGCTTTGGCCCTTGTGTTGTCGGCGGTACACCTGCTCCTGATGGCCGATCACTGGGCCCTGCTGATCGGCAGCTGGGCCCTGGTTGGGATGGCCTTGCAGCATCTGCTGTGCTTCTACCCGGACCGTGCCTTCGCGCGGTTGGCTGCCCACAAGAAGCGGATCGCCGATCGGCTGGCCGATGTCCTTCTGATCGGCGCCGCAGCCTTGGCCTGGCGCGAGGTCGGTAGTGGTTCGCTCTCGGATCTATGGGCTCACATTGGTCGAGAGGGCGTGTCGCCATCCTTGCAAGCCTGCGCGGTGGGCCTGGTGCTGGCCGTCATGCTGCGAACGGCCTTGCTGCCCGTGCATGGCTGGCTGATCCAGGTCATGGAAGCGCCAACGCCTGTGTCGGCACTGCTACATGCCGGGGTGGTCAATCTTGGCGGTTTCGTGCTGATTCGATTTGCACCCCTCCTGGAGCAAGCCATGCCTGCGCGGGCCTTGCTGCTGTTGTTCGGTCTGTCGACCGCTGTCCTGGCTGGCATGGTGATGCTCACCCGCATCAGCATCAAGGTCAGGCTGGCCTGGTCTACCGTGGCTCAGATGGGCTTCATGCTGCTCGAGTGCGGTCTGGGGTTGCATGCCATGGCCGCCTTGCACCTGTTTGGGCACTCGATCTACAAGGCCCATGCCTTCCTGTCGGCATCGTCCGTGGTGCGTGAGACCAGGTTGCAAGCCATGCGCGGCACGTCAACACCCGTGCCCGCGAGCCTGGTAGCCGCGCCGCTTCTGACGATCTCGGTGATCCTGTTGATGCAGGAATTGTCCGGCCTGTCTTCCTGGCCATGGTGGTGGAGTGTGATGCTGGGCCTGGCCTGGGCGCCCGTGCTGTGGCTGCCGACGGCGTTTGCTGATCTGGTCGAAGGTGTGCGGCATCTGTGTGCCGGCCTGTTGATGGTGTCTGGCCTGTCTGGCGTCACCTTGCTGGCCCATGCCTTGCCGTTGGGCATCCACGATGTACCTCACCACGTACTGGGGTTGATCGCCTTGCTGGGCATGTTGGCCTTGTATCTCTGCCTGGCTTGCCTGCAGTACAAACCGGCGGTGCTGAAGAACTGGCGGCGCTGGAGCTATGCAGGCTTTTACGTCGACGAGGCCTACACGCGCCTGGCATTGCAACTGTGGCCAGGCGACTGGTCACAGCCATCCCGGCAACAGCACAGGCAGTACGCCAAGGCATCGCCGCTGGCGGATGCCTCACCTTGATCTGTTGGCAAGGAGAACACCATGACGGATACCGTGATCGCTCCTCCCTCACAGAGCCTGGCGCCAGACCCGACCCTGAATCGCCAGATTGATCAGGCATGTCGCCAGGCCTGTCAGGCCATCGCGCCTGCCTGGCCTCTGGACCGCGCGATTGCCGTCAGTCCGCACTGGTCTCGCATCGGCATGCCGGTGCGTCGTGTCGCGGCACGGATGGCCTTGCTGGGCAAGATCCAGGTGTGGCCGTCGCGCCAGCTACAGCACCTCGCCTGGCAAGAGGGGCGGATCACCCCCGATGACCTGGCGCAGGCATTGCAGCGTTTGCCTCAGGCTTGGGCCAGCGGCATGACATCGCAGCACTGTGTGGCAGCGCTGCAGTCGGAGATGGATCTGGTACAGCTGCCTTTGCTGATCGATGTGCTGGACAACGACCCCGGACGCCACAGGCGCCTGTCCTGGCGCCAGGCCATCACGCACCAGGTCAGTCAGACCTGCGCGGCCTATTTCGACACGCACCAGGCCAACTGGCAGCCAGAGCGGAACCTGGGCTTGTACGCATTCTGGCGAGATACGCTGCAGCACGATCACGGTATCGGTGTGCTCATGGGCCTGCCTCACATCGGTCGTGCGCTGGATGCCTTGCCTGCCACGGCATCGGAAGCAGAGCAATGGGCCCTGAGGCGCCTGGGCTTGCCCGCAGCGGTGTGGGCGGATTACCTGGAGGCGGTGCTGCTGACCGTCAACGGCTGGGCCTCCTGGTGTGCCTACCTGGGTTGGCAGGCCGGTCTGGCGGGGAAGACGGATCCACATCTGCGCGAGCTGCTGGCCATTCGCCTTGCCTGGGGGGCCTTGCTGCTGGAGTGCAAGGACGACGCTGCAGCCGAGCAGGCGTTTGCGACCTTGCAGCAAGCCTGGGGACAGGCCCACGCCTTGTTGATGGAAGCCGAAGAGGCCTTGCTGGTTGACGAGGTCTGGCAAGTGGCGCTGGAGTTGGGCTACCAGCGCACACTGGCGCAGCGCCTGCTGGGAGCAGGGCGTATGGAGCTGGCTCGGAAGAATGTGGAAGTCCAGGCGGTGTTTTGCATCGATGTGCGCAGTGAACGTCTGCGTCGGGCGCTCGAGGTCGCGTGGCCGGCCGTCCAGACCCTGGGGTTCGCCGGCTTCTTTGGCTTGCCACTGGCGTACACACCATTTGGCACGGCAGTCAGGCGGCCGCAATTGCCCGGATTGATGGCGCCTGCCCTTGCCGTGACGGACCGCATGGTGTCGGCGGATGCCGTCTCATGCGACTCGGACGGGCAGAGTCTGGAAGCGGCCGGCCGGTCACGTCGGGCGCGGTTCGCCTTGTCCGAACAGTGGTCGGCGGCCAGCCGTTGGCCTGGCGGCGCCTTCTCTTTTGTCGAGGCCGCAGGATGGGGCTATCTGGGCAAGCTTGGCGGTTGGGTGTGGCCGTCCAGGCAGGCCCGTGCGCGAGATGATCTGGCGGGGGTGCCCTCGCGCTACCGCCCGATCTGCAGGCCGCACGTGCTCGGCCTCGCGCCGGAAGCCAAAGTGGACCTGGCCGCGCGCGTGTTGCACACCATGGGACTGGTCAACAGGCTGGCACCGCTGGTGCTGCTGGTTGGGCATGGCAGCCAGTCCACCAACAACGCGCACGCGGCGGCGCTGGATTGCGGTGCCTGCTGTGGTCAGACAGGCGAAGTCAACGCCCGCAGCCTGGCCTTGCTGCTCAACGAGCCGGAAGTACGCGACGGCTTGCAAGCCAGGGGCATCGAGATAAGCGCATCCACGGTGTTCGTCGCCGCGCTGCACAACACCACCACGGATGAAGTCGAGGGCTTCGATCTGGACCTCTTGCCATCCGCCTCGCGTGCCCGTTGGGAGCGCTTGCTGGAGGCCTTCATGCAGGCAGGTGATCAGGTACGCAGCGAGCGGGCGAGTGGCCTCAGGCTGGATGCCGGTTTGCCGCACCGCGATCTTCTTGATCGGTTTCGTTGCCGCGCCAACGATGGGGCGCAAACCCGGCCTGAATGGGGGCTCGCCGGTAACGCCGCTTTGGTGATGGCACCTCGTCAGCGCACCCTGGGCGTGAAGCTGGATGGCCGAAGCTTCCTGCATGACTACGATACCGTCCAGGATCCTGACGGCAGTGTGCTCGCTGCGCTCATGACCGGGCCCATGCTGGTCGCGCACTGGATCAACTGGCAATACCACGCCTCGACCTGTGACCCGGTGCGCCTGGGCAGTGGCAACAAGCTGCTGCACAACGTTGTGGGTGGCCACATCGGGGTCTTTGAAGGCAATGGGGGGGACTTGCGAATCGGTTTGTCTCGCCAGTCCGTGCACGATGGTGAACGCTGGGTGCACGAGCCACTGCGCCTGACCGTGGTGATCGACGCACCTGAGGCGACCATCAGCGCCATCATCGGTCAGCACGAGGTGCTCAGTTCATTGCTGAACAACGGCTGGTTGCACCTGTGGCGCTTCGAGAGCGCTGGCTTCTCGCGCTATCAGTCGGGCCAGTGGTGCCAGGCTGTGCCTGGTTGACGGGGCAGCATGCGGGGTGTGCCCACCGCCGCATGCGCGGAGACCGAAGCCGGCCTCAGACGTTGAACAGGAAGTTCAGTACATCGCCATCCTTGACGATGTATTCCTTGCCTTCGGCGCGCATCTTGCCCGCGTCCTTGGCGCCAGCTTCACCCTTGTACTGGATGAAGTCGTCAAAGGCGATGGTCTGGGCGCGGATGAAGCCCTTTTCGAAGTCGGTGTGGATCACGCCAGCCGCCTGCGGGGCCGTGTCACCCACGTGAATCGTCCAGGCGCGCACTTCCTTCACGCCGGCGGTGAAGTAGGTCTGCAGGCCCAGCAACTTGAAAGCCGCGCGGATCAGACGGTTCAGACCGGGTTCGTCCTGGCCCATTTCGGCCAGGAACATGGCGCGGTCCTCGTCTTCCATTTCGGCCAGCTCGGCTTCCGTCTTGGCGCAGATGGCCACCACTTCGCCCTTCTGGGCTGCAGCAAATTCGCGCAGGCGGTCCAGGAAGGGGTTGTTCTCGAAACCGGTTTCCGACACGTTGCCGACGAACATGGCGGGCTTGGCGGTGATCAGGCACAAGGGCTTGAGCAAGGCCAGCTCTTCCTTGCTGAAGTCGATCGAACGGACCGGCTTGGCCTCGTTCAAGGCAGCCTGGCATCGGTCCAGCACCTTGACCAGCGCCTGCGCATCCTTGTCACCTGCACGAGCCGTCTTGTTGTAACGAACCAGGCTCTTTTCCACGGTGCCCAGGTCTGCCAGACACAGTTCGGTCTGGATGACCTCGATGTCCGCGATCGGGTCGACCTTGCCGGCCACGTGGATCACGTTGTCGTCTTCGAAGCAGCGCACCACGTTGACGATGGCATCGGTTTCGCGGATGTGGGAGAGGAACTGGTTGCCCAGGCCTTCACCCTTGGAGGCGCCTGCCACCAGACCGGCGATGTCGACAAACTCCACGATGGCGGGCAGGATGCGCTCGGGCTGAACGATCTCGGCGAGCTTGGCCAGACGAGGATCAGGCACTTCTACCACGCCCACATTGGGTTCGATCGTGCAGAAGGGGTAGTTTTCAGCCGCGATGCCGGCCTTGGTCAGGGCGTTGAAGAGGGTGGACTTGCCGACGTTGGGCAGACCCACGATGCCGCACTTGAGGCTCATGGATGTTCCTGGTTGGAGACAGACGAAAGGAAGACGGACAAGCCTTGCGCCCCATTTCCCGGGGCGCAACACACGCCAAACCCGTCATTTTACGCGGTGAGCGTTGCTGTGTCGGCCATCCTGCGGCCGAGGTGCTTTTGAAATCCATAATAGGCTGGTTGAAACCGGGACAAAATCGGCGGCAGTCAGCATCGCACAAGGCGGTGCATAAGCGCTTCCAGACTTTTTTCATGACCAAGACAGCTTTTGATGTGTGTGTGAGCGGCTCTGGCGCCGTGGCGATGAGCCTGGCTCTGGCGCTGTCGGCCGATGGCTGGCGTGTGGCCTGGGCGAAAGCGCCAGCTTCCGGCAAGCCCGGCCAGCCGGATGTGCGCACCTATGCGCTCAATGCCCGTGCCATCAACTTGCTGGAGCGTTTGCGGGTCTGGCCGGCCTTGAAGGCCAGTTCTGCGGCTGTTCTGGAGATGGATGTCCGGGGCGACGAGGGCGGCGCCTTGTCCTTTTCTGCCTGGCAGCAATGCGTGCGTGAACTGGCCTGGATCGTGGACGCCGCCGAGCTGGAGCGCCTGCTGGGCGAGGCCATGCGATTTGCCCCACGTGTCGAGGTGGTGCCGCCGGTGACCGAGCAGGGCTCGCCCGTTGACGCCAGTCTGCTGGCCATTTGCGAAGGCAAGTTCTCCGGCACCCGCTCATCGCTGGGCGTGTCTTTTGCCAGGCAGGAATACGGTCACTGGGGTGTGGCCGCGCGGTTGAAAGCCACGCAGCCTCACCATGGCGTGGCCAGGCAGTGGTTCCGCTCTCCCGACATCCTGGCCTTGCTGCCCTTCAATCAGCCGGATCCGGTGGCCTCTTATGGTCTGGTCTGGTCGGTGCCGCAGGCTCGTGCCGAGCACCTGCTGTCGCTGAACCCATCTGAATTCGAGCAGGAACTGCAGGATGCGATCCTGCTGTCCGATGCGTCGGCGCCCGCCAAAGTGGGGCAACTGAGCCTCACATCCCCGGTGGCGGCATGGCCTCTCGCTTTGGCGCAAGCTAGCCGCTGGACAGGCCCGGGCTGGGTCCTGCTGGGCGATGCGGCACATCTGGTACATCCGCTGGCGGGGCAAGGGCTCAACCTGGGGCTGGCCGATGTCGATACCCTGGTGACCGTGCTCAAGCAGGCGCGGGCAGACGAGCCGTGGCGTTCGCCTGGGGATGAGCGCACACTGCGCCGTTATGCGCGGCAGCGCGAGTGGCCTACCAAGGCCATGGCCGGCTTGACCGACGGCCTGCTGCACCTGTTTGCCGACGAACGTGCCCCCGTGCGCGATCTGCGCAATGCCGGCATGTCGCTGGTGCAACGACTGGGGCCGGTGAAGAACTGGCTGATCGGCCGCGCACTGGACAACTGATCCCATCTATCAAGAGCATTGTCAAAGGACTGAGGATGATTTCCAAATTTCGCGCACTGGCCGTGGCCAGCCTGTTCCTGACCATGGGGATCGCGGCCCATGCGCAAAGCGGGGAGTTGCCCGCCGCTCAACTGGCCGTCATCAAGGCCAAGCTGGCGCAGCGTGTGCCCGAATTGCCGCCCGTGGAGTCGGCCCGAAGCACGCCGGTGGCGGGCCTGATCGAGGTGAAGGTCGGCAACCAGATCATCTACACGGATGCCAATGGCGAATACGTGATCGAAGGTCAGTTGCTGGAAACCAGGACCCAGCGCAACCTGACCGAAGAGCGCATGGACGAGATCAACAAGGTGGACTTCGCCAATCTGCCCTTCAAGGACGCCATCGTCTGGAAGAACGGCAATGGCAAGCGTCGCCTGGTCATCTTTGCAGACCCGAATTGCGGTTACTGCAAGCACCTGGAGCGTGATCTCCAGCAAGTCAAGGACGTGACGGTCTACACCTTCATGATCCCGATTCTGGGAGACGACTCGCGCGTCAAGGTGGACAACATCTGGTGTGTCAAGGACCGCACGCTGGCGTGGCGTGACTGGATGCTCAATGGCTCCGCACCAGCCAAGGCCTTTGGCATGTGCGCGTCCCCCGCTCAGCGCAATCTGGCGCTGTCGCAAAAGCTGCGCGTCAACGGCACGCCGGCCATGTTCTTCGAAGATGGCTCACGCCTGGCTTCTGCCGCTTCGGCTGCGGTTGTGGAACAGCGTTTGAGCAAGGCCAGCGCCAAGGTCGGCGGCTGATCAGTATTCGGGCGGATCCCCGGGCGTTTGCTGCGGGGCGCCATCCATCTGCATGTCCACGTAGATGTCGTCTGCCCACTTGGCGTAGATCCGCACGGGCAGGTATTGCAGGCTGGGCGCAAACCAGATGTCGCCCAGCAAGGCGTTCTTGTCCTGCGTCAGCCTGCGTGGCTTGACGTGCATGGTGCGCACGTCGCCCATGCCAGTGTGCAGGACCTCTTCGTTGATCACATCGTAGGCAATCACATCCATCCGCTTGCTGGAGGCCAGCGGCATCTCGATGGTATTGCCTTGTTGCAGCAGGTTCGGGTGGGTGATGAACCTGTAGGCCAGATGGATCAAATGGCTGACGGGGTCCTGCAGGTCAGGCACACGCGCGATGCGCTCACCAGAAGCCAGCACCACCTCCTGCTCCTCGAATTTCAGTGTGGCGGGTTTGGATGACTTGAACAAGAACTGGTTGACGCTTTCGTAGCGCTCTGGCGAGAGACCATTGGCCCCCACCTTGCCTTCGCTGATCATGCTGATCCAACCCAGCAAGGGTACGCTGGCGTCCAGGCGAACCTGGTAGCGCTGATTCTGGCGAACCCACTCGACGGTCGCTCGCCCACCTTCGATGGGGCCACGATAGTAGACCTCCATCTTGTAGCTCACTTTGGTGGCTTTGGGCCAGATGAAGGTGGGGCCGCTGGCTGTTGGTGCAGGCTCGTTGGCCGCCACAGGCTTGTCGGCATCAGGGGTACTGGCGGCGGGTTCCGGCTCGGCGACCTTGGCCACGGTGTCTGGCGGGGTTGATGCGCCAGGGGCGGCGGCGCTGGCGCCATCAGCAACCTTGGCCGCAGATGCGGCATCGTCGGGCGCCGAGGCTGCCTTGGCCACTTTGGGCTCGCGCTTTTTCACGGCGGGTGCCTGAGGCGCGGCAGGAGGCGCAGGCGGTGCAGCGGCCGCGACAGGTGGCGCGGTCTGTTTGATTTCCGTGACGTAGGTGGCCTCCATGCGCTTGATGGAGGACCCGGCAGATGAGGACAGATCCGCCATCTGCTGGGAGACCTCATACGTCACCAGAAGATGGGCGAGCGCCACCAGCAGCGTCAGCGCCAGGATCACGATCCAGCGCCGCTGTGGGCGGGCGGCATGACCGTCCGGCATGCCAGGCGGCGTGGCTTGCGGTAACTTCAGGCTTGCAGCCATGCCTGCCTGCGTGCGAGTTTGTCGGGGGCCTGGCCGACATCAGCCAGGCTCAGGGTCACGATGTCGGAGGCGTGGCTGGGCGCCGTAGCAGCCGCCTTGGCCTTGCCCTGCGCCGAGCCTTCCTGTGCAGGCACGGTCAGCGTCAGGACCTTCTGATCACGGCAGATCAGCAGCGTCTGAGCCCGCTTGGCATCGTGCCAGGCCGCGAGATCGTCGGTCTTCCTGACGCGCCAGCCAGCCAGCGCCAGCAACTCGTCGCCCGCGCTCAGGCCCATGCGCTCGGCCAGGCCTCCGCGCATCACGGCCTGCACCTTGGCTGCGCCAGGGGTGTCCTGCACGCGCATGCCCCATTGCTGAGGCAGCGGCGCGGCCTTGCTGCTCCAGGCGATGCCCAGGCGGTCCAGCAGGTGCTGAAGGGGCAGTTCCTCGCATTGTTCGGTCCACTTGTCCAGCAGCGCCAGCCAGGCTTGCTCGACGGGCGTGCCCGCCTTGACCTGCAGACCTTGCGGGTAACGCCCGGCTTCATCAGCCAGGGCCTGGGCCACATCAGCCTGTGTGATGGGGCGGCCCAGTTGCCACAGGCGCTGCATGACGCCATCCAGCGACGGATGGGCCTTGCCGGAGGCGGGCAGTTCACGCAGGGCCAGATCGAGGGCCAGTGCCACCAGAGAACCCTTGGTGTAGTAGCTCACGGTGGCGTTGGCGGTGTTCTCGTCGGGACGGTAATAGCGCGTCCATGCATCGAAGCTGGCCTGGGCCACGCTGTAGCTCAGGCGGCCAGGCGTGGACAGCACCTGGTTGACCGTCTTGCCCAGCAGCTTGATGTAGGTGGCGGCGTCGATCAGGCCGGTGCGCAGCAGGAACTGGTCGTCGTAATAGGAGGTGAAGCCTTCGAAGAACCACAGCATGCGCGTGTGGTTCTCTTTGGTGTAGTCGTACGGCGCGAACTCGACCGGCTTGAGGCGCTTGACGTTCCAGGTGTGGAAGTACTCGTGGCTGATCAGGCCCAGCAGGGTGGTGTAGGCGTCCTTGTTGACCGGGCGTCCCTGGCGAGGCAGATCCTTGCGGCCACAGATCAGGGCCGTGCTCTGCCGGTGCTCCAGCCCGCCGTAGCCATCTTCAATGACGTTGAGCATGAACACATAGTGATCGAACGGCGCCTTCTTGCGCCCGTGCCAGAAGTTGATCTGGGCTTCGCAGATCAGGCGCGTGTCGTCCAGCAGCTTCTGGCCGTCCAGATCGGCCGTGGCGCCGGCCACCACGAATTCATGGCGCACGCCCCGCACGGTGAACTCGCCGCGCCAGAAGGTGCCCAGCTCGACAGGGTGGTCGACCAGGGCGTCGTAATCGGGCGCCAGGTAGTCGCCCACGCCTTGTGCGTTGACCTTGGTCGCCGGCAGGGCCGTGGCCACTTGCCAGCCTTTGGGCAGACCGGCGATCTTCACCGCATGAGGCTGGTCTTCAAAGCCTGCCACTTTCAGGAAGACGCTGGTGCCATTGAAGAAGCCACGGCTGGCATCCAGAAAGGCCGCGCGCACCGAGGTGTCAAAGGCGTAGACCTCGTATTGCACGGTCAGGGCGGCCGAGCCCGTTGTGGCCACTTCCCAGCTCGCCTTGTCCAGCGGTGTCACGGCGATGTCGCGGGTGCCTTGCTTCGCCTTCAGCGGTGAGAGATGGCGCGCGAATTCCCGCACCAGGTAGCTGCCCGGGATCCACACCGGCAGGCTCAGTTGCTGCCGGGGCTGGGGCTTGTCGATACGCAAGGTGACCAGAAAGCGGTGCGCGTGCGCGTCGGCGACTTCAATGCGGTATTGGATCATCGGGCTGGGTGGCTCGTGTGGGGTGGCTTGGTGCTCGGATCAGTGTGCAGATCTAGGCGCCGATCAGATCTGGGCGGCGGCCAGGAAGCAACTCATGCTGGAGACGCAGGTCAGGCGGAAGCGCAAGGTAAGCCAGCCTGCTACGCCCAGTTCCGGGTAGCGCTTGCGGTCGCTCAGGTAGCAGGCAATCAGCAGCACGCCCAGCACGACCAGCCCCGCATGGGGCGGCATCAGCAGGGCCAGCCAGGCGGCCAGCGAATAGATCACGCCCGTCCACAGCGCGCGGCGATAGTGGGGGGGCGCCTCCATGTGCCAGGTCGAGCGCCACATCATCAGGCCCCAGGGGATGCCGCCCAGAAAGGCCACGATCAGCGCGGCGTAGCTGGTGATGGCGCGCACCACGAACATGAAGGGCTCGGCGTCGATGCGACCGACCAGCAACCAGATGAAGATGGCGCCACCAACGAAAGGGATCAGCCCCGCATAGGCCAGCTTGCGCGCCAGCTCGTCTGGTTCGGCATGGTGGTGATCGGGCAGCGTATGGGTGGCGGGCAGGTCGTTCATGGTGGACTTTGGTGCGATGTCGCCATTGTGGCAAGAAGCGCGCGGCTTGAAGGGCCGATCAGGCGGCCAACCAGCTGAAAACCGCGGGAATGTCGTCTGGCAGAGTCAACGCCTGCTTGCGCCATTGCTCGACCGTGTCCGTGCGGCTCCAGCCTTGCGGCAAGGTCAGGCCCACGCTCACGCTCAGCAGGGTGTTGCCTTGCAGGTGTTGCACCAGGGCCTGCCACAGGGCCGGGTTGCGGTAGGGCGTCTCGATTACCAGCTGAGTCTGATGCGCCTTGCGCGACAGTTGCTCCAGTTCCTTGATGCGCTGGCTGCGCTCCTGCGCTTCGACAGGCAGGTAGCCCACGAAGGCAAAGCTCTGGCCATGCAGGCCACTGGCCGCCAGGGCCAGAACGAGCGAGCTGGGGCCGGACAAGGGCAAGACACTCACGCCAGCCTTGTGCGCCGCCAGCACGACCGCTGCGCCGGGGTCCGCCACGCCAGGCAGGCCCGCTTCGGAAATCAGACCGACATCGTGCCCGGCCAGGGCAGGGGCCAGCAACTCGGCGATCTGGCGGGCCTCTTCCGAGCTGGGCGCACCACCTGTGCGCTTGTGGCCGCCCTTGGGTGGGCGTGGCAGCACCTGGATCTGCTGTTCCTGCATCGGGGCAGCCAGGGGGGTGATCTCGCCCACACGCTTGAGGAAAGCGCGTGTGGTCTTGGCATTCTCGGCAATCCAGTGGCGCAGCCCGGCGGCGGCCATGATCGCCCCCATGGGCAGCACCTCGCGCAGATCGGGCGCGGCGCTGCCTTCCGCCGTGTCCAGGCAACCCAGGTCCAGGGTATTGGGGATCAGCAGCAGTCGACCGTAGCGTCCTGGCTTGTCTTGGGGGGCTTGTGGCATGGCGAGTTCAGAGGGGAAAGTTATCGAGAATGGTGGCCGGGCGAGCTTTTCAGCGCAACGCGCGGCGCCAGGCCAGAGCGTCAGCGCCCGCGTCACGCATGAGGCGCGCGGTGGCGATCAGCGGCAGGCCAATCAGGGCAGTGGGGTCGTCGGAGACGATGCGCTCCAGCAGCACGATGCCCAGCGTCTCTGCTTTGGCGCTGCCGGCGCAGTCATAAGGCCGTTCGGCGAGCAGGTAGGTGTCGATATCGGCGTCGCTCAGATCCCGGAAGGTGACCGTGACGGTGCTCAGATGGGTGCTGGCGAACTGGCTGGCAGGGCGCATCACGCAGACGGCGGTGTGGAAGTGCACCTCCTGCCCGCGCATGGCCCGCAATTGCTCGGTGGCACGTTGATGGTCGCCAGGTTTGCCCAGCGCCTGGCCATGCAGTTCGGCGACCTGATCCGAGCCGATCACCAGCACATCTGAACTCGAAGCTATTTGCAACTGCTGGCAGACGTCCTGCGCCTTGGCCTGAGCCAGCCGCAAGGCCAGAGCGGCCGGGGACTCGCCAGGGAGGGGCTGCTCGTCCGTCCGGGGCGAGCAGGTCTCGAATGGCAGCCCCAAGCGAGCGAGGAGTTCCTTGCGATAGGGCGAAGTGGAGCCCAGCACGAGGCGGGGCCAGGCGGCAGTGGTGCTTGTCAAGGTGGCTTGCGGGCTGTGGCTGGAAGGCATGTGAACGCTGATCAAGGGCAGCAGGTCAGGGGGCGTTTGGCGGGCAGGCAAGGCCAAACCACGCGCGTATTGTCCCCGGGCTGGAGCGCTTGCCCTAAACTTGCGGCAATGAAAGCACGCACTTTTGCTCCCCGCAAGCTGGACATGGCCGCCTTTATCGAGTCCGGCGAAGAGATGGTGGGCGCCATGCCCGTCCAGGACTGGCCCCGTCTGGCCGAAGAATTGGCCAAGGATGCCGATGTGGCCAGCCTCAAGCCCATCAGCTGGCGCGCCCAGGGGCGTCTGGTGGCGCAGCGTGTGGGCGGCCCTCAGCTCTGGCTGGACCTGAGTGCGCATGGCGAAATTGCCCGCGAATGCCAGCGCTGCCTGCATGCCGTGACCCTTCCGCTGGCGATCGACACCAGCATCCGTTTCGTGAAAGACGAGGCGGCAGCCGCCGAACTGGATGCCGATTGTGACGACGACGTGCTGGCCTTGTCCCGTCAATTTGATTTGCAGGATCTCATTGAGGACGAGCTCATCATGGGACAGCCCATCGTGCCGCGCCACGAACAGTGCCCGACCGATGTGGCCGCGCTGATCAAGGCAGAAGTTGAAGCGGTGCCCCCTGGTCACGTGGCGCCCGCCGAGCAGCCTGGCGAGGCCGTGACGGCGTCGGGCAAGCCGAATCCTTTTGCAGTATTGGCGTCCTTGAAAAAGGATCGCACCTGACATTGATCCTTTGCCAGGATTCGTGCTAGAATCGCTGGTTTTCCGGGTAGACCAATTTATTTCGTGGGCAGAGGTGTGCACCAAAGCTTGCGTTTTTTGAGTGGTTTGGCCGGTTCAAAATCCATTTTTTAAACACTTGCGGACTGCAAGGCGCTCGGTTTCCAGCGGGTTTTCGTAACAGGAATCGCAACAGGAAACTGGCACGGTGTGGTCTGACAAACCGCGAGCTGCAAGCTAAGTTCGCACATCCGGAGTCCAACATGGCCGTTCAGCAAAACAAAAAGTCGCCCTCCAAGCGCGGTATGCACCGTTCGCACAATGCCCTGGTTACGCCGGGCACGGCCGTGGAAGCCACCACTGGTGAAGTTCACCTGCGTCACCACATCAGCGCCACCGGTTTCTACCGTGGTCGCAAGGTCCTCAAGACCAAGGCTGACGCCTCCTGATCTTTCAGATCTGACCCGGTTGCTGGCCGGGTATAAACAAATCACGCCATGAGGGCTGGGTCAACCGAAACATCGGTTCGCCAGCCCTTGTTCTTTTGTGCTTTCGTGAATGAATCATTTGCCCATGACTGCCTCCACGCCCAATTTGTCTGCCTCCCGATCGTCTGACGGGGTGATCTCCCCCGTTCGCATCGTTGTGGACGCCATGGGTGGCGATCATGGGCCGTCCATCACGCTGCCGGCAGCCAAGGCCTTCCTGGCCAAGCATGCCGATGCCGAGGTGGTGCTGGTGGGCCTGGCAGAAGCCATCGAACCTGCCCGCAACTGGCCTCGTACCACTTTGGTGCCGTGTACCGAAGTGGTGACGATGGAGGATCCGGTTGAAATCGCGCTGCGCCGCAAGAAGGATTCTTCGATGCGCGTGGCCATCAGCCAGCTCAAGGCCACGGCCGACAAGCCAGCCAATGCGCACGCTTGCGTGTCGGCGGGCAACACTGGCGCGTTGATGGGCCTGGCTCGCTACCTGCTCAAGACCGTGGATGGCATCGACCGTCCCGCCCTGGCCACCGTGATGCCCAACCAGAAGGATGGCTTCACCACGGTGCTGGATCTGGGTGCCAATGTGGACTGCTCGGCCGAGCACCTGCTGCAGTTTGCCGTCATGGGCAGCGCCCTGGTGTCGGCTGTCGATGGCAAGGACAGCCCCAGCGTGGGTCTGCTCAACATCGGCGAAGAGATGATCAAGGGCAGCGAAGTCATCAAGCAGGCGGGGGAATTGCTGCGCACGGCCAACGATCGTGGCCTGTTGAACTTCTACGGCAACGTCGAAGGCAACGATATTTTCAAGGGAACTTCGGACATCGTGGTGTGCGATGGCTTCGTCGGCAACGTCGCTTTGAAGACTGCTGAAGGCTTGGCGGGCATGTTTGCCTCCTTCATCAAACAGGAGTTCACGCGCAATATCGTCACCAAGATGGTGGCTTTGGTCGCCATGCCGGTGCTAAATCGCTTCAAGATGCGCGTTGACCACCGCCGCTACAGCGGTGCGGCCCTGCTCGGATTGCGTGGCCTGGTGTTCAAGAGCCACGGTTCTTCTGACGCCCTGGCTTTCGAAGTGGCGATGAATCGGGCTTATGATGCCGCCCGTCACAAGCTTTTGGACCGGGTTCACGACCAGATCGCAGCCACGCTTGTCAGTCTGCCGACTTCGGCTGACGCAAGCGGTTCGGCGGATGTGGGGCAGGCGGCCTGATCCACCCCTCAATGTCCACAAGACATACTGACGACAATTCACGTTCCAGCTCACAGGCGTTGACGGGCCCTCGATTTGCCCGCATCGCCGGAACAGGCAGCCAGTTGCCCCCCCGGCGTGTCACCAACCAGGAGTTGGTTGACCGCCTCGCCGCCGATGGCATCCAGTCCTCCAATGACTGGATCATCGAGCGCACAGGCATCCATGCGCGCCACTTTGCCGAGCCTGATGTCACCTCCAGCATGCTGGGCGTGCAGGCGGCTCGCAAAGCCCTCGATGCAGCCGGCCTGCAGGCCGAGGACATCGATCTCATCATCTGTGCCACATCCACGCCGGACATGGTGTTCCCGTCCGTGGCCTGCCTGATCCAGCGCGAGCTGGGCATCCACGGTTGCCCCGCGTTTGACGTGCAGGCCGTGTGCTCCGGCTTCATCTACGCCCTGACGGTGGCCGATTCCATGATCCGTTCGGGCGTGTCGCGCCGTGCGCTGGTCATCGGCGCCGAGGTGTTCTCCCGCCTGCTGGACTTCAAGGACCGGACCACCTGCGTGCTGTTTGGCGACGGCGCGGGTGCCGTCGTGCTGGAAGTGTCCGAATTGCCTGGTATCGTGTCCTCTTGTCTGCATGCGGATGGCCGTTACGTGGATCTGCTCAATGTGCCGGGCAATGTGTCGGGCGGGCAGGTTCTGGGTGACGTGACGCTCAAGATGGACGGGCAGGCGGTGTTCAAGCTGGCCGTCAACGTCCTGGACAAGGCGGCACACGAAGTGCTGGAAGCGGCAGGTCGGGACGAAACCTGCATTGACTGGCTGATTCCGCATCAGGCCAATTTGCGCATCATGCAGGGCACTGCCAAAAAATTGAAACTTCCGTATGACAAGATCGTGGTGACCGTCGATCAGCACGGCAACACCTCGGCGGCATCGATTCCGCTGGCACTGGACCATGCGGTACGCAGCGGCCAGATCCAGCGCGGCCAGACACTCATGCTTGAAGGCGTGGGTGGCGGTTTCACCTGGGGCGCGGTGCTGGTTGACTATTGACGCCAGTCGACGCACGCCTCTTGATTTCACCCACAACACTCATTTCTCAGAGACAGTACCAAGGACCTCGTCATGACTGCATTTGCTTTTGTGTTTCCCGGCCAGGGCTCCCAAGCCGTGGGCATGCTCAATGCGTGGGAAGGCCACGCCGCCGTGCGCGACACACTGGCCGAAGCCTCTGATGCCCTGGGTGAAGACATCGCCCGCCTGATTGCAGAAGGCCCCAAGGAATCGCTCGACCTGACCACCAACACCCAGCCCGTGATGCTGACGGCGGGTGTGGCTTGCTGGCGCGCCTGGCAGGCTGAAACCGGCCTGAATCCGGCTGCCGTAGCGGGCCACTCGCTGGGTGAGTACTCTGCACTGGTGGCCTCCGGCGTGCTGACCTTGAAAGATGCCTTGCCCCTGGTGCGCTTCCGTGCGCAAGCCATGCAGGACGCCGTGCCCGTGGGTACCGGTGGCATGGCCGCCATCCTGGGCATGGACGCCGAAGCTGTGAAGGCTGGTTGTGCTGAAGCTGCCGCCGCTGTCGGCGAAGCTGTAGAAGCCGTGAACTTCAATGACCCGAAGCAAACCGTGATCGCCGGCACCAAGGCAGCGGTCGATAAAGCCTGCGAGGTCTTGAAGGCCGCGGGCGCCAAGCGCGCCTTGCCCCTGCCGGTGTCGGCACCGTTTCACTCCAGCCTGATGAAGCCTGCTGCCGAGCGCCTGAAGGAAAAGCTGGTGGCCACGCCTTTTGCGGCGCCGCTGATCCCGGTGATCAACAACATCGATGTCGCGGTCGTGACTGACGCCGATGCCATCCGCGATGCCCTGTATCGCCAGGCTTTCGGCCCCGTGCGCTGGGTCGAAACCATCGCCGCCCTCAAGGCGCGGGGTGTGACACATGTGATCGAGTGCGGCCCAGGTAAAGTGCTGGCCGGTATGGTCAAGCGCATCGAGGCTGACCTGATTGCAACCACCATTTTTGATCCGGCTTCGCTTGCTGAAGCCAAGGGGCTGCTGGCATGAGCACGGAATTCAAGGGACAAGTGGCGCTGGTGACCGGTGCCAGCCGCGGTATCGGCCGCGCCATCGCGTTGAGCCTGGCCCAGCGTGGCCTCAAGGTCATTGGCACGGCCACCACCGAATCTGGCGCGCAAGGCATCAGCGACGCACTGGCTGGCTTTGAAGGCAGCAAGGGCATCGTGTTGAACGTGACCGATGGCGCCGCTGTGGATGCTGCCCTGGACGCCATCCTCAAGGAGCATGGCGCGCTACACGTGCTGGTCAACAATGCCGGTATCACGCGTGACAACCTGTCCATGCGCATGAAGGACGATGACTGGGATGCCGTCATCGACACCAACCTCAAGGCCGTGTTCCGTCTGAGCCGCGCCGTGATGCGCCCCATGATGAAACAGCGCCATGGCCGTATCATCAACATCACCTCGGTCGTGGGCGCCAGTGGCAACCCCGGTCAGGCCAACTACGCTGCAGCCAAAGCTGGCGTGGCCGGCATGACCCGTGCGCTGGCCCGCGAGCTGGGTAGCCGTAACATCACCGTCAACTGTGTGGCACCGGGTTTCATTGACACCGACATGACCCGCGCCCTGACCGAAGAGCAACATACCGCCTTGAAGGCGCAGATTCCGCTGGGCCGTCTGGGCCAGCCCGATGACATTGCCGACGCCGTGGCCTTTCTGGCCTCGCCTCAAGCCGGCTACATCACAGGGCAGGAATTGCACGTCAATGGCGGCATGTTCATGAACTGATTTTGAGATTGTTCAGGGAATCTCAATTTCCTTTTTCGAGCCGTCGGCGTTATAGACACGCCGAACCGGTAAAATCCCTGGTTTGTTTGCACCACCTCCTGGAGGAGTCATGAGCGATATCGAAGCACGCGTCAAGAAGATCATTGCAGAGCAACTTGGTGTTGCCGAGTCTGAAGTCAGCCCCGAGAAGGCCTTCGTTGCCGACCTGGGCGCCGATTCCCTGGACACCGTTGAACTGGTGATGGCCCTCGAAGACGAGTTCGGCATCGAAATCCCTGACGAAGAGGCTGAAAAGATCACGACAGTGCAACTGGCGATCGATTACGCCAAGTCGCACGTCAAGGCCTGAGCCGATTGAGTCAGACCAAGGCCCTTGCTCGCTGAGCTCGGGCCTTGTTCACATCGAATCAACCTTATTCATATCCAAGCATGACCCGTCGTCGCGTCGTCGTCACAGGCCTGGGCCTGGTTACCCCCGTGGGCAACAATGTTCAGGAATCCTGGTCGAATCTGGTTGCTGGCCAATCCGGCATCCAAACCATCACCAAGTTCGATGCCTCGGCGTTCGCCTGCCAGTTCGCAGGTGAGGTCAAGGGCTTCAACATCGAGGATTACATCCCCGCCAAAGAAGCCCGCCACATGGATACCTTCATCCATTACGGTCTGGCTGCTTCCATGCAGGCCGTCCGTGATGCGGGTCTGCCTACGGGCGAGGCCCTGACACCTGAGCTGGCTGAACGCATTGGCGTGATGGTTGGCTCCGGTATTGGTGGTCTGCCCATGATCGAGCAGACCCACAAGGAATACACCGATCGCGGCCCTCGCCGCATCTCGCCCTTCTTCGTGCCCGCATCGATCATCAACATGATCTCCGGCCACGTGTCCATCCAGTACGGATTCAAGGGCCCCAATATCGGCGTGGTCACGGCTTGTACGACGGGCTTGCATGCCATCGGTCTGGCTGCCCGCATGATCGAGTACGGCGATGCCGACGTGATGGTCGCTGGTGGCGCTGAGGCCACCGTGTCGCCCTTGGGCATTGGCGGTTTCGCTGCTGCCCGCGCACTGTCCACACGCAACGATGATCCCAAGACGGCTTCACGCCCCTGGGACAAGGACCGTGACGGCTTCGTGCTGGGTGAGGGCGCTGGCGTCATGGTGCTCGAAGAGTACGAAAGCGCCAAAGCGCGCGGCGCCAGGATTTACGCGGAACTGGTCGGCTTCGGCATGACTGGTGATGCCTATCACATGACCGCACCGGATGTGGACGGCCCCAAGCGCTCGATGCTGTCGGCGCTGCGCAATGCAGGTATCAACACCGATCAGGTTCACTACCTGAATGCGCACGGTACCTCCACGCCGCTGGGCGATGCCAACGAAACGAACGCCATCAAGGCGGCGTTTGGTGATCACGCGAAGAACCTGATCGTCAACTCGACCAAGTCCATGACGGGGCACCTGCTGGGTGGTGCTGGCGGCATTGAATCCGTGTTCACGGCTCTGGCTGTGCACCACCAGATCTCGCCTCCCACGATCAACATCTTCAACCAGGATCCCGAGTGCGACCTGGACTACTGCGCCAACACCGCGCGCGAGATGAAGATCGACGTGGCCGTGAAGAACAACTTCGGCTTCGGCGGCACCAACGGTTCGCTGGTGTTCAAGCGCGTCTGATTGACGGGTGCGCCGGGCTTTGTCGCGAGTCAGCATGGCCCCGCACCCCATGATGAAACCCAGCACCTGGGCCCTCTGGTCGGGCTCGGGTGGCTTGCCTTCGGTCCACAGGGCCGCGGCCATCTTCTGGCTGCTGGGCGGTGTGATGGTGGTGGCCTGGGTTGTGGGGCTGGTCCATGAAGTCGCGGTCTGGGGCGGTTCGCCGGTGCTGTTGATCGCCGGCTTGTCGGTGGCGGTGGGCTGGTGCTGGCTGGCGTGGTCTACGTGGTCCACCTGGCGCGCCGACCAGTCCCCCCTGACACTGGTCTGGACAGGGCCGGTTCGCGAGATTCAGGAAGATGGCGTTACCTTGACCGTTGGTGGGTTTCGTCTGGCGCAATGGGATTCGGCCGTGCGGGTTGAGGTCCTGATGGACCTGCAACGCTGGATGTTGCTGCGTGTGACATCCCTTCATGCGACGGCGCCGCGGCAATCCTGGATCTGGCTGGACGCCAAGGTGCAGCGACCGGGGGCGAGCGCTGGCCTGACCCGGAACTCTCTGCATCATCTGAGGTCTCTTCTGTATCTGCCTGCTCGCCTGACGACACTGACGCAGGCAAGTCGTGCGCCACTGAGCGTGGCTATGCATGGCATGGCCCAGGCGATGGCATCATGGGCGCACACATTCAAATCAGGATTCAAGTTGCGTTCTTCTGCCATGCCATCTGGCTCGATGCACAGCCTCAGTCAGATCCACTCCACCACGGAGTCGGCTTTCCCCTCTACGCTCGTCATGCGTGACGATGATGTTTGCGACCCACTGGCCGCACGCACCGGGGAGCGCGCGTGAAGCCTCAGGACCCTGTCAATCCAGGTCAGATCGACCAGGATGAAATCAGTCGTGCGCCCGTCGCCGAGACCGAAGGGGTGGCGCACACCGAATTGGTCGAGCCCATCGTTGATGTGGACGCTGCCTTGGTCGAACGTGTGCAGCGCGGCGACCAGAAAGCGTTCGAAATGCTGGTCGTCAAGTACCAGCGCCGAATCGAACGTTTGATTGCCCGCATGGTGCGGGATGTGGATCTGGTCGAAGACATCGCCCAGGAGACCTTCATCCGTGCTTATCGCGCCTTGCCCAACTTCCGTGGGGAAAGCGCGTTCTACACCTGGCTGTATCGCATCGCCGTCAACACGGCCAAGAAGGCCATGATCGGCCTCAAGCGCGATCCGGTGCTGACCGAATCGGCCATGGCGTCGAGCAGCGAGGACGACGAAGACAGCTCTCGTGTGGAAAATGACCTCAGCGACGGCGAGACCCCGGAGTCCGTGCTGGCCAGTCGGCAGATTGCCCAGACGGTGAACGCGGCCATCGAATCCTTGTCGGAAGACCTGCGCCAGGCCATCACGCTGCGTGAAATCGAAGGCCTGAGCTACGAAGAAATCTCTGAAATGATGAACTGTCCGATCGGGACGGTTCGTTCGCGGATTTTCCGGGCTCGGGAGGCCATTGCGTCGCGTCTGCGCCCCTTGCTGGACACGCGACAGGGCGAACGCTGGTGACGTCACGCTCAAATGTAAATCTGAGTGAACTTTTTTCGGCGAGCCGAGTCTGTCAGGCATGAGGTTGTTGCGCTGCGCGGCACCCCAGGTACGAATCAGGAGCAAATACGCATGTCTGACCGTTTCAGTGACAGTGATGCCGCTCGGCTGGCCTTGTCGGCATTGGCCGATGGTGAGGCGCAACCCCAGGAAGTCGCTCGTGCGTGCGCTGCCTGGCGGGATCAACCGGATGCACGCGCCGCCTGGCACACCTATCAGATGATCGGTGACGTGATGCGCTCGGAGGATCTGGCCGAGACCAGCGCCGGGAACGCCTTTCTGAACAAATTCCGTGAGCGTCTGGCGCAGGAGCCTGTGGTGCTGGCACCGAGTGCCGCACAGGCTGCACAAGCGCAGCGCGCCGCCGCCGAGGCGAAGGCGCCTGTTGCGGTGGTGCACCCGCTCAAGCGCCGGGCCTGGGCTGGTCCGATGGCCGTGGCAGCAGGTTTCGTGATGGTCGTGGGCGCCCTGATGTCTTCACAACTGCTGCCTGGTGGCAACGCCACGAACACCGGTGACGCCACGGTGGCGCAGGCGGGTTCTGGTTTCATGCAACCCGCAGGCGGGGTGGTCAATGGCTTTGTGCCAGTGCAATGGACAGGCGGCGTTGTTGCCGAGCCTGGGCGCATGCCTGGTTTGTCGATTGGTTCTGGCGCTTCGTTCAGTCGCCCGGGTGATGTGGTGATCGTGCGAGACCCTCGATTGGATCAGGCGCTCGCTACCGAGCACGGAGGGCAGGGGGCTGACCCGTCGTTCGCCGCGCAAGGCGCATTGATGAGACAAGTGGTGTTTGACGGCCGTTAAGGCAGCCAACTTTCCGCCTTGCAGGCCGCTGTGGAGCTGAGAAGCTGCAGCGGCCTTTGTCTTTGTTATCTTTACTTCTCTTCACACCAGGTCAGT
>NZ_DASUIS010000092.1:0-38846 GCF_036279675.1 Aquabacterium sp. | reverse complement strand
TGCGCACAGCCAGCACCACCGCCTCCTTGACTTCAGGCTGCCGGGTGAGGTGGTACTCGATTTCACCGAGTTCGATGCGCAAGCCACGAATCTTGACCTGGTGATCGGTCCGCCCCAGGTACTCGATGGCGCCGTCGGCGCGCCAGCGCCCCAGATCCCCGGTCTTGTACAAGCGTGCATCGGGCTCGCTATGCGCAAATGGATCGGGGATGAAACGCTCGGCCGTCAGTGCCGGCTGATGGAGATAGCCGCGCGCCACGCCCACGCCACCGATGTGGATTTCGCCTGGTACGTCCAGTGGAACGGGCTGCCCCTGCTTGTCCAGGATGTAGATCCGGGTGTTGTCGATCGGGCGACCGATGGGCACACGCCGTACACGCTCCAGGCTGCCGAACTCGGCCATCACCTTACCCTCGGGCAAGCATTCCCAGGCCGTGACGTCAATCGCCGCCTCGGTCGGCCCGTACAGGTTGTGCAGTTGCACCCCAGGCAGCTTGTCAAACACCTGCTGGGTCAAGGCCCACGGCAGCTCTTCGCCGCTGCAGATGATGCGGCGGATGCCGGCACAGCGGCCCGGCGCCTGTTGCGCCAGGTGAGCCAGAAAGGCCTGCAACATAGAGGGCACGAAGTGCAGGGTCGTGATGCCTTCAGCCTCGATCAGGTCGGCCAGATAGGCCGGATCCTGGTGGCCACCAGGCCGTGCCATCACGAGCTGCGCGCCCGTGATCAGAGGCCAGAAAAATTCCCACACGGACACATCGAAGCCGTATGGCGTCTTCTGCAGCACACGGTCATCGGGCGTCAGGCCATACGCCTTCTGCATCCACTGCAGGCGATTGACCACGCCACGGTGTTCGTTCATCACCCCCTTGGGCTTGCCGGTGGAGCCCGATGTGTAGATGACATAGGCCAGACTGCGGCTGCTGAAAGGCGCACCTGCAGGCACCGCGTTGCCACGTGCCTGAACGTCCGACATGACCGCCGCCAGCACGGTTTCAACGTCCACAACAGGGCAAGCGCATGCCGGCAAGCCCGAGCGCAAGGTGGATTGGGTCAGGAGCAGACGAGGGCTCAGGTCCTTGATCAGGGCGTCCAGACGTTCTGCGGGGTGGCTCGCATCCAACGGCACATAAGCGGCGCCGCACTTCAGCACGGCCAGCAAGGCCACCACCATGTCAGCGCTGCGCGCCATGGCCAGCGCCACCAGCTCGTTGGCTTGCAGACCAAGCGCCTGCATGTGCCTGGCCAGGCTGTTGGCCTCCTGGTTCAGCTCCCCGTAGGTCAAAGACCGCCGATCGTCGACCACGGCCGTGCGGGTGGCGTGTGCCTCGGCACGCTGCTCGAACAACTGATGCAGGCTCAGGTGCTCGTCAAAAGCGCAGTCCGTGGCGTTGAACTGGTGGACAAGCTGAAACGCCTCGTCTGCCGCCATGATGGGCAGTCCGCTGATGGCGCCGGTATGCCCTTGCAAGACGGCATCGCACGCGACCGCCAGCCTTTGATGCAGGCGAAGCATGTCGGCCTCGTTGAAATACGCGCGGTTGTAAACCAGCTCGATCTGCACCCCGGCGGCCTGATGGTAGTTCTTGACGCCAATGGCCAGCGGGGTCTGCTCGTGCTCGTTGTGCAGGGTCCAGAAGCTGGGGTTGCCTGAACCCATCTGCACATCGGCATCAAACTCCTCGAACGAGAACGTGATGTCATACAGCTGGCGGCGTCCTGTTTGCGTCAGCTGCACGACCCGGTTGATGTCGGAGATGGGCAGGCGCTGATGGCGCAGGCAACGCTTGAGTTCGCGCGCCACGGCCTGCATCTGCGCCGGAAAATCCCGGCTGGTGTCCACGGCCACACCAACGGGGTTCATCGAGGAGAACATCCCGATCGTCTGTCGTTGCGCAGGGGTGGTCCGGTTGTGCACGGGCACGCCGATGACCAGCTCCTCCACGTCGTTCACGCGGGAGAAATAGCTGTGTATCAGCGCCAGGAAAAAGTGCGATTCCGTCAGGCCATGCTGCCGCACATAGGCGCGAACACCATCGAAAACAGCCCGAGGCATGTGCCAGACATGCTTGCCGCTTCCTGCCATCGGCGTGCCGGGGATCTCGTAGCGCGGCTGGAGCAAGGCCGGGGGCAGGGTGGCATAACGTGCACGCCAGAAGGCCGTGTCCCGCTCATGACGCGGTGAACCCAGGTAGGCGCTCTCGGCCCTCAGGAAATCCAGATACGAAGGGGCAGTTGGATCGTCCAGCGACTCGCCCTGGAGCAGTCGGTTGTAGGCATCAACCATGGCGGCGCCCGCCATCGGCACGCCATAGCCATCAATGATCAGGTGGTGATAGCGATGCAACCAGAGGAAGCCGTCTTCACCATACTGCACCAGCAGATTGCCCCAGGGCAAAGTGCCTTCGAGCGGCCTTTGACGGCTGAATTCGGCCTGCACGTATCGCATGGCGGCTTCCCGCGCATGGGGCTGGCCGGACAAGTCCACCAGATCGACACGGATGTCGGCATAGGGCCGCACCCGCAGCATGGCCTCGCCGTTGTGAACCACCACCTCCATGCGCAACGCATCGTGACGGGCGGCCACATGACGAACCGCCTGGTTCAATGCATCAACATCGACCGGCCCCTTGATGTCTGCGCACATGCCGATCTGGTAGTTCGGCACATCCGGGTGGAGCAACTGATCGAACCAGATGACCTGTTGAACCGAAGAGAGGGGCACATGGGGTGACTCGCTGCATGGCTCATCGATCAAGGGCATGACCAGGTCATTCATGGGAACTACTGCGCTAAGTGAACCGGGGGCTAAGGTTCTGTCGTGTTGGAAAGAAGGGCGGCTCATGCAGAACCGACATGTTGCAATGTTGACCAATGAGCATGTCAACATCTCAGAGGGTTTTCCAACCCGAACCGCTGAAATCGCCCCTCAGATCACCTCTGGCCACTCGCTTGAGGGGGTAATCGACGTCACACCTGACACTGGAAGCCTCTGATGCGGGCCGCCTTCAGATCTGGCAAATTCACCTGCTTGTCTGCCCTGATCCCCACCCCGCCATGAGGCTTGCTCGTCCCATCGACTTGGCACCTTTGCAGGTCGACGTTTTCACACTGGCGCCTCATGCCCTTGCCGCCGATGTCCTGCAGGCAAAGGAGGGGCAACTGCTTGACGCCAACGAGCGCGCACGTCATGCGCGCCTGCTCAAGCCGGCAGACCAGCATGTCTATCTGGCATCGCATGTGATGCTCCGGCACGTGCTGGGCGCGCATCTCGGCGTGGCACCTTCGGCACTGCGTTTTGCGCAAGGCCCATGGGGGCGCCCAGTGCTGTCGCATCCGTTGCAAGACGTAGAGCAGGGGGTCGATTTCAACCTGAGTCACACCAACGGACTCTGCGCATGCGCCATCACACGGGGCACGCGCGTTGGCATCGACGTCGAGAAGATCGACGCGTCGTTTCACACCCTGTTCAACAGCCCCGACGTGCTGGCACCGCCCGAACGTGATGCCCTGCATCAGCTGCCTGCTGAAGCACGGTCACAGACCTTTTTTCACTACTGGACGCTCAAGGAGGCCTGCACAAAAGCCGTCGGCAAGGGCCTGTTGATGTCACCAGCCGATGTGCCATTCAGCTTGTCAGGTGATCGGTTCACGCTGAACTGCGCGTTGGGCGGGCTGCCGGCCACGGATTGGCACGTCGAAACCCGAGTTGTGGACACCGACTGGGTCATGTCGCTGGCGTTCCAGAAGGGGCGATGGGCGACAGCCATCACCTGGCATGAGTGGCTGCCGGACTGGGCGTGATGGCGTCGCGCAACGGCCAAGCCCTATAATCTGCAGACACCCATCTTCAGATTGTGAACATGCAGGCAATGAACATCACCGTGATCGGCGGAGGGCTGATCGGCGCGTCCTGGACGGCGCTGTTCCTGGCACATGGCCACACGGTCTGCCTGCACGACCTGGCCCTCGACGCCGAAGCGCGTGTTCGCACGGAACTGCGGCGTGTTCAGCCTTTCATGACCGAGCTGGGCCTGCCGCTGGACCCCGATTCCCGCCGGCTCTCGTTCGAATCCGATCTGGGCAAGGCGGTGAAGGGCGCAGACGTCGTTCAGGAATGCGGCCCCGAGCGGCTCGCCTTCAAACAGCATTTGTGGGCAGATGTCGAGAAGCACTGCAGCGCTGAAACACTGTTGCTCTCGTCCAGCTCCGGCATGACCGCGTCCATGCAGTCCAAGGCCATGAACAGCCCGCAAAGAATGCTGGTGGGCCATCCCTTCAATCCGCCGCATCTCATTCCGCTGGTCGAAGTGGTGCCTGGCAGCAAGACCTCGGAGGCATCGACCCAACGCGCCAGGGCGTTCTACGAGGCGCTTGGCAAGCGGGTGGTCGTCTTGCACAAGGAGATCCCCGGTTTCGTCGCCAACCGCATTCAGGCGGCCGTGATCCGAGAATCGGTGGCGCTGGTCCGCCAGGGCGTGGTGTCAGCTGAAGACCTGGATGTGGCCGTGACCCAATCACTGGGCCTGCGCTGGGCCACGGGCGGCCCGTTTCTGTCTGCGCACCTGGGCGGCGGGCAAGGCGGCGTCCGCGCCTTTTTCAAGCAGTTCGCCAACGGGCTGCAACTGCTCTGGCTGCACACCAGACTCAGGCCGGTCTTTCTGTCGGCCGCCACGCAGCGGGCCCTGGCCAAAGACGTCGAGCAGGCTTACGGCAGCCAGACCATCGATCAACTGGGCACCCTGCGGGACCAACAACAGATCGCCATCCTTCGTGCCTTGAAGAAGGCAACTTCCAGCGAGACCTGAACCATGAAGCTTTCATCCAACGAAGTCGTGCTGATCACGGGTTGTGGTTCCGGCATTGGCAAGGCGCTTGCCAGAGCCTTCCACCAGCGCGGGTTTCAGGTGTGCGCCACGGCGCGGCGGCCGGACACCATGCGTGACCTGCAAGGCGAGGGCATCATGACCATGGCGCTGGACGTCACCAACAAAGACGCCATCGCCAGCGTCGTCGAACAACTGCGGGCCAAGGGCCTTCATGCGGGCGTGCTGGTCAACAACGCGGGCTACGGCGCGATGGGGCCATTGATCGATGTGCCTGACAGCGAATGGCAAAAGCAGTTCGACGTCAACCTGTTTGCACCGATGGCGCTCACCAGAGCCGTCGTGCCGGCCATGATCGCGCGTGGCAGCGGCATGGTGGTCAACATCAGCAGCGTCTCTGGCGTGATGACCACGCCGTTTGCCGGCCCCTATTGCGCGAGCAAGGCGGCGTTCAATTCGATGTCGGACGCCTTGCGCATGGAACTGGCGCCATTGGGCATCCAAGTGTTCACCGTGCAGCCCGGCGGCATCCAGTCATCCTTTGGCGACAGCGCTGCAGGCCAGGTCAGCCTGGCGCCGGACTCGCCATACCAGGCGATCCGTGAAGGTGTGCTCGCGCGCGCCAACGAGAGCCAGAGCAAGGCGATGCCGGCTGAGGTGTTTGCCGGGTTGTTGGTGGATCAACTTAAGCGGCCGGCATGCCCGCCCGTGATCCGCCTTGGCGAGAAAAGCAGCTTGCTGCCGTTCCTCAAACAATGGGTGCCGGCGCGGATGCTGGATCGCGTGTTGAGCAAGCGGTTTCAGTTGGACAAACTTGCACAGCGCCGCAGTTGATGGGCTCATCCGACGCCATCGTTTTTGACGGGTTCGCTCTGAGAAGCGCGGATGAGCAAAGAACTGGCCAAGGTCCCATACAGGGGCTTGCTCACAACCCTGGAAATGGCGCTGGCGATCAAGGCACATGCCATCAGGCTGAGCACCATCGCATGACCGTCCACCATCTCCATCACGATGATGAAGGAGGTCAGAGGCGCCTGAGTCGCCGCAGCCAGGAAGCCCGCCATACCCAGGGCAATCAGGATGGCGGACTGGTGAAAATCAATCAGATGAGCCACGTCGTTTCCAAGAGCGGCACCAATGGCCAATGCGGGCGCAAAAATCCCTCCTGGCACACCCGACCAGGTCGTCAACCAGGTCGCCACAAACTTGAGCACCACGTACAGCGAAAACGTGTACTGATCCCCCTCCAACATGGCCCGCGTATGGCCGTAGCCGCTGCCAAAGGTCAAGCCCTGTGTGACCACACCAATCACCGCAACGGCCAACCCACACATACAGGCGAACACAATGGGCCTGCGTGCGCGAAGTTGACTGAACCGATCGACGGCCTGTCCGCCAAGCGAGTTGATCAGTGTTCTGGAGAACAAGCCACCGGCAAGGCCACTCAAAACGGCCACCAGCAAGCCCGGAAGCAAGGTTGACCAACTGACCAGGGCGACGTGGATCACACCAAAATAGGTTGCGTTCCCATTGATCGATATGGATACCAGGCCAGCCAGAACAATCCCCGCAATCAGCAATCCGCTGTTGCGCTTCTCTGGGGCGCCCGCGAGCTCTTCAATGGCAAACATCACCCCTCCCAAAGGCGTGTTGAATGCCGCAGCAATGCCCGCAGCACCTCCGGCCACCAGGAGCCCATGCTCATTGACCAACGCCCGTTTTGGCAGCCACCGTCGCACACTGACCATGACCCCAGCAGCGATCTGCACGGAGGGCCCCTCCCGCCCCAGCGACAGTCCCGCGAGACCACCCCAGGCTGTCAGCAAGATCTTGGCAAGTGTCAGGCGCAGGGACACCCATAGACCACGCTGTGAAGGCGGCATGGCCGACTCCAGCGTCGCTATAACTTGAGGAATGCCAGAACCCGCCGCACCTGGCGCGAACTTGCGCGTGGCCCAGACGATCGCACCAGCGCACACTGGCGTCCACAACAGTGGCGCCCACCAGACCGCATTCTGCAGCTTGAAGAAATGGGCCAAAGCGTGTTCGGTCAACCAGGTAAAGGCAACGACGGTCACGCCGGCAGCGGCTGCGGCAGCCACAACAAGGCCTCTGGACAACCAGAGCCGCCAGTCGCTGAACTCTCGTTGCAGAACCCGTACCGAGTTCAGTTCACGTTTCACCGCTTACTCCCGGCCATGGTAACTTCAGGCCGAAGCCAAAAAGGCATGCCCCGGATACTGCGAAACTGAAAATCATGACCAGCAAGAAGGCTCCTCTCGACATTCCAGCGCCCAAAGCCCGGACCGGACAAGATGGTCTGGCAGAAACTCAAAAGCAAGTATTGCGCCGCTTTCGGATAGTCTTCAACGCGGTCAAAACACATTTTCGCCAGGTAGAAAAAAGCGTTGGTATTGGTGGTGCACAACTATGGGCTTTGAGCCTGATCCAGGAGCGGCCGGGCATCGGTGTGAGTGATCTGGCGCAGGCCATGGATATACACCAGTCCACTGCCAGCAACCTTGTCAAAGCGCTGGTGGAGCAGGATCTGGTGATGACATCCAGGAGTGAAACAGACGGCCGGGCAGTTGCGCTGCACATACTGCCCTCAGCCGTCAAGTTGATCAAGAAGGCGCCTGCACCATTTTCGGGGGTGCTGCCAGATGCCTTGGCACGATTGGACCCCGCCACACTCAAGCGGCTGGACAAAGACCTGTCTCAAGTCATTGCCTTGCTCGAAGCAGATGAGCGCGCAGCCAACACGCCATTGGGTCAATTGTGAGCGGCCCGGATCATTGGGCATGCACGTTCCCCCGTGCATTTGCTGGTGGATCATCCCGCTGACTCCAAGCGCACTTCACCTGGTCATTGCCTGCAACCTTGGCCTTTTCTGCGCCCCCGTCGAAAACGCACGCGTCACGCTTAACAAGCAATTTCTTGCACTCCGATTGGATTGAGGA
Source organism: Aquabacterium sp. (assembly GCF_036279675.1). Classification (GTDB taxonomy): domain Bacteria; phylum Pseudomonadota; class Gammaproteobacteria; order Burkholderiales; family Burkholderiaceae_C; genus Aquabacterium. The sequence continues at coordinate 31,060 of NZ_DASUIS010000092.1, read as the reverse complement.
ATCGAAGAAGCTTCGGGTTCGGGCGCCGTAGCGTTGCCGCCATTTATGGAATGGCATGTTGTGATTGCAGGCGCACTAAATTGGTGAAAATGTATATTCAAATATCGAGGGCGACGAGAAAGTATCAAACCTTGAGTGCCGTGGATCCGGTGTGGATGGCCAACTGAGGGAAGGGTATTTCGATTCCTTCTGCATCAAATCGAAGCTTGAGCCGCAACAGGTAAGCGCGCCTCACATCCCATTGCTGAAGTGGCGCCACCTTGAATCGCCCCCGAACGACAATGGCTGAGTCGGCCCAGCGCTCCACCCCCGCCAGTTCAAAATCCTCCAGGATGCGGCCCAGAAAATCCAGATCGGCCCGCAAGCCAGCGGCCGTCTCTCGCATGACCCTCATCACGCGAGACAAGTCCTCGCGGTAAGACACGCTCACGTCCACCACGGCATAGGCAAAGCCTCTGCTCATGTTGACGACACTGGTGATCGTGCCATTGGGCACAAAGTGCACATTGCCATCGTAGTCCCTCAGGCGCACGTAACGCAGCGTGACTTCATCCACCAGGCCCGCATGATCACCCAACTGGACGACATCACCTTGCTGGATCTGGTTTTCAATCAACAGGAAAAAGCCTGTGAAGAAGTCTTTGACGAGTGCCTGCGCACCAAAGCCAACAGCGAGCCCCACAACGCCTGCGGCCCCCAGAATGGGTGCCACCGAAATGCCCAACTCGGACAGGATCAGCATCCCGGCTACCAGTGAAATAGCCACGGCAGCCATGTAGCGAAAAACGCGCCCCAAGGTCTCCGCGCGCTGAACCGCTTCCCGGTCCCCAAATCGGGTTGCGATGCGGATGCGCAAGGCGCGGACGGCACGCTGGACGATGGCGATGGCCCACCAGGCTGCAACGATGATCAACACGATACGCAGCCCGCTCTTGATACCGTTGTCCACGTTATGAAAATCACTTGTTATCCACTCAAGAAAATCTGTCGGCATTTCGCTATCCAGACATGACAGGATCAGGCTAGACAGCACTGTCCCACGGCGCTGACAGCTGCACAGCGCAATTGATGATGCCTACCATGGAGTAGGTTTGAGGGAAGTTGCCCCACAACTCGCCAGTTCTCCTGTCCATGTCTTCCGATAGCAAGCCAACGTGGTTACGACGGGCCATCAGTGCTTCAAAACATTCGCGCGCTTCTTGCACACGGCCAATGCGCGCGAGTGCATCAACACGCCAGAATGCGCACACATTGAACGCGGACTCCGGCCGACCGAAGTCATCCTCCGCTTCATAGCGGCGCATGTAAGGCCCGTCGCACAGCGTGGACTCCAATGCGTTCACCGTACTCACGAAACGAGCATCGTGCGCCGGCAGAAAGCCGACTTCTGCCATCAGGAGCACGCTCGCATCCAGCTCAGATCCGCCAAAGCTCTCGACAAAAGCTTGTCGCTTCTCGCTCCAGGCGCATTCAATGATGCGACGGTGAATCAAGTCGGCTCTGGTACGCCAGTGCATGGCGCGTTCAGGCAGCGCGAGGCTGAATGCAATTTTGGCCAGTCGGTCACACGCCGCCCAGCACATCAGCGATGAAGATGTGTGAACCCTGGCGCGAGTGCGCAACTCCCACATGCCCGCATCTGGCTGATCATGCAAATGCCAGGCTTTTTCCCCCATGGTTTCGAGAAGGTGAAAGTCTCTTGCATCTGCGCGCCGGAAGAGGCGGTGATCATGAAAGGCCTGCGCGGCCCCCAAGACAATGTTGCCGTAGACATCATGCTGGAAGTGTTCGTAGGCCTGATTGCCCACCCGCACCGGCCCCATACCCCGATAGCCAGGCAGGTTCGGCAGGATCCGCTCGGTCAGCGTGCGTTCCAGGCCGATGCCGTAGAGTGGTTGAACATGCCCACTTGCACCGCTGACCACGTCATGCAGCCAGCGCAGATACTCCTCCATCGTGCCGACTTCAGACAGGCTGTTCAGCGCGCGCACCACGAAAAAGGCATCACGCAACCAGCAATACCGGTAATCCCAGTTTCGACCACTGTCTGCGGCCTCAGGGATGCTGGTGGTCATGGCGGCCACGATGGCGCCGGTTTCTTCGAACTGGCACAGCTTGAGCGTGATCGCTGATCGAATCACGGCGTCTTGCCACTCCAAAGGCACAGCCAGGCGCCGAGTCCAATGGCGCCAATGTTGAGCTGTTTGCTCTTCGAAATCCCTAGCGGTCTCTTCTATGCCTGCTGTCAGCGTTTCGTCAGGCCCAAAAATCAGGCTGATGGGTTCATGAAGGGTGAACCAAGTGCCTTCCGCCACGTAGGTTGGGGGCGCGTTCGTGTTGAGACGCAGGGTGACGCCGGGCAAGACGTAGCGCAAATGGTTACTGCCTCGCGACACCTCTGGCTCGCTTTGCCCCCAGTCGCCACCAGGCCTGACCACGATGCGCACACGGGGATGGCCGTGAAGTATCCGAATGCGCCTCACCAACTGTGCTGGCCTGAACATGCGATCGCGTTGGTAGAACCGCGGCGCAAAGTCGGTGATCTCAATCGCCTGGCCTTGCGTATCAAACAATCGCGTGCGCACAATGGCGGTACCTTGATCGTAGGCCTGCTCGGCGCGCACCATGTTCTCAAGCTCGACGAGCAATCGGCCAGCCTCGCCATCACCGGAGGATGTGCCCAACAAGGCATGAAATACGGGTGGGCTATCGAAGCGTGGCATGCAACACCAGACCACGTCGCCTTGCGTGTCAATCAATGCGCTGACGGAACAGTTGCCGATGACGGCCATGTTCATCGACAGGTGCCTCAGCTTTGCTTCAGTACTTTGCATTTGTACAAATATATAATGAAACCATTGAAACAGTGAAGGACTTCCTTGATCGTCGCGCTGTTGCTGATATGGCATCTTGGGGAAAGTCCACGTCAATGAAAACAATCCGGCTTCAATTGCGCTTTCTTCTGCCGCTGTTGGGCATCTTGCTTGCGGCTGCATTCGTGGCTCTGCCCGTGATGGACAGGCTGACATTGCGCTGGTTCGCCCGCGATCTCAACATACGCGGCGAACTGGTCGCCAATACCTTGTCCGACTCCATTCTGGATGCCGCTGTCGATGGCAAGGCAACGCGATTGCAGGCTCTGTTCGACCGTGCTGTCCAGGATGAGCGACTTGTCGCAATAGGCCTTTGCTCGCCTCAAGGGGAGTTGTTGATGCGAACGGGGGCGTTTCCAGACTCGCTGCGATGCGACAAGGCAAGGGACATTTCCAGGAAAGACAACCCCCAACTGGACCTGAGTTCAGGTGCCGTTCACGTAGGCGCCCATGCTGTCGGCATGGGACCAGGCATGACCGGTCATCTGGTGCTGCTGCACGATCTGAGCTTCATTGCTCGGCGCAGTGAGGACACCCGACGCTATCTGGTGATCTTCATCACGAGCCTGGCACTGGGCATCGCTTTGATTACCGTCGTCGTGGCTCAGATCAGTTGGCGTGGCTGGGTGTCAGGTATGCAGGCGATATTGCGAGGGGAGGGCATTCTTTCTCCCATGGTTGCCAATACACCTGAGTTACAGCCTTTTGCCAGCGAGATACGTTCACGCTTGCGGGATCTGGAAGACGAGTTCCGCCGCAGCCAAGGCCCTGTGACGGAGTGGGATCCAGAGCGCCTGAGATCGTTGTTGCGCATGCAGTTGCGGGGAGATCAACTCATCGTTGTCTCCAATCGTGAGCCGTACATCCACGAAGAGGGGCCCAACGGCATTGTCGTCAAACGGCCAGCCAGCGGGCTCGTGACGGCCGTCGAGCCCGTGATGCGTGCCTGCTCGGGCACCTGGATAGCACATGGCAGCGGTTCAGCCGATGCACAGGTGGTTGATGCCGACGACCGTGTCAGTGTTCCACCAGACAGTGGGGAATACCTGTTGCGCCGCATCTGGATGACACCAGAAGAAGAGCAAGGCTATTACTATGGTTTTGCCAACGAAGGCATGTGGCCTTTGTGCCATGTCGCTCATGTTCGCCCGGTGTTCCGCGAATCGGACTGGGAGGCATATCGAGCCATCAATCAGCGTTTTGCGGACGCGGTAGTGGCAGAAGCGAAGGGCGAAGATCCCGTCGTCCTGGTGCAGGATTACCACTTCGCGCTGTTGCCCGCGATGATCCGGGCCCAGTTGCCGCGGGCCACGATCCTGACCTTCTGGCATATCCCTTGGCCCAACCCGGAGTCATTCGGCATATGCCCGTGGCGGCGCGAAATTCTGCAAGGCATGCTTGGCAGCACGATTCTGGGCTTTCACACCCGGTTTCATTGCAAGAACTTCATGGAAACGGTGGACCGGTTTCTGGAGGCGCGCATCGAGCAAGAGCACTCGACCATTTCCTTCCATGACGAAGAAACCCTGGTGGAAAGCTACCCCATTTCCATTGCGTGGCCCTCCGAAGCCGAGACGCTGTCCTGGCCCAGTGTGGCCACATGTCGCAGTCAGGTCTTTGCCAGGTTGGGTCTGGCGCCTGATACGTGCCTGGCGGTTGGGGTCGATCGGTTCGATTACACAAAGGGCATTCTGGAGCGCCTGCATGCGGTGGAGCGCTTGCTCGAAAAACATCCTGAGTGGATTGGCCGTTTCGTGTTTGTTCAGGTAGCGGCGCCCACGCGTTCTTCGCTGGAGGAATACCGAACCTTTCAAGAGCGTATCCACCGCGTCACCGATCGCATCAACAAGCGATATGGCCAAGCTGGATATCAACCCGTTCACCTTTTGGCGCAACACCATGAGCACGAAGCGGTCAACGAATTGTTCCGCGCCGCCAACATGTGTGTTGTCACCAGCCTGCACGATGGCATGAACCTGGTCTGCAAGGAATTCGTTGCCGCTCGCGACGATGAACAAGGCGTGTTGATTCTCAGCCGCTTTGCTGGCGCAGCCCGTGAGATGCCCGAAGCCCTGATCGTGAATCCCTATCATGTTGAAGAGACGGCTGATGCCTTGCACCGGGCTGCAAACATGCCAACAGCCGAGCAACATGAGCGTATGGCCAGTCTCCGAATGACGGTTCGGGAGTACAACGTCTACAGATGGGCTGGTCGCATGCTGGCCGATGCAAGCCGTTGGCGACTGAGGGAGCGCATTGAAGCCCGCGTGCAACGTCATATGAGCAGCTGATATGAAGCATCTACTCTCACCTGAAGGCGAGGCAGCGCTTACTGCCATCGTGAAACGTCGGCCACTGCTGGCCTTTGATTTTGACGGCACCTTGGCGCCAATTGTTGCCAGGCCCGATGATGCCAAGGTGCCCATGCCTGTGGCGCGACGCCTCAAGGCGCTTTCGGCCAGTCTGCACATCGCCATCATTTCAGGACGCTGCGTGAGCGACGTTCTGGACAGGCTGCATTTTGAACCGACCTATGTGATCGGCAATCATGGGGCGGAAGATCCGGCGTTCCCCCTGTTGGATACACACTTTCATGCCATGGATGGGCTTCGCACGCGTTTGCACGGCCTCAGGGACGTGTGGCAGCAGCTTGGCGTCACGTTGGAGGACAAGGGTGCTTCGTTGGCATTACATTACCGCCTCGCGCGCGATCGATCTGCAGCTGCAGACGCCATCACCGAAGCTTTGGTTGATCTGAACCCGGGGTTGATGAGTTTTGGAGGAAAGTGCGTCGTCAATGTGGTTGCGAAATCGGCCAACGACAAGGCCCAGGCCTTGGCTTCACTGGTTGAGCGCAGCCAGGCAGTATGCGCCGTTTTTGTCGGGGATGACGTCAATGACGAGCCGGTCTTCGCGCGCGGTGAAGCGAACTGGCTGACAGTTCGCGTGGGGCGAGACGATCCAAGCTCCCAAGCGCAATACTTCCTGGACAGCGTGAGCGACTTGCCAGCCATGCTTGAGCTCATGCAGGTGGCGCTGATGTCTGCCGAATGAATTCCATTCTGTTTTTGCTGAAAATAGCATTTGTACAAATACAATGTCAGCTCTGGCTAACTTGATGTCATGTCAAGCAACTGGAGCGACTTTGACCGGAGCCCCTCGGGGCTCCGTTTTTTTGTGTTGGCGGGTTTGAGCGCGGCGTGGACGGCATTTGCCAACTTACTATCGTGAACAGGTCGTTGAGGCCTGTCGTTGGTAATCCCCATAGCCAAGGCCTGAGCTTTTCCGGATAGTTTATTTGCTACGATGTATATTATGTCAACTATCGTGCGCACCAGTTGAAGACAGCCTCGGCTCAGCCTGCACACACGCCCGTCTTTCTTAAGATTCACCTAAGTGGCTGGATGCATAGTCCAGCCTCATGCTGTGGATGTGCAACCCAATCTGAGAATCGACATGAGGCTGCTCCTGGTGGAAGACGATCACATGATCGGAGAGTCTGTGCTGGACATCCTCCGCGCCGAGCATTACGCCGTCGATTGGGTCAAAGACGGGCTGCTGGCCGACAACCTGCTCCGAACCGAAGCATACGATCTGGTGTTGCTCGATCTGGGTCTGCCCGGCATGGACGGTGTCGACGTACTGCGGGCCATGCGTGCCCGCAAGGCAAACACCCCCGTCTTGATCACCACGGCCAGAGACGCCGTCGATCAGCGCATTGCGGGCCTGGATGCCGGCGCCGACGACTATGTCCTCAAGCCCTATGATCTCGGCGAACTTCTGGCCAGAGTCAGAGCCCTGCTGCGACGCGCCACGGGGCGTGCCGAGCATCGTTACGAACACATGGGGGTGGTCATCGCCCCCAACACCCGCGAGGTCACCGTAGACGGTCAGGCCGTCGTGTTGTCGTCCCGCGAGTGGGCGGTGCTGGAACCGCTGCTGGCAAGGCCTGGCGCCGTTCTGTCCAGGGCCCAACTGGAAGAAAAGATCTTCGGCTGGGAAGACGGCATCCTGAGCAACGCCGTCGAGGTCTATATCCACGGCCTGCGAAAGAAGTTGGGCGCTTCCTTGATCCAGAACGTTCGGGGTGTAGGCTACATGGTGCCAAAGGCCTGACGGCATGAAGCCCCTCGCCTCTCACTCGCTTCGACATCGCCTGCTGGGCATCCTGCTCGGCGCCATCACCCTGTCCACCGTGATTCAGGCCGTGACGGCCTACAAGAGCGCGCTGGCCCAAGCCGATGTGATCTTCGATCGCCACATGCAGAAGATGGCGATGTCGCTGCGCTCTGGCGTGCCACTGGTCAACGCGAAACCCAACGTCGAATCGAGCACCGATCGAGCCAACGAAGACTTTGTGGTTCAGATGTGGAACGCGAAGGGCGTTCCCATCTTCCAGTCAGCCGCACACCGCACCTTGCGCAAGCCCTCGACGCCAGGCTTCTCGGACGTGAGGACGCTGGACGCCCGCATCTACAGAGTCTATTTGCTCACCACCGCGCACGAGACCATCCAGGTCGCGCAAGACATGGCGGCGCGCCGGGACATGGCCAGCACCTTGGCGTGGCACGCTGTTGGGCCCGGCATGCTGACCGCGCCGTTTCTGATGTTGGTGGTCGGGTTGGTCGTGAGTCGCTCCCTGGCACCGATCGCCAACGTGCGTTCGCAAATGGCTTCGCGCAAGGCCGATGATCTGTCTCCCGTGATGCCGGTGGGCCTGCCCGAAGAAGTCCGCCCCTTGATTGATGACCTCAATCTCCTGCTCGAGCGAGTCAGGCAGGCCTTCGAGGCCCAGAAGAGCTTCGTGGCCGATGCCGCACACGAGTTGCGCTCTCCCCTCACGGCACTCAAGATCCAGGTGCAAGGGTTGCAACGCGCGGCTGACGAAGACGCCCGCAAGCTCGCGGTCAAACGATTGACTTCCGGGATTGATCGCGTTGCGCACCTGGTAGACCAGCTTCTGGTTCTGGCGCGTCAGGAAGCATGCGCCACCGCCGGGGTGGAGATGCAAGGCATGGATCTGGCCCAGACAGGACTGCTGGCCCTGACCGATGTGCTCGTTCTTGCACAAGCGCGTCAGATTGATCTGGGTGTACACCAGGCCAACCGAGCCATGGTCACTGGCGATCCGGATGCGCTTCGCATTCTGGTTCGCAACCTGCTGGACAACAGCATCAAGTACACACCCTCAGGTGGCACCGTCGATCTCGACGTCAGGCAAACGCCATCCGGAACGGTCTTGTCCGTGGAAGACAACGGCCCCGGCATTCCCGAGGCCGATCGCGATCGGGTGCTTGATCGGTTCTATCGGCTTCAAGGTTCTGGCGCAGAGGGCAGTGGTTTGGGCCTGGCCATTGTCAAGGCCATCGCCGATGCACATGGGGCCAAGGTGTTGATCGACAAGTCGGAGCGCCTGGGCGGCCTGCGCGTTCAAGTGCGCTTCAAGGTGACGTGAGGGCCTTGCACGCATTAAGTCTCGCCTAAGTATTGTTCTTCACAATGCTGCGCACTCGTCCTGTTGAGGCAGGACTGTAGAAGATCGACTTGCCAAGGAAAAACATGCGACTCTCTCTCATTGCGACAGCATCATTTGTCACCATGCTCGCAGCGTGCAGCAACACCCCCTCGCTGAAGGCATCAGCCCCCGTTGCCTCGACTTCTTCAGCCCCACGAAACGCCTCGGCACCTGCTTCAACTGATGCGCAGGCCAGCGCTGTCAAGCAGGCTCAAATCGAAGCAGAACGTCAGGCCGCGCTGGTCCGCAAGACGAGAGCCGACCTCAACAACATGAGCGTCCTGTTTGACTTCGATGACTACACCGTCAAGCCCGAGTACACGGACATGCTTCAACGACAGGCCGATTTCCTGAAGACGCAAGCCGGAGATCGACTGGTGCTGCAAGGCAACTCGGATGAACGCGGCGGCGCCGAGTACAACCTGGCGCTGGGGCAAAAACGCGCAGAGGCTGTGCGCAAGGCACTGCTGGTGCTGGGCGCCCCCGACGACCGAATCGAGACCATCAGCTTTGGCAAGGAAAAGCCCAAGGCCACCTGCCCGGAGGAATCCTGCTGGTCGCAGAATCGCCGCGCGGACTTCGTGCACAGCAGCAAGCACTAGGCATTCAAGGGCATCTGGTTATGGCTGGATGGACAAGCAAGCAGGACCTTGACACACACCTGTCATGGTGCCGCCTCATGATCGAGAAACCTTTACCCTCGTTTTTTCAAACATGCCTACACCTCGCTCCATCCACGTTGTAACGGCCCTGGCCTTCTGCGCAGGCCTGCCCGCAGCCTTTGCTCAAAACATCACCGGCGCCGGTGCCTCATTTCCTGCACCCATCTACAGCAAATGGGCGGGTGCCTATCAAAAAGCAACCCAACGACAGGTGAACTATCAGTCGGTTGGATCCGGTGCCGGCATCAAACAGATCAAAGGCAAGACGGTGGACTTCGGGGCATCAGACATGCCGCTAACGGACGATGATCTCAACAAGGATGGCTTGCTGCAGTTTCCTACCGTCATTGGCGGTGTTGTGCCCGTGGTCAACATCAAGGGGATCAAACCCGGACAGCTTCGCTTGACAGGCCCCCTGCTGGCAGACATCTATCTCGGCAAGATCACGCGCTGGAACGACGCCGCCTTGAAAGCCCTGAACCGTGATGTTGCATTGCCCGATGCCCCTATCGCGGCGGTCAGGCGCGCAGATGGGTCTGGCACCACCTTCATCTTCACGAACTACCTTTCCAAGGTAAGCCCTGAATGGAAGGCAAAAGTGGGCGAAAGCACTGCTGTGAACTGGCCTGTCGGTTCAGGCGGGAAAGGCAATGAGGGCGTCTCGGCATTTGTTCAAAGACTGGAAAACTCGATTGGCTACGTTGAGTCGGCCTATGCAAAGCAGAACAACATGTCGCACGTCCTGATGGCCAACCAGGAAGGCCGCTTTATCGAACCCACCGATGCATCATTCAAGGCGGCGGCAGCTGGCGCGGACTGGAACAAGTCCTTCTACCAGATTCTGACCAATCAGCCTGGCGCCAATGCCTGGCCACTGAGCGGCGCAACCTTCATTCTCATGCACAAGGTGCAGGACAAGCCCGCTCAAGCCAGTGCCACACTGAAGTTCTTCGACTGGGCCTATGCCAACGGCGACAAGATGGCATCGGAACTCGACTATGTACCGATGCCCGGCTCGGTCAAGCCACTGATTCACAAGCTCTGGCAGAACATCAAGGGCGCTGACGGAAAAGCCGTATCAGCCAAATAACGGCCATGTCGCCGTGCTTGCTTCAGCGCCGCGTCGACGGCCGTCCGCGCGCCGCTGAAGCGTGCCCTTACCCAATCGCCGTCGTATCCAGTATGTGCGTCAGCGAGTTGCCCAGGTCATCCAGCGTGGGTGACACGCCAGGCGCCCAGTCCCTGGTGTTGATCGTGTAAGCCCAGTCCACGCCATCGGCCCGCGAGACCGCCAGCGTGGATGCACCCGGTGTGCTGCCTGAGCGCGCAGCACCTGCAGCTCTTGGCCCATTGCCCCACACCGCATGCGAGTGGATGAACTGCACCATGGCGTGCGCGGATGCAGCGGTGCCGTCGTTGGGGTCGCCCACTTCGTTGATCTCGCCATCACCGCCATAGACAGCCGGGATCAAACGGTTGGACGCCAGATCCAGCGGGCTCTTGCCCAGGCCTTCGTCTTCCGCGATGGCGTGGTGGCTGCTGCGCTTGTTAGCCAGGGTCGGGAACACATCCACCTCCGTGATGCCGGCGGGCTGCAACAAAGTGCTCTTGACGAACTCGAAGTAGGTCTTGCTCGTGACCTTCTCGATCACCGCCCCCGCCAGCAGGTAGCCGAAGTTCGAATACTTGTTGTTGGTGCCTGGCGCGAAATCCAGCGCGCGGCCGTACATGTAGCGTGCCACATCCAGCTTGGTCACAGGCCGGCCCAGATTCATGTCCAACGCAATCTTGCGCATGTTGTAGGTGGGGTCGAAGCCGGAGCCCGTGCCCGTGTCGTCGTAGCCACCCATGTGATCCAGCAGTTGCTGCACCGTGATGTTGTCGCTGCGCGGGTCCGCGGGGTGCGAGAAGCCGAGTAGCGGATACACCTTGGTCGCCGGGGTAAGGTGCTTGCTGTCGTACAAGGCCTGAATGGCAGCCTCCAGGAACATCTTGCTGCAACTGGCCAGCAGAAACCGATCAGAGGGCTGCGTGACCCGGTAGCCAGGTTCAGCCCATGTGTAGGCTCGCGAGAACTTGCTGACGCCGTTCTTGCCGATGGCCAGTTGGGCGGCACGCACGCCATGGGCCTGCATGAAGGTCTGCATGGCGTGGTCCAGCCCTGCCAGGCCAGCCACGGGCGTGCCGGTTGCCGACCATTGGCGGGCCATGGGGACGTCCTGCTTGGCAAAGATGGCCGCGTAGCGCGTGTCGGAGCCCGTTCCACCACCTTGTACGCAGATCGGGTAGAGACCGGCGGCCTTCTGCTTGTCGAACTCGGCCTGATAGTCGGCCGCACTCATGCCGTGCCGCGCCACCCAGGGGCCCACCACATCGTCCTTGAACACGGAGCAATACATGTGGTCGCTGGACACCGCCACATACGAGGGGCGATAGCCAGAGAGCTGATAACCCGGCAACTGCACTTCGGCATTGAACACATCCTGGTAGCTTTCACCCGTGTCCGATGGGTGCACATGCCACTTCACGAAGTTCGGATTGGCGTGCCAGACGGCCATGTACCGACGGTCACTCGGTGTGCCATAGATGGCAACGGAGCGCAGCATCATGCGCTGCTTGTACGCCGTCTTGTTGAGGTTCTGGAAGGTACCGACAGCGTTCTCTGAGCCGCCCGTCACGCCATGGCGCGCCATCCAGGCACCACCAATGCCCTGCTCGAACACGGCCGCAAAGACCGCATTGCCGGCGGTGCCCGTCGCAGACACCAGGCTGGGTACATAGCCTTTGGCCGTCCAGTTGTTGAAGAAAGACTGATAGCCCTCGCTGTTGACGCCATGCACCGCCACCCAGGCCGTGCCGGGCCGCTGCACCCAGACTGCGGCGTAGCGCGCGTCACCGGGATCCCCGTAGACGCTGAGAGAGATCATCCTGAAGCCTTGCGCACTCAGGTTGTTGAAGTTCGTCTGGTGTTGGGTACTGGTGACCCCGTGATACGCCTGAAACATGGTTCCACTCCTTTAGGGGCTGAGAAGAGTGGCCACTGTCTGCCTGTCTCCCCTCGCCTGCCATCCCTAGGAATGAAGTGCACGTCAAGCGTGATCAGGGCCTGATATCAGGCGCAGCAACTTCAGGCGCGCCCTGCTCTTTGGCCTGCTTCCATTGCACGGCTTGAGCCCGCTGGTAGGCCGGGCGCTCCTGCAGGCGCGCCCAGTAAGCCGCAACGTGATCAGGGAATTGCGCAGACAGGCCCAGATGCTGGGCCAGCAACAAGGCATAGCCCACCGATACATCGGCGGCCGTGAACCGGTCTCCACAGAGGTAAGGCATGTCTGCCAGGCGCGCGTTCAGCGTTTTCAACCTGGCCAGGAACCATTTGGTGTAGTCCTGGGCCACCTGGGGCTGCTTGCGGCCTTCGGGCTCGAAATGCGTATAGCGCAACACCAGCGTCTGCGGAAATGTGAGCGTGGCCTCACCAAAGTGCAGGTAGTTCAGGTAGTCGCCGTAGGCATCGTCATTCACGGCCACATCGAGCTGGCCAGGGCTGTGACGTGCCGCCAGGTACTGGCACATGGCGGCGGACTCGCTCATGCGCGTGTGGCCATCCACTAGCAAAGGGATCGTGCCAAGCGGGTTCAGCGCCAGAAAGTCCTTGCGGTGCACCCGTGGCGGAAACGGCAGCATATGCAGTTCGTAGGGCAAGCCCAGTTCTTCAAGCAACCACAAGGGCCGAAATGATCGTGCGCTGATGCAGTGAAAGAGTTGAATCATGGGCCCGGCTGAGAGTGGTCAGTTCAATGGATGAGTCTGCCACGCTTGTCCAGGGTTACGAGGTCCACGAAATTGCTGCCTTGATGATCGCCCCGCGAATAACGGATCACGAATCCACCCAGATCCTGTCGATCCATGCCTTCCAGGGCGCTTTGAACACCGCGCGAGCTGATGGTGGACGCCTGCTCCAGGGCGCGCACCAGCACCTTGGCCGACACATAACCCTCCAGGGTACGGTAGTTCACCACCAGGCCAGGCTTGCGCGATGCCGTGGCCATGAACTCCTTGGTGATCGGCAGATGGATACGATTGGGATCAGGCAGGATCTGGCTGTAAGGATTGCCGCCGACCACGTCCGGCCCTAGTTTGGCGAACTGGGCATAGATATCGGTAATGGATGTCTGGTAAATGGTCGGGCGAGAATGTCCGGAGGCGCGTGCCTGGCTGAACATTTCCCGGGAAAAGGATTCACACGCAGAAGGGTTGCACAGTGCGATCACGGTCTGTGCATCCAGATTCAGTATCTGTTGCGCCTGAGGCTTGAGGTCGGGAGACTTGCGCTCGAAACTGACCTTCCCTACCAGATTGATATTGGGGTAGGTTTTCTTGGTGCGCTCGACAATGTATTGGTAGAGCGGGTCTCCAAACTTGTCGTGCTGCACCAGCACCGCCAGCTTGACGGGCGAAATCGACATGTGCTTGAGCATCTCGTCCACTTCGGCGCGATAACTGGCCCGCACCGGGAAGACGACATCACTGGCACGGACACTGTCTGCGCCGGTAATAGGGGCAATCAAGGGTACGTCATTTTCCTGGGCGACCTTGATCACGGCTTCGGTGGGATCGGTGCCGCGCGTCCCGAACAACGCAACGACCTTGCGGTCCTTGATCAAGGTTCGCGCATTACCAGATGCCTTTTCTGCCGAAAAGGCATCATCCAGGCTGACCAGTTTCACCGGCCTGCCGCGCACCCCGCCGGAGGCATTAACACGCTCCAGATAAGCGAGCGCCCCGGCATTGAAATCTCGCATTTGTGCGGCTGCCACGCTGGAAAAATCAGCCGTTTGCCCAATCAGGATGTCATCCGCCGCCGATGCGGTAAGAGAAGACAGGCCCAGCAGCGTGACGAACAACAAATGCTTCATTCCAGGTAATTCCTCAAGACAGCATCAACCTCAGTGATGACATGATCAAAGCAAATATCAAAATCTGACGCAAGGTTTTGGTTGAAAACTTCGACGACAGACTCACACCTATTGGCGCAAAGGCCAGCCCCCCTGCAATCACCGCGGCCATACCCGCTGCGGACAACAGCGGTGCACTTTCAGGTGAAGGATCAGATATCAGCGCATGTGACAGGACATAACCCGTCACTGACAGAAATCCCACCGTCGAGCCAATGATATTGGCCGTGGCGATGGCATCCTTGAACCTCACCCCTGCTCCATACACAAAGTACGCGATCGTGTACGTACCGCCGCCCACACCGATCAACGCAGAGACGCCACCAATGGCGCCACCGAACGACAGGTCACGGATGCGCGACGGATCGCGACGCTCTTCCATTTCCTTGATAGGCCACAGCATGACCACGGCCAGACAAAGTTGCAGCACCGCCACCAGCTTCGGGCTGATGAAGGATCGGGATCCTCCAGCCAGGCACGCCGCCAGCGGTGTGATGAAAAAGACACCGATGATGAAATACCTGGCGCCGGACAGAAGTACCAGCCTCTCCTGCTGCGTTCTGATTCGCAACTGTTTGACGGTGGCGCCAATTGAATTGAACAGAACCGCAAACCACGACACGACGATGGCATCGTGAATCACAGGTGGCCCATACAACCAGACCAGCACGGGCACGATGACAATGCCCCCAGCCAAACCGACCAGCCCAGCAATCAGCCCGGACAATGCCCCGGCCACGAGCAGCATAATAACATCCATCTTGAACACCCCGTTCGTTTAATTGATTGAACTCAATACCCTTGAGTCAAGGCTTGCGCATTCGGAGCCATGCTGATAAATGGTCCGAAAATCTGATAATCAAAAAGAGGCCTGCTGATTTGCTGCCAACGGGGTGGGCAGAGCGAGGCTTGCGGATCTGCAACACACCCCATCACATGAGGGGTGTCGCTTAACGTGAACTCACACGACAATGCAGTCACTGCAGCGCAAACAGGCTTTCCTTGATCGGGAAAGGCGATGGCCTTGCAGGGATATGGCAACTGCGCACAAATGCGTCGCGCGCTCAATTGTAAAAAGTCGTTTCCGGAAGTACCGAAATGACGGCAAGGCGAGGCCAATACACCCATATCCAAAGCCCTTCCTGCCCAGGTTGCAGTTTCGTGGCGGCGCATGATGATTTCTGACGCACAAACCTCATAACCCATCGGGCGATACTACCCAAATGGGTTAACAGATTTGTGACAGTCGCGTAGAACCTTCGTCAATGAGTCGAGTCCATGCTCGGATACATCGATCCATGCAGATTCTGTTCAGCAAGGCTTATGCCACAACAGAATCTCTGTCATCCGAGTAACCTGGCGATTCAACACAATCATACATCTGCAACAAGTGGCAGATTTATGCGCAATACCTGCATGGATATGCTGGTACGTGCTCGCACGCATGTGGTGACACCCCCTGTTTAGGGCCTTGTCCTAGGGAAACCGACATGAAGACAAGCCACCCGGCAAGGCTTGAATCGCTTACGATTTAACACAACTGCGATGTAGGCTTGCGGCAAAAGCAACGCTCCACGATTTCACATACTTCAACGGTCATCCGAAAGACGCCGGTAGTCATGCTGAATGGTCTCAAGCACCTCACGGTTGGATTGATCGAAGTGCCATCCATTCCAAACCCCATGCTGGATCTGCGCCGACCAGGCTTTGACCTGACGGCGCCGACCGAACTGGACCTGTCTCCCGTGCAGGCGGAAGAGTCGCGCGAGATCGATCGCCTGCTTGAGAAGGGCTTTCGCGGGCTGAAATTCCCGGATGCACTGGAAGCGCGCTATGCCGAAGACCATGCCGAACAGCGCCTGAAGATCCTGGTGTCCAGCGGCATGTTGGTCACCTTGCTGTTCAACTGGTTCCTGATGTCGGACAACCTGATGGTGCCCGACGTGTTCGACCTGTCGCTCAGGCTGAGGTTGTTCATCTTCACGCCCTGCACCATTCTGGGCATCTACCTCATCACCAAATTGCCCTCGGTACAGGCACGTGAATGGCTGGCAATGGGAACGGGCCTGATTGCCTCGGCCTTGAACCTGTTCGTGTGCCTGTCCAGCAAGGACGTCATGGCGGGCCCCTACCTGGTGAGCATGGTGCCCATCGTCATGTTCAGCAACTCGGTCGCGCAGATGCGCTTCTTCCCGGCGCTGCTGATGGACAGCGCGATCCTGCTTTTGTTCGGGTATGGCGCCTGGGTGCTGGCCGCACCGCACAACATGCCCATCTTGCTGTCGGCCGGATTCACGCTGATATCCGCCACGGTCTTCACTTTGTATGGCTGCTACACCCTGGAGCGCGACGAACGCCAGAACTGGCTGCTGCATCTGCGGGAGAAGGTGCTGCTGCAGGAACTGGAGCTGGCCAACAAGCACCTGGACACGGTGTCACGCAGTGATCTGCTGACCGAAGTGGCCAACCGTCGGCACTTTGATGAATACTTGCAGCTGGTCTGGGAGCGCGCCCGCCTGGATGGCAGTGACATTTCGCTCATGATGATCGATGTGGATCACTTCAAGTCGTACAACGATCGCTACGGGCATCCGGAAGGTGACGAGTGCCTCCGGGAAGTGGCTGCCACCCTGAAACGACGCTTGCGACGACCGGGTGATCTGATTGCCCGGTTTGGCGGCGAAGAGTTCATTGCCGTACTGGCCGGGACCCCACTGACCACGGCCGCCAGTGCGGCCGAGCGCGTTCGCAAGGGCGTGGAAAACCTCAACCGGCTGCACGCCACATCGCCAACGCATGCGGTGGTGACCGTCAGCATTGGCGTGGCCTGCCTGCGCCCCAATGCACCTCACGCCAGTCCGGCACAGCTGATTGCCGCAGCCGATGAGGCGCTCTATCAGGCCAAGTCTCGTGGGCGCAACCGGGTATTCGCGTTCGGCACCAACGATTGAGCCTGGCCTGAGATGTCTTCCCTTCCGCCCAGTTCGAGCGCCGACATTCCCAAGCTGGCTGCCGGCTTGCATGATCCGCTGATGGCCCGCATCAACCAGTTGCTGGACAAGGGCTTCCCATGGATGCGCTTCCCGGGTGCACTTGAGCAACAATTCCTGCTGGATGTGGCAGAAGCCCGGCGCCGGCATTTCGTGATCAGCAGCGTGATCGCCTTGTTGATCTACAACGGCTTCCTGGTCGCCGACTACCTCATGGCCCGCGACGTGTTCTGGCTGGCCGTAGAAATCCGGATCCTCTTTTTCACGCCCTTGGCCCTGCTGTTCATTTACCTGATTCAGACCAGGAACGGCGCCTTCATTCACAGCCTGCCAACGGCGTCGCTCGAAGTCATCGTGGTGAGCGGCGGGCTGATTGCCGCTGGCAGCCTGGCCTTCATCCTGTCTGAGACCAGAACCGCTTACGCCGCCTACTACCACGTGGGTTTCACGGTGGTGGTGCTGTACGGCAATGTCGTGCAGCGACTGCGCTTCTGGTATGCCGTGGTGTTTTCCACG
The DNA here is from genome assembly GCF_036279675.1 of Aquabacterium sp. Taxonomy (GTDB): domain Bacteria; phylum Pseudomonadota; class Gammaproteobacteria; order Burkholderiales; family Burkholderiaceae_C; genus Aquabacterium. The sequence continues at coordinate 13,552 of NZ_DASUIS010000092.1, read as the reverse complement.
GCCCTGCTGGGCATCCATCTGGCCGGCATCATCTTGCTGGGCGATTTTCCCCAACGGCTGCTGTGGCCGATCTTTTCAATGGTGTTGTCGGCTGTCGTGTTCTCCCTGACTGCCAACTACCTCATGGAGCGCGACGAGCGAAAGCGCTATTTGCTGACCCTGCGCGAACGAGGTGTGGTGCGGGAACTGACGCGTGCCCATGAGCGGCTGCAGGAACTCTCCCGCGTGGACGCCCTGACCGGCCTCCACAACCGGCGACATTTCCAGGAGTACCTGCAACAAGTCTGGGAGCGGGCCCAATACGATGGCTCGTCGGTGAGCATCCTGATGGTCGATGTGGACCACTTCAAGAAATACAACGATCGCTACGGGCACCCTGCCGGCGATGAGTGCCTGAGCCAGATTGCCAGGGTGCTTCAAACCACACTGCGGCGCCCGGAGGACCTGATCGCGCGCTACGGCGGCGAGGAATTCATTGCCGTGCTGCCCCAGACTGAAACGGCGTATGCCGTTGCCGTGGCCGAACGGGTGCGCGTGGCCGTGGAAGCCTTGCAGATGCGGCATGAGAGCTCGTCCGCATCGCACTTCGTGACGGTGAGCATCGGCGTGGTTTCCTGCAAGGCAGACTTCCTGCTGAAGTCTGCGGCGCTGGTTTCAGCGGCCGATCAGGCCCTGTATCAGGCCAAGCACGAAGGGCGCAACCGGATCTGCGTGATCGACACCAAGGCGGTGGCCTCAGCGAACTGAGACCGGATCCAGGTGGGTCATCACGTCCAGAACGGGCAACTTCTTCATCACGCGCTCACGGGCTGAACTCGCGATATCGTGCCCCTCACGGACAGAGAGCTCGCCATCCACTTCGAGGTGGGCGTCCACCATGATCATGTCGCCCATCTTGCGGGTACGCAGGTCATGGACGCCTTGCACGCCCGGGGTATCGGTCAGGACCTGGCGGATCTCGTCGATCTGCTCTTCGGAGACTGAGCGGTCCATCAGGTCGTTGAGGGCATCCCAGCCGAATTCCCAACCCATCTTGGTGACCATGAAGCCCACAATGAGGGCTGCAACCGGGTCCAGCAAGGGATAGCCCAGCAAGTTGCCAACGATGCCCAACGCCACGACCAGCGAAGATGCCGCATCGGAACGGGCATGCCAGGCATTGGCCACCAGCATGCTGGAGCGCACACGCTCGGCGGCGGCCAGCATGTAGCGGAACAGCAGTTCCTTGGAGACCAGGGCCACCAGGGCCACATACAGCGCCACAGGCTTGACCTTGGGGATCAACTCCGGATCGCCCAGTTTGTGCACGGCGCTCCACAGCATGCCGATGCCCACGCTGAGCAACAGGCCGCCCAGCACCAGCGAGGCAGCCGTTTCGTAGCGGTGGTGACCGTAGTGGTGGTCTTCGTCGGCTTCCTTGCGGCTGTGCTGGTTGGCCAGCAGCACGACGAAGTCGGCGATCAGGTCGGACAGCGAGTGGATGCCGTCCGCGATCAGGGCTTGCGAGTGCGCAAACACACCTACCAGGACTTGAACCGTCGTCAGGACGAGGTTGACCACCACGCTGACCAGCGTGCTGCGCTTGGCCACAGCGTGGCGTTCGGGGGTGTCCTGTTCAGGATCGTCTTGCGGCGTCAGATCCAAAGCCATGCGTGCTCAACCCAGCCAGTCGATGTGGTGCCCCAGCTTGCGGGCCTTGGTGCCCAGGTAGCGCTCGTTTTCGGCCTGCACGTCACTGCGAACCGGCACGCGCTCTTCGATGTTGACGCCATGCTGTGTCAGCGTATCGACCTTGCGCGGGTTGTTGGTCATCAGCTTGACCGAGTTCACGCCCAGGTACGACAGGATTTCAGCGGCGGCATCGAAGTTGCGCAGGTCTGGTGCAAAACCCAGATGCTGATTGGCTTCCACGGTGTCCATGCCCTGATCTTGCAATTGGTATGCCCGCAGCTTGTTGGCCAGGCCGATGCCACGGCCTTCCTGGCGCAGGTACACCACCACGCCACTGCCCTTCTTGCCGATTTCGCTCATGGCGAAGTGCAGTTGGGGGCCGCAGTCGCAGCGCAGGGAGCCAAAGACATCCCCTGTCATGCATTCGGAGTGCACGCGCACCAGGGCGCTGCCTTTGACTTCACCCATGACCATGGCAACGTGCTCGGCGCCGGTGGCCTTTTCACGAAAAAGCTTCATCGTGAAGCTGCCATGTTCGGTGGGCACGCGCGCTTCGGCCAGGAATTCCACCAGGGCGGTGGTCACAGGCGTCAGGGCTTCGGCTGGGGTCTGGCTGGCGGAATCAGGGATTGACATTCATTTTCCTCAGGGGCCCATATTCTGCCAAAAGCCACTGCACTCCACATTTTGAGGAGCAAAAAGACCTGCGTGCGGAAAAAATGGTGAAGTTCTTGACCTAGCTTACCTTTTACATGGAAACTGGCACGCATGAACTGCATCTGGACCTCCCGAACCCGCCGAATTTGGCTAGCGCTAGCTGACAACAGCTGGTGTGTTCGGGTCACACGCGTCTGACGAGTTCATTCTCTCCGCATCCCCAACAACGCCAGCCCAGCCGCTGGCGTTTTGCATTTCGGGGTCGTTGACGAGCAACAAGCAGTCTCAAAGACAACGCTCCCGCGCCAGGCGGCTTTCTTTCAACCTTGAGGAAAGTCACTGTCATGAGCATGCTCACCAACCCCGCTACGAAGTACATCGCCACCCAACCCGTGGCTTTGCCGGACCGCACCTGGCCCGACCAGCAGATCACCCGGGCGCCCATCTGGATGAGCACGGATCTGCGCGATGGCAACCAGGCCTTGTTCGAGCCCATGGATGGCGCCACCAAGTTGCGCCTGTTCCAGTTGCTCGTCGAGATCGGCTTCAAGGAAATCGAAGTGGCCTTCCCGGCGGCATCGCGCACCGATTTCGACTTCGTGCGCACCTTGATTGAAGGCGGGCACATTCCGGATGACGTCACCATCGAGGTGATCACCCAGGCGCGCGAAGACCTGATCCGCGAAACATTCGAGGCCTTGCGTGGCGCGCCCAAAGCCATCGTGCACCTCTACAACGCCACGGCCCCGGCCTGGCGGCGCACGGTGTTCGGCATGGGCCGCGACGAGGTGCAAGCCCTGGCTGTGCGCAGCACGAAGCTGATCCGCCAGTTGGCCGACGCCCGGACCGACACGCGCTGGACCTTCCAGTACAGCCCCGAGACCTTCAGCACCACCGAGCCCGCGTTTGCCTTGTCGGTGTGCAACGCCGTGATCGAGGCCTGGCAACCGACCGTGGCCCAGCCCATGATCATCAACCTCCCCGCCACCGTGGAGGCCAGTACGCCCAATGTGTATGCAGACCAGATCGAGTGGATGCACCGACGTCTCACCCGACGAGATGCCGTGATCCTCAGCGTGCACCCGCACAACGACCGGGGCACGGCGGTGGCGGCTGCCGAGTTGGCGGTGATGGCCGGCGCACAGCGCGTGGAAGGCTGTTTGTTCGGCAATGGCGAGCGCACCGGCAATGTCGATCTGGTGACCCTGGCCTTGAACCTCTACAGCCAGGGGGTGAGCCCGGGCCTGGACTTCTCGAACCTGCCTGCCATTGCGCGTGCGGTCGAGCAGTGCATTGCCTTGGCGGTGCCCCCTCGCCATCCGTATGCCGGCGATCTCGTGTTCACGGCGTTTTCGGGCTCGCACCAGGATGCCATCCGCAAGGGCCTGGCCGTGCAGCAAGCAGATCAACCGTGGGCCGTGCCCTATCTCCCCATCGACCCGCGCGACGTAGGCTCGAACTACGAGGCGGTGATCCGGGTCAACAGCCAGTCCGGCAAAGGCGGCATCACGTACTTGCTGGAGTCTGCGTATGGGTTGGTGATTCCGCGGCGAGCGCAGGTCGAGTTCAGTGCCAGCGTACAGGCCGTGGCCGATGACACCGGGCGTGAATTGACGGCCGGCGCCTTGTGGGCCTTGTTCCAGGCGGACTACCTGGCCGCGCCGGGTCCATGGCAATTGCTGCATCACCATGTGGAGGACGACCTCGGCCAGACGCGCGTGGAATTGCTCGTGCAGACCACGCACGGCACCCGACGCCTGCATGGGCATGGCAATGGCCCGCTGGATGCGGCCTGGCAGGCGGTGCAGGCGCTCGGCTTGCCTGAAGGCACGCAGTGGCATGGGTTTGAAGAACACGCCACCGGCCAAGGCTCGGATGCCACGGCGCTGGCCTGGGTCGAGGTGGGAGCACCGGGGGTGTCGGCCAGCGTGTACGGTGCCGGGCGGCACCCGCACCTGGTCAGTGCCTCGCTCATGGCCATGATGCAGGCCATCAACCGTCTGGCCATCAAGGCCGGCTGGACGGTGGAGGCGCAAGGCTCGCCAGACAAGGAGCGTGCCGCATGAGACACCGCACCGCTTCGACTGGTTTTTGCCCGAGTTGCCAGCACCACGGCCTGTTGCAGCGCCATGCCATCCGCCCGAGCTGGTGGCGCGATGTGCCGCAGGATGGCCGCCCGCAAGTTCGACGTGGCGAGATCGTGCGCTGGCGCTGCACGAGTTGCCTACAGACCCACTCCAGCCAACCGGAATGGGCCTTGCCGGGCAAGCGCCTGACCCGCGCACTGGAGGCCTGGGTTCGCCAGGCCTTGCAGGCAGGGCAAAGCGCCCGGGCTGTGGCCCGCAGATGCGGCGTGGACGAAAAAACCGTGCGCACCTGGGGCAATACGGGCTGATGCAGGCGGCACCAGCCTGACGAAAGTGGACTGGACGGGCGGGCTCAAAATCGCTACAGTACTGTATACGCATACAGTATTTGATCGATTGACATGCATCCGCCCGTCCTGCCTGCCGTCACCCGGAATGGCCCGCCCCCCCTGCCCGAGCATCTGGCTCAGGCAGTGTGGCGCGGCGATGCCATGGGTCGCGTGTGCAGCACGGTCATCCCCAGCGGGCATCACATGCTGGATGCCGAACTGCCAGGCGGCGGCTGGCCCTGCCAGTCCATGACCGAGGTCCTGCTGACCCAGTCCGCCCAGGCGGAATGGCGTTTGCTGAGCCCTGCCCTGGCGCAGATCGTGAAACGAGGGGGCAGCGTGCTGCTGATTGCACCGCCACATGCCCCGCATCTGCCCGGCTTGCACAAGGAAGGCCTGCGCGATGACCGCCTGATCCGCATCGATGCCTGCACACCTGCCGAACGCCTGTGGGCCACCGAGCAGGCGCTCAAGGCCGGGTGTGTCAGTGCCGTGTTGAGCTGGTTGCCTCAAGTGCGCCCGGAGCAGATTCGCCGCTTGCATGCCTGCGCAGCGCAACACCCCGGGCCTTTGTTCGTGTTTCGCCCAGCCAAGGCCCAGGCTGATTCGTCTGCGGCGCCACTGCGCGTGTTGCTGGGGCTGGGGCCCTGCCCTCACCCGCTGCAGGTTCAGATCGTCAAGCGACGAGGGCCCATGCTGGATCAGCCCCTGAGCCTGCCGTACTGGCCGGCCGGTTTGACGCCACTTCTGCCCGCTGCACCCTTGCCGACCCTGTCGCCCACCTCATCGCCGCCCCTCACCAGCCCGCTATCTGCCACACACCCCGCCACGCCGGACACGCACCAAGCGCCGCCACATCATGCTGCACTGGATCGCCTTGCTACCCGGGAGTCCCGCGCCTTGTCGTGAGGCAGAAGGGCCGGATCAGCAGCGTCCTGAGCATGTTGAAGACAAAGCTTCACCCGCTTGCATCCCGCTGGTGCTGGGCCCCCTGCACCTGGGTTGGTGGGCCCTGCAATTCACACCTCGGGTGGCCTGCCTCGAAGGCGCGGTGGTGCTGGAGGTGCAAGCCAGCGAGCGATTGTTTGGCGGGGCTGCAACCTTGCGCGAGCGCATCATGAATGAAGCGCAGGCTCATGGCGTGGTGGCTGCTGCCCATGCTGGTACGGCGCTGGCGGCGGTGGCCCTGGCTGGCCACGCCGCCATATGCCCAACAAGCAGCACAACAAGCAGCCCGACACGGCGCCCGCCACCAGACACCCAGGATGAAGGCGATGACACCGATGTGCGCGGCGAACTGGCCGAGCGCCTGAACAAACTCCCGCTGGATGTGCTGCCTGGCGTGGCCACCCATGCGCCAACCCTGGCCAGACTGGGGTGTCGCAAGCTGGCCGATGTGCGAGCCCTGCCGCGCGGTGGTCTGAGCCGGCGTTTTGGTGCCGGCATCCTGCAGACACTGGATCAGGCCTACGGCCACAGCCCCGAAGCTTTTGAGTGGCTCACCTTGCCCTCCGTATTTGATGCCCGCCTTGAGTTGCCCGGCCGGGTCGAATCAGCCCCCGCCTTGCTGTTTGCGGCCAGCCACCTGCTGCAACAACTGTGTGCATGGCTGGCCGGGCGCCAGGCCGGGGTCATGGCCTTCACCTTGCGCTGGCTGCATGACTGGCACCGTCGCGACAGCAGCCACGAGGGCGAATGGACCGTGCGCCTGGGCAGCCCGACGCGCGACTACGCCCGCCTGAGCCGGCTTCTGGCCGAGCACCTGCAACGCATCCAGTTGAGTGCCCCGGTGGGTGACATCAGCCTGCACGCCGATGAGATCGAAGCCCTGCCCCTGAGCAGCCAGCAACTCTTTCATGAGCACCGCGAAGACCAGTTGAGCGCCAGCCCCGATGCCTTGCTCACACCTGCCGCCCAACGCGCACAACGCGATGCCCTGCTGGCCTTGCTGGAAAAGCTCAGCGTGCGCCTGGGGCCCGAGCGCGTGCTGCAAGCCCAGGTACAGGCCGATCACCGACTGGAATGCGCTCAGCAGTGGCACCCCGCCGTGCCAGCCTTGTCCACCGCATCCCTTCGCCATCCACAGGCCCCTGCGACGCATTCAGCCCGAACAGCCCGCGCCGTACCCATCGCCGACATGCCGCAACCCTGCTGGGTCCTGCCGGAACCCATGCCACTGGCGCTGGACGCGGTTCTGGGGCAGCACCCCATCTACCAGGGCAAGCTGACCTTGCTGGCCGGCCCGCATCGCATCGAAGCGGGCTGGTGGGACCCAGGCACCGACCACACCCGCGTGACCCGCGACTACTACCTCGCCAGCAGCGCCCACGCCGGCCTGCTGTGGATCTACAAACGCCAGCAGCCCGCAGACGACACGCGCAGCCCCTGGTACCTGCACGGCTTCTTTGCCTGATCGAGCGCTGCCATGCTCCTCCAGCCAGCCCAGCTCGCTCTGCCCGCGCTACCCGATTACGTCGAACTGCATGCGGTGTCGAACTTCTCTTTTCTGCGCGGGGCTTCGCATGCGCAGGAAATGGTGCAACGCGCGCTGGCCCTGGGTTACCGAGGGCTGGCCATCACCGATGAATGCAGCATGGCCGGGGTCGTGCGTGCGCATCTGGCCTTGCGAGAAGCCCGTCAGGCCAGGGAACCCGGCTCGGACGACTTCAAACTGCTGATCGGCAGTGAGTTCCAGGTGTTCGAAGATGAACACGATGCGCAGCCCATGCGCCTGATCGTGCTGGCCTGCCATCGCCTGGGCTACGGGCTGCTGTGCGAGTTCATCACGCGCCTGCGCCGGGCCACCGAAGGCAAAGGCCAGGCCAGGCTGCTGCGCCACGAGATCCGGCAGGAAGCACTGGGGGACTGCGTGGTGATCATGGCGCCGCACCGCCTCTGCCCGGCAGCCACCATCGAGGCCCAGGCGCAGTGGCTCAAGCAGCACTTTGGTGGCCGCTGCTGGCTGGCGCTCGAACAACATCAGCAACTGGATGACGCCATCTGGCTGCGCACCCTGCGCCATGTGAGCGACACCGCGCGCGTGCCCCTGGTGGCTGCGGGCGATGTGCACATGCATGCGCGCTCCCGCAAGCCCTTGCAGGATGTGCTCACGGCCATCCGCATCGGCAAGCCGCTACCTGAATGCGGGCTGGCGCTGGAGCGCCATGCCGAACGCCATTTGCGCAGCCGCCTGCAACTGGCCCAGCTTTATCCGCCAGACACCCTGGCGGCCACCTTGCAGGTCGCTGCGCGTTGCGACTTCAGCCTCGATGAACTGAAGTACGAATACCCTGAAGAAGTCGTGCCAGAGGGCGATACACCCAGCACCTATCTGCAACGCCTGGCCTACGAAGGCAGCACCTGGCGTTACCCCAAGGGCGTGCCGGCCCGTGTGCAGTTGCAGATCGACAAGGAACTGGATCTGATCGCTGAACTCGGCTACGAAAAGTACTTCCTCACCGTCTACGACATCGTGCGCTTCGCCCGCTCCCGGCACATCCTGTGTCAGGGCCGAGGCAGCGCCGCCAACTCTGCCGTGTGCTACTGCCTGGGTATCACCGAGGTCGATCCGGATCAGACCACGCTGCTGTTCGAGCGCTTCATCTCCAAAGAGCGTAACGAGCCGCCCGACATCGATGTGGACTTCGAGCACGAGCGCCGCGAAGAGGTCATCCAGTATCTGTATGAGCGTTATGGGCGCGACCGCGCCGCCCTGACCGCCACCGTCATCAGCTACCGCACCCGCAGCGCCCTGCGCGATGTGGGCAAGGCCCTGGGCTTCGATGCCGAGCTGATCGAGCGTGTGGGCAACAACCACCAGTGGTGGGACGGCAAGGGCATCCAGGCTGAGCGGCTGGTCGAGATCGGCCTGGATCCGCAAGACATCCGCCTGCGTCAATGGCAGGACCTCTCACTCACCTTGATGGGTTTTCCTCGCCACCTCAGCCAGCACACCGGCGGCTTCGTGATCGCCAAGGGCGCCCTGTGCCGCATGGTGCCGATCGAGAACGCCAGCATGCCCGACCGCAGCGTCATCCAGTGGGACAAGGATGACCTTGATGCCCTGGGCCTGCTCAAGGTGGATGTGCTGGCGCTGGGCATGCTCACCGCGCTGCGCAAGGCGCTGGACTTCATCGGCCAGCAGCGCGGCCATGAGATGGAGTTGCAAGACATCCCCAGGGAAGACGAAGCCACCTACGACATGGTCTGCCAGGCCGACACGGTTGGCGTCTTCCAGATCGAAAGCCGTGCGCAGATGAGCATGCTGCCGCGCCTGCGCCCGCGCGAGTTTTACGACCTGGTGGTCGAGGTGGCGCTGGTGCGGCCAGGCCCCATACAAGGCGGCATGGTCCACCCGTATCTGGAACGGCGCGAGCTCTATCGGCGCGACCCATCTGCCATCACCTACCCGCCTCGGCTGGAGGCCGCTTTGAAACGCACGCTCGGCATCCCCATCTTCCAGGAACAGGTGATGCAGATCGTGGTGCTGGCCGCGGGCTTCACGGCGGGCGAAGCCGATGAGTTGCGGCGCTCCATGGCCGCCTGGCGGCGCAAAGGCGGGGTGCACAAGTTCAAGGACAAGGTCATCAACGGCATGAAGGCCAATGGCTACGACCCGGGCTTTGCCGATCAGATCTTCAAGCAGATCCAGGGCTTTGGCGAATACGGTTTTCCGGAATCCCATGCGGCCAGTTTTGCCTTGCTGGTCTATGCCAGTGCCTGGGTCAAGTGCCACGAACCTGCCGCCTTTCTGGCGGGCCTGCTCAACGCCCAGCCTCTGGGCTTTTACTCACCCAGCCAGTTGGTGCAGGACGCACGCCGCCATGGCGTGAACGTGCGCCCGCCTGATGTGATGACCAGTCTGTGGGACTGCACACTGGAAGATCGCCCGGGGCCTGAAGAAGCCCGACGCCAGAAGCTGCGTCAGGACCAGCCCACCGTTCGCTTGGGGCTGCGCCTGATCGCAGGGCTCTCGCATCAAGCTGCCGAGCGCATCGTGCAGGCCCGGCAGCAAGCCCTGTTCATCAACGTGGATGACCTGGCCCGCCGCGCCGATCTGGATCAGGCCGACATGCGGGCCCTGGCCGCTGGCGATGCCTTGATGAGCTTGTCCGGCCACCGCAGGCAGCAGGTCTGGGAAGCCTCCGCGCTGCACCGTTCCCCCACCTTGCTGCGTGACGCACCGGTGGACGAAGACTGGCTGGACCTGCCCCACGCCCCCGAAGGAGAAGAAATCGTGTTCGACTACGCCTCGCTGGGCCTGACCCTGCGCAGCCATCCGCTGGCCTTGCTGCGCCCGAAGTTAAGGGAGCAGCGCCTGTCCAGCGCACGCGATCTGCGTGATCTGCCCAATGGCCGCCTGGCCAAGGCTTGCGGCATCGTGACCGTGCGCCAGCAACCTGGCACCGCCTCAGGGGTGATCTTCGTGACGCTGGAAGATGAGACCGGCACCGTCAATGTGGTGGTGTGGACGCATGTGCGCGACCGCCATCGCCAGGCCCTGCTGCAGGCACGCCTGCTGGCGGTCTATGGTGTGTGGCAACGCGAAGGCGAAGTACGCCATCTCATTGCCCACTACCTGCATGACATGACGCCGCTATTGGGCCGGCTGGCCACCACCAGCCGGGATTTTCATTGATCGAACGCGAGCCACCTCAGCGCTTGCGAACCGGCATCAAATCCGTGCAACTGCCATGCGCTGCCTCTGCGGCCAGGCCCACGCTCTCACCGAGCGTCGGGTGCGGGTGGATGGTCTTGCCGATGTCGACTTCATCAGCGCCCATCTCGATGGCCAAGGCGACTTCGCTGATCAGGTCACCCGCATGCGTGCCGACGATGCCGCCGCCCACGATGCGGCCACTCTCTGCATCAAACAGCAGCTTGGTGAAGCCTTCTGCCCGACCATTGGCCAGCGCCCGGCCTGAAGCGCCCCAGGGGAAGAGCCCCTTCTTGATCGCCTTGCCTTGCGCCTTGGCCTGTTCTTCGGTCAGCCCCACCCAGGCAATTTCCGGGTCGGTGTAGGCCACACTCGGAATCACCAGCGGGTCAAAGCTTTCGCTGGCCAGCGCCTTGTCATTCAGCAACTCGCCGGCGATGACTTCAGCCGCCACATGCCCTTCGTGCACGGCCTTGTGTGCCAGCATGGGTTGCCCCACGATGTCACCAATGGCAAACAGACTGGGCACATTGCTGCGCATCTGGCTGTCCACGGGGATGAAGCCACGCTCGTTGACGGTCAAACCCACCTTGTCCGCACCGATCTTGCGACCGTTCGGGCTGCGCCCCACGGCTTGCAGGACCAGGTCATACGTTTCGGCGGCGGGTGACTCGACACCCGGCTTGACCGACTCGAAGCTCACGCGGATACCTGTTGGCGTGGCCTCGGCCGCGACGGTTTTGGTGCCCAGCATGATGCGATCAAAGCGACCCGCATTGAACTTCTGCCAGACATTGACCAGGTCCCTGTCCGCACCCGGCATGAGCGTATCGCTCATCTCGACCACATCGATGCGCGCGCCCAGCGTGGAATACACCGTGCCCATTTCCAGACCGATGATGCCGCCGCCGATCACCAGCATCTTCTTCGGGATGGCAGGCAGGTCGAGCGCGCCCGTGGAATCCACCACGCGCGGATCGTCCGGCAGGAAAGGCAGACGCACGGCCTGAGAACCCGCCGCGATGATGGCGCGCTTGAAGCTCAGCGTGCGGGTGTCACCCGTCTTGTCCTGGCTGGTGCCCGTGGTGACTTCCACCAGCACGTGGTGCGCATCCACCAGCGCGCCATAGCCGCGCACGATCTCGACCTTGCGCGCCTTGGCCATGCCGGCCAGCCCGGTGGTCAGCTTGCGGGTGACGCCGGACTTGTGCGCACGCAGCTTGTCCAGATCCAGCACGGGCGCACCAAAAGTCACGCCAAGCGCATCGAAGTGCTTGACCTCGTCCATCACGGCGGCCACATGCAGCAGTGCCTTGGAGGGGATGCACCCCACGTTCAGGCACACCCCCCCCAGTTCGGCATAACGCTCCACCAGGATGACCTTCAGGCCCAGGTCCGCCGCACGGAAGGCTGCGCTGTAGCCGCCGGGGCCACCACCCAGCACCAGCACGTCGCAGTCGGTGTCTGCTGGTGCGTTCACGGCGGGCAATGCTTGCGGCGTGGCCGAAGCGGCCACCACGGCCGGAGCCACAGGTGCAACAGTTGGTGCGACCGGTGCAGCCACCGGCAATGCCGCTGCCGCGGATGCCGGGGCACTGGCCGCTGCAGCCCCCTCCCCGGCCACGTCCAGCGTCAGGATCAACTGCCCTTGCGCCACACGGTCACCGAGTTTCACCTTGATCTCGCTCACCACGCCGGCCTGGGGGGATGGCACCTCCATCGACGCCTTGTCGGACTCCAGTGTGATGATGCTTTGTTCGGCAGCCACCGTCTGTCCCGGCTTGACCAGGATCTCGATGACGGCCGCGTCGGCGATGTCGCCAATGTCTGGAACGGGAATGTTGATCAATGCCATGTTCTTGTTCCCGTTCGATCAGACCAGCGCGCGGCGGAAGTCGGCCAGCAAGCTGGCCAGGTAGGTGTTGAACCTGGCGGCCGATGCGCCATCGATGACGCGGTGGTCATAACTCAGGCTCAGAGGCAGCATCAGGCGGGGCTCGAACGCCGAGCCGTTCCACACCGGCTTCATGGCCGAGCGGCACACACCCAGGATCGCCACCTCGGGCGCATTGATGATGGGCGTGAAGGTGGTGCCACCAAAGCCGCCCAGTGACGAGATCGAGAAGCAACCGCCTTGCATTTCGCCCGGCGAGAGCTTGCCCTCACGGGCCTTGGCCGCCAGTGCGGCTGTCTCGGTCGCCAGTTGAGACAGGCTCTTGCTGTCCACATCGCGGATCACCGGCACGACCAAACCATTGGGCGTGTCAGCCGCAAAGCCGATGTGCACATACTGCTTGAGCACCAGGTCATCCCCATCCAGCGAGGCATTGAACTGCGGGAACTTGCGCAGCGCCACCGCACAGGCCTTGAGCAGGAAAGCCAGCATCGTGAACTTGGTGCCCGCCTTGGCATGCTCTTCATTGAGCTTGACGCGGAAAGACTCCAGCTCGGTGATGTCCGCCTCGTCGTGGTTGGTGACGTGCGGGATGCGCACCCAGTTGCGATGCAGGTTGGCGCCGGAGATCTTCTTGATGCGCGACAGCGGCTGGCGCTCGACCGCACCGAACTTGGTGAAGTCCACCGATGGCCAGGGCAGCAAGGTCATGCCACCGAGATCGGCGGAACCCGCGCCACCACCTGCGGATACCGCAGCGGGCTGATCGGCCCGCGCCATCACGCCCTTGACGAAGTTCTGCACATCCACATGCGTGATGCGGCCCTTGGGCCCTGAACCCGGGACCTTCTGCAAGGGCACGCCCAGCTCTCGTGCAAACCGGCGCACCGAAGGCGAAGCATGTGACACCGCGCTCAAGGGCGGCATCTCCAGCGTCGCCAGCGCTGCGGTGGGGTGCGTGCGGTCTGCCGCAGCAGGCGCCGCATCGGCCACTTGTGCGGGCGAAGGCACCACAGGCGCCGCAGCGACAGCCGGTGCAGGTGCAGGTGCAGGTGCGGACGCAACAGCGGCAGCAGCCACAGGCGCCACAGCCTCGGCCGCAGCACCATCAACTGTCTCCAGCAAGCCCACCAGCGAGCCCTTGCTCACCTTGTCACCCAGGCGAACGCGCAATTCCTTGAGCACGCCGCCCACAGCCGAGGGCACCTCCATCGACGCCTTGTCGGACTCGATGGTGATCAGGCTTTGCTCGGCCTTG
>NZ_DASUIS010000091.1:0-8457 GCF_036279675.1 Aquabacterium sp. | reverse complement strand
ACCAGAACCGCACCGGGCTTGAGGCTGTAGTGAAACAAGGGCATCAGGCGATGCTGCAGTTCGGTGTTGAAGTAGATCAGCACATTGCGGCAGGACAGCAGATCCAGCCTGGTGAAGGGGGGATCCAGAATCACGTCGTGCTGGGCAAACAGCACCGTGTCACGAATGGCCTTGCTGATCTGGTAAGCCCCGTCCTGTCTGGTGAAGAAGCGTGCCAATCGCTCAGCGGGCATGTCTGCCATGGCCTTGTCGGGGTACAGGCCTTTGCGGGCTACCGCAATGGCATCGGCACTCAGGTCGGTGGCGAAGATCTGCAGGGACCATGTCTCGGCGTCTGGCATGTGGTCCAGTACCTCGTGGAAGGCCATGGCCAGCGTGTAGGCCTCTTCACCTGTAGAGCAGCCGACGACCCACGCTCGTATCTGTCGAGCCTGTGAACGTCGTGCCAGCAATTCGGGGATGACCTTGTCCTGAAGCACCTGCCAGACGGGCGCATCGCGAAAGAAGCTGGTCACGCCGATCAGCATTTCGGCAAACAGGAGGTCGCGTTCCTGCGGGTTGTCTTCGAGATAGGCGGTGTATTCGTCAATATGGCCGAGGTTGTGTGCGGCCATGCGCCGCTCGATTCGCCGAAGCAGGGTGCTGGTCTTGTAGAGGGACAGGTCGTGTTTGCTGTGTTGGCGCAGCAAGGCCAGGATGCGCGCCAGTGACGAGGCGTGTTCGATGTCCGACAGGGGGCCGGCCGCCTTGTTGGCGCGCATCTGGCCGGATTGCGCCAGTATGCGCATGGGCATCTCGGCGGGCTCGGCGATGATGTCCACGCAGCCTGACTGGATGGCGCTGCGGGGCATCGAGTCGAATTGCGCCGACTCGGGCGTCTGGGCCAGCGTCAGGCCACCTTGCGCCTTGATGGTTTGCAAGCCTTGGGTGCCATCAGCGCCCATGCCGGACAACACCACGCCGATGGCGCGCGATTGCAGATCCTGGGCCAGTGAATTCAAGAGCACGTCGATGGGCAGGCGCAAGCCTCTGGGCTCTTCCGCGTGTCCGGTGTACAGCCGGCCTTGTTTGACCGTCAGCTCGCAGTCTGGCGCGATCACATAGACCGTGTCGGGCGCCAGGGCCTGATCGTTGCGAGCTTCGATGACGGGCAAAGTTGTCACGCGTTGTAAAAGGGCGCTCAGCATGGTCTTGTGCGTGGGTGCCATGTGCTGAACGATCACATAGGCCATGCCGCTGTTGATCGGCACGGCAGCCACAAAGGCCTCCAGGGCCTCCAGCCCCCCCGCTGAGGCACCTACGGCCACAACGCGAGGTGCTGTGCGATCTGGATTGGGCGGTGTCTGGTGACTGGCGTTGGGCATTCCGAAGTATGCAGGGCTTCTGCGCTTTCCGCGCTGTTCGCTAACGAACGGACGGCAAAGCTTCGCTCGCATACGGTGTCGAGCATTCAAGCTCGGGGAACGCATGACTCCACCTGTCCAACGGGGCGCTGTCGAAAGGGCCTTGCGAGAAGCGGCTGAGGCAAGATTCGCTCAGACGCCCAACATCCATACACCGGCGTCATTGGCGTCGGATGCTTTGGCACTCATGCATGAATTGCAGGTGCATCAAATTGAACTGGAGATGAGCAATGAGGCCCTGCGGGTCTATCAGCATGAACTGGAGGCCTCCCGGGATCGCTATCAGGATCTTTACGATCGTGCGCCAGTGGGCTACCTGACGATCAATGATCTCGGGGAGGTCACGCGCATCAACTTGACGGGGGCCAAGTTGCTGCAGGTCGACAGAGACAGTCTTGCCTCGCGGCCTTTCCTGTCATTGGTGGCACCGGAGGAGCAGGCCCGATGGGTCGGCAGTTTGACGCGTCTCACACAAGCCTCGCAAGCTGATGGTGCCGACTTCACCTTGATGCGGGTGGATGGTTCGCGTCTGCCTGCGCGCCTCGATTGCCTGAGCCAGCTGTCCGTGCACGGGCGCATGGAAGTGCGGGTTGCCGTGACGGATCAGACCGAGCACAAGCGCGCAGAAGCCTTGTTGCTCCAATACCGTCTGCACCTGGAGGATCTGGTGGTAGCGCGCACGGATGAACTGCGCAAGGCGATGGATACGGCCGAATCGGGCAGCCGGGCCAAGACCGAGTTCCTCGCCAACATCAGCCACGAGATCCGCACGCCGCTCAACGCCATCCTCGGATTCTCCAGCCTGATGCGTCAATCCAATCCCAGCCCTGTACAAGGTCAGCGCCTGAGCATCATTGTGGATGCGGCTCATCAGTTGATGGCGATGATGGACGACGTGCTGGACATCGCCAGCATCGAGTCGGGCGAACTGGTCTTGCGTGAGTCACGATTTTCCTTGCAGCTTGTGCTGGACGAGGTGCGATCAGGCGTCGTGGAGCGCGCGAAAGCGAAGGGGCTGAGCGTTGAGGTCGAGCCTGTCGCATGTCCGGTCTGGGTCTGGGGTGATGTGGACCGTGTTCGTCAGGCCCTGCAGAAATACGTCGCCAATGCGGTCGCGTTTACCGTGCACGGTGGCATTCGCCTCCGCGTGCGCCTGATCGAGACCAGCCTGGACGACGCGCTGTGGCGTTTCGAGGTGCAGGACACGGGTGTGGGCATCGCGCCGGAACGAATTGCGAGCCTGTTTCAGCCTTTCGAGCAGGGGGACAACTCCAGCACGCGTGCTCACGGCGGTGCGGGGCTGGGGCTGGCCATTGCGCGCAAACTGGCAGGCTTGATGGGCGGCGAGGCGGGGGCAGAGAGTGTGCCGGGTGTGGGCAGCACCTTCTGGTTCACGGCCAGATTGAACAAGTCGCCGCAAGAAAAAAGCCCCAGCATGTGCTGAGGCTTTTGATATCTGGCTCCCCGACCTGGGCTCGAACCAGGGACCTACGGATTAACAGTCCGGCGCTCTACCGACTGAGCTATCGGGGATCAAACGATGTCGGGCTTTGCAAATCGGCAAGCAAAGCCGTCTTGAATTTTTGGCTCCCCGACCTGGGCTCGAACCAGGGACCTACGGATTAACAGTCCGGCGCTCTACCGACTGAGCTATCGGGGAACAGATTCTGTCCATACTTGCGTCGTGGACATCAGCTGAGAATGCGACTATAGCATGGTTTTGCAAGCTGGCCGGCTGCGTTGTGTGTTTTCGTCAGTCGGCCAGGGCGTGCAATTTGTCGCGTCAGAAGTCGATTTGAGCCGATGCGGTGACGGTGCGGCTTGGCATCGGGAACAGGTAGATCGCGCCAAACGGGTTGGGCGATTCGCGCCAGGCGCGGGTGTCCAACAGGTTGGTGACACCCAGGCGCCAGGTGACGGTCTGGCTCGCCAGGGCTTGCGTGGCGCGCAGGCCCACGTCCACACGTGTCCAGGCTGGCAGTCGGATCGTGTTGTCAGGGTCCACCCAGCGGCGTCCTTCGTGGACCACGTCAAGCTGCAGCGTCAGGGGTAGAGGCGTTGCCCAGGCATAGGCGCCTGAGAGCTTCAGGGTGTGCGCCGGGACGTTGACCGGGCTCTTGTCGTTGATGAAGTCCTGGGCACTGCCATGGCGCTTGGCGTCCAGCACCATGCCACTGCCGCCCAGGCTCCACGCGCCCATGCGGCCCTGCCAGTAGCCTTCGATACCCTGGTGTGTGGACAGTCCGTCGGGTACGTAGGTGTAGCTGATGAAGTCAGCTTCAGGGCGCTTGACGTGGAACCAGTTGACACCCCATTGCTGAACAGCCTTGTCCAGGGTGTATTGGCCCTTGATCCCCAGCTCCCACTGGCGGCTCTTCATCGTGGGCAGGATGGCGCCTGGGTTGTTGTAGCCCATGCCGTAGGGCGCGGCTTTCAGTTCGATGCCTTCACCCCAACTGGCATAGGCGCGCGTTTGTGGTGCGAACGTGTAGGCCAGTGCTGCCCACGGTGTCGCCAGCGACCGGTCATCTGCCACAGGTGACTCCGAACCTCCGGTAGGGCTGCTTTCGCGATGCAACTGGGTGTAGCGCACGCCGATCCAGGCTTGCGTCTCCCGACTGAAGGTCAGCGCGTCTTGCAGGCGCCACTCGGTGCTCTGCTCACGGCGATTGGACACCTCGAAGCCAGGCACTGGTGCCGGGCTGACGGGCGTGTATGGGGCAGACAGGTTGCTGGTTTCCGGCACCTTGTTGTAGGCCTGCGTGGACAGGCCCGATCGGAACAAGGATCGCAACACGCCAACGGTCAGATCGTGTTGGATGCCGCCGGTTTGTACGCGGCCTTGCACCTCGGCCAGCACGGATCTGGTCAGCCGCAGTTCATTGTCGGATCGGAAGTCGTAGAGGTCGAAGTCGCCGTTGGCACAGTAGACCGCCAGATTCTTGGTGCCATAGAGGCAGCTATAGCCGTCGCCGCTGAGAGGAAAGGCCGCTCGGTCATCGGATTTCAAGCGCTGCTCGCCCAAGGTGATCGTGCTTTTCCAGCCTTGGCCGAGGTTGCTGCGCAGGCGAATGGTGCCTGTGTCGCCTTGCATTTGTACAGGCTGAGTCCACCACTGGTTGTTGAAGTTGAGGCTCGGGTCGATGTCATGCGCCGATGGCAATTGATCGCCCAACAGGCTGAAGCCCGGCACGCTGGGTTGGCTCATGTAGCTGTGTTCGAACTCGGCTTCCATGGTGTGGGCAGGCGTCAACTGGCGGTCCACGGCCAAGGCGATCAGTTGCCGATGCCCACGCGTGTTGTCCACGTGCGTGGCCAGACGCTCTGCCGCTGCATTCACGCGCACGCCCCATTCGGCACGCTCGCCAAAGCGGTCGCCGAGGTCCACGCTGGTCAGGAGATCACCTGCATCGGTCAGGGCCACATTGGCCGTGCGAACGCGTCGATCAGGCCGCTTGACCACCAGATTGACCAGACCACCCGGTGCGCTCACGCCCGCCTGCATGCCACTGGTGCCCTTGAGCAACTCGACGCTGGCCTTGTTGTCCATGGGCAGCCGGGTTTCCGCATTGATAGGCAGGCCTTCACGTCGGTAGTTGTAGGCGTTGTCCAGCGTGAAGCCGCGGATGGTCAGGTAGTCCCAGTAGCCGATCGTGTTGTACGAGTCGGTGGTGCTGGCGTCCAGCTTGGTGAGGTCGGCCAGGCGTGTGGCCTGCGCATCCTTGAAGGTGTCCTCGCTGAAGCTTTGTGCCTGCACGGGCTGTTGCCAGGCAGGGCCATCGCCCAGGCCGGCGATGCTGGCGCGCGCCTGGCGTTTGGCTGGCGCTGTCACGTTGACCGATGGCAGGGTGCGCTCGTCATCGCTGCTTTGGGCCTGTGCGGCATCTTGTGCTAGCAGAACCAGCACCGCCAGTGCCAGCGGCGACAGCTTGTTGAGCGCCTTCGTGGCGCGGTAAATAGAATCTTGACGGTGCATCTCGAACAACTCCAGCACGATGACAACGGGCAAGGCGTGTTCGGGCGGGAGGCTGTTCGCAGCGCAGGCAGGGCTCATGGCGGGCATGAGTGCAGTGCGTGATGCAGACGCTTCCCTACGCGAGCACGACCTCGGTCAGGTTCAAAGGGACTCTCTCAGCGCAGCAAGCTCGTTGGCAACGAACCGCCCGCACCCCTAGCGATGGTGGGATTCTACTTGGCTACGCCCAGGCGCTGGTGCAACAGCGGGCTGGTGGTGGTGTAGAGCAGGTGTTGCGGTGCATCCGGGTTGAGCGCGGCGGCTGCGTGGTGGGCAGCCAGCGTCGCTTCATGGAAGCCGCACAGCAGCAGGCGCTTCTTGCCGGGGTAGACGTTGATGTCGCCCACGGCATACAGGCCGGGAATGCTGCTCTCGAAACTGGCGGTGTTCACGGCCACCTGTTTGCGCTCCAGCGCCATGCCCCAGTTGCTCAAGGGGCCCAGCTTGGGGCTCATCCCCAGGCGGATCAGCAGATGGTCCAGAGGCTGGCTTCGTGTCTGCCCATCAGTACCCAGAATCTGCAGGCTGGTGACCAGGCCATCATCCACGGTGGCTTCGGTGGGCATGCCCACGATCAGGTTGATCTCACCTGCGGCCATCAAGTCGCGTACGGCCGCATCCAGGTCTGCTTCTGCCTGAAATTGGTCGCGGCGATGCAACAGGCTCAAGCGGGCAGGGCGTTGCGCCAGATCCGGGTGGCGGGCGATGCTCAATGCGGCCGACAAGGCCTCGTCACCGCCGCCGTGGATGATCAGGTGTTGACCAGCCCAGGGTGCGGTGGTGCCGCTCGCTTCATGCAGGAAGTGGTGCACATTGCCAGCCTCGGCCAGGCCCGGCAGATTCAGTGTGCGTGGCACAAAGGCGCCGGCACCCGCCGCGATGAACACGGCGCGCGCCTGTATCAGCAGGCCCTTGTCTGTCTCGATCTGGAAACCGCCATCAGCGCACGCGCGCAGCTCGGACACCATGTGACCAAGATGCAGGTTGCGTGAGGGGGCGTCAGGGGCATCGGCCGGCATGAAGGGCATGGCCTGGACGAGCAATTGCTGCGTCAGCTCACGCCCGGTGCACAAGGGCACGCCGGGGATGTCGTAAATCGGCTTGTCGGGGTACAGCGCGATGCACTGGCCCCCGGCTTGCGGCAACACGTCAATGATCTCGGCCTTGAGGCCCAGCAGGCCCAACTGGAAGACCTGAAAGAGGCCGACAGGGCCGGCCCCGATGACCAGGGCGTCTGTGTGGATCATCGAGCGTGCCGCCTGGGAGACGGCAATCAGCGGATCAGTTGATCCAGCTTGCCCGTCTTGTCCTTCCACTCGTCAGCTTCAGGCAGCGGCTCCTTGCGCTTGGTGATGCTGGGCCAGGACTTGGCCAGATCGGCGTTGATCTGGATGTACTGCTGTTGGTTGCCGGGCACGTCCTCTTCAGGAACGATGGCGTTGACCGGGCACTCGGGGATACAGACCGCGCAGTCGATGCACTCATCGGGATCGATGACGAGGAAATTGGGACCTTCGCGGAAGCAGTCCACCGGGCACACGTCCACACAGTCCGTGTATTTGCAGCGGATGCAGGCTTCGGTGACGACGTGGGTCATGTCTAGTCTCTTGTGTCGGTTAAAGATGAATAGGGCGAGATTTTACGGGCATGGCTTGCGCTTTAGCCTGTCGTAAGGTCTCTTCCTTCGCCACAAATGGCGATATGGGTCAAAGGTTCTTCAGGAAGATCGGTGGCGCCAGCGCCCACCATCACCAGGGTCGGCCTGCCGGCATGAACCGAACTGGCGTCGCCCAGGGTGCCCACGGTGTGCGTGGTGTGACGCATGTCGGGCCAGCCAGCACGGGAGACCACGCTGACCGTGGTGTCTGCAGGCCACCCTGCATCGAGCAAGCCTTTGGACAGCGGCGCGAGCTGACGCCCGGCCATGTAGAACACTTCCGTGTCCGCACGTTGCCCGGGGCCCATGCCGCATTGCAGGTCACCCGTGCGGGTCATGGCCGTGGTGAAACTGACACTGCGACCTGTGCCACGGCGTGTCAATGGGCGCTTGGTGGCGGCAGCCGCAGCCAGGGCCGAGGTCACGCCTGGCACCACTTCGCTGTCGATGCCAGCTTCACGCAAGGCGTGCAGCTCTTCTTCCAGTCGGCCAAAGAGGCTGGGGTCACCGCCCTTGAGGCGTGCCACCAGGCCACGTTCGCCATGAATGGCGCCCACGGCCAGAGATTGCTCCACCAGCAACTGGTTGATGCGCGTCTGGCCGTTGAAGTCGCTGCCTTCCTTGCCGGAAAAGCCCCGTTTGCCCACGTCGATCCAGGTTGCCTGCGGCGCCAGATCGCGCAGAGAGGCATCCGCCAGGGCGTCGAACAGCACCACCTGCGCCTGCGCCAGCAAACGGCTGCCACGCACGGTGATCAGGTCGGCCTCGCCGGGGCCGGCCCCGATGAAGACGACCTTGGCGGTCACGAGTGAACAGGGCTTGTCGGCCATGCTGATGCCTCTCAGGCAGCCTTGACCAGCAGCGCGCCGCTGGTACGGTTGGTCGTGGGGTCCACCACGATCAAGGCGCCACCAATGCGGTTGTCCAGGTAAGGCTCCACCGGCAGGGGCTGCTGCGTCTGGATCTGCACGCGACCGATTTCGTTGACGGCCAGCTCGCCAGCGTCACGGTCTTCCAGCGTGTGGATGTCCAGACGGTTGTCGATCGAGGTGATTCGCGCCTGCACCCAGCGGTTGCCATGGCGCACCCAGTACTTGCGACCCACCACGGCGGGTTCAGTGTCCAGCCAGGCCAGGGTGGCCGTGAAGCTGTCCGTGGGCTTGATGCTGCCTGGCGAGTGGATCCAGTCGCCGCGCGAGATATCGACCTGGCGGTCCAGCACGATGCCGGCCGACTGGCCTGCTTCGCACGAATCGACCACCAGCGCCGAATGGCGCACTTCGGCCACGATGGCGGTTTCGCCGCTCGGGAAGATCTGCACTTCGTCGCCAGCCTTGACCGCGCCGTGGGCAATGCGGCCCCAGAAAGCACGGTACTGGTGG
>NZ_DASUIS010000090.1:0-31869 GCF_036279675.1 Aquabacterium sp. | reverse complement strand
GCAGGCCCGCTTCAGCCACCGCCAGCAGGCAGGCCTGGCGCAAGGCCTCTGGCTGGGTCATCCAGGGATGGGCGGCATGGCAGCCTGCCAGATCAGCCGTGAGGTGCGTGCCCTGCGGCCGCGTTGTCAGGTGGGGCATGGGAGGTGGGCTCAGCGAGATGGCGCGGCCGTATTCAGTTCGGCCAGCCGCTGCGGTGTGCCCACGTCCACCCAGGGGCCCGTGTACAAGCGGCCCGAGAGCTTGCCCGCATCGATGGCGCGCTCCAGGCTCGGGCGCAGCGCGGCTTTGTCGCCAGGGTGGATGCCCGCCACCATCGCAGGCTTGTACAAACCGATGGTGGAGTATGTGTAGGCTGGTGTGCTGGCGGGCGCGGCGTCCTTGCGCAGCACACGGCCAGGCGCGGTCAGCGCAAAGTCACCTTGGGGCACATGCGCCGGATTGGGGACCAGCCACATCTGTCCCCAGTCGTCGCCTTGCACAAAGGCCTCTGCGGCCTCTGCTTCGAATCGGAAGCCTGGCACGAACACATCGCCGGCCAGCAACCAGAAGGCCTTGCCCAGCAAGGGCAGGGCCTTGGCCATGCCACCGGCGGTTTCCAGCGCGCCGCCATGGTCGCGGCCTTCCATCGAGTAATGGATGCGCAAACCCCAGCGTGCACCATCGCCCAAAGCGGCCGGGAACTGTTCCTCGAGGTGGGCGGTGTTGATCACCACGTCGCGCACGCCGTCGCGCGCCAGGGCTTCCAGATGCCATTCGATCAAGGGTTTGCCTTGCACGTGCAGCAAGGGCTTGGGCGTGGCATCGGTCAAAGGCCGCATGCGTTCGCCGCGGCCGGCGGCCAGGATCAGGGCAGGGAGCTGGGTCATGTGCGGAGGCTGCTTTCGCTGTCAGCCTCCGATTGTCGTGCATGCGCGCGGCAGCGCGATCTCAGGCGGTGCGCGTTTGTGGCGTGGGCGCTGTCGGCGTCAGGTGAAAGCGGTTGGCGCGCCTGAAGGTGCCGAAGTCATTGAAGCGCACGCCCATCTTGCGCATCACGTCGTGGGCGATACGGGCATTCCACTGGCGAATGTAGAAGGGCTCTTTCACCGCAAAGTGATGGATGGCGTGCGTGCTGCCGAAGTTGAAGCAGAACAGCTGCAGCGGCATCAGCCACCAGGGGTTGAGCACCTGGCACTGCTGCATGGCATTGCGCGCTTCCACGTCGCCGTAATAGTGCATGTTGGAGCTGATGAACTGGATGCTGAAGGTGCGCAGCAGGCTGGGCAGCATGTAGACCACACCGAACACGTCCAGCTTCTGCAGCAGGCCATCAGCCCATTGCGGGCCGCTGAAACCGAGCACGGGCGCCGCCCACATCACCACATGCAGCACGATCCAGGCATGGAACACGAAGTAGTACAGCGTGCCCAGTGGCAGGAAGGCCGAGGCCTGTTCGCGCAGCAGCTTGATGAACTCTTCCTTGCTGGCGGGCTGTTGGGCCTTGATGTAGCTGCGCACGGCCTTGCGCATGGTCAGGGGACGCAGCATCACGCCCAGCATGTTGTCGGCCGTCATCAGCAGGCGGCGCAGGCCCCAGGTCTCACCGTTGGTGATGCCGCGCTCTTCCAGATCGGACTCGGTGCCCGACACCTTGTGATGGTGCAGGTGCAGCTTGCGGCGCACGAAGGGGCTCACGGTGCTGGCCCGGGCCAGCCAGCCCACGGCCAGCATCAGGCTGTTGGCCCATGGCCTGGTGCGGAAGTACATCTGGTGGATGAGGTCGTGCTCCAGCTCGTGGATGAAGGAGGCGAAGATGGCGGTGACGGGCACGCACAGCCACCATGGGATCGCGCCTTCGATGTAGAGCCAGCCGCTGGCGATCATGCCGGCCAGCGAGACGACCATGATGGTCGCGCCAATGGCATCCTGGTGTGCCAGCCAGGGATGACGCTGGCGCAGGTCGACACCTGCTTGCAGCACCACCGAGCGGATGTGCTCTGACTTCTGCGCATCGCTCATGCGATTGGGGTTGATGTGTTTGCTCATGGTCTCCTCGTTATACGCAATCCTGAGGCAGGAGCGTACCGAGTTGGCCCGTATCAGCGTGAGGGGCAATCAGGCCGAAAACCTGTCAATTCGGGCCACGCCTGCTCTGGCGCTGGCGCCATTCACGAGGTGAAAAACCGGTCCACTTGGCAAAGGCCCGTGCGAAGTTGGCCGGGTCGGTGTAGCCCACCGCTTCGGCCACTTGCTTGATGGCCAGCGTCGGGTTGCCCAGCAGGCGCAGGCTGTCCTGGTGGCGCGCCTGGTCCAGCAGCACCTGAAAGCTGCAGCCCTCGTCCTGCAGTCGGCGCTTGAGCGTGCGCTCCGACATCAACAGCTTTTGCGCCATCGCCGCCACATCCGGGTAGCGCCCGTCTGTGCAGACCAGTTGGCTGCGCACCAGGTCTGCCGTGGTTTGCGACGCGGCCTTTTTGGCCATCTCCTGCTCGCAGCGGTCGATGGCCAGTTGCACGCTGACGGCATCCGCAGAGGGGATGGGCTCATCCAGCATGCGCGCCGGAAAGCGGATTTGCACGGCGGCCTGGTTGAAGCGAAAGCGTGGCAAGCGTGCCTTGTAGCGGGCGTAGGCCACCGGCTCTCCGTAGGGCACCCAGATCTCGCTTGTCCACCCGGCTGTGCTGGTGTCGGTGCCCAGCACCTTGGCAAACAGGCTGCACAACTCCACCAGCACCATGTCCAGAATCAGGGGGCGCTGCGGGCCCAGAGGTACGGTCTCGCGCAGGTCGATCACCACCTGATCGCCTTTGATCGACATCTCGCTGTGAAACACGGACACGCGCGCCTGGAAGTAGCGCTCGCTGAACTCGATGGCTTCGCGCAGGGTGGCGCAACTGATCAGTCCGAAGCCGACGAAGCCGTGCTTGGTGACCTGGCTGCGCAGGCCCAGTTCGTAGGCCAGGCCGCCGTCACCATCCAGGCGCAGCGCGTTGTTGAGCATGACCACGTATTGCCAGCCGCTGATCTGGGCGTGCTGGTCCTGCAGTTGGGCGTGTGTGAGGTCGGTGCCAGCCAGAACGTCCTCCACCATATGGCGACGCTCCACCATCAAGGACAGCAGAGACAGTCCGTACGTGGCAGGGATGTTCGGCGTGGGCGTCGATGCAGGCGGCATGGATTACAGCGTCAAACCGTGAAGCATTTGGGAACAACCATTCAAGTTGGCTGGTTTAGTGCCGATAGCCCATTGCTATCAAAGCGAACGGGGTCTGATTCTTTCACACAAGCTCGTTCGTGGTGTGTCATATCGCACGTACAGAGGATCTGCTCCATGAAGCTGACATCTCAGGTCAAATTGTTGTCCATCGGCATGTTTGTCGGTATCGGTATCGCCGGTTCCGTGGCGGTCTGGCAGGCCCAATCTGCTCGCGCAGACAATGACCATGCCTACCGGGCAGATACCTTGGCCACGGCGCATCTGGCCGAGGCCAACAGTGCCTTGTGGTCCTTGCGCTGGGGCGTGGCACAGTATCTTGCGCTCGGTGATGCCGACAAGCGCCAGAAGCTGATGGAAGGTGACAAGCAGCGCTATGAAGACTTCGATGCCGGCTTGAAGAAGTTTGGTGAGCAGCCCATTTCGGACGCGATCAAGGCAGGCCTGGCGGAAGTGCAGCAGAACTACAAGAAATACGCCGCGGCGCGTTCCCGCTGGTTTGAAATGATGAATGCGGGTCAGACCGATGAGGCCACCTCCTTTCGGGCGGCCGAGCTGACGCCCGCCGGTGCGGCCACAGTGGCCTCCATCAACAAGCTGATCGAGTCGGTAGGCAAGGAAGCCAAAGCCAATGTGGAAGCCCGAGATGCCCAGGCGGCCAGCACCAGCACATGGTTGCTTCTGCTGTGCGGGGTGATCGGTCTCGGTGGTGTGGCCGGAGGCTTCCTGCTGGCTGGCAACATCAATCGCCGTTTGGCCTATGCCAAGGCGCAGGCTGAAGAGTTGGCCGCACTCAACCTCACCGGCACCAACACGGACAAGGTTGATGACGAGGTGGGCGAGTTTGTGCTGGCGCTGGATCGCATGCGCTCCGAGATGTCCCACGTGGTGAGCACGGTGCGCCGCAACTCCGACAGTGTGGCCACCGCCAGCTCGCAGATCGCACAGGGCAACCAGGATTTGTCGGGTCGCACCGAGCAACAGGCTTCCTCGCTGCAGCAAACAGCCTCTTCGATGGAGGAGCTGGGTTCGACCGTGCGCCAGAACGCCGACAATGCGCGCCAGGCGAATCAACTCGCGCAAGGTGCATCCAGCGTGGCGGCACGCGGTGGCGAGGTGGTGTCTCAGGTGGTCGACACCATGAAGGGTATCAACGAGAGCTCGCGCAAGATCGCCGACATCATCACCGTGATCGATGGCATCGCCTTTCAGACCAATATCCTGGCGCTGAACGCGGCGGTGGAAGCCGCTCGTGCGGGTGAACAAGGGCGTGGCTTTGCGGTGGTGGCCGGCGAGGTGCGCAATCTGGCGCAACGCAGTGCCGAGGCCGCCAAGGAAATCAAGAGCCTGATCAGCACCAGCGTGGAGCGTGTCGAGCAAGGTACCGAGCTGGTTGACCAGGCTGGCTCGACCATGCAGGAGATCGTGGCCTCCATCAAGCGCGTGTCCGACATCATTGGTGAGATCAGCGCGGCCAGTGCCGAACAAAGCAGTGGTGTGGCCTCGGTCGGTGATGCCGTCAACCAGATGGACCAGGCCACTCAGCAGAACGCTGCGCTGGTGGAGCAAAGTGCGGCAGCAGCCGAGAGCCTCAAGCAGCAGGCTCAGCAACTGGTGCAAGCGGTGGCCGTGTTCAAGGTGGATCACGGCATGGGCGGTGCGGCTTCCAGGAGCATGCCGGCCTCGCCTGCCAGCTATGGTGGTCAGGAACGACGCGCAGGCAGCCGTGTGCAGCCCGCTGTCTCGTCTTCGCCTGCCACCACACCCGCCGCTGCACCGTCGTTTGCACCGCAACCGAAAGCCAGCGCGGCGCCTCGCAGCGAGCCATTGGCTTCGCCACCGTCGTTTGAACCGAAGAACGAGCCCAAGGGCGCAAGCGACGATTGGGAAACCTTCTGAGCACCGAAGGTCTCTTCCAAAAGCAAACCCGGCCTCGAGCCGGGTTTTTTTGTGGGCGGTGTGAGCCTGCCTCAGCGGTCCAGCTTGAATTCCGCGACGGCTTGCACCAGTTGCTGCGCCTGCTGCTTGAGGCTTTCGGCTGCCGCTGCACTTTGCTCCACCAGCGCAGCGTTCTGCTGCGTGGCCTCGTCCATCTGGCCAACTGCCTGACCGACTTGTGCCACACCTTCGCTCTGCTCCGTGCTGGCGTGACTGATCTTGCCCACGATGGCGGTCACATTCTGGATGGCCGTGACGACCTCGTTCATGGTGGCGCCGGCCTCGTCTACCTGCCGCGTACCTTCTTCAACGCGGTCCACACTGGTGGCGATCAGGCTCTTGATTTCACGTGCGGCACCAGCCGAGCGTTGAGCCAGGGAACGCACTTCGCTGGCCACCACGGCAAAGCCACGGCCTTGTTCACCTGCACGGGCGGCCTCCACGGCAGCGTTCAGGGCCAGGATGTTGGTCTGGAAGGCGATGCCATCGATCACGCCGATGATGTCGGCGATCTTGCGCGAGCTTTCGTTGATGCCCTTCATGGTGTCGACCACCTGGGCGACGACTTCGCCACCCTGAGAGGCCACTTGTGATGCGCCTTCGGCCAGTTGATTGGCTTCCATGGCGTTGGCGGCGTTTTGCCGCACGGTGACGCCCAGTTGTTGCGTCGAACTGGCCGTCTGCTGCAGATTGCCTGCCGTTTGCTCGGTGCGGTGGCTGAGGTCCGCGTTGCCCGCGGCCACCTCGGCGGAAGCCACTTCGATGCTGTCGGCGGTTGCGCGAACCTTCGAGATCACGCCAACCAGGTTGGTACGCATCTGCTCCAGGCGGCGAAGCAGGGAATCGATTTCATTGTCGCCATCAGCATGGATCTTCACGGACAGGTCGCCGTGCGCAATGGCGTTGGCGGTGGCATCAGCCTTTTCGAAGCCCTGGCGCAGATTGCGCAGCACTTGTGCCGACGCGAGCGTGCCGGGGATACCCAGGCCAATCGCCAGAACCATGAACCAGATGGCGGCCTTCTTGTGGCGTGCGTCGGCCTCTGCGGCAGCATGCGCAGCGGCATCCTCCTGATACTGGTGCAAGGTGTTGATGGACTTGAGCATGGCCTCGCCTTCGGTGCGTCCTGCCTTCAGGTAGCTCGCCATCACTTCGGTGCTGAATTCGTTGCGCTTCAGCGAGGCCAGCGCCTGATTGACTTCTCCCACCCAGGCCTTGCGCGTCTGATCGACCTCGGCAATCAGCCTGGCTTCGTCAGCGTCGGCTTTCATGTCTTTGATCAATGCCCACATTTTGTTCGTCTCTTCTCGCCGCTTCTCGTAGTTGTCGAAGTGGACTGACAGCGCGTGGTCGTGAATGCCGTGCAGGCGACCCTGTGGGTCATGCTGGAACATCAGCAGAACTTCGGCGCGATTGCGGCTGATGTTCTGGGCCATCTCGCCCAGCTTGTCGGCTTTGCTCATGCGCTCGCTGTGGACCACGTGCAGGCTGTCCGCTGCGCTCGACAGGCCGTTCCAGGCCACGGTTGCCAACAGCAGGAACGCAATCCAGAAGCAGATCACGATGCCTTTGAAGTAGTGGACGAGTTTGATGTTCTTGAGCATGGCGCATCCATTTCAGGCGAGTCGAAGCCGCCACGGCACAGGCCTGACCCGGCCGTGAGCGTGGTTTCACAGCACAGCTTATTCGGGGATGACCTTGCTTGCCGCCTGGATAAACGCGGTTCGCGCCCGCTTATTCGCGATGCCGAGGTGAGCTGGCGCCTTGACAGACGTTCACCGAGCGCGCACCCTGCAAGCGGAGTGGTCGCCATATCGGAGCCTTCCCTTGCAGAGAGGCATGATCGTGAGCCGCACAACCCGAAAACAGGCCGAATGGACCTTGCATCGCGCATTGGATGACCTGATCGAAGAAGGGGCCTATCCACTCGCAGGCGATGACATCGTCGCTCAGAGCGTGGAGGAGCGCATCGTTCTGAGTCTGGCCACCCCGTTGGCGCTGCCCCCTGGGCCGCAAACTGGGCTCAATGTCACGACCTTGCTCGGGCGCACGGCTTCCTGACGCCTCAGGTCGGCGCATACCGTGACACCTGCCACCCGAACCGAACACGACTCGCTGGGCGATGTACAGGTCAGCGCGGACGCCTTGTGGGGCGCTCAGACCCAGCGCTCCTTGCAGTACTTCCGGATTTCGACCGAGCGCATGCCGCTCGACTTGTTGATGGCGCTGGCGAGGGTCAAGCGCGCTGCGGCGCTGGTCAATGCCGATCTGGGCTTGCTGGACAGGCGGGTGTCGTCTGCCATCGATCAGGCCGCGCAAGAGGTGATGGCGCACCAGCATGACGCGGCCTTTCCGCTGTCTGTCTGGCAGACGGGATCCGGGACGCAAACCAATATGAACATGAACGAGGTGCTGGCCAACCGCGCCTCCGAGATCCTGGGCGCGGGGCGTGGTGCAGCGCGCTGTGTGCACCCCAATGACCATGTCAACCTGGGGCAGTCATCCAACGATGTTTTCCCTACGGCCATGTACGTGGCGGCGGCCGGCAACCTGAAGCGCGATCTGCTGCCAGCGCTGGGCTGCTTGCGCGCCACGCTGGCCGACAAGGCGCAAGCCTGTGCAGACATTGTCAAGATCGGGCGCACCCACCTTCAGGACGCCACACCCTTGACACTGGGCCAGGAGATGTCTGGCTGGGTGGCACAGCTGGATCATGCCCGCAAGGCCATCGAATCCACCTTGCCTGCCTTGTGCGAACTGGCCATTGGCGGCACGGCTGTGGGCAATGGGCTCAATACCGATCCTCGCTTTGGTGACCTGGTGGCAGCCAGCCTGGCGGCGCAAACAGGTCTGCCCCTGCGCTGCGCCGACAACCGTTTTGCCGCCCTGGCGGCCCACGATGCCCTGGTCCATGCCCATGGTGCGCTCAAGACGCTGGCGGTGGCGCTCATGAAGATCGCCAACGATGTGCGCTGGCTGGCCTCAGGGCCACGCTGCGGCCTGGGTGAGCTGCTGCTGCCCGAGAACGAGCCAGGCAGTTCCATCATGCCCGGCAAGGTCAACCCGACGCAATGCGAGGCCCTGACCATGGTGTGCTGCCAGGTGATGGGTCATGATGTGGCTCTGAGCATCGGCGGCGCTTCCGGGCAGTTCGAGCTCAATGTGTTCAAGCCCTTGATGGCTTACAACTTCCTTCAAAGCGTGCGCCTGCTGTCGGACGCCATGGCCGGCTTCGATCAGCACTGTGCCAGGGGCATGACGCCCGACAAGGCCCGCATCGACGAGTTGTTGCACCGCTCGCTGATGTTGGTAACGGCGCTGGTGCCGCACATCGGCTATGACCGGTCTGCCGAGATCGCCAGACGGGCACTGGCACAGGGCAGCTCCTTGCGCGAGGCGGCCCTGGCACTGGGCCATGTATCGCCAGCGCAATTTGACGAGTGGATGAAGCAGGTCCTGACGGGCTGATGCCGGATCGACGTCAGACGCCACCCTGCGGCAGCGTCACGCGCATGATCACTGCTTCGCCTGGCGCGTTGTGTGCCAGTTGCGCCGTGCCGCCATGCATGTGCATGACACGCCGGACGATGTGCAGGCCCAGTCCATGTCCGCCCGGTTGGGATGTGCGCGTTCCCCGCTTGCCGCGAGAGAACAGCTTGCCCACCAGTTCGGGCTCGAAGCCAGGGCCTTGGTCGCAAATGTCGATGCTCAGGCCCAGTGGGCTGTCCATGTCACGCACATGCACGGTCACCCGGCTCTGGGGTGGCGAGTAGGTCAGCGCGTTGGCAATCAGGTTGCGCAGCGCCAGGCGCATCAGGCTGGGGTTCACGTCGGCCGTTCTGGCCGCGGCCGAGCGCTCCACTTGAACCCGTGCGCGGTCCTGGGGCGAGATGTCGGCCAACACCAGTTCGATCAGGGTGTCCACGTCCGTTTCCTGTCGGTCCATGGGTTCCGGGCCGTCCAGCAGCACCGCGTCGGCCAGGGCGTTGTCCAGTGAGGCGGATACCTGCATCAGGACCGCATTGGCCCGTTGCAGCCGTACCAGGGCACCTTGTTCATCCTTGACCCGCGTCAGCACCGCTGCGGCAGACTGCAGCGCCGCCGACGCATTGTTCAAGGGCTGCCGAACCTCATGTGCCAGTACCCCCAGCATCTCTTCACGATGCGCCAGCAACTGCGTGCGTTCTTCGAGCAGCGCGGACAGTTCACTGGAGTGCAGTTCGATCTGCTTGCGCTTTTCCTGCTCGCGGCTCAATTCCATGGCGCGGGCCAGTTCCACCTCCCGTGCCGACTCCAGCGCAATGCCGATGTAGCCCAGGTTGCCGTACAGCGCGGCAACGACAGCCGCGACAAAGGCGAAGGTCAACGCCCAGCCAGGAGAGAAGGTCGCCATCTGCTGCATGTTGATCACGAAGATGACGCCGCGCACCACCATCGACACGGCAAACAGGGCGTAGGCCACCGAGAGCATGGCGGCACTGCGATAGCCTTTGAGCCTGAACATGCGCCATGACAGCCAGGCCAGCGTGGCCGCACCCAGGGCATTGCCGGCGGCGCTCAGCACCACGCGTGGCGCGTCGATGGTGGTCGTGGCCAGCAAGATCAGGTACAGCCCGCTGGGCAGGCCCCATGCCATCCAAGCCAGTTCGTGCCGCTCGCGCATGCCCAGGTCGCGTTGAAGTGACAGCGCTCGCAAAGGGTAGCTGCCAAAGATGAGCAGGTTGGCCACCGCAAAACTCAGCCAGTTGGGCGCAATATCCCTCAGGCCGATGAGCGTGGTGCCCACCCCGAGGGCGCCCCCACCGAGGCACCACAAGGCCACGGACCGTCCATCGTGGCGCCGCTTGAGGATCGACCACGCCGTGAGTGGCAACGCGATGTAGAGCAGGCCGATCAGGAAAAATGCTGTTTGCGGATGGAACATGTCGAAATGCGTGCGTGATGCCCCCAGGCCTCACATGGAGGCCAGCACGCAATGTAGCGCCTGCCGTTCATCGCAGGATGTCGGCCAGTCAATCTGCTCGGCATTCGAGTGACTTCTGTTCCGGAAATGAGAAAGGCCCCAGCATTGCTGCTGAGGCCTTTGAATTCTGGTGGCGCTTCAGGGATTCGAACCCCGGACCTGCGGATTATGATTCCGTCGCTCTAACCGGCTGAGCTAAAGCGCCATCGAGACCAAGATTCTATGACAGTTTTTGGCGAATGCGCAAGCCTTGCTAAAAAATTTCAAAAAATGATGTGCCGCTCTTGAAATCCTGCCGGTGCGCCGCCATCTGCCGAGCCATTCACCGTTCGTTCCTTTTTCAGCAACCCATTGTCTGCACAAGAACACGCCATGACAAAGCAAACCCACACCTTCCAGGCCGAGGTCAAGCAACTGCTGCACCTGGTGACGCACTCGCTGTACTCCAACAAGGAGATCTTCCTGCGCGAGCTGATCTCCAACGCCTCGGACGCCTGTGACAAGCTGCGCTTTGAAGCGCTGGACAACAGCGGCCTGTATGAAGACGCCCCCAATCTGGAAGTGCGCATCCTGGTCGACAAGGCCAACCGCACGCTCACCATCCGCGACAACGGCATCGGCATGAGCGAAGCCGAAGCCATCGATCACCTCGGTACCATCGCCAAGTCGGGCACCAAGGAGTTCATGGGCCGTCTGTCGGGCGATCAGCAGAAGGACGCCCAGCTCATCGGCCAGTTCGGCGTAGGCTTCTACAGCGGCTACATCGTGGCCGACAAGATCACCGTGGAATCACGCCGGGCAGGTGCTGCTGCCAACGAAGGCGTGCGCTGGATCAGCGAAGGCACGGGTGACTTCGAAGTCGAAGCCATCGACAAGCCCACCCGCGGCACCGACATCATCCTGCACCTGCGCGAAGGCGAAGACGAGTTCCTCTCCGCCTGGAAGCTGCGCAACATCATTGGCAAGTACTCCGACCACATCTCCCTGCCCATCCTGATGCAGAAGGAAGAGTGGGACAAGGACAAGAGCGAGTACGTCGTCAAGGACGAGTGGGAAACCGTCAACCAGGCGGCCGCGCTGTGGAGCCGTTCCAAGAGCGACATCACGGAAGATCAGTACAACGAGTTCTACAAGCAGATCAGCCACGACAGCGAAGCCCCGCTGGCCTACACGCACAACCGCGTCGAAGGCCGCAGCGAGTACACGCAACTGCTGTACGTGCCCGCCAAGGCACCTTACGACCTGTGGAACCGCGACAAGCGTGGCGGCCTCAAGCTCTACGTCAAGCGCGTCTTCATCATGGACGATGCCGAAGCCTTGCTGCCCAGCTACCTGCGCTTCGTCAAGGGCGTGGTCGACAGCGCCGATCTGCCGCTCAACGTGAGCCGCGAGATCCTGCAAGAGAGCCGTGACGTGAAGGCCATCCGCGAAGGCTGTACGAAGCGCATTTTGTCGATGCTGGAAGACATGGCGCACAACGATGACGCCGCGCTGCGCGACAAGTACGCCGCCTTCTGGGGCGAGTTCGGCACCGTGCTCAAGGAAGGCGTCGGCGAAGACTTTGCCAACCGCGAACGCCTGGCCAAGCTGATGCGCTTTGCCTCCACGCACAACGAAGGCGCCGAGCAGAACGTGTCCTTGGCCGACTACGTCAGCCGCATGAAGGAAGGCCAGGAGGCCATCTACGTGATCACGGCCGATTCCGTGGCCGCAGCCAAGAACAGCCCGCAACTCGAGATCTTCAAGAAGAAGGGCATCGAGGTGCTGCTGCTGACCGATCGCGTGGACGAGTGGCTGCTGTCGCACCTCTATGAGTTCGACGGCAAGCCGCTGCAAAGCGTGGCCAAGGGCGCCGTGGACCTGGGCAAGCTGCAGGACGAAGCAGAAAAGAAGAAGGCCGAAGAGGCTGCCGAGCAGTTCAAGCCCTTGCTGGAGCGCCTGCAGGCATCGCTGAAGGATGTGGCCAAGGAAGTGCGCGTCACCACGCGTCTGGTGGATTCGCCCGCCTGCCTGGTGATGGGTGAGGGTGATGTGTCAGGCCACCTGGCCCGCTTGCTCAAGCAGGCCGGCCAGAATGCGCCCGAAGCCAAGCCCACGCTCGAGATCAATCCCGAGCACGCGCTGGTCAAGAAGCTCGATACCAGCGAGCACTTCGACGATCTGGCCCATATCCTGTTTGACCAGGCCTTGCTGGCCGAAGGTGGTCAGCTGGAGGACCCAGCTGCCTATGTACGCCGCATCAATGCGCTGCTGGTGACGGCTGCCGTCTGATCGGACTGACTGATCAGGTGCGTTGATTGGCCATCTTCGGGTGGCCTATCTCGCTTTCGGCATCGCCTGGTTCAGCCAGGCCTGAAGGCGAAGTGGCCGCAATGCCGTCAAAGCGGCTGTCCATCGCAAAGAAGGAGTCCTGTGCGAAGCTGGACTCGGCCCAGCGTGCCGCCCGTTCTGCCCGTCTTTGCTTGAGCTTGCGCGCGAGCTGGTCGCCAGCGTCGTGCAAGCGATCGGGGGAGATGTGGGTCAGATCGGGATTGGTGCCAGTGGGGCCAAGTGCCCAGCCTGCAATCAGGTTCGATGAGGGCCATTGACCTGGCATGCAGCGCACGTAGCGCACGCGGCAGGCGTCCAGCACGGCTTCCTTGAGTTTTTGCGACTTGCGGGTAGCCTTGCCCGGGTTGTTTTCAATGTCGATCACCGACACGACGACGCCATTGGGTGTGCACACGGCCATCGACACGTGCAAGGCTTGCAGTCGTTCGTACCAGGCCTTGGCATCATGGGCCTCGGCGGTCTGGCAAAAGCGCAGCAAGCTGACCTTGGCCAGCACGACATGATTGGGCAGGGCGGCGCGGAGCTCGCGGTAAAGCGCGCGCTCATGCACGCTGAACAGCGGCCGCGCGTTCAGATTCCATCTTGTGGGCCAGCGACGGCGTGCAGCTCGGGTGGCGTACTGCTGCCATGCGCGACCCAGGAAGATGCCGGCAGCCAGGGCAGACAGCAAAATGCCCCAGAAGATCGGATCGGACCCCATGTCACCCCCTAAACAAGTGTTGGGGATGTTACGGGGATTTGTCACGAAAACAATCCCCAGGCGGAGGGCCCTCAGATAGGGGAATACCTGTAAGCGCTCAGGTTGGCGCGATCAGCATCTTCAGCCAGTCGCTGATGTGGATGGCGCGGTATTTAACGCGGTAAATCACTTCCGCGGCCAGCGATTGCAGCGAGCTGTCGATGTGGGTGCCCACGGTATCGGGCGGCAGCTTCAGCCATGCTTCGGCATCAGGGCCGTCGCGCTCGATGATGGCGCCGGCCTTGGCCGCAATGCGCAGCATGGGCGCGTTTTCCGTCAGCGCATGGATCATCAGGTGGCTGGCGTGCTGGTTGCGCGCGTGGGTGATGGCGTGCTGGAACAGGCGCATGCCCAGCCCCTTGCCGCGACCATCGGGCAGCACCGAAACGCCAAATTCCATGGCGCGGCCCTTCGATGAACCGTCGCCGGAGGGGCCCTTGCCGGGCATGGCGGCCAGATGGGCCACCGCCACCAGTTGCAGCTTGCGGTTGAAGATGCCGAAGACCTCGTCGCGCTTGAAGTCGATCGACGCCACGTACTTGTTCAGTTGGTCGGACGTGACGGGGGAGCCGAAACGCAGGTAGCGGTCGTGCTCGTCGAGGTGCAGCAGGTGATCCAGGATGCGGTGACGGTGTCGTGCATGCAAGTCCCGGATGGGAATCCAACCCTCGGGGGTGTCCACCTTGGGCTTGTGTTCCTTCTTCGGGCGATGATGATGTCCCAGGTCCTGGGCGCTCAGGCCAAATCTGTCCGGATGCTGATCATGTGGTTTCACTGCGGTCATGTCTGACCCCTTTCTGAACCCGCTTCAACTGGTGTTGGATTTCAGTATGCGCGATGGGCCGGGAGGCTAGCCCCGGAGAACTGGCACAAACCTAGGGTTATTACTAACTTGGGGCACTATACCGATTCGCAAGAGCTTACGTGCACCAGAGGGCTGATGTGCGTCAACTCTTGCACAGACACTGCAACTTTGTGCCCTGGTTGAGGGGTGCTTGCGGGTGAAGGCAAATCCCGGCTATACTCGCAGATTCCCGACATGGTTGCCGGGAGGGTTTGTATTGTCTTGGCGTGGTCTCATGTGAGGTCAGGCATTCGGGCAGTGCAAATCTGGGGCGGTTTGCGGTTGAGCTTGCATGGCTTTTGAGTCAGGCAGGTGACGCGCAAGCAGAGCCCTGTTGTCTGAGAGGCCACCACATCCTAAGAAGTGGCACCAATGACAGCAGTCAACCAGCATTTACCACTTAGGAAATCTCATGAAGACCTTCAGCGCCAAGCCGGCCGAGGTAGTGCACGAGTGGTTTGTGATCGACGCCACCGACAAGGTGCTCGGACGAGTAGCCAGCGAAGTTGCTCTCCGTCTGCGTGGAAAACACAAAGCCATCTACACGCCTCACGTAGATACCGGTGACTTCATCGTCATCGTCAATGCAGACAAGATTCGCGTCACTGGCACCAAGGCCAATGACAAGGTGTACTACCGTCACTCGGGCTTCCCCGGCGGTATCTACGCCACGAAGTTCAAGGACATGCAAGCCAAGCACCCTGGCCGCGCCATCGAAAAGGCCGTCAAGGGCATGCTGCCCAAGGGTCCCCTGGGCTACGCCATGATCAAGAAGCTGAAGGTCTATGCAGGTAGCGAGCATCCGCACGCAGCCCAGCAGCCCAAGGCCCTGGAAATCTAAGGAGCGGCCACATGATTGGTAACTGGAACTATGGCACCGGCCGTCGCAAGTCGTCCGTCGCTCGCGTCTTCATCAAGAAGGGCACTGGCCAGATCATCGTCAACGGTAAGCCTGTCGAACAATATTTCGGCCGTCAAACCTCGATCATGGTTGTCAAGCAACCTCTGGCACTGACCAACAATGTCGAAGCTTTCGACATCAAGGTGAACGTGCACGGTGGCGGCGAATCCGGTCAAGCCGGCGCTGTGCGCCATGGCGTGACTCGCGCCCTGATCGACTACGATGCTTCGTTGAAGCCTGAACTGAGCCGCGCTGGTTTCGTGACCCGCGATGCTCGTGAAGTCGAACGTAAGAAGGTCGGTCTGCACGGCGCTCGTCGCAGGAAGCAGTTCAGCAAGCGCTGATCCTTCTGCTTGTGTGTGGCTGGCGCTCGTCGCTGGTCACCGCAAGGTCAAAAACCCGCCCAAGGTCATGCCTTGCGCGGGTTTTTTTATGGCTGGGCGGCTGCTGGGTGGCGCTGCCGGGCCTGTGCGTTGTCAAAAGGCCTGATTGAACCGGATGCCTGCTGCGAGTTGAGATGGTGCGCTGGCATCGTGGTCGGGGTGCACGCGCACGGCGGCCACGGCACTGACCGAACTGCTGGCCGTCAGGCGTGTCGAGTAACGCGTCTCGACGGTCCATTCGCGTGCAGTGGGGGCCAGGTTCACCGTGTGGACGCCGTAGATAGGCTCGCCGGTGATTTGGTCCACATCGTTGACCACGCTGTAGCTCAGTGTGCCGCTGCGCGCCCGCAAGGGCGCATTGATCGTGAAGCTCAACCTGTCGTCTGCGCGCCAGTTGTCCGCGCGTACCAGCCCAAGGCCGTAGCCGTCTGCCTTGATGTCGGTGGCGTCCACCAGCAGGCCGCTGGCAGTGGGGGCGGCGGTGCGTGTGCGGCTGAGCGAGCCTGTCAGCGTCCAGTTGCTGCCGAGGGCCCAGGCACCGCTGATGGTCAGGCCTGAGGTCCCTGTCTGTTGATTCAGCCCCAGTTGCGTTCTGGTGTAGCCGCCCAGCAGACCTTGTTCAGTCAACTGACCGGCGGAAATATTCAGCGCCTGCGTGCCGTTGTCATAGCCGAACTCCAGCAGGTTCACGTCTCCCGAAGCCGCGTCGTAGGCCTTGGATCGTGCTGCGGCGAGGCGGCCGCTCCAGTGCGCGCTCAAAGGCATGGTGACCGACGCGAATTGGTGATTGGGCGCGAAACCCAGCATGGGGTTACCCAGAACGCTGTCTGCGCCGCTCAGGCGTTGCGCCAAGCTGGAGCTCATCAGGCCGAGGCTCATGCCGGACAGGCCGCCATCTCCGGCACTGAAGCTCAGCCCGGAGATGTGGTGCAGGATGACCATGGACGAGTCGTTGCGTTGCAGGTGGTTCCATGGGTCACCACTTGTGTTGAGTGCACCCACACGTGAAGCCTGCTGCACATCCGTCTGGCGTGATTGCAACCTCGTCAGTCGGCTGCCCGAACTCAGCACCTGATCGGCGGCATCCAGCATGCGGTCGGGGCGGCCCAGCACGCTGTTGAGCGTCATGACGCTGCGCCCCATCAGGGCGGCCCCTTCGTCACTCGTGTAGTTGCGACCGTACTCGTCAAACACCTGCGTGACCAGTCCCTTGAACGCAGACGGCGTGCTCACGCTGGGGCGTGTGCTGGTGACGCCCGCCGTCGACAGCGACACGGTGGTGCGACTACCGTTGGCTGTGCGGTAGGTGTAGCTGCCGATGGGCGACAGGGCTCGGTTCACGTTGAGCATGCCGCGGCCATAGACGGCATCCACGCCCGGTGCGCCCAGATCATCAGCCGTATTGAGCAGGATGGATGCCACCTGATTGGCGCGCAGATACGGCCAGTAGCCCGTGATCAGGGCGGCTGCGCCGGATACCGCCGGCGCAGCCATCGATGTGCCGGTCAGGTAGGCATAGCCCGTGTTGTACGAGGAGATGATGCTCACGCCGGGTGCCACCAGGAAATACTGCGCGGTGTCACCCGCCTTGTTTGAGAACGAGGCGATGCGCTTGTTGGCGTCCACCGCGCCCACAACCAGGATGGTGCCGTTCGTCCAGCTTTCCTTGGCGTAGTGGCCCGGCCAGTTGGGTGTGGCGGCGCTGTCGTTGCCAGCTGCAATCACCACCACGGCATTGTTGCCGGCGGCCACTGCGCGCAAGGAGGCGTCGCCCGTGGCTGTGGGGGCGCCCAGGCTGAGGTTGATCACGCGGGCGCCATGCGCCGAGGCGTAATCGATGCCGCGGTTGATGGCCGAGGCGGATGCCGTGCCGCCATTGAATACCTTGACCATCAGGATGCTCGCTTCGGGTGCGACACCGTACATGCCCGTGCCATTGCCCGCTGCTGCGGCGATGCCCGTGGTGTGTGTGCCGTGGCCGATGCTGTCAGTGACGTCATTGCTGCCGTCAACCGCGTTGTAGCCTGTCAGCAGGCGGCTGCCGATGTTCTGGAATTCGGGGTTGGCGGTGTTGAGACCTGTGTCGATCATCCCGATGACCACGCCTTGCCCCAGAATGCCCTGGTTGTGGATGTTGCGCATGCCCAGCTGGTTGACCGTGGTGGACCAGCTGTATTCGGTCGAGGTGGGTGCAAAAGTCGTCTGGGCAGCGGCCAGGTGGCAGGCGCTTGCCAATGCGGTCAGGGTGAGGATGGAGCGAAGTTTGCGCATGGC
Source organism: Aquabacterium sp. (assembly GCF_036279675.1). GTDB lineage: Bacteria > Pseudomonadota > Gammaproteobacteria > Burkholderiales > Burkholderiaceae_C > Aquabacterium. The sequence goes on along the minus strand of NZ_DASUIS010000090.1, from coordinate 14,302 downwards.
CGGCAGCAAGGTTGGTGACGGTGGATAGAGGGCCACCGATCCCGTGGGTGCCTTGCTTTCGGATCTTGGAAGCGGAACTTGACGGATTGACGTGAAGGAATGCACACCCTTGCGCTGTTTGTGATGCACGTCACGGATGAAGCCTTGAACAGGGCCCGGATCTGGTGGCAATTCATGCGATCAGTTCGAGAAGGCTCAGGAGTTTCCTAAAATGGCGGTTTTCCCTGATCGGGACGCACAAGAGGATTTCAGATGATCAAAGTCGGCATCGTTGGTGGCACGGGCTATACCGGAGTGGAGTTGCTGCGTTTGCTGGCGCGGCATCCGCAGGTTCAATTGCAGGCCATCACGTCTCGCAAGGAGGCCGGCATGCCTGTGGCAGACATGTATCCCAGCCTGCGCGGGCACGTTGATCTGGCTTTCGTGACGCCCGATGACGCCAGGTTGACGGAATGCGATGTCGTGTTCTTTGCCACGCCGCATGGCGTGGCCATGGCCCAGGCGCGTGAGCTGGTCAACGCGGGTGTCAAGGTCATTGACCTGGCAGCGGATTTCCGCCTGAAGGACACCGCGGTGTTCGAGCAGTGGTACGGCATGCCCCACAGTTGCCCGGATCTGCTGGAGGAGGCCGTCTATGGCTTGCCTGAGCTGAACCGTGAAGCCATCAGGACGGCGCGCATCATCGGCAACCCAGGTTGCTACCCCACCTCCGTGCAGCTGGGCCTGGCGCCATTGCTCAAGAACAAACTGGTCGAGCCCACGCACCTGATCGCCAACTGTGCTTCGGGTGTGTCGGGGGCTGGCCGCAAGGCGGAAGTGCACACGCTGCTGGCCGAGGCCGCCGACAACTTCAAGGCATATGGCGTCAAGGGCCATCGCCATGGCCCGGAGATCAACCAGCAACTGCGTGCCATCGCTGGCGATGACACGGTGAACTGCCTGTTCGTGCCGCACCTGCTGCCCATCATCCGCGGCATCCACTCCACGCTGTATGGTCGTCTGACGGCTGCAGGCCAGGCCGCTGATCTGCAGGCCATCTTCGAAGCGCACTATCAGGGTGAGCGTTTCGTGGATGTGCTGCCCGCGGGCAGCGCGCCCGAAACCCGCAGCGTGCGCGCCAGCAACACCGTGCGCATCGCCGTGCACAAGCCGCAGCCCGACACGGTGATGGTGCTGGTGGTCGAGGACAACCTCACCAAGGGCGCTTCTGGCCAGGCCGTGCAGTGCATGAACCTGATGTTCGGCTTTGATGAAAAGCTGGGCCTGGATCTCGTGCCGGTGCTGCCCTGATGCGCTGGCGGCTGATCCGGCGCCGGCTGTCCATCAGCTCGCCGCGCATGGCGGTGCGCAGCCATCTGCCTTGGCCCTTGCGCTGGGCGGTGGCGGCGCTGATGCTGGGTTTTTCCGCGGCGCTGGCCCTGTGGGCCTTCGAGTTCGGCCGCAACATCGCTGGCCTGAATCAGGACGGTCGCAAGTCGGGCGAGCTGGTGGCCCAGTTGCGCCAACAACTGGACGATGCGCGGCATGAGCGCGATGCGGCCCAGGCCATCGCCAATTCCGCTGACAGCCTGTTGAAGGCAGAGCGCGTGACGCAGCAGCGCCTGGCCGAGCAGGTCAAATCGCTGGAAACCGAGAACCTGGCGCTCAAGGACGACCTCGGTTTCTTCGAGCGCTTGTTGCCCGCCAGCGGCAGCGGTCTGTCGGTGCGAGGTCTTCAGGTCGAAACGCCCGCACCAGGTCAGTTGCGTTTTCAGTTGCTGATCATGCAGCAAGGTGGCCGCAATCAGCCCGAATTCAAGGGGCGTGTGGAGTTGCTGCTTAGTGGCGTGCGTGATGGGCGACCCTGGGCTGACACCGTGCCACACTTCACCCAGCCGCTTGCGTTCAAGCAATACAGGCGCGTGGAAGGGCAGTTGGACCTCCCTGGCAACAGTGTGGTCAAGCAGGTGCAGGTGCGTGTTCTGGATGAGTCCGGGCAGGTTCGCGCGGGGCAGGTCCAGCCGCTTTGACGGGTGTGTGGCGGTTAAAGCTGCTTCATGTTGTGAAATACGCCCGGTCAAGGCATTGACCTGATGTGACAAACGTGTAACCTCAGCAGCTTTCGCCCACTCTCTTGAACGAGGAAACCGTGATGTTCGGCTGGAAGAAAACCCCTCCCATTCGCACCTTGATCGGCGAAGGCACCGTGATCACGGGCGAGATCCGTTTCAGCGATGGCCTGCGCATTGATGGCGAGGTGCAAGGCAATGTGACCTGCACGGGCGATGCCCGATCGCTGCTGGTCATCAGCGAAAAAGCCCGCGTCCATGGCAAGGTCAGGGCCGGGCATGTCATCATTAATGGTCTGATCGAAGGGCCGGTGATGGCCGAAGATCTGCTCGAATTGCAACCCAAGGCGCGCATCGTGGGTGATGTGCGTTACGAAGCCCTGGAAATGCACCAGGGCGCCACGATTGACGGTGAACTGCGCCCCCTGAAAACCGACGACAAACCCGCACTGAAGCTCGCTGCCAGTTCCAATGGCCCCGTGACCACAGTGCAGCCGGTGATCGCGCAATCCCAGAAGAATTGATTTTTAGTTCCGGAGAAATACATGACCGCTGTTGCCCAAACCACTGCTGACACTTTTGCTGCAGACGTTCCGGCGCCCATCATCTTCACGGACGCGGCTGCGTCCAAGGTGGCCGAACTGGTGGCCGAAGAGGGCAACCCGGATCTCAAGCTGCGCGTGTTCGTGCAGGGTGGCGGCTGCTCGGGCTTCCAGTACGGCTTTACCTTCGATGAAATCTCCAACGAAGATGACACGAAGATGGAAAAGAACGGCGTGACCTTGCTGATCGACGCCATGAGCCTGCAGTACCTGGTTGGTGCCGAGATCGACTACAAGGACGACCTCGAAGGCGCCCAGTTCGTGATCCGCAATCCCAACGCCACCACGACCTGTGGTTGCGGCTCCAGCTTCTCGGTCTGATCCCGATCCGAGCGTCGGCGAGCTCTGAGGCCGCTGGCGCTGGTTCTACATGCTGCTCAGCGTGCGGGGTACAGTGCACCCAGTACGCGTTCTCCGCGTGCGCCGGTCACGCCCGGCACGTTGCCGGCCAGCCGGTTGCAGTGGGTCCAGGCCAGCCAGGCAAAGGCTGCGGCCTCCACCTGCATGACATCCAGTCCGTGGGTGTCCGAGCGACCCACGCGCACACCCGGCAGCTGTTCACTGAGCCGGCGCATCAGGTCGCCGTTGAGCGCCCCACCGCCGCACACCACCACTTCATCGGCGTCAGGCGCATGATCGCGCAAGGCCAGGGCAGCGCTGCGCGCCGTCAGTTCACACAATGTGGCTTGTACGTCATGTGCCAGATCGGTGTCTGACAGCGGGCCATCCGTCAGGCCATGTGGGCCCAGCCAGCGGTTGAGCCATTCGGCATTGAACAGATCTCGCCCGGTGCTCTTGGGTGGGGCCAGACTGAAGAAGGGCTCCTGCAGCGCGTCTTCCAGCCAATCTTCCTTGACCTGCCCCAGGGCCCCGAATTCGCCGTTGGCGTCGTAGGCGTGGCCGGTCTGCCATTCGCACCACATGTCCAGCAGGGCATTGCCAGGGCCGCAGTCAAAGCCCAGGGGCAACTCACCCGGGCGCAGGATGCTGAGGTTGGCCATGCCGCCGATGTTCAGCACGGCCACGGTCTGATCCGGTTGGCCAAAAATGGCCTGATGGAAGGCCGGCACCAAGGGGGCCCCCTGGCCACCAGCGGCGACGTCGCGTGTGCGGAAATCTGCCACCACGTCAATGCCTGTCAGCTCGGCCAGCAGGGCAGGGTTGTTGAGCTGGATGGTGTAGCCCTGATCGGGGCGGTGGCGCACCGTCTGGCCGTGGGCGCCGATGGCCTGAACCTCGCTTGGCAGCACATCGGCGCTGGTACAGATCGCCTGAACGACCGTGGCGTAGAGCACCGCGAGGGCCTGCGATGCCAGCGCGCTGCGGTGCAGTTCGTCTTCGCCTGGGGTGTTCAGATCCAGCAGGGCCTGGCGCAAGGTGGGTGGTAAAGGGCGGTGCGCGTGCGCCAGCATCTGCCAGTTGCCTTGCACATGGCCCAGCAGCACGCCGTCCACGCCATCCAGCGAGGTGCCGGACATCAGTCCGATGTACAGATCAGAAAAAAGCCCGCCAGGGCGGGCAGAGGGCTGGAGGTCCAGGCTCATTCGAATCGAGGGCCGGACTGCGCGCCCGCAAGTTGCCACTGGCCTGCTGCCTGGATGCTCCTGGCCACGTCCACCGTGCGTTGACGGAATTGGGCCAATGCCTGAGGCGACAGCACCTGGCTGTCGGATGCACGGGCAATGGTCATCGGGTCCACCTGATGCGTGCCCAGCTTGAATTCGAAGTGCAGGTGCGGGCCGGTTGCCCATCCCGTGGCGCCCACGGCGCCGATGCGCGCGCCTTGTTCCACGCGCTGGCCACGGCGAACGTCAATGCGGCTCAAGTGGGCGTAAACCGTGGCGCGGTCACCGCTGTGCTGGATCTGGATCACGTTGCCGTAGCCATTTTGCTGCCCGGCAAAGCTCACGACCCCATCACCCACGGCACGCACCGGTGTGCCAGTGGGCGCGCCAAAGTCCACGCCCAGGTGAGCGCGCCACTTCTGCAAGATCGGATGGAAGCGCATCGCGAAACCGGAGGTCACGCGAGAAAACGCCAGCGGCGAGGCCAGGAAGGAGCGGGTCTTGCTGCGGCCTTGCAGGTCGTAGTAGGTGCCTTTCTTGCCGGCTTCCTGGAACCAGATCGCGTCGTGGACCTTGTCCTTGTTGATGAAGCGGGCTGCCAGCACGCGGCCAGCCGAACCACCCCAGGTGATGGGCTCGCCGTCGGCCGTATGGGCTTCATACAGCACGCTGAAGGCATCGCCTTTGCGCAGTTCGCGTCGGAAGTCGATGTCGTTGCCGAAGATCTCGGCCATCTGATTGGTGACGCCATCGGGTACGTTGGCATCATCGGCTGCAGCGTACAGGGATGACTGGATCGTGCCGGATGCCATCTGAGGCATGGTTTCCAGCAGCACCAGCTCCTTGCGCACGTTCCAGTGCGCGGGCTGATTGCCCTCCTGCACGCGGGTGACGGTCAGGCGGGTGAAGTGGGTGTCGAAATCGTTGGTCGTGTCGGCAGGGCCGCGCACGATCAGTTCGCGCAACTGGCCGTTGTCGACCGTGGCTTTGACGGACTTGCCCGTGCGACCTTGCAGGATGGTGCCGGCAACCGGGTCATTGCGGATGAACTGGGCGGTATCCAGGTCGTCCACACCCAGGCGGGCCAACAGGCTGTCCACGGTGTCGGCCGGGCGCGTCACATCGCTGCGATACAGCACCAGGCTCTGCACGTCCATGCGGGCGATCTGGGCGGGCAACTCAGGCACGGCCACCGCTTCGTTGATCTGGGTGATGGTGGGCTGGGGGCCTTGGGGCAGGGAGGTCAGTGGGGCCACACCGAAGGCGGTGAAGGCAGTACCGGCCAGCAGGGCGACGACAGCAGCGCTGACACGGCGGGGGTGGCGGTGCGCGGCCGACTGAAATCGGCCCAAGCTGGACTGCAATGCCTCTAGCAAGGTAGATGAAGTCAAAACTGAAATCCCATCCAGATGCGGTCTCGGGGGATGCTGTCCCCTAAAATCAGCCCGCGTTGCACACAGCACACGCCTGGGCACCCTCAGGTCGGGGAGTATATCCCCGCCTCTCCCCACAATTGGGGTGTCCAATCTGCTGATTTTCACCCATTGGTCACTCATGTCTCATACCGAAAAAGCACCCGAAGCCAAGCCTGACTACCCCGTGACGGACCGCGTGCGCGAAGCCCTGGCCGTGACCCAACGGGGTGTGGACGAGCTCTTGCCCGAGAACGAGTGGATCAAAAAGCTGGCCCGATCCGAGGCCACTGGCGTGCCGTTGCGCATCAAGCTGGGCCTGGACCCGACCGCACCGGACATCCATCTGGGCCACACGGTGGTGCTCAACAAGCTGCGCCAATTACAGGATATCGGTCATTCCGTGATTTTCTTGATCGGCGATTTCACATCGCTGATTGGTGACCCATCCGGACGCAACACGACCCGCCCGCCGTTGACGGCCGAGCAAGTCAAGGCCAACGCCGAGACCTATTACAAGCAGGCCAGCCTGGTCCTGAACCCTGACAAAACCGAGATCCGCTACAACAGCGAGTGGTGCGATGCCCTGGGCGCGCGCGGCATGATCCAGCTGGCGAGCCGCTACACCGTGGCGCGCATGATGGAGCGCAACGATTTTCACGATCGTTTCCATGCGGGCACCTCGATCAGCGTGCACGAGTTCCTCTACCCGCTGATGCAGGGCTATGACTCGGTGGCGCTCAAGTCCGACCTGGAACTGGGTGGTACCGACCAGAAGTTCAACCTGCTGATGGGGCGCCATCTGCAGGCGGAATATGGCCAGGAGCCGCAGTGCATCCTGACCATGCCCTTGCTGGAGGGGCTGGATGGTGTCGAGAAGATGTCCAAGTCCAAGAACAACTACATCGGCATCAGCGAAGCGCCCAACGACATGTTCGGCAAGCTCATGAGCATCAGCGATGACCTGATGTGGAAGTACTTCACCTTGCTGAGCTTCAAGCCCATGGCTGACATCGCGGCGCTCAAGGCCGAATGCGCCGCGGGCCGCAATCCGCGTGATGCCAAGGTCATGCTGGGACAGGAAATCGTGGCGCGCTTCCACGGTGCCAGTGCTGCTGTCGGCGCCCTGGAAGACTTCAACAACCGCGCCCGTGGCGGCATCCCCGCTGATATTCCCGAGACCGCGCTGGCCCTGCCAGAGGGCGGTGAGGCGATCGGTCTGGGTGCCTTGCTCAAGCAAGTGGGGTTGGTGGCGTCTACCAGCGAGGCCATGCGCATGATCGAACAAGGTGGCGTGCGTGTCGACGGGCAGGTGATCAGCGACAAGGGCTTGCGTCTGCCGGCCGGGCAGTTCGTGGTTCAGGTGGGCAAACGCAAGTTCGCCAAGGTGGTTCTGGGGTAGCGTGGGGGCTGACCTGTCAGTGCTCGCTACAAGGGGGGGGCGCCGGGAGGCGTCACCCTGCCGTGCTCTGCGGTATGGCAGTCATGGCGGATCCCACTTGCGGCAGTTCTTCACGGCGCCTCGCGCGGCATGCCTTGACGTGGATTGACGTATTCAAGCTCAATAGCGCAAGGTGACCAAAGCCGCCGCACGAGCTTTGGGTTGAGCGCCTCCTGAACGCTCCGCGTGATCTGTTTCTCGGCGCCTGGTTCCCTCATTAGGTACTTCCACTACCCTCGCCTGAGGGGGCGCGTTGCGGGCTGATGTCGCTGGGTTCACGGATTGTTGCAATCTACGGGATATCAGTCTTGTTCAGGGCTTTTTCAGCCCTCAAGATCTTGAATGTGCAGATCGGTGAAGTCTGCGAGCGCTTGGGGAGGGTGCGGACGCCCCTGGATCGCTTGAAGTCCTTTTCAAAAAAAGGTTCGCGTAAGAGTGGAGATCACAATGAAATTTGCATTCAAGAGCTTGGCCATCGCTGCTGCCTTCGTGGCTGCCGGCGCTGCCAACGCTAGCGCACTGACGCTGAACGTTGGTGAGTCGGTGACTGATCAAGGCTGGACCGTGTCTGGCCTGAACGGTTCCGGCACCCTGTCGTTCTCGGGCACCCTGCTGGGCGCGCTGGAACTGGGTGAAGTGACGATTTCGGCTGTTGACCCCGTCGAACTGACGATCAATGGCTACACGTCCGTGGAAGCCAAGGCTGGCATCACGTCGCTGTCTGGCACTTTTGACGGCACCACGGTTGCTGTTCAGGGTGTGAGCACCGCCGGTGGCGCCAAGCAATCGCTGGGTGCCAACGACGTTGGTTCGGGTGGCTATGTGTCCATCTACAACCTGCGCGTTGACCTGACCACCAACGACGTGTACGCCACGCTGGACGGTGGCAACGGCGTCGGCATCGTCAACGACCTGAAGCTGTGGCACATCACCACCGTTGACGGCCCCACTTCGGTTGCAGCCCAGGAAGGCACCATCACGGTGACCAACACCCTGAGCGGCCTGAAGATCTATGACGCTGCTTTCAACCTGTTCACGCAAGCTGCCGGTCTGAACGAAGACCTGGGCATCCCTTCGCTGATGGGTGTGAATGACGATCCATCAGGTTACGGCACCATCACCTCGACCATCACCGTGACGGCTGCCAAGGTGCCTGCCATTCCTGAGCCTTCGACTTACGCCCTGATGGGTCTGGGTCTGGTTGGCATGAGCCTGGTTGCCCGTCGTCGCGCAGCCAAGTAATTGCTCGTGTGACCTCATGAGGGGGAACCCCGGCACTCAAATGCGGGGGTTGTGTGGTGAAGACCCCCCCTCTTCGTGAGGAACCACACGCAAAGGGAGGGGGATTCCTGATGTTTTGGATTCCACCTTCTCCTAAAGTAATAACCATGCCAACACAGATCGGCGCCGAATTCGGAAAACCGGTTTGATGTCGATCTAGTTAGAAACGTTCACTCTTTGTGGAGAAACAAATGAAATTTGCATTGAAGAGCCTCGCTGTCGCTGCATCCGCTTTCGTGGCCGTGGGCGCTGCCCAAGCTGCTAGCCAAACTCTGGCTGTGGGCGGCACCCTGTCGGGCACCGACACCACCGGCACCACCTGGAACCTGCATGACCTGTCCGGTTCCGGCACGCTGAGCTTCTCGTCGCTGTTGATCAGCGCCCTGAACACGGCTGCAGTGAAGATCACGGAAGTGTCTCCTGCCACCCTGAACGCGCCTACTTCGACCACCACTTCCGGTGCTGTCAAGTACATCTCCGCTTCGGCTGCTGCTCCGATCACTTCGCTGACCGGCACTTTCGACGGCTCCACGCTGACGGTTGAGCAAGTTGCTACCGCCGGTGGCGCTACGCAAACCACCATCAAGAACGGCGCCACTTCCGGCCCGGGCTCGCTGGTGATCAACAACCTGAATGTCGACCTGACCACCAAGACTGTTTACGCTGACATCAACGGCGCAAACGGCGTGGGCGTGCAGAACCACTTCGCTCTGTGGACCTACACCAACCTGACTGGCCCTACCAGCTTCTCGGTGCCCAGCACGGCAACTGAAACGCCTTTCACCGTGACCAACACGCTGACTGGTCTGTTTGCTTCGCAAGCTTCGATGGACATGTTCGCCAAGTCCCTGAACCTGAACTCCATCGGTATCAGCGCTCTGAAGTCGGTGAACGATCCTACCAAGGGTGGCGGTGCTGGTTTCGGTTCGATCACTTCGACCATCAGCGTGATTGCTACGCCTGCAGTTCCTGAGCCTTCCACTTACGCTCTGATGGGCCTGGGTCTGGTTGGTATGAGCCTGGTTGCTCGCCGCCGCGCTCGCTAATCTGCATCAGCAGCGACAACAGGGTGTGCCGGTAAAGCACACTTTGTAAAAGCAGTAAGCCGCTCGCGAATGTGAGCGGCTTTTTCCATGTTGAGCTGTGATTCCGCCAATTGATTGCGGATAATGTGGTTATATATCTCCAGGAGACAGCATGCACAAGTTCCGAGCCGGTATCAAAACGGCTGCACTTTTCACTACACTGTTTATCGGGTCGGCCCATATTGCACCGGCCTTTGCACAGGCCAATAGCATCTTCCCGAGTGGGTGGGACAACAATGTTCGCAGCCGCCTGTTCATGCGCTTGGGGTACACATCCGCTTTCACCAAGACCAAGTCTGATGATGCAAGAGACATTACTGGAAACGTTGTTAGTCGCCAGGAGCTCAAGCAGGCGTTAAATACCGGGCTTGCTTTGCAGGCTGATTGCGGCTCTGCGACGCCGACCGCTTCCGTGGCCGATTGCAATAGATATGTAAATAGCGGGGATGCTAACGCTTACGCATTCGCTGGTACGTTGTTGTTTGGCGGTACAAGCGCAGCAGATCCAGACCTGAATGCGGCGCCTGAGGCTGATTCCTTTTTTGGTGCGACGGGGTTGAATGGTATTGGTGCACCAGTCGGAATTAAGGCGAAAGCTCAGCGACATGTAGGTACGCCCACCATTTCGTTGGGGTATTGGTTGGATGACAGTAGAAAATGGCTTATTGAGGCCTATGTTCTTGCTGCCCCATTGAATATCAAGATATATGGTGATGGCGTTCGTGCTGACGGTGTTACGCCAAACACTGTTAATGGGCAGCATATTGCGAGTACCAAAATGTTGCCACCTCTGGTGATCGGCAGCTACAACTTTGGTGATGCGCAAAGCATGATCCGACCATATGTGGGTGTCGGCGCCATGTATGCGATATTCTTCGACGGAAGAACTACTGGATTCTTCGATGAGTATATTGGTGGTAAAACAACGCTCACAACGAAAAACACCTTTGGATTTGGTCCTTTTGTTGGGATTTCTTCGCCCATCAATGACGATTGGCACGTTAACCTTTCCGTTGGGCAGGTTGCCCTAAAGGCTACTAGCCGTTTGGTTACTTCCAATACTCAGATCACAAGCCAGTCTGCTGTGTTGAAGGACTTCAGTGCGACTAATGATCAGGGCTTTGCAGACTTTCCTAACTTGAATCAATTGGGTGAGGACGCCTGGTCAAGTGGAGACTTTACGACCAGGTTGATGGAGCTTGTGAAGCGCAATAGAAATAGTGACAACTTGGGTACATATGTGCGCGAGCAAAAAATGAAAATCACGAACACCATCGTGACGCTCAGCATCGGCCGAAGCTTCTAACTTGAAATTGGCCCGCGATCACGGGGCGGGCAAACCCTGAAAGTGCGTGCATCTCGCACAACTTTCAGGGGGTAGCCCCTTGAACAGGGGGTGTCTCTTTCCAAGGTGAATCGCGATCATCGGTGTGTGGTTTGATGAATAACCCAAACCGGTTATACCCCCTTTGTTGGAGACCTTATGTTGCGTTCCGTTACTAGCGTTTGTGCCTTCGCTGCTGCTATTGCTCTCGTGCCGCAGGCAGCTTCTGCCAATCTGACGATTCCAATCAATTTCACGGTATCGAATTCCGTTCAGGCATTCACGGCTGATGATCTGGGTTCTTTTGATCTGGTTGGTATCAAGGTTGAGCCTCGTGGCACGGGCTATGAAGCCAAAGCCGGTACGCCTGGTGAAACCAACGGCATCATCAATCCTGCTGCTGTGGGCTTCCCCATCACGAAGATCGTGATCGGTTCCAAGTTGAATATCGTTTCTGGCTCGGCTGTTGGTTCTGCCTTGTATTTCGCTCGCAGCGATGATGACACGGGTGAATCTCTGGGCCTCACGCTTGCCAATTTCACCATCAACTATGACCTGAAGAAGGTGCTGGCTGACGTGACAGCCAAGGGCGGCAAGGTCTCCAAGCAGCAAGCCATCTACACGTTTGTGGCGGTCACGCCTCTGGCGCTGAAGTACAGGTTCCCTGTGTCCATTACCGGTCATGAAGTGTTGGGTAGCCTGTTCCTCACGCCTGAGACCAAGGCCTCGTTCAAGAACTCCCTGCACCTGCCTGACTTCGCTGATGGTGCGCTGGAGTTCGACTTTGGCACCTTGACGCAAGATATCAGCCTCAAGTTGCGTTCGCGTCCAATCTCGGCTACCCCTTACGTGGCGAACTAATCATTTTTTTGTAGTCGCGCATGCTCGCAACTCTTTGGTAGTTCAGTTGCTTTTAGTAGCGACTGAAAAAGAAGCGACCTTCGGGTCGCTTTTTTATTGGCGGTGAACGCCTGCAAGTGGTAGTTCTGCGCGAAGTTAATATGGCAGCGTTCGAGTGCTATATACCTTGGCTGTTAGTCGAGTGAAAGGCCCTTGTAGGAGTGCCCACTCATGGGGGACTATTTTTTCTTTGCCTCATCCTAGAATTTTCTCGCCTAAGGCAGCATTCTTAATCTGATCTGCTGAGACCTTGGGTTAATGAAACTTAAATTAGGATGAATTATGGCTAATAATGTATATGGTGGCCCAGGAAATGATTATCTGGTGGGTACTTCCGGGCAGGATGTTATCATCGGGTACTCGGGCGATGATACGCTGATTGGCGGTGGAGGGAATGATATTCTATGGGGCTCCTACGGCAAGAATTTACTTATTGGTGGGGATGGTGACGATTGGTATAACTTGTTGAATTCTGACGAAAATGTGATTGTTGAAGAGGCTGGGCAGGGGGTGGACAAGGTCACCTCGTATTCGGCCATGTATTTTCTCGGTGCCAATCTTGAAAACCTTTCCATGTCGGGTAGCGTGCCATCAGTAGGTATTGGTAATTCACTGAACAACGATATCCGCATTTATACCGCTGGAGGTAGCTTGTGGGGAGAAGCAGGGAATGATACGTTGAAGGGGAATACAGCAGCCGATGCGTTAAACGGTGGCGAAGGTTCAGACCGCCTCTCCGGAGGAGGTGGTGATGACTTTCTCCAGGGCGACGCGATGTACGGTACCCCTACGCTGCTCAATTCCGGCGCCGATACGCTCTACGGCGACGCCGGCAACGACACACTCAATGGCCAAGGTGATCTGGACTCCCTGTTCGGCGGCGAGGGCAACGACTACTACATTGACGACGATGCGGGCGACGTGATCGTGGAAATTGCGGGGCAGGGTACCGATACCCTCGCCACGTCAGCGTCCTATGTCGAGTTGCAGGCCAATGTGGAGAACCTGGCGCTGGCCTCGCCGGAGTGGCACATCGCCATCGGCAATGAGCTGAACAACCTGGTGGACGATGGTGCTGGCGACGGCGTCGTGTCCGCGGAGCAGGGTAGCGACACGGTCCGGGCAGGTGCGGGCGATGACGTGATCCTGGGCGGGGACGGCAGCGATCGCCTCGAGGGGGCGGCCGGTAATGACCAGCTCGAAGGCGACAGCTCCTTCCTGTTTGGTGACATGCTGTCGCCAGGCTCGGACACGCTGGTGGGTGGCGCAGGCAATGACGTTCTGCTCGGTCAGGCCGGTGACGATTCGCTGTTCGGTGACGCCGAGTCCGCCGGTCAGGCGTCGATCAGTGGCAGTGACAGCTATGACGGTGGTGCAGGCAATGACGTGCTGTTTGACTCGTCCACGACTTCTGCTGACAGCTACAGCTGGGGGCAGGGGCAAGGCAATGACACCGTTACGGATCTGGGGGGCAGTGCCGACAGCCTTGCCATTTCCGGCCAGTTGACCAGAGGCAATGTCTGGCTGACGCATGTGGCCAATACACAGGATCTTCGCGTCAATTTGATTGGCTCGACGGACTCCGTGGTCGTCAAAGGCTTCTTTGCCACAACAAGCGGTCAGGCCGCGGGTGCTGGCGCGGTGGAGTCGCTGACGCTGGCCAATGGCAATGTGCTCATGACCGGTTCAGTGGCCTGCCAGCAGCTGATCCAGGCCATGTCGTCCATGGCGCCGCCTGCGGCAGTGACGTCTACCCCGCTGGCCATCAATACCTTGATCGCCAACGCCTGGGCCTGATGAGGCCCCGCCTGCTTTAGGCAATTGCGCGGCCTGTTGAAGGCATGCCGACATGCCCGCCAGCTCATGTGCTGGCGGGCGTTTTCATGGGTGCCGCCAGGGGCTGCTCCCGTCTGATTCTGAAGTGAGGGTTACCCCTTCACCTGGTAAATTCCCTGCCGAGCGGGCTCAATTTTGATGTTGGGTTAACGCTAATCGTTGCGGATTTTTTGGGGGTTTCCCGTACGTCGATCCCGTGTTCGCGGGGGGTGGGAAATCGGTCGTTTGGGCATCATGAATTCACCGGTCACCCAGTTGTGATCGCCACAAATCAAGCCGCTCACACTGCCTCTACCAAGGAGTTCCTATGAAGTCTGTTGCTTTCCGTCTGGCCGCTGTTTCTGCTGTTCTGGCCCTCGGTTCTGTTTCTGCTCACGCTGACCTGACCATTCCTTTCTCGTCTTTTGACGGCAATTCGGTTCAGACCTTCACGGCTGACGACCTGGCCGCTTTCGACCTGGTCAAGCTGACTGTTGCTGCCAAGGGCAACACCTACGTCGCCAAGGCTGGTACACCCGGCGAAACCAACGGCACCGTGACGCCCGTGGCATTCGGTTTCCCCATCACCCAGATCGTGGTCGGCTCCAAGCTGAACATCGCTGCTGGTTCCGCCAATGGTTCCGCTCTGTACTTCCATCGTGACGACGACGACACCGGCGGTTCGTATGGCTTCACCCTGGCCAACTTCACCATCAACTACGTGACCAAGCAAGTGCTGGCCGACGTGACCCCTGATGGCGGCACCGTGCAGAAGCAAGCTCCTCTGTACAACTTCAACGTGGCCACCCCCCTGGCTCTGAAGTACAAG
>NZ_DASUIS010000089.1:0-15899 GCF_036279675.1 Aquabacterium sp. | reverse complement strand
CACTGGAGTCTGGCGACTTCGTGACCGGTACCGTCAATGGCAAGGTCAAGGGCGGCCTGACCGTTCTGGTCAACGGCATCCGTGCCTTCCTGCCTGGTTCGCTGCTCGATACGCGCCCTGTCAAGGACATGTCGCCGTTCGAAGGCAAGACCATGGAATTCAAGGTCATCAAGCTGGACCGCAAGCGCAACAACGTCGTGCTGTCGCGCCGTGCTGTGGTTGAAGCTTCGATGGGTGAAGAGCGCGCCAAGCTGATGGAAACGCTGCGCGAAGGCGCCATCGTTCAAGGCGTGGTCAAGAACATCACCGAATACGGTGCCTTCGTGGACCTGGGCGGTATCGACGGCCTGCTGCACATCACCGACATGGCATGGCGCCGTGTCCGTCACCCTTCCGAAGTGGTGACGGTTGGTCAGGAACTGACCGCCAAGGTCCTGAAGTTCGACGCCGAGAAGAACCGCGTCTCGCTGGGTCTGAAGCAAATGGGCGACGATCCATGGGTTGGCGTTGCTCGCCGTTACCCTGCCGGCACCCGTCTGTTCGGCAAGGTCACCAACATTGCTGACTACGGTGCATTCGTTGAGATCGAACCCGGCATCGAAGGCCTGGTGCACGTCTCCGAAATGGACTGGACCAACAAGAACATCGCTCCCAACAAGATCGTCAACCTGGGCGACGAAGTGGAAGTCATGGTTCTGGAAATCGACGAAGACAAGCGTCGCATCTCCCTGGGCATGAAGCAGTGCAAGCCGAACCCATGGGACGACTTCGCTCAGAACTTCAACCGTGGCGACAAGGTCAAGGGCCCCGTCAAGTCGATCACCGACTTCGGCGTGTTCGTTGGTCTGGCCGCTGGTATCGACGGCCTGGTGCACCTGTCCGACCTGTCCTGGAACGAGCCTGGCGAAGCCGCCGTGCGCAACTACAAGAAGGGCCAGGAAGTTGAAGCCATCGTTCTGGCCATCGACGTCGAGCGTGAGCGCATCAGCCTGGGCATCAAGCAGCTGGACAGCGACCCCTTCACCAACTTCACGACCCTGAACGACCGTGGCGCCACCGTCACCGGCACCGTCAAGACCGTGGATGCCAAGGGTGCCGAAATCACCCTGGGTGACGACATCATCGGCTACCTGCGCGCTTCGGAAATCAGCCGTGACCGCGTTGAAGACGCTCGCAACGTGCTGAAGGAAGGCGACGAAGTCACCGCCCTGATCATCAACGTGGACCGCAAGACCCGTTCGATCCAACTGTCGATCAAGGCCAAGGACAACGTCGAGCAGCAAGAAGCCATGCAGTCCCTGCGCAGCGAAACCACCAAGGAAGGCGCCGGCACCACCAGCCTGGGCGCCCTGCTGAAGGCCAAGCTGGACCAGAACAACGGTTGATCCCGTCTGTTCTCACGCAACGCCCGTCGACCAGGCTTCGGCCTGGTTCTTCGGGGGTTGTGATGAGCGTGGCAGCACCTCACGGTGTTGAAAGCCCTGGATCCCTGGTCCTGCCAGGTTGAAGGGGCTTTTTGCTGATGCTCATCACAGCCCTAGATTTTCCGCCGTCCCCCTATGACCCGTTCCGATCTCGTGGCCAGACTGGCCGAGCGCTTTGGTCAGCTCACCCAGCGTGACGCCGAATTCGCCGTCAAGACCATCCTGGACGCGATGTCCGAGGCGCTAGCCAAGGGCCACCGCATCGAAATCCGCGGTTTTGGCAGCTTTTCGATCAACCGCCGACCACCCCGCATGGGCCGCAACCCACGCTCGGGCGAACAGGTGCTGATCCCCGAGAAGCTGGTGCCGCACTTCAAACCAGGCAAGGCCCTGCGCGAAGGCGTGGATAAGGTGGATACTCTCACCCAACAAGACACACTCAAGAGCTGAACACCCTCATGCGAGCACTGAACTGGTTGTGGCGCGGCCTGCTGTTCTTCGTCCTGTTCGCGTTCGCGCTGAACAACCAGCATCTGGTGGAGCTCAAGTGGTTCCTGGGCTACAGCTGGCAGGCTCCGATGGTCTTCGTGGTGCTGGGCGTGTTTGCACTGGGTTGCGTCACAGGTGTGCTGGCCATGCTGCCCAGCTGGTGGCGCCATCGCCGTGATGCACGCAACCGCGCCTTGCTGCTGCCAGAACCCGTGGTCAACAGCAAGCAGACCACCACACCCAGCCCTTTCGACAATGGCCCCAGCACGCGCTCCGGCCCCCCCACGCTGCCTGCCGAACTGCCTTTCCCACCAGACATGCCCGCGCCGCGCAAACCGGCCAAGTGATCGGCCACCTCATCGGCGCCCCACAGGCCTAGCCCTCATCGCTCATGGAATTTGACCTCTACTGGCTGCTGCTGGCCTTCCCCTTTGTCTTCCTGCTGGGATGGACGGCATCGCGCCTGGACCTGAGGCAACTCAAGCGAGAAGACCGCGCCTCACCCCAGGCCTACTTCAAGGGCCTGAATCTGCTGCTCAATGAACAGCAGGACAAGGCCATCGACGCCTTCATCGAAGCCGTTCAGCACGATCCCGACACGTCGGATCTGCACTTTGCACTGGGCAACCTGTTTCGCCGTCGCGGCGAATACGAGCGCGCCATCCGCGTGCACCAGCACCTGCTGGCCAGGGCCGATCTGAAGCGAGACGAACGCGAACGTGCCCAACATGCGCTGGCGCATGACTTCATGAAAGCAGGCCTGTTCGACCGCGCAGAAGAAGCGTTCAAGGCCCTGGAGGGCACCGCCTTCTCGACCGATGCGCGCCTGGCACTCCTGTCGCTGCACGAACGCTCCCGCAACTGGCACCCGGCCATCGACGTGGCGCGGCAGCTGGAAGCGGCTGGCACGGGCTCGTTCTCGCAACGCATGGCACACCACTGGTGCGAGGTCGCCCACGAGGCCGACGCACGCGGCCGCGCCGAAGAGGCCGAACAGGCCTTGCAGCGCGCCCGAGAAGCAGCACCCCAGGCGGCACGCCCACTGGTCATGCAAGGCCAGCGACTGGCTCGCCAGGGCCAGCACGACAAGGCCCTGCGCGTATGGGACGACCTGATGGTGATGCAGCCTCAGGCCTTCTCGCTGATTGCCATGGACTACGCGAAATGTGCGCAGGCCTGCGGCGAAGACAGCGTGGCGCTGGACAAGCTGCAAGGACTGTACGCCCAGGTGCCGTCTGTCGACGTGCTCAACGCGCTCAACAGCTTGCAGGCCGATCCGCAAGCCCGTCGCCAGGCGCTGATGGCCCACATCCGCACACAGCCCTCACTGTCGGCCGCGCAAGGCCTCATCCGCGAACGCCTGATCACGCATGTGCCACTGGATGAGCCGGAAATCGAACTCATGCAGCAGGCTCTGGCCACGGCCGCGAAGCCTCTGCAACGCTACCGTTGCGCGGCCTGTGGTTTCGAGAGCCAGCACTACTTCTGGCAGTGCCCTGGCTGCCAGGGTTGGGACACCTACCCACCCCGGCGGCTGGAAGACCAGTAAGCGCAGTGCTTACTGGTGCATGCCACCATGCATCATCTTGTGATGAGGGCCAGCGCCAGAAGCACCCATTGAGGGGGCCATGGTCATCGAGCCACTTTTGACCGGCACCTTGACATCCTGCTTGATGGTCTTGCCATCAGCGGTACGCAGCAACAGGGTCACGGTCACCTCGTCACCCTCCTTGAGTTGCTGCTTGAGGTCCATCAGCATCAGATGATGGCCGCCCATGCCAGGACGCAGGCTGACAGTCTGGCCGGCGGGCAAAGGCAGCGATGACACAGCATGCATGCGCATCACGCCGCCATCCATGAGCATCTCGTGCAGTTCACTGTCGGCTGCCACGCTGGTGTTGAAACCCGTCAGCGTCAAGGCCTGTGAGGCCATCAGGTTCATGAAGCCACCCGTACCGCTTTGGCCCTTGACGGTAGCGCGTATCCAGGCATCCGACACTTTCACCAATGGCGCTTCGGCACTGGCTTCGACCTTCGTCGCCTTGGTGGCACCTGGCTTGTCCGCAGCCTGCGAGACAGTGCAAGCAGAAAGCAGGGCCAGCGCCGTCACACCGACGCGGACCAGGGCGGGAAAGGATGGATTCTGTTTCATGTGGGGTACTCCTGCAGCAGTGGTGGCGAGAGTCTAGCCCTCCTGTGCCCCTGCCAACCGTCGCACCACTTGCGCCATCTCATACCTGTTGCAAAACCCGTCTGTACTGAATGGCCTCGGCCATGTGCGCCTGCTTGATCGACTCCGCACCGGACAGATCTGCGATCGTGCGTGCCAGTTTGAGCACCCGGTGAAAAGCACGGCCCGACCAGCCCAGGCGCGTACAAGCGCTCTGCAGGAAAACGGATGCCGCGGCCTCGGCCCGCAGGTGCGCTTCGAGCAAGCCGCCCGACAGATCCGCGTTGAGCACGCCTTGCCTGGCACGCTGCCGCTCGCGCGCGGCCAACACGCGTGCCGCGACATCCGAGCTCGACTCGCCATCAGGGCAAGCGGCCAGGACATCTGGTGGGACGGCAGGCACCTCGATCTGCACATCGATGCGGTCCAGCAAGGGCCCGCTGAGGCGAGACTGATAGCGAGCGACCTGATCAGGCGTGCATCGACAGGCCTTGAGCGGATTGCCGAAGTGCCCGCACGGGCAGGGGTTCATGGCTGCGATCAACTGGAAGCGCGCCGGAAAATCGTGACGCCGGGCAGCACGGGCTATGGTGATGTGCCCCGTCTCCAGCGGTTCGCGCAGGGCCTCCAGCGCCGCACGCGGAAATTCGGGCAGCTCGTCAAGAAAAAGAATGCCATGGTGCGCCAGCGAAATTTCGCCCGGGCGAGGCGGCGAGCCGCCGCCCACCAGCGCCACAGAAGACGCCGTGTGATGTGGACTGCGCATCAGGCGGTGCCGCCAGCGCCCGGCGTCAAAACACCCGGCCAGACTCAGCACGGCCGCAGACTCCAGCGCCTCATCGTCGTTCAGGAGCGGCAACAGCCCCGCAAAGCGCTGGGCCAGCATGGATTTGCCCGTACCGGGTGGCCCCACCATCATCAGCGAATGCCCGCCAGCAGCCGCCACCTCCAACGCCCGCTTGGCGGCAGACTGGCCTTTGACGTCTCGCAGATCTGGCGCAGACAGGGCGCTCAAGGGTGGCTCAGCCGCACGGGCTCGGATCAGCTCGCCACCCGCCCCCTGATCCGCCGGACGCAAAGCCGCCACCACCTCCAGCAAGTGCGCGGCACCATAGAGGCGCACACCATCGACCAGCGCCGCCTCCTGGGCACTGACCTGAGGCAGCACCAGTCCGCGCTGCCGCGGCCCGTTTGCACCTCGCCGCAATGCCAGAGCCATGGGCAATGCACCGCGCACCGGGCGCAACTCCCCCCCCAGCGACAACTCACCCGCGAACTCCAGCTCCGCCAATCGTGCGCCATCCAGGTGCCCCATCGCCGCAAGAATGCCCAACGCGATGGGCAGATCAAATCGCCCGGACTCCTTGGGCAGGTCCGCAGGCGCCAGGTTGACCGTCACGCGCTTGTTGAACGGAAACTCCAGCCCCGCATTGCTCAGTGCCGCCCGAACCCGCTCGCGCGCCTCTTTGACCTCGGTATCGGCCAGGCCCACCAGTGTGAAAGACGGCAGGCCATTGGCCAGGTGAACTTCCACGGTGACTTCTGGTGCCTTGAGCCCATCCAGGGCGCGGCTGTGAACGATGGCCAATGACATGTAGGAAATGCTTCATTTCGGGGACGCGGCAGATTTTGCCGCTACATGAAAAGTCACGCGCCCCCCGAAAGGGCCCCACCAATGGGCGCCTTGCTGTAGTCAGCTCGCGCCAGCTGGCACCAATAAGGTGCAATCAAAAGCTGCCACCGTGATAAAAGCACGGTGGCGCACAAGGTTCGTGCGCCAGATCGTGACAACCGCCAAGTCGGTGCATCCGCCATGAGAGCTCTCGGGCTGCTCACCGATTTGGCGCGCTGGCACAGATCATGCAGACATGGCCTTGTCTGAATTTTTGCCAACCTCACCGGAGAACCAACCATGAAAATGGTGACCGCCATCGTCAAGCCCTTCAAGCTTGATGAAGTGCGTGAGGCCTTGTCTGCCATCGGCGTCCAAGGCATCACCGTGACCGAAGTCAAAGGCTTCGGCCGCCAGAAGGGCCACACCGAGCTGTATCGTGGCGCGGAATACGTGGTCGACTTCCTGCCCAAAGTGAAGATCGAAGCGGCTGTCGACGAGTCCATCCTCGACCGCGTGATCGAAGCCATCGAGTCGTCTGCCCGCACCGGCAAGATCGGCGACGGCAAGATCTTCGTGACCCCGATCGAGCAGGTCGTCCGCATCCGTACCGGTGAAACCGGCAAGGACGCGCTCTGATCCTCGCGCTTCACGCCTGACCCCACTTCCCTTTTGTGGCCCACACACCTGATAGGTGTGCGTGCTGTAGCTCACCTATCTCTCGTATCCAAGAGGCAATTCATGAGAAAGCTCATTGCGTCCATCGCGCTGGGGCTGGCCGCCTTCGGTCTACTGGGCGTTTCGCACGCCCAGGACGCCGCTGCGTCCGCGCCCGTCGCCGCTTCGGCTGCCGCTGAAGCCACCGCACCTGCATCGGCGCCCGATGCAGCTCCCGCCGCAGCCCCAGCGGCATCCGAAGCAGCTCCCGCTGCCGCGGCCCCTGCACCCGTTCCCAACAAGGGTGACACCACCTGGATGATGGTCTCCACCCTGCTGGTGATCCTCATGACAGTTCCCGGCCTGGCCCTGTTCTACGGCGGCCTGGTGCGAAGCAAGAACATGCTGTCCGTCCTGATGCAGGTCATGGTCACCTTCTCGCTGATCGTGGTGCTGTGGTTCGTTTACGGCTACAGCCTGGCTTTCACCGAAGGTAACGCCTTCGTCGGTGGTCTGGACCGCCTGTTCATGAAGGGCATCTGGGACAACGCCGCTGGCACGTTCGCGAACGCTGCAACCTTCAGCAAGGGCGTCTACATCCCCGAGATCGTGTTTGCTGCCTTCCAGGCCACCTTCGCCGGCATCACCTGCTGCCTGATCGTCGGTGCCTTCGCAGAACGCATCAAGTTCTCGGCCGTGCTGCTGTTCATGGTGCTGTGGTTCACCTTCAGCTACGCTCCGATCGCGCACATGGTCTGGTTCTGGATGGGCCCTGACGCTTATGCCTCCAAGGATGTGGTCGATGCCATGAACGGCAAGGCCGGCCTGATCTGGCAATGGGGCGCGCTGGACTTCGCCGGCGGTACCGTGGTGCACATCAACGCCGCTGTCGCTGGCCTGGTGGGTGCCTACATGGTCGGCAAGCGCATCGGCTACGGCAAGGAATCCTTTACCCCTCACTCGCTGACGCTGACCATGGTTGGTGCCTCGCTGCTGTGGGTGGGCTGGTTCGGTTTCAACGCCGGCTCCGCTCTGGAAGCCAACGGTTTCGCCGCTCTGGCCTTCATCAACACCTTCGTCGCCACCGCAGCCGCCGTGCTGGGCTGGTGCCTGGGTGAAGGCCTGCTCAAGGGCAAGGCTTCGATGCTGGGCGCTGCTTCGGGTGCTGTCGCTGGCCTGGTTGCCATCACGCCTGCTGCCGGTAACGTCGGTATCGGCGGTGCCGTGATCATCGGCCTGCTGGCTGGCCTGATCTGCCTGTGGGGCGTGACAGGTCTGAAGAAGCTGCTGGGTGCAGACGACTCCCTGGACGTGTTCGGCGTGCACGGCGTCGGCGGTATCTTCGGTGCCCTGGTGACTGGCGTGTTCAACTCGCCCAACCTGGGTGGCCCCAGCGCCGTGGCTGACTGGACGACTGTCGCGATGATCGCCCCTGGCGACTACTCGATCGGCGCCCAGGTGCTGACTCAGGCCAAGGCCGTTGGTCTGACCATCGTGTGGTCGGCAGTGGTCTCCCTGATCGCCTACAAGATCGTCGACCTGGTGATCGGCCTGCGTGTTCCTGAAGAGGAAGAGCGCGAAGGTCTGGACATCACCTCGCACGGCGAAACGGCTTATCACAAGTGATGAGTGGCTGAAGCGGCTCGACCGGGCTGCTTCAGACCAAGCCGACAAAGGCTGCCCTCGGGCAGCCTTTTTTCTTTTTGTACTGCCATGATTTCCGGGGCGTTGCACAGGGCGCACCTGAAAATCCTGCGCAAACAAACTTGCCACTTGAATAAAAGCGCAACCGCCCCGAACTTGCTACGATTCCGCCCAGACTCCCCACAACACCCACCGCTCCAACATGGTCCCCCACCTGATCACCGCGCTGACCGGCCCCATCAATGAACTGGAGCAGCGCATGCTCGAGTCCATGCCCGCCATCGAACGCTGGTTCCGACTCGAATGGATGGAGCACACGCCCCCCTTCTATACCTCGGTGGATTTGCGCAATGCGGGGTTCAAACTCGCCCCGGTTGACACCAACCTGTATCCAGGCGGCTTCAACAACCTGACGCCCGAGATGCTGCCGCTGGCCGTGCAGGCCGCCATGGCCGCGATCGAAAAGATCTGCCCCGAGGCCAAAAACCTGCTGCTCATTCCCGAGAAGCACACGCGCAACACCTTTTACCTGTCCAACGTCCAGCGCCTGATCCAGATCTTCACGACCGCTGGCCTGAACGTCAGGCTGGGGTCGCTCGACGAATCCATCACCGAGCCCACCGAACTGACCCTGGCGGATGGCTCGACCCTGACGCTGGAGCCGCTGGTGCGCACCAAGCGTCGCCTGGGCCTCAAGCACTTCGACCCCTGCACGATCCTGCTCAACAACGACCTGTCGGCCGGCATCCCGGATGTGCTGAAGGACCTGCACGAGCAATACCTGCTGCCACCACTGCATGCTGGCTGGGCCGTGCGCCGCAAGAGCCAGCACTTCGAGGCTTATGAAGAAGTGGCCAAGAAGTTCGCCAAGTTGCTGGGCATGGACCCCTGGCTCATCAACCCGATGTACTCGGTGTGTGACGAGGTCAACTTCCAGGAAGGTACAGGCTCTGAATGCCTGCAATCCCAGGTGGATGCCCTGCTCAACAAGATCCGCCGCAAGTACAAGGAATACGGCATCAACGAAAAGCCCTTCGTCATCGTCAAGGCCGACAACGGCACCTACGGCATGGGCATCATGACCGTGCGCGACGCCAAGGAAATCGTCGATCTCAACCGTCGCACGCGCAACAAGATGTCGGTGGTCAAGGACGGACAGGAAGTCAGCCGGGTCATCATCCAGGAGGGCGTGCCCACCTACGAGCAGATCAACGATGCGGTGGCCGAACCGGTCGTCTACATGATCGACCGCTATGTGGTGGGCGGTTTCTACCGCGTGCACGCCGATCGCGGCATCGACGAGAACCTCAACGCGCCGGGATCCAGCTTCGTGCCCCTGGCGTTTGCAGAACCCACACAACTGCCCCGCCCAGGCGTGAAGCCCGGTATCAGCGCGCCAAACCGCTTCTATATGTATGGGGTTATCGGACGGCTGGCCATGCTGGCGGCCAGTTACGAGCTGGAAGCCACGGATCCCAACGCCGAAATCTACAGTTGACGCAAGAGCCTGGGCGCCACAGGCTTCACGCTGAGGCTATTGCGCCGCAGCAAAAATGACTGGAACAGGGGCAAAATGAGCGTTCTGTTGATTCGCGCTCATTTTCCGTGCAACACAGTTCCAAAGACAAGCTCAGCGGTTCCCAGCTGGCCGCTCTCACAGTGGGCGCCATCGGCATCGTCTATGGCGACATCGGCACCAGCCCGCTGTACGCACTCAAGGAAGTTTTCGCTCACGGGCACCTGCCACTGACGCCAGAAAACATCTACGGCATCCTGTCCATGATGTTCTGGACGCTGACCGTGGTGGTCACGCTCAAGTACGTGACGCTGATCCTGCGCGCAGACAACAACGGCGAAGGTGGTCTGATTGCCATGCTGGCCCTGGCGTCCACCGCCGTGAAGGACCGGCCCGCCCTGCGGGGGCGCCTGCTGGCCATCGGCATTTTCGGCACGGCGATCTTCTTTGGTGATGGCGTCATCACGCCAGCGATCTCGGTGCTCTCGGCCGTCGAGGGTATGGAAGTCGCTGCGCCTGGTCTTGAAAAAGCCGTCGTGCCGGTCACGCTGGTGGTGCTCACCCTGCTGTTCATGGTGCAAAAACACGGCACAGGTGGCATTGGCAAGTTCTTCGGCCCGATCACCATGTTGTGGTTCGCCGTGTTGGCCGTCATGGGCGTGCAGCACATTGCAGAAAACCCGGCCGTGCTGGCCGCCATGAGCCCGCACTACGCCTTGAGCTTCATCTACAACCACACGCACCTGGCCTTCGTGGCGCTCGGCGCGGTGATCCTGTGTGCCACGGGTGCAGAAGCCCTGTATGCCGACATGGGCCACTTCGGCAAGCAGCCGATACGCCTGGCCTGGTTCGGCCTGGTGATGCCTTCACTGGTCCTGAACTACTTCGGTCAGGGCGCCATGCTGCTTGAGCACCCCGAGAACGTCGAGAACCCTTTCTTCGAAATGGCGCCGCAATGGGCACTGTACCCGCTGGTCGGCCTGGCCACCTGTGCCACGGTGATCGCGTCGCAAGCCTTGATCTCTGCTGCCTTCTCGGTCACCAAACAGGTGATCCAGCTGGGTTACCTGCCCCGACTGCGCATCCTGCACACCTCGGAGAACGAAACAGGCCAGATCTACATCCCCTTCGTGAACTGGGCCTTGTATGGCTGCATCGTGATGGCGGTGATCTTCTTTGGCTCCAGTGGCAAGCTGGCGGCGGCTTACGGCATCACCGTGACCATCGACATGCTGATCACCACCGTGATGACCTTCTTCGTGATCCGCTTCGCCTGGAAGCTGTCCTTGCCACTGTGCATTTTCGCAACCGGCTTCTTCTTGTTGATCGACCTGGCCTATTTCAGTGCCAACGTGATCAAGGTGGTGGATGGCGGCTGGTTCCCCTTGCTGATCGGCTTCATCATGTTCGGCCTGATGATGACCTGGAAGGAAGGCCGGGCCTTGCTCAGCGAACGTCTGCGCTCTGATGCCATTGATCTGCACCCCTTCCTGGAGGCCGTGTTCTCCAGCCCACCGCTGCGGGTGAGTGGCACTGCGGTGTTCCTCAATGCCGATGCGGGCACCACGCCCAACGCCTTGCTGCACAACCTCAAGCACAACAAGGTCTTGCATCAGCAAAACCTGTTTGTCACGGTCAAATCGCATGAAGTGCCCTGGATCAAGCAAAGCGAACAGCTCGAAATCGAATCCCTGGGCAATGACTGCTGGCAGGTGATGCTCCACCTCGGCTTCAAGAACGAGCCCGACGTACCGGCGGCGCTCAAACATCTCAAGGAACATGGCGTGATCATCGATGACATGGAGACCAGCTACTTCCTGTCCCGTGACATCGTGATCCCGACCATCGGCAGCGGCATGGCGCCATGGCGCGAAAAACTGTTTGCCGGTATGCACCGCAATGCCGCAGGTGCCGCCGACTTCCTGAGCCTGCCGACCAACCGCGTGGTCGAGCTCGGCTCCAAGGTCGAGATCTGAACGCACACACCTCGCCCAGCCCCCACGTGCTGCGGGATCTGTCTCCCGCAGCCGTGTCGGCAGGGTTCGTGGCCACGCTGGTGGGCTTCACCAGCACCATCGCCCTGATCTTCCACGCCGCGCGTTCGCTGGGCGCGACACCCGAGCAGGTCAGCTCCTGGGTGCTGGCGCTGGGCATCGGCATGGGCGTCACCACGATCGGCCTGTCGCTGTGGCAGCGCGCGCCCATTCTCATCACCTGGTCCACACCGGGCGCGGCCGTGATCGCCAGCGCCGCCAGCGGTGTCTCCCTGGGCGAAGCCACGGGTGCGTTCCTGGTCTGTGGGCTGTTGATGCTGCTGTGTGGTGTGACGCGCTGGTTCGAGCGCATCATGGACCGCATCCCCGTTGCACTGGCCTCGGCACTGCTGGCTGGCATCCTGGCCAAATTTGCGCTGATGGCCTTTGCAGGTGGCAGCACGCATCCGGGCCTGGTCGTGACCATGTTGCTGACCTATCTGGTGGGCAAGCGCTGGTGGCCCCGTTATGCGGTGCTGGGTGTGCTGATCGTGGGCACCGTCGTGGCAGCATCGCAAGGCCTGCTCAACACGCATGAACTCAAGCTGGATTGGGCAAGGCCTGTATGGGTGACGCCGCAGTGGTCCTGGCATGCGGTGATCGGCATGGGTCTGCCGCTGTTCATCGTGACCATGGCTTCTCAGGCCGTGCCGGGCGTATCGGCCATTCGCGTGTCGGGCTATGCCGCGCCCGTGTCGCCCTTGATGAGCTGGTCTGGTGTGGCCACCATCGTGCTGGCGCCATTTGGCGGCTACACCTTCAACCTGGCCGCCATCACGGCCGCCATCGTGCTGAGCCCGCATGCGCATGCCGACAAGGCCAGGCGCTACACAGCGGCCGTGATGGCCGGGGTGTTCTACATTGCCATGGGCGTGCTGGGCGGGGCTGTGGCGGGCCTGCTCAACGCCTTCCCTGCGGCGCTGATCATGGGCGTGGCTGGCATGGCCTTGCTGGGCACCATCGCCAGCGGCCTGGCTGCGTCGTTGCGTGAAGACCGCTTCCGCGAAGCCGCGCTTATCACGTTTCTGGTCACGCTGTCGGGCGTGACACTATTGGGCGTAGGCTCGGCCTTCTGGGGCCTGGTGGCCGGCACGCTGACGCTGTTCGTGGAAAACTTCCATACTCGCCCAGACCAGGACATCGACACACCATGAAGCTCCTCTTCGTTGCCGACCCGCTGCACACCTTCAAGACCTACAAGGACAGCACCTTCGCGATGATGCGAGAGGCCGCCTCGCGCGGGCACGAACTCTGGGCCTGCGAGCAGCAGGACATCGTCTGGCAGCGCGGTGGGCAGGTGCAGACACAGTCACGTCGCATCACACTGACGGGCGACGAACACGACTGGTTCATCGAACAGGAATCGGCTGAGGTCGTGCTGGCCAGCATGGACGCCGTCCTGATGCGCAAGGACCCCCCCTTCGATGCCGAGTACATCTACACCACCCACCTGCTGACCCAGGCCGAGCGCGAAGGGGCCAGGGTGTTCAACAAACCGCAGGCCCTGCGCGAGCACCCTGAAAAGCTGGCGATCCTCGAGTTCCCGCTGTACATCGCGCCCACCTTGGTGACGCGCAGCATCGAGGCCGTCAGGGCCTTCCACGCCGCGCACCAGGACATCATCCTCAAGCCGCTGGACGGCATGGGTGGCATGGGCATCTTCCGTGTCAAGGAAGACGGCCTGAACCTGGGCAGCATCGCCGAAACCCTGACCCATGACGGACAGCAAACCATCATGGTGCAGAAGTTCCTGCCGGCCATTGCCCAAGGTGACAAGCGCGTGCTGCTGATCGACGGAGAGCCCGTGCCATACGCACTGGCCCGCATCCCGCAAGGTGGTGAAGTGCGTGGCAACCTGGCGGCAGGGGGCAAAGGCGTCGCCCAACCTTTGAGCGAATCTGACTGGGCCATCGCCCGCCATCTGGGGCCCATCCTGGCGGCACGCGGCCTGCTGCTGGTGGGCCTGGACATCATTGGCGAGCAGCTCACCGAGATCAACGTGACCAGCCCGACCTGCTTTCAGGAGATCACGCAGCAAACGGGCTGGGACGTGGCCAAGCGCTTCATCGACGCGCTGGAAGCCAGGCTGCAGGCGCAGGCCTGATCAAAGCGCTCCTGGCCCTGTCGCCCTGAACTGTGCGCCAAAGCTGTTGAGCAGCCCCAGGCGATTGGCCTCAAACACGGCCTCGCTGCGCGAATGCACGGCCAGCTTGCCGTACAGCTTCTTGATATAGGTCTGCACGGTGTGCACGGTAATGCCTTGCTCGCGCGCGATCTCTGCATATGAAAAACCCCGCGCGATGAACTCCAGCACCTCCTGCTCGCGCCGGCTGAGCACGATGGCCGCTTGCGCGTCGGCTTGCGGCAGCGATGCACTCAAGGCAGGCGGCTTCATCTGACTCACTGCGGGTGCACTGGTCACGACAGGCATCACTTGCGACATCGCTGGCTGCATGCGACGCAAGAGATGCCGGGCGATCATCGGTGAAATCGGCGAGGCGCCACGCTTGACTGCCAGCAAGGTTTCGGCGATGTCCGCGGCCTCGTCGTCCTTGTGCACATAGCCCACCGCCCCGGCCTCGATGCTGGCCAGCACATTGGCCTCGTCGCCAAACATCGACACCACCAGCATGTCGCATTGCGGCCAGTGCTGGCGCACGTCTCTCAGCAGATCCAGCCCGCTGCCGTCAGGCAAACCCAGATCGACCAGCAGCAGGTCGGCCGTTTCCTGCTCGAACCAGGCGCGCGCCGGTGCCAGGGTACCGAACGATGCCGCGAGCTGCAGTTGAGGGTGCCCCCTCACGCAGGATTCCAGAAAGGTGCGGGTAGCCTGGTTGTCTTCAACCAGCACCACGCGCCAGACTTCGTGTGTTGCCAATGAGCTCATGCTGCGGAGGATAAATCAAGGTGCTGGTCGCGCTGCATGGGCAGGATCACACGCAGTTCGGCACCACCTTGCGGTGTTGTGAGAAATTCAATGCGGGCGCCGATCACGCTGGCCCTGCCGCGCATGGTCTGCAGGCCCTGCCCTTCACCTTCGCGGCTCCAGCCTCGGCCGTTGTCGATCAGGCTGACCTGCAGGTGATCGCCCTCATTCCTGGCGCACAGGGTCAGGCGCGTGGCACCCGAGTGCTGCAGGACATTGGACAAGCCCTCGAACAGGATGTACTGCAGTTGCCGCAAGGCCGGCGCATGCCCTTGTGGCCACGGCGGCAGATCGCTCACATCCCACACCAGCTCCAGCCCTGCCGCCTTGAGCCGCGGCGTGATCCGAAAGCGCAGGCTGGCCAGCAGGCCCACGACGTCACCGGGCGGGAGCGACAAGGCGTCGATCGACAGCTTGAGCTGATCCAGCGAGTCTCGCAGGGTCTGGGTGACCAGGTTCAGGTCCACGGGGTGACCTGGTGGCGATTGCAATTGACGCAGCGCGGAGGTCAGGTGCGCCCCGACACCATCGTGCATGTCCTGCAGGATGCGACTGCGTTCGGCAGACACCGCCTGCGCCCGCTCCAGTTGTGCCAGACGCTCGAAGCTTTCACGTAACGCCACCTCTCGTTGGGCCAGGGTGTCCGCCAGACTGCCATTGAGGCGATTGAGCGCGCGCCGCGATCGGCCGTAATCACCGGCCAGCACATAGAAGATGCAACTCATCATGACGGGGCTGATGTAGGGCAGCAGGTAGATCGTGTCAAACGGCAGCAAGTTGACCTGGAAGGCCAGGTCATGGGCCGCAGCCGGGATCAGCAAGGCACAGCCACCCAGGAACCACTCCCGGTCACGCCGGCGATGGCGAATCAGCCAGTAGATCGACTGCACCATGCAGACCATGAAGACGGTGTACACCAGACAAAAGGCACGCGCGCAACCTTCAACCGTGAACTCAAAATAGGTCCACACCGGCGTTGCAGCGATCAAGGCCAGCACGAACGCCTCGAAACGCCGCGACCGGCGCCCGGCAAACCGCCGGAAGAACAGGCTCATCAACAAGGCCGACCAGACCATGGTGATGAAGGCCCCCCGCTCCCAGATGGCGGCAGGCAAGAAGGCCCGTGAGGCCACCCAGGCAGCGTTACCCAGGCTCCAGAGCATGGCCGCTGCGCCTTGAAAGCCAATGGCGCCCAGATCGGGGTCCCGCCACCACACGATGACCATGAAGGCCCCCAGCGCCAGCATGGCGATGTTGGCAAAGTAGGTGCCGTCCACCTGCGCCATGGTGCGCAGCTTGTAGGGCTCTTCCAGTTGCGACAAGGGCCCCACGGTGATGGGCGCCAGGCCATTGCGGCTGACATAGCCACTCACCACCTTGATCTGGATGAGGTTTTCACCCTCGCGCCAGACATGGGTCGGTACTTGA
>NZ_DASUIS010000088.1:0-2919 GCF_036279675.1 Aquabacterium sp. | reverse complement strand
AGGCCGGCAGCAAGCTCGACAAGGCCCAGAGCCTGGGCGTACCCGTACTGGACGAGGCCGGTCTGCTGGCCTTGCTGGCTCAGGCTGCACCCGCCGATACGCCGGCAGCGCCCGAATCCGACACATCCGATCCAAACTGAGGGGTCCGAGCCATGGCCATCCGCGAGATCCTGAAGATGGGCGATCCCCGCCTGCTCAAGGTCGCTGAGCCCGTTCAGGCCTTTGACACGCCTGAGCTGCATGCCCTGATCCAGGATCTCAAGGACACCATGGCCCATGCGCAGGGCGCCGGTCTGGCTGCGCCGCAGATCGGTGTGGACCTGTCGGTGGTGATCTTCGGTTTTGGTCGCAGCCTGCGCTATCCCGATGCGCCCCCCGTGCCGGAAACCGTGCTGATCAACCCGGTCATCACGGCGCTGTCGAACGAAGAAGAAAACGGCTGGGAAGGCTGCCTGTCTGTTCCCGGCTTGCGGGGCGTGGTGCCGCGCTTTGCCCGGATTCGCTACCAGGGCTTCGACCAGTTCGGCCAGCTCATCGACCGCGAAGCGGAAGGCTTTCACGCCAGGGTGGTGCAGCACGAGTGCGATCACCTGATCGGCAAGCTCTACCCGATGCGGGTGCGGGATTTCAGGCAGTTTGGTTACACGTCCGTGCTGTTTCCCGAGCTGGAAGCCCAACAGGACGATTGAAGCCAGGTCGGCACGCTGCGCTAGACGCTGTCCGGCCGCACCGGCTGGTAGGCGTAGGCTTGCAGCACGTCCAGCGGGACGACCTCCAGGGCCTTTTCGTGGGTGCTCTCCAGCACGACAGGCGGCGCGACACCGGCCTTCCAGGCTTCCAGCCAGCGGGCGGCACACAGGCACCAGCGATCGCCGGGCTTCAGGCCCGTAAAACGCCAGTCAGGGCGGGGTGTGATCAGGTCATTGCCGCGACTCAGGGAGTAGCTCAGGAACTCCTGGGTCACGCGTGCGCAGATCACGTGCTGACCTTCATCTTCGCCACGCGTGCGGCAGCAGCCATCCCGGAAAAAGCCGGTCAGAGGGTCGAAGGAGCAGGCGCGCAATGGGCCTCCCAGCACATTGCGTCCGGAGGTCAGTTCTACGCCCATGATGTTGGTTCGTGTGCTTGTTCAGAGCGGTTCGAGCACGAGATAGCAGTTCTCGATGGCTCGGATGCGGTGGGGGCCCGTCTGGGGAACGTGCGGGCCGTGGTGGCGGGCCATCCAGGCACTGCCACGGTAGACAACCTGCGCCGTGCCGTCCGGTGCCCAGCCCGCGACGGAGACTTCCTCGCCCACATCCAGTTGGCCAAGACCAGTCGTCGTGTAGCCTTCGGTGTCGATGGGGCCGCGCTTGAGCAACTGGCGGTGCCAGAACAGTACGCCTCCACCGCCTACAACGGCCGCAACGATGAATTGAACGTCTTGGGATTGGCCTAGAAGGGCGCACAGCGCGGCACCGGCCGCGCCAAAGGCCAGTATCAGCAGGTACAGCGAACCAGACAGCAGTTCGAGGCTGACGAAAAAGGCCGCCACAATCCACCAAAGAGTCGACTCGCTCATGGGCGTGCACCCCCTTTCGATGGAGAAGTTTACGTCTGAAAACGGATGCCTGGCCACAGACAGGGGGTTTTCAAGGAAAACTTGTCCCCCAGATCAAACAAATAGGGGTTCATAGCCCCTAAACTGCGCGGACTTTTCGCGGACTTTTCGAATTCCCGCTCCTGTTTCGCACCTCAAAGGTACTGCTGGCCATGCTGCGTTTCCGCTTTCCGATTGTCATCATCGACGAAGACTACCGCTCCGAGAACACCTCCGGTCTCGGTATCCGTGCCTTGGCTGAGGCCATCGAGAAAGAGGGATTCGAAGTCCTGGGCGTGACCAGCTACGGAGACCTGGCCCAGTTTGCCCAGCAACAAAGCCGCGCCAGCGCCTTCATCCTGTCGATCGACGACGAAGAGTTCACGCCGGGGCCCGAACTGGACCCCGCCGTGCTGAACCTGCGCAAGTTCATCGAGCAGATCCGCTTCAAGAACGCGGACATCCCCATCTACCTGTACGGCGAAACGCGTACGTCCGAGCACATTCCCAACGACATCCTGCGCGAGCTGCACGGCTTCATCCACATGTTCGAGGACACGCCCGAGTTCGTGGCGCGTCACATCATCCGTGAAGCCAAGAGCTACCTCGATGGCCTGGCACCCCCCTTCTTCAAGGCGCTGATGGACTACGCCCAGGACGGTTCCTACTCCTGGCACTGCCCCGGACACTCCGGCGGCGTGGCCTTCCTCAAGAGCCCCGTCGGCCAGATGTTCCACCAGTTCTACGGCGAGAACATGCTGCGCGCCGACGTCTGCAACGCCGTGGAAGAACTCGGCCAGTTGCTGGACCACACCGGCCCGGTGTACGAATCCGAGAAGAATGCCGCACGCATCTTCAACGCCGACCACTGTTTCTTCGTCACCAACGGCACGTCCACCTCCAACAAGATGGTGTGGCACCACACGGTGGCACCCGGCGACATCGTCGTGGTGGACCGCAACTGCCACAAGTCCATCCTGCATAGCATCATCATGACCGGGGCCATCCCCGTGTTCATGACGCCCACGCGCAACCACTACGGCATCATCGGCCCCATTCCCAAGAGCGAGTTCGAGCCGGCCACCATCCGCAAGAAGATCGCCGCCAACCCCCTGCTCAAGGGCGTGGACCCCAAGAAGGCCAAGCCGCGCATCATGACGCTCACGCAGAGCACCTATGACGGCGTGCTCTACAACACCGAGGCCATCAAGGCCACGCTGGATGGCTGGATCGACAACCTGCACTTTGACGAGGCCTGGCTGCCGCACGCTGCCTTCCACAAGTTCTATGGCATGTACCACGCCATGGGCAAGGGGCGCGTGCGTCCGAAGGAGGCCGTG